>JBQEFB010000013.1:0-84004 GCA_052107635.1 Marinomonas sp. | reverse complement strand
AGTTGGCTTCTTCTACACCTGATTAGCAGTGTCGCACTTATTATCTGAATTTAGGTTTAACCGATAAAGAGCGACATCATGATCTCTTTGTTCTTGAATATCATGAGCTAACAAAAAAACCTTATCATTTGAAGTCTGATAACACAGCTCTATCTGATGCCAGCGAATCCCTTCTAGGGTCGACAAGCGAATTTCTTGCGTCAATAATTCTTTATCCTGCAAGGCTTTCATAATCACTTGCGCCGCACTAGATACAACAAATAGGTCTTCTATTGTGATTACTTCCCCAAATCTTTCGGAAAAACATTCACTAGATTCCAGGTACACTCCTCGCCTATCAAAAACAGCAATAGGAAGCGTCTTAAAACGCTTGATCGTATCAAAGGAAAAGTCCGATAAGGAAGTAATAACAGTGGAATTTTTCTGAAACGCCAGCATTTTTGCACTAACGGATATCCCCCAGCGCTCACCGCCTAGGGAGATTAATGTTCCGACACAAGCACAACGACCTTGTTCAGGGGATTTATGCGGCCAGTTAAAGCTAACCGTATCACCAACATATTGAGTTTGAATAAAGCACTGAAGACGAGCCAAAAGATCTTTTTCAATGTTTAGCATGGAAAGATCACGGCACTTAAACAAGCGCTCAAATAAATCTTTTGCATCTTTGTTGCACCAAGAAATACTCGCATTCTCAATGTCTATAACCCAAGAAGGAGTCGTGATCTTAGCGCTTACCATGTTAGGACAGTTTGACATTTGTTTTTCATTCTACAGCGGTGAAAAGAAAGATTCCGAATCAAGTATCAACTTCCATATCACCAAACATCAGGCACAACAAAAACACTGTATCTCTTTGATGGCGCCATCTCTCTAGAATCATTCCATAAACACAATTGTATTGGGCGAGAATCCTGTCCAAAACTTTTGAACCATGCATCAATACAGTCGGCCGTAAATGGTACGTAAGAGTGAGTAAGGTTTTGTAACGAAAGCCAGTGTGGCTTTTTTAGCATCGCAACACAAGAAAATTCATTAAATAAAGTCCATACTCTTGATATATAAATCCAACCACCGAAAGTAGTTTTTTCGATTTGATTGGCAATATTTGTCGAATTATTTAAAGACAAGAACAGTCGCCCATAAACCAACAGGCAGGTTTTTACTGGTCGCCCTTGTAAAACGCCATGCAATTGAGTTTGCGCCGCATCAGTGTCTAAAATCGTGAGTTGGTGCTCCCTCGCTCTTTCTGTTTTTTTACGTAAACTATCACTCTTATTAGGGCCAATCCAATTATCCGGCTGGAGATCTGGTCGTTCTAAATAAAATTTGATCGCAATTTCAAATTGCAACAATTCACCTTCTGGGGTTTCCACTAGCATATCCACTTCGCCCAACGTCCTTCCTTGTACAGAGATTTGTACATGTTCAAGAAGTATCGTAACGGTAGAAAAGTATCGTATGGCAAACGAAAACAGCACTTCAAAATAGCTGCCCAGAAAATGAGACTTACAATTCTGTATTGCACTCACTAACCGCTCAGGATTGGAAGATAATACTCGAAAATGCTCGCGCCAATCTGATTTCCAATAAAGCGCAAGATCAATATCATTCTCAATATAATGACCTTCCATTAGCCACAACAAATCGTTCAAATACGCCGACTCAATAGAGTTAACCTGTGTATTATTCACTTAAATGACCATCGATACGATCAAGGGCATCTGTAATTTTTGATAAATAAACAGCAGGCACCTGCTTAAAGGATTCAACAGCCATTGGTGAAATTTGACAACGTGTTGGCAGAGCGCCTCCCGTCTCTAATAGCGCTTTAAATCGCACGATCATGACATAGCGCAACCATTGCGAAAAATCCATTGTATCAATACAAAAAGGCTCATTACTTGCCAACGCTAGAGCACTTGGCTGAGTACATTCCCAAACACCAGATTCTCTTAGCGCCATTTCCAAATCCATTAATCTATCCACTAGAACATAATGTTTTTTGAACTCATTATTCAACCTGATTTCTCCTATAAAAAACGGTAATATAGCGCAATATATTTTTTTATTGCCTTACTACACAAGGCGTTATAATCCATACGAGTTAGTAATTTACCATGAAAAACATTGAATCACTTTGCGATCTTTTTGATATGGTTGGCTGCGACGCCACCTTCTATGACCTTGGACGCCACATTACAAAAATCACACCGCAACAAGTGATTCAGTTTGATAAAAAGCAACAAGCCTACCCGTTCCCATTTCGTCAGAATGCTTGGCTCGCTTGTTTCTTAAAAAACAAAAACAGCAATAAGCAAGAAGCGGGTGATACCGGCGTTGTGTGGTTTATTAAATTACCACTGGATGAAGCTGGGTGCCTCAATTTAGGCACACGAGATCACTTTATAAAATCCATTGTCGACAAGATCCTCAACAAAGGCGAAGCTCAAGGTTTATCTGAAGCACTTGAAGACAACCCGTACGTGTTCAAGCCAGATCAAGAACGAATGGCAAGTTTTCACGCCATATTAGCATCAAACCTACACAGCGAGCCTTCTGACTATTTCCAAGATGTTGTGCAGTATTTATCAAGTGACATGACCGATAACAAAGAGGCATGGAAAAACCTAGGCCTACAAGGTATTGCGGAGTTAGCCGTCAGAGTGCACCAAAAGAAGTATGCAGATCTAACCTTGCATGCCATCACACAAGCACCTAGCGCACTGATAAGCCCACTCTGTCATGCTCTAGAACACGAAGCGCTATCCAATGACATAACATCAGCACTGACAGAAAAACTACTCCACGAACAGGATAGTTTACTTCAAGCCAGTTATATTCGAGCGCTATCTCGCTCTCAACTTGATGGCAGTTTACTATTGCCACTGTTTAGCATGCTAGGCAATATGAACGAATGTCCCGATGAACAAACCCACCCTATTGTTGCTCTTGCTGCCAAATGCCCTCATTGGCTGGCAGAAAACCCTCAACTCCTAAGAATTGTAATGGAAAAGCTAGCACATAGAGACGATGCTTACGTGGCATTTAAACACGTCTCGATTGAACTCAGCCAGCATCCAGAAGCACACCAACCATTATGGAATTTATTCAGAAGTGAGCGCATAAGCCCGAATCTAGCCCAAGCTGTCAGTCATTTATTTACGCAAGCACCGACCGCCATTCAATAGAAATAACAGACTGATTACGCATCACCGGCCAATTACAACCACCTAATTGGCCGGTGATTTAATGCTGAGTATAACGACTGCGCACTAATGAACGCATTGCTTTACGGTGTTCAACAAACTCTTCGCTAAGAAGGTAATTGCCTTTTTCCGTATACTTTAAGGCGCCACGCTTTACTAAGGCATCCAATGTTTTAGGAAGTACTTTTTGGCGTTTGTCACCCTTCACAAAATAAAACTGCTCATCCAATTGAACAACTTCAAATCCCGATTCTAAAAAACCGACACATAAATTTTGAGTTGGCGTTAATTTGAGCTTCATACTTTTCCCCTCATAGCCGTCTCTACTTAGAACGCTTCCGTTTAACTATAGTCAATAACCAATAGAACAAAAAGTGAGTGATATTAAATCTACCACAAAGAGATTTTTTATTATCTTATCGTTACTCAAAGCCACAAAAAAGGGAAGACATCTACGTCTTCCCTTTTTATATCGACAAATACTTATTTTAAGTCATAACAAGACTATCTAAAGACCCTGATTAACTCATTAGGTTCACTTTCTCACACCTTAGGGTCTGCCTTGTTAGCCTTCTACTACAGGTTTATGTCTAATTACCCAACATTGATGTATTTTAATATTACGCTCAAAATCAGGGTCTATCGTCTGCTTCGTTATATTATCTATATCAAACTCAGCAGCTAATGCTTCATCCATAATAAATCGACGATAATTATTAGAAAAAATCAGATCGCCTTTTTTCGATAATCTTGCCATCGCCAAACGAATCAAATCACCATGATCTCGCTGAATGTCTAATACTTCAGACATTTTCTTCGAGTTAGAAAAGGTCGGTGGATCCATAAAAATAAAGTCGAATTTATCTTTATTACCACGTAACCATTCAAAACAGTCAGCTCGCTCTACTTTATGATCTCGTGGCGAGAACTCATTCAGTTCTATATTACGGCGCGCCCATTCAGTATAAGTATTCGACATATCGACACTATAAGTACTTCTCGCACCACCTTGTCCAGCATGAACAGATGCCGTACCTGTGTAACAGAATAGGTTCAAAAAGCGCTTACCATTAGCACGATCTTGAATCAGTTTACGCACTGGACGATGATCTAAAAACAGCCCAGTATCTAAGTAATCTTTAAGATTAACGATAAAATCGCAACCGTATTCTTCGACAACCATTTCATGCTGCGATTGATCAAGCTTCTCATATTGAGCTTTGCCCACTTGCTTCTGGCGACGCTTAACCACCACTTTAGATTCTGCAATATTAAGCGCACTCGGAATAGCGGATACAGCATCAAATAAACGCTGTTTCGCTTTTTCAGGGTCGATACTTTTTGGCGCTTGATACTCTTGAACGTGTGCCCAATCTTGATAAATATCGATCGCTACCGCGTATTCAGGCATATCAGCATCATAAACTCGATAACATTCAATACCATTTTTATCAGCCCATTTTTTGAATTTCTTCATGTTCTTTTGCAGGCGATTAGCAAACATTTTTGCGCCTGGCGACATGACTGACTGAGCCACAACATCTTCTTTAATACTGCCACCAAGGACAGGGAAGCGATAAGCACGGCATTCTAATCCACCATTGATTACTCGCGTACTTTTCTCTGGTCGTACCGGAATTTGTCTCGCTAATTGCTCATTACTAGTCAGCATCATAAACAACCAACCGCGAATATGAGTAACCACCCATTCACCTAATTCACGGTACAACGCAATCAAAGTCATTTCATCACCCAAACGCTCACCATAAGGTGGATTTGAGATAACTAAACCTGGCTTTTCGCTATCAATCTCAAATTCATATTCTTGAAATGGCGTCATAGTGACATCGATCAAATCTGTTAGCCCTGCACGCTTAATACACTCGCGCGACGCTGCAATGGCTTTTTGCTCTATATCTGTACCTTGAAAACGAATACCTAAGGTCTCTGGATCTTTCTTCCGATTTTTAGCCAAATCCATCAGCTGTTGCCACATCCGATGATCGTGCTGCTTCCAACCTTTAAATCCCCAATAATGACGCCCCAAACCTGGCGCCATGTCTAACGACATCATTGCTGCTTCAACTAGAAAGGTACCAGAACCACACATAGGGTCGATTAATTGTGTTAAGCCACAATCTCTACCCCAACCTGCTCGCATCAATAGCCCTGCTGCAAGGTTCTCTTTCAAAGGTGCCATACCACCATGCTGGCGATAGCCACGGCGATGCATACTTTCACCGGCCAAATCAATACTAATAGTTACGACATCACGCTTGATACGCACGGCAATACGTACATCCGGCTGCTCTTTTTCAACACTTGGACGCTCACCAGACAATGCTACAAAATAGTCCGCTATTGCATCTTTTGTACGTACCGCACCAAACTGTGTATTACGAATATGGTCGTTGGTACCATGGCAATCAATCGCTATAGTATTCGTTGCGGTTAGATGCTCAGACCAATCAATGGCTTTAACACCATCATAAAGATCGTCTGCTGATTCCATTTTAAAACTGGCTACTGGATACATAACCCGTGTTGCAACACGAGACCAAAGACAGGCTGTGTACATACCTTCTAAATTAGTCGTGAGCTTTACCTGGCCTTCACCTAAGCGCGTCTTAAGCAAGCCTTCCGCATGCAACTCTTGCTCTAAAACATTCTCTAATCCTAGTGGACAGGTGATTTCTAATGCATAAACCTGTTCTACTGAGCCAGTTGTCTGTCGTTCTGTTGTCATCTTTAATTACTTTTTTAAATATTCTGTGAATGTATTAGAGCAAAGCGTTCTTAGACCGTCTTTCGTCTCTAAATTACTCTTTAGTACTCGGCATAAAACAAAATGTAATAATCCGCTACTCATGCACCAACAATCGCTGTAAAGATACAACTTACTTGTCAGTCGTTTAGTCTCTTATCCATTTTGCATTTGCGAATTGTTTAAACAAGTAAGGCGGAGTCTACCCCACCTTACTTAAATCGCCTTTTTATTAAAAAAACGATTTACTGTTTTCTCTCAACGACCTAAATCCAACTCACGATAAAATCCATCGGTCGCTGCAATGGCTTCTTTAATTAACTCAGGGCCTTGATAAATAAATCCTGAGTAAATCTGCACTAGCTGCGCGCCAGCTTGTAATTTCTCAACCGCATCGTCGCCACTTGAAATACCACCAACACCAATAATAGGCAGCGCACCTTTTAGATGTTCTGCAAGTACTCGTACCACATGAGTAGCTGCATCACGAACAGGAGCACCACTCAGCCCACCAGCCTCAGTAGCATATTTATGTCCCGCGACAGCATCACGAGCCAAGGTGGTATTGGTCGCAATAATACCATCAACACCTTGTGCTAGCAGCGTATCAGACACCATTTTAATTTCGTCATCTGTCATATCGGGTGCTATTTTTACCGCCAACGGCACTCTCTTACCATGTTCAGCTTCGTAACGATCACGAGCTTCAGCAAGCGGCGCTATCAATTGCGCGAGACTATCACCAAACTGCAAACTTCGCAGGCCAGGAGTATTAGGCGAACTGATATTAGCAGTAATATAATCCGCGTAAGGAATCACTTCTTGTAGACAAGTAAGATAATCTGCTGCTGCATCATCTACTGACGTCGTTAAATTTTTACCAATATTGACGCCTAACACACCAGGATAACGATGGGACTTTATGCGTGACACCATATGCGCCACACCTTTATTGTTAAATCCCATGCGATTAATAATCGCATTATGCTCAGGCAAACGAAAAAGCCTTGGCTTAGGATTACCTGATTGCCCTTTCGGCGTCACAGTTCCTACTTCAACAAAACCAAACCCTAATGCACCTAAGGCTTCAAAAGCATCCGCATTCTTATCTAAACCAGCGGCTAAACCGACGGCATTAGGAAAACGTAAGCCCATTACATCAACTGGCTTCGTTGCAGGTAGGCCATTGAAAAATTTCGTTAACCCTAGTCGACTGCTGGCCGCTAAAAGGTCTAATGACAGCTCATGTGAAACTTCAGGATCGAGTTTAAAAAGTAACGAGCGAGCAAGATTATACATAGACAAGGCTCCTAACCATGTTGAGTATGAGGCGAAGTCGATTAACGTATTTGTGTCACACCAACTAATTTATGTCTGTCATCAAATTCTACTTCAAAAATACCATTAACGCCGCGATAAGAAACAAAACGCTGAAAAGCAGACAAAGGCAACTGAACCTTGCGTCCATCTAGGCTATGCGCTACTACATTTTTGACGACACCAGAGTAGGCTGCTTCATACTGAAAAGCGCTCAATATCACTTCCACTACAATTTTTGCCACTTTTCTTTCCTATGCTTACGCATCTCTTACAACTAACGCCTTGTACGTAAAGTTTTGAATCCGATAAGATGGGGCCTATTATATTGTGTTGACACCTTTTTTGACAGAAGTATAAGGAACTTAGGTTCGATGAAATCAGTAATTGAGAAGTTAAAAGATCACCTAAATCATGCTGTTATCGGGCAACCCGACTTAACCAATGAGTTACTGGTCGCGCTAATAGCCAATGGTCACGTACTACTTGAAGGACCTCCAGGAATCGCAAAAACAACGGCAGCAAAAGCACTGGCAAGCGCCATAGAAAGCCGCTTCCAGCGAATTCAGTTTACACCTGATTTACTGCCAGGTGATGTCACTGGCTCCGACATTTACCAACAAGAAACGGGGCAATTCTCGTTCGTTCCTGGCCCAATAATGAACGACATTGTGCTGGCGGATGAAATAAACCGCGCCCCTGCGAAAGTGCAATCCGCTCTGCTAGAAGCAATGGGCGAACGACAAGTCACGGTTGGTAATCATAGTTATCAGCTGCCTGCTTTATTTTTTGTGATTGCAACACAGAACCCAATTGAACAAGAAGGCACCTATCCGCTTCCTGAAGCGCAACTTGATCGTTTCATGATGAAGATTCATTTAGGCTATCCAAGCGCAGAAAGTGAGCTAGAAGTATTACGCATGATTAGGCAACAGGATCAGCATAAAACCATGGCCAGTACTGTTCAGGCTATTTGTACGCCTGCCGATATTTTAGAGTTACAACAAAAAGCGTTATCACTTTACATGTCCGAATCGGTTGAAGACTATATTGTTCAGCTTGTAATGGCGACCCGACACCCTGAACACTATCTAGGAAACGCCGCAAATGGTGCAAGTCTTATCGACTTTGGTGCTAGCCCTCGTGGCACACTGGCACTAGATCGTTGCGCGCGCGCTAATGCGCTACTGCAAGGCCGAGATTTTGTGACTCCAGATGATGTAAGACAAGTCGCATTGCCCGTACTTCGTCACCGTATTATCACGTCTTTCGAAGCACAAGCTGCTGGGTTATCTGAAGATGAGCTATTAAATAAATTAATCAGTCACGTGCCAGCATTATAATTTTTATGAATTCATTATTGTCCCCTGCCTCACCCGAACTTGATGACGCAGACTTCGCCTTACTTGCACACTATGCCAAACACTTAGGTCGAGCATCCACAGCTTCACGCTTTGTGACTCAAGCGGGTGAGAATCGCTCTAAACATAAAGGGCACGGCATGGAAATGCTGGAATTACGCCCTTATCAAACAAGTGATGACCTAAGGCATATTGACTGGCGGGTTACGGCTCGAACAGGGCAAACCCATACGCGCCTTTACGCACAAGAAAACGACCATCAACGAGTGTTATTACTGGATTTATCGCCTGCCGCGTATTTCAGCACCCGCTATGCTTTTATATCCACTCGATTCATCCAACTGGCTGGGTTAATTGGCTGGCGTTCTGAACAACAAGGCGACAAATTACTGTACAACTTAAGCTTTGGCGACAAAAACATTGAGCAGCTAAATAAAAGCTCTGTATGGAATTTACTACAGCAATTAAAGGCGGCATCAAGCGTTAATAACAGAGAGTACTCACCATTACCTCAGTTTGGTTGGCATGCTTCTAAAACAACCGCAAAGGCTCGCAATAAAGACATCATTATTCTTACTGATAGGCAACAATGGAGCGACCAAGAACAGATTTTTTTACAACAGCTTGCCAAACACAATCAACTATTTTGGGTACAAATTTTCGATCATAATACGTTTGAGCTACCACCGGGGCAATATCAACTTGCCGACAACAGTGGTACTAAATCCGTCAAAATCACGAAAAAAAGCTCAGAACAAGCAAAAAAAGACTTCTTCAATCAAAATGATATTATGCGCCAAAAACTTACTCGCATTGGGGTACGCTATCAACTATTCGATATTAGCGAATCACCTGAAGGCATCGCTAAATATTTATTAGATCAAGGGGCGCTACGCTAATGACTCCCAGCACACCACCATTAGACCTACCTAATAAAGCGTATATCTTTCCACAAGCAGTCGATATGTGGCCGCCCATTTGGTGGACTTGGCTTGTCTTAGCGTTAGCCATCTTATTACTCGCGGTGACTGGTATATTATTATACAGACGACGCCAGAAACGCACCTACCGTCGAGAGGCCTTGGCAGCCCTCAAAAAAGCGGATGACACACTGCTAGATAAAGAGTTAATTATTCTGTGTCATGAATTAATTCGCCGTTGCTTAGTAAGCGAACAAAAACTATCACTTGCTGCATTACCAGTAGGCAGTTTAATGGTGGAATTAGATAAAAAACGCGCAAAGAAACATCAATTCCAAAGCCTAGGTGACGATTTTATTAATGGCCCTTATCGCAGCCAAGTAGAGTTAAACGCCCAACAGAAAGCCCTAATACTCAGCACCACCCGTCATTGGATAAGGAAACACCATGCTTGAACTCACTTGGCCTTGGTTTCTTTGCCTTTTGCCACTGCCCATATTGATTTTTTTCTTACCCAAAGCCACGGCTAAAGGGAATGCGTTATGGTTTCCTAATGCCAGTTATTTAGAAAAAAGACAGGAAAACCTACCCACTAAAAAAAGCATTCACTTACCACTGACGTTTCTTTCGCTGGCTTGGGTGTGCTTAGTATTTGCTATCGCTCGCCCTACCTGGCTTGGTGAACCAACCCAAGTCACACCCTCTGGGCGCGATCTCCTAATTGCATTAGATTTATCTGGTAGCATGCAAATTAAAGATATGCGCCTTAATGGCCAACCTACTGATCGCTTAAGTGCCGCTAAGTCTGTCCTAGCTGATTTCATTAGCAAGCGGCGTGGCGATAGAATTGGTCTGATCGTATTTGGTTCACAAGCCTACCTACAAGCGCCATTAAGCTTTGACACTAAAACCATTAACCAGCTCATCCAAGAAGAACAGATTGGTTTTGCTGGCGAACAAACCGCCATTGGTGACGCCATTGGATTGGGCATAAAGCGCTTAGAGAATAAACCGTCTGATAAGAAAATCCTGATCTTAATGACTGATGGTGCGAATACGGCAGGCAGAGTTAAGCCAGATCAAGCGGCGCGTTTTGCCGCCTCTCAACACTTACGAATTCACACAATTGGCATTGGGGCAGACAGCATGAAAGTGCAAAGTTTCTTTGGTTCACAAACGGTCAATCCATCCAATGATCTTGATGAAAAAATGCTAACCAATATTGCCAATCAAACAGGTGGTAAATACTTCAGAGCAAAAAGCACTGAGGATTTACACCGTATCTATGAAACCTTAGATAAATTAGAACCGACACCTGCGCAAGACATCTGGCAACGCCCTATTACCAGCTATTTCCACTGGCTCGGTTTAGCGGCCATGCTTTTTCTAGGTCTTGCTTTACTCTCTAGCGGCAAACTCACACTGAGATTGGGGAGAAAAGCATGACCTTTTTCGACATCATTCATTTCGAGCGCCCGTATTGGCTGCTATTAATCCCTGCTCTTTGTTTAATCGTCATTATTATTCGATATCAGCAATCTACAACGAATGCTCTCAACAAAGTAATTGATCAAAATCTATTACTACACTTAGAACACAAAGGCACTCCAGGAAGTTTGAATAAATGGCTCGGGGTAGTGTGCCTTTGTTTGTGTTTAATTGGTCTTGCGGGCATTAGCTGGACCAAGTCAGCATCCACTATGTTTGAGTCAACCAGTAAAACAATTTTTATTGTTGACCAATCCATGTCTATGTACGCAACTGACATAAAACCCGACCGTCAGACACAACTTAAGCAATCGGTGAGGGACATACTTTCCCAGAGCAAAGATGGCGATATTGCACTCATTTCTTTTGCTGGAGACGCTTATACCATTAGCCCTTTTAGCCAAGATAAAAAAACCATTACGCACTTTTTGCTCGCTCTCAACCCTCTTGTCATGCCTGTCTATGGCAGCAACCTAACCAGCGGCATTGAAACTGCGCTGTCTCTTATTACGGATAAAAAACAACGCGTCAAACTTATTGTTTTCACCGACAGCCTAAACGAGAAAGATCAGAATGCCATCCCAGACCTACTTCATGACTACAACATCCAACTAGACCTTATTGCCATTGGCACCAAACTAGGAGGTGAAATTCAGTTACCTGATGGCAGAGTACTAAAATCGAATGGTAAAGATGTTATCCCCCCAACACCTATCGAGCAGCTAAAAGCATTATCAGACAAGGTAGGTGGGCAGTTTTTTCAAGGGCGATTATCTCAAACTGATCTAACTCAAATCACAGGACAATCCATGCTCCAAGATAAAGCAGAGCAAGCGGATAACAAAAGCATTCATTGGGTAGACCAAGGCCAATGGTTTGCTCTACCTTTTATGCTATGGCTAGTTTTTCAATTTCGTCAGGGTATGCTGTTTATCTTACTAATTGGTTTTTTCACATTACCTGCTAATAAAGTAAACGCCTCTCCTCTTAGCTGGTTTATGACACCTGACCAACAGGGTCAACAAGCCGCAAACAAAGGCGATTGGAATACAGCAAGCAAACACTTTCAACGCCCTGACTGGCAAGCGGCCTCCGATTATGCATTAGGCGACTATCAACAAGCAGCCACCATCTTATCTAACGCAAGTCACAGTGCTAGCGACCAATACAATTTAGGCAACGCCTTTGCACTCTCTGGCAAGACAAGTGAGGCAATGGCAGCCTATCAAAAAGCATTAGAACTCGACCCTACATTTAAACAGGCACAAGAAAATCTGAGCTACTTAGAAAAACAGCAGAAAAAGAATACTCCCCAACAAAAAAAGCAAGACGACAAAAACAAACAAGATAACAAAAATCAAAATAAAGAATCACCGAGCAAAGACAAAAACAGTCAACCTAACCAAAAAAATCAGTCCCCTAAGCCAAAAAAAGACAATAAAAGCACTGAAAAACAAGACAATAAGCAAGCGTCCGAGGATAATAAAGACAAAACAAAACATGCCAAAGAGCAGCAGGAAAAACAAGCTAAAGCAACATTAGACAATGAGCAAAAGCAGGCGTTAAACCAATGGCTTAGACAAATACAAGATAACCCAGGCACTTTACTACAACGTAAACTCTGGTATTTACACCAAGAAAAACGTCATGAAAATCAATTTAGTCAAGAGGATGAACAAAAACCATGGTAACCAAGCGTCTGTTCAATTCATTATTTATTCTAGGCAAGACGCTGCGTAGCACCTTTACCATATTGATCACCTTAGCAGTTCTGTTACCGTCTTTTTCAGCTTACGCAGACAGTGTGGTAGCTTCTCTTGACAAAAATACCGCAGTAGAAAACCAAGTTGTTCAGTTAACGCTGAGAGCAGATTTTACCGATACAGGCCAAGGCCCAGACCTTAGCCCACTTAGAAAAAACTTTACTGTTTTAGGACAAAGCCAAAAAAGCCAGTTTAGTTTCAACTTAGGTGCTAACACCGCCTTAAGCTACTGGGTTATCTCCCTAATGCCAAAATCGATAGGAACACTGCCCATCCCTTCGATAAGCATCGGCAACCATGCCTCTCAGCCCCTAACACTTACTGTAAAGAGCGCACCACAGCTGCTAGATGAAAACGGCAATTCACCCGTAATGGTAAAAACACAAATCACTGAAAATACCCCCTACTTGCAACAACAAGTTATTCTCAGTGAACAGCTTTTCACCGCCGTCTCTTTAAAAAATGCCAATCTTAGCGTACCAACTAATCCTGATTTAGTTATCGAGCGTTTAAGTGATGACGAAATGAGTTACCAAACGATCAATGGCACTTATTACCAAGTATTAACTCGAAAATATCTTGTCTTCCCACAAAAAAGTGGAGTTACTCGGATCCCAGCACAAAGTGTGCGCGCTATGGTCTCTACCCCTTCCGGTAGACGAATCATTAAAGTTCAAAGCGATCCAATTGACCTGCAAGTACAGCCCATTCCCGCGAGCTATACCAGCGAAAACTGGATACCAAGCAAAGCAATTAGTGTTACCACAACACTAACAAAAACAAGCGACGCTCCACGAGTTGGTGATACCGTTATTTGGACAATAGACATCAACGCGGCAGAAACATTACCTGAACAAATACCTCAAATAACATTCGATAGCACTTCAGGTTACAAGCTATATCCTCAACCTATTAAATTTAGTAGTAAAAAAACAGAACAAGGTATTATCGGTCACCAAACGGTGGACATTGAGGTCGTGCCAACCCAGCCTGGCCCATTAACCCTACCTAAGATCAATCTAACCTACTGGAATACAAAGTCAGATCAGATAGCAATAGCCAGCGCCACAACACAACCAATCGATATTGCCGCCGTACCAACGCCAAAAAATACACCCACAACAAATCAACCATCTGGCCAACCCATTGGCCACACCCCAACACCAAAGGCATCCGTAGATGTCGCCAATAATGATACTGGCGCGCCTATTTCATTAGCCAAAAAAGAACATAAAATCGCAGCTAATGACCTTAAAGCAACGCAGAAAAACGCCACTAATGATACATTTTCCTCATTAACTTGGCGCCAATACACAATAATAACGCTTGCCGTCTTGCTTATTGCGCTCGCGACTATCTGGATCATTATTTTTCTTAAACGCAAAAAGTCACCGATTGAACACGATACTGACGTACCGACATTACAAGAATTTGCACCCTTGAGCTCACACGATGAAGCCAGCGCATTTAAAGAGCTGATTCAATGCTGCCGACAAGACAATCTTCCACAACTAAGGTCTCATCTGCTAGAGTGGTCTAGACATCGCTGGGGAGACGAGCAAATCAAAAGCGTAGATGACATTAAACGCTTAGCGTGCTCAGTTAAATTGACGCAGCTGCTTATGGAAGCGGAACTTATGATGTATTCCAATCAACCCAGCCAACAATGGCAAGGCACTCCGTTAGCGAATACCTTAGAGGAATACAAAAGTGGACAACCTAAAAAGTCACAAGCGAGTCAATTAAAAACACTTTATCCAAACTTTTAAAACTGGCTTGTACGAACCATTCACGGAGTAAACAGCGACTATGACGAACGCATTTCAAACTGGAATCATCCCAGAAGCATCCAGTGATGCGATTTTTGCTACTTTTAGTGTAAAAAGAGAAAAAATAGCAGAAGCAAAGCAAGCACTAGCAAACTCAAACGACATTATTACTGCGATTCAACAACAATTCCCTGACGCCTCTGTGTATGCAACCATTGGCTTAAATCATACCGTATGGCCTTATTTCGATAGTGACAAACATCCCAAATACCTAGCCCCCTTCCCTCATTTCAAAAACTTAAACACCGAAGTAAAAGAAACAGCTGGGGAGCTTGTCCTTCATATCCGTTCAACACGCTCAGATGCCACTTTCGAGCTAGCAAACACGCTCTATAAAGCCTTCGATGACAGTATTGAGCTAATTAGTGAAGTAAGTTGTTTTAAATATCTAGATAATCGGGATTTAACAGGATTTGTAGATGGTACTGAAAACCCAGAAGGGGATGATCGCAAAAAGGTAGCTCTAGTAGGAAAAGAGGACATAGATTTTGAATATGGCTCTTATCTTAACCTTATGCACTTTGTGCACGACCTTGTTACCTGGGAACAGCAAGACCTAAAGACTCAAGAAGACACTTATGGGCGCACCAAACAAGACAACGAAGAATACGCGTCATCCGAGAAGTCTGTCCATGCTCACACTAAGAGAACCTCATTAAAAGATGACAATGGCAATTCTCTAGAAATACTACGCCATAGCATGCCTTTTGCTTCACTAGAAGAAAAAGGACTCGTATTTGCCAGCTACAGCAACACACCAAAACCATTCGATCTTATGTTAAAAAGCATGGTTGAAGGCGATGAAAATGGACATTGCGACAATTTGCTAAACTATACAAAAGCATCAAGATGTAGCACCTTTTTCATCCCACCAATTAACTGGCTTACCTCCCTAAAGTCGTCATAATACTCTCTACAAAAAAAAGGAGCGAGCATATAAAATGCATCGCTCCTTTCATTAAAAGTCTTCAATAGTAAGAATTATCACGACTAAAAAGTCTAGTGTTAGCACACTAACACAACCTTAATAATATTCTACAGAGAACACCCTAACTCTATTTTCGTAATCTTTGGGCATGCAATACCAACCCAGCCTAAAAATAAAAAAGTCGCCCATATTAAATGAGCAACTTTTTACATTCAGAATATCTATTTATAGAGACTTGCGCTCAATCTCAGCACTATTTTCCAACAGCTGCTGCTGAGCTTGCGTACTAATGTTTACTTGAGTCTGATTCAAGTAATTCTCATACGCTTGTTTCTGCTCATCCGTTGTATCATCTGACCCAACCGCAACCTTAGTTAAACGAATCACAGCAAGATCACCATTTGCTAGGGACTTAATATCCATGACGGGGTTATCTGTCGGATGTGGCATAGTGAAAGCCAGTGAGGTTATTTCATCTTGACCACGCTTAGCTAACGCTACACTTTTCCATTTTGTCGTTGGTGCCAGTTTTGCCGCTTCTGCTTTTAATTTAAGAGCAGCCATCGCCTTTTCCTGAACCACTAAAGACGTCACTTCCGCTTTAGCATCAACAAAAGACTTTACCGCTTCATTTTTATGATCATTAAGATGTAAAACTACCACCTCACCATCATTGACTTCAATTAGGTCACTGTTTTGATCATCATTCAAAACCGTATCACTAAAGGCAGCAGCAATAACAGAAGCATTCCCTGTCAACGCATCAACCCCACCTTGGCGCCCAAAGTAAGCACTTTGCTGAACCTTAATACCGTACTCTTTAGCAAGCGCGTCTAACTTATCACTCGCATAAGCCAAGTCGGTAATATTCTCATGATCTGCCAACAAAGCATCACGTGTTTTTGTCGCTAAAATAGTACGGCTTAACTCGGCTTTTTTATCCGTAAAACTCGGTACTTTTTCAGCAGAAATCGCATTCAATTTAATCAAGTGCAAACCATATTCTGTCGTAACAGAGGTCACTTCATTTTTCTTCATGCTAAACAAAGTGTCTTCAAATGGCTTTACCATAGAGCCTTTAGCCACATAACCCAGTTCGCCACCCTGATCTTTAGAACCGATATCATCAGAATATTCTTTAGCAAGATCAGCAAATGCAGCACCTTTAGCAAGCTTAGCCTTAATCTCAGCTAAACGCGCCTCAGCTTCTTCTGCGGTACGATTCGAAGTATCAATCAGAATATGTGAAGCATCACGCTCTTCTTTAGAAGCCGCTGCCACAAACACGCGGTAAGCCTCTTGAAGTTCTACATCCGTAATATTCACCTTGTCATTAAAGTCTTCTGCTTTGATGACTACGTAATTCACTTTCACTTCTTCTGGTGTTTTAAAATCTGCTTGATTAGCATCGTAATAAGCTTTTAACTCTGCATCCGAAATACTGGTTTTCTCTGCCTCATCCGCTAATGAATACGTGACATAGTCATAGCTGCGCGCCTGCGATTGCAGTTGTGCAATCTCATTTACTTGATAAGGTAAGATGAATTCTGAGCCGGCAATGGCATTACGCGTTTGCTGGATCAAAATATCTTCTTTAATTCGATTTTTAAACGCGAGCGGCGTATAACCTAAAGAATTAATAAAACTTAAGTACTTGGTTTGATCAAACTGACCTTCTGTCTGAAATTGTCCAGCTTGTAGCAAATATGAATTCACTTGAGCATCAGACACCCCCAACCCAATAGAGTCTGCTTGATTTTTTAATAACGTCCTTTCAATTAATTCATTAATTGCTCGACTTTGTAGCACATTGTCTTGCAATAAAGCAGGATTAATATTGCCACCCATAGTAGAAAGCAGCTGGCGACGCTGAGTTTCAGCACTCTGTAGCATCTGAGTACGAGTAATATCCGTCCCATCTACTTCAGCAACGGTATCGCTCGAATTAAGACTTTTGACTAATGCTTCGACGCCTACTAGAGCAAACGTCACGACAATAAAGCCTACAATGATCTTTACCACAATGCCTTGTGACTTATCTCTTATATCTTGGAGCATTATGCCTCCGCATGAACTAATGATGTTTCGTAAATAAAAAAGGTGCATTCCGCTGGGAATACACCTTTTTGTGTCTAATGGCGGAACAGACGGGACTCGAACCCGCGACCCCCTGCGTGACAGGCAGGTATTCTAACCAACTGAACTACTGCTCCTGATTCACTAGTTTACCGCGTCTTTCAGGCCTTTACCGGCTTTAAAACCAGGTACTTTAGCCGCTTTAATTTGAATTTCCGCACCAGTTTGAGGATTACGGCCAGTACGTGCCGCACGCTCTTTAACTGCAAATGTACCAAAACCTACCAATGTTACTTGGTCACCTTTTGACAAAGCCTCTTCAATTGCTTTAAGAGTCGCATCAAGTGCATTACCTGCAGAAGCTTTAGATAGGTCAGCGGATGCCGCTATAGCATCAATCAGTTCAGATTTATTCACATTTTTCCCCTTCAGTATTATCGTTGTTCCTTTGAATTACTTTCAGCTTTATGTAAAAGCCTACCGATAAGGTCGGGCCAAAGTTATACAAGCCCTTCCTACCCCTTGTCAACATGGGGTTTCGACTAATGATGACTCACAGTTTCTTGTTCATCAACAGTTTTTTCCTTTGAAGCCAAGGTTTCTTCCTTTTTTGGTGAAGGAATGTACTCTAAGGCAATATCCAGCACCTCATCAATCCATTTTACCGGAATGACTTTCATATCTGCCTTGATGTTATCTGGAATCTCTTTTAAATCACGCGCATTTTCTTGTGGAATAATAACCGTTTTAATTCCACCTCTGTGAGCAGCCAAGAGCTTCTCTTTTAATCCACCAATAGGAAGCACCTCTCCGCGTAGTGTAATCTCTCCTGTCATGGCGACAGATGCCTTAACAGGGATCTTAGTCAACACAGAAACGATTGCAGTACACATAGCAATACCAGCACTAGGACCATCTTTCGGGGTTGCCCCTTCAGGCACATGCAAATGCAAGTCGGTCTTTTCATGAAAATCTTCAGCAATCCCTAATCCAACCGCTCGACTTCTTACTACAGTCAACGCTGCCTGAATCGATTCCTGCATGACATCACCCAACGAGCCGGTCTTAACATTTCGACCTTTACCCGGCATACCCGCCGCTTCAATCGTTAGTAACTCACCGCCTACTGACGTCCAAGCCAAACCAGTCACTTGTCCAATTTGATTTTTTTCTTCTGCTTTACCGTAACTACATTTACGAACACCAGAAAAATCTTCTAGATTTTCAGAAGAGACCACAACTGTTTTAACTTCTTTACTTAACGTTTGCTGCTTAATAACACGGCGGCAAATCTTGCTGATTTCTCGCTCCAGTCCACGTACACCCGCTTCACGAGTGTAGTAACGAATGACATCCATCAGCGCCTCATCTGAGACTTGAATTTCTTTTTCTTTAAGGCCAGCTAATTTAATTTGCTTCGGCAACAAATAGCGCTTGGCAATATTTAGTTTTTCATCTTCTGTGTAACCTGGAATTCGGATCACTTCCATACGATCCAATAATGGACCAGGAATATTCATAGTATTAGAAGTACAAATAAACATGACATCTGATAAGTCATAATCCACTTCTAAATAATGATCACTAAACGTATGATTTTGCTCTGGATCCAACACTTCCAACAAAGCGGATGCCGGATCACCACGTTGATCCATACCCATTTTATCAATCTCATCCAAGAGAAATAATGGGTTTTTAACCTTGATCTTCGCCAGTTTTTGCAGCAACTTACCTGGCATAGAACCAATATATGTACGACGATGACCACGAATCTCCGCTTCATCACGAACACCACCAAGCGCCATACGTACGTACTTACGATTCACCGCTTTAGCAATAGATTGCCCCAACGATGTTTTACCAACACCTGGCGGCCCAACCAAACAAAGCACAGGTCCTTTCACTTTTTTAACGCGCTGCTGAACAGCTAAAAACTCAAGAATGCGTTCTTTAACATCCTGCAAACCATAATGATCTTGGTTTAATACTTTTTCTGCATACGCCAAATCATTACGCACTTTGCTGCGTTTTTTCCAAGGCAAACAAATCAACCAATCAATATATCCACGCACCACAGTGGCTTCAGCAGACATAGGCGACATCATACGCAATTTTTTTAGCTCACCTTCCGCCTTTTCTGTGGCTTCAGGAGACATACCAGCTTCTATAATTTTCTCTTGCAGAACATCTAATTCGTTACCAGCATCGTCCATATCGCCAAGCTCTTTTTGAATGGCTTTCATTTGCTCATTCAAATAGTATTCACGCTGACTTTTTTCCATCTGCTTTTTTACGCGACTGCGGATGTTTTTTTCAAGATGAGCAATATCTAACTCACCATCCATCAACGCCATTAGATATTCACCACGCTCTGTCAGCGCCTCAATCTCAAGTACTTTTTGTTTATCTTCAAGCTTAAGACTCATGTGACCGGTGATGCTATCTATCAATTTCGACAGATCATCAATAGATTTTACCGACGTCACTACTTCAGCAGGAATACGCTTACTGCCTGCTACATACTCATCTAACTGCTTCAATAAAGCGCTACGAATAGCATTATGCTCAGATTCATTATCAGCTTCTGCCTCAATCTCCATAATACGACCGGAAGCAAACTCCTCACCATCTTCAATCACATCAAGACGAGCACGACTTCCACCTTCAACCAACACCTTAACGGTGCCATCAGGAAGACGTAATAACTGCATCACCTTTGCAGTAGTACCAATCGAATATAAATCTTCTAACTGCGGATCATCTTTAGAGGCATCTTGCTGAGCTACCAAAAAAACGTATTTATCACTCTCCATTGCTGCTTCAAGCGCTGCAATAGACTTTGCACGACCAACAAATAGCGGCAAGACCATGTGTGGATAAACAACCACATCACGCAATGGCAGCATGGGCATCATTGAGAATTTTGACATATTAATTTCCAATCTTGGCGCAAAATACCGCGCACTTTCATTTCATTCTGTGATTAGGAAAGAGATAGGGACAATAATAAAAAAAACAACCGTATCAGCATGTTGAATTCAGTGTACAGGCTGTTTTTCAATCTAACACTAAAAAAAAACCGAGTTTGAATACAAAGATTCAAACTCGGTTTTGGAGGAACGACGAAAAAATCTAGCTATTTTCAGTCAGTTCTTTCTTTTCCAGTACCATTAAAGGCGCAGAATCACCCTTCATTGCGGCGGCGTCCATCACAACTTTAGAGACGTCGCTACGAGTCGGCAAATCATACATGCAATCTAACAATGCAGACTCCAAAATACTACGTAGGCCACGCGCACCCGTTTTTCTTTCTAACGCAAGAGCAGCCGCTTCTTTCAAAGATTCAGGCGTAAATTCAAGTTCAACACCTTCAAGCTCAAAAAGATGCTGATATTGCTTAGTCAGTGCATTCTTAGGCTGACTAAGAATAGTCACTAATGCTTCTTCATCCAGTTCAGACAAAGTTGCAACTACTGGCAAACGACCGACAAATTCAGGGATCAATCCAAATTTAACAAGATCTTCTGTTTCCACTTGATGAACCGCTTCAGAGAAGGACTTACCCTCTTCTTTACTTTTCACTTTTGCTGAGAAACCAATGCTGCTTTTTTCAGTACGATCACTAATAACTCGCTCAAGACCGGCAAAAGCACCACCACAAATAAACAGAATGTTAGAGGTGTCTACTTGCAAAAACTCTTGCTGAGGATGCTTGCGACCACCTTGAGGAGGAACCGATGCTACCGTTCCTTCTATCAATTTCAGTAACGCTTGCTGCACACCTTCACCAGACACATCACGTGTAATCGAAGGGTTATCAGACTTACGTGAGATTTTATCAATCTCATCAATGTAAACAATACCGCGCTGCGCTTTCTCAACATCGTAGTCACAATTTTGCAGCAACTTCTGAATGATGTTCTCTACGTCCTCACCAACATAACCCGCTTCTGTTAGCGTGGTTGCATCAGCAATAGTAAAAGGTACATCAAGCACACGTGCTAATGTTTGTGCTAACAGTGTTTTACCGCTACCAGTAGGGCCTATTAGGAGAATGTTACTTTTTCCTAATTCAATATTATTCTCGGCTTTTCCTTGATGACGTAAGCGCTTGTAATGATTATAAACCGCCACCGCCAATACACGCTTAGCCCTATCCTGACCAATAACATATTCATCAAGTGCGGCACTTAATTTAGACGGTGTTGGAAGCTCATCACTCACTTCAACAGACTCATCACCCTGCAATAATTCTTGAGTGATTATGTTATTACACAAATCAACACACTCATTACAGATATAGACCGACGGCCCTGCAATTAGCTTTTTAACTTCATCTTGGCTCTTGCCGCAGAAAGAGCAGTACAATAGTCGCTCAGAGTGGTCTTCACGACTAAACTTATCATCCGACATTCATGCCACCATTTTAAACTATACGTTTTTGTAAAATTTCATCGATCAAACCGTATTCTTTCGCTGTTTCAGGATTCATAAAGTTATCCCGATCAGTATCGATAGCAACCTGTTCAATAGGCTTACCTGTGTGGAATGAAATGATCTCATTCAACTTTTGCTTGATACTTAAAATTTCACGTGTGTGAATTTCAATATCAGAAGCTTGCCCTTGATACCCACCTAAAGGCTGGTGAATCATCACTCGAGAATTTGGCAAGCAGTAACGTTTACCAGCCGCTCCAGCAGTTAACAGCAGCGCGCCCATACTTGCAGCCTGACCAATACACATAGTGCTTACATCTGGCTTAATGAACTGCATAGTATCATAAATAGACATTCCCGCTGTGACTGATCCACCCGGTGAATTAATATAAAGATGAATGTCTTTATCTGGGTTTTCGGACTCTAAAAACAGCAACTGAGCAACGACTAGGTTAGCCATGTGATCTTCCACTTGGCCAACCAAAAAGATAACACGCTCTTTTAATAATCGTGAATAGATATCAAATGATCTTTCTCCACGAGCTGTCTGTTCAATTACCATTGGAACAAGGCCATTACTTGTAATGGCAACTGGACCTGTAGTTGGGTTAGTCAAATTCATATCACATTCCTTAAAACAAAAAAGCCGACATAGCTGGTGCTATGTCGGCCTTACTTAAAAAGATAAGAAGAATCTTATGCTTCTTGCCCTTCTTTATCAGCTTGGGCTTCTGGCTTGATAGCGTCTTCATAACCCAAAGTTACATCTGTAATTTGAGCTGTTTCCAACAGTTTATCAATAACTTGCTCTTCAAGTACAGCAGATTGAACCTGTGACAACTGCTCTTTGTTCTTCAAGTAGTAATCAATCACTTGTTGTGGCTCTTGGTATGACTGCGCCATGTCTTCTAAAAAGGCACGAACACGATCATCATCCAACTTAATATCATTTTGCTTGATAACTTCAGAAATCAACAAACCAAGTTTAGCGCGTTTTGTCGCTTCTTCTTGGAACAATTCTGCTGGCAATTGAGACACATCAAAATCTTGACCACCAAACTGCTGACCAGCTTGCTTACGCAAACCATCAACTTCTTGATCAACAAGACCAGAAGGCACTTGCACATCGTTAGTCGCCAACAAACCATCAAACAATGAAGCTTTTAGTTTCGCTTTAACAGCTTGACTTAATTCACGATCCATATTTTTGCGAACTTCTGTACGAAGTGCATCAACAGTCGCTTCTTCTAGACCAAATTTCTCAACGAACGCATCATTCAACTCAGGAACAATTTGCTCTGCTACTTCAGAAACTGTAATTTTGAAAGTAGCTTCTTGACCTTTAAGGTTTTCAGCTTGGTAGTCTTCAGGGAAAGTAACGGTAATAGTACGTTCCTCGCCTGCTTTAGCACCAATAATACCTGTTTCAAATCCAGGAATCATAGTGTTAGAGCCAAGTACCAATTTATGACCTTCTGCCGCGCCACCTTCAAATGCTTCATCACCAAGATAACCAACAAAATCGATAGTTACTTGATCGCCGTCAGCAGACTCACGCTCAACTGGAGCCCAGTCAGCATTCTGCTTACGCAAAGTTTCAAGCATTGTGTCTACATCAGCATCTGTTACGTCAGAAGAGACGCGCTTCGCTGTAATTGCAGAAGCATCAGCCAAAACAACTTCTGGGTAAACCTCTACTTTCGCAACGAACTCTAAATCTTCACCTTCAGCAAAGTTTTTAGGTTCGATTGCAGGCATACCAGCGGGTTGCAAGTCTTCTTGTTGAAGCGCTTCCATGTAAGCATCGCGCATGATTTGCTCAACAGCTTCCATACGAATGCCTTGACCATAACGCTTCTTAATAACACTAACTGGCACTTTACCTTTACGAAAACCATCAATTTGTGCTTTCTTAGCAGTCTGAGCTATTTCAGAACTTACTTTCTCTTCAATACGAGCAGCTGGTACGGTGATAGTAAGAACGCGCTCAATTGGAGACGTTGTCTCTACAGAAACTTGCATAAAACTTCCTCTCGGGAACTTGCTTTATTTGCCAGCATTGTGGTGCAAAGCACAATAGTAACCAGCAAAACCTAGTTTAGACGTGCAAAATACTGTGTTGAAAGAGTGCATGGTCAGGATTCAAATCACAATCAGACTTAATAAGTCTCGATTCAAAACACTCTACCGCTTAAGCATAATAATTAAGCCGCTACAATCGCCAACCTTAAATAGCTGAACTCACTGTTTACAGCACTTCCAACCCATACTTCACTGAAAATTGTGGCGGTATGTTAATGAAGGATAAGTTAGGAGTCAAACCCTTTATCAAAACCCCTTACGAACACGCTTTACATATACATTGAATTTTACATAAAACCACTAAGACATTAAAAATGTCCTTGCGACGATCGCATATCCACTTATTTCAATAAGGGTCCCAAGCGAAAAAACAACCCGAAAACCATAGATTGCTATTATTGGGCTAAATACTTAGGGCACAACACTACTTAAAGATAACAAAAGTTGGGAACAAAAATATAGAAAGGCTTTAATTAACTAACAACAAGAAAGTATAATATTTAAATATAATATTATTTATATGGAAGAGATGATTCATAATAATTGAAGTGGTAGGCCAGGCAGGATTCGAACCTGCGGCCACCCGCTTAGAAGGCGGGTGCTCTATCCAACTGAGCTACTGGCCCACTGCAATTTGTGCGATATTATACGCACAAAAAAAAATAATGCTACACATCTATTTCACTGAAAAATAGATTATTACTCTTGGATACCAAGTCATAACTATGTGATTAGCGATCACTAATCAACAGACATAAAAAAAGCCCAGTAAACTGGGCTAAAAATGACTTTTCGTCACCAAGGAACCGAGAATAGACCAAAGCATTTGCCTTGCTATTCATCAGAACAAATATCACAAAAGGAACAAGATTTATATTAGCACAACCGGCAGCAAAAACAACGACCACACACCAAAATGGGGCGACTTGCACTGTGTTTGTGCAATTTATACCAATGACCACTATATTAAGCCCATCTGTTAAGCTTTTATGCTATCGTAAATTGATAAATTCAACTGAGCAGAACAATGCAACAACGACTTAAGCACCACTTTATAGCCATTCAACATTACCTACGTGACACGCTGAAACACTTCCACCACAGCCAGCTTCCGCAAAAGGCAGCCCAACTAACACTGTCCAGTCTATTAGCAGCCGTCCCCATTATCACCATTATAATTGGCATCCTTGGCTTCACTCCGGCTCTTCAACACATGCAAACACAGTTTTTTAGCTTTATTGAATCGCATTTAACAGCCGGCACTAGTGATGCGATATTTCCCTACCTATTGCAATTCTCACAGCAAGCCAAAAACTTACCTGCTGCCGGTATTGTCGCATTAGTCGTGACAGCACTATTACTATTAAATTCTTTTGAAAATAGCGTTCAGTCAATATGGGATATTAAACAAAAAAGAAGATTACGAGAACGACTGCTTACTTACTGGGCAATACTAACATTAGGACCAATTCTGTTAGCCGCCTCCCTTAGCCTCTCAGGCACCATGCTAGCATTTCAAATTAAAGACGTAGAACCAAACGCTTGGATCAGTACGTTACTCATTGCCGGTCGCACCCTAATATACTTTTTAATACTACTCACTCTGAACTTTCTCACACCAAACACTGAAGTCTCACTAAAGCTAGCATCAATCGCATCGCTGTGTGGCGCAATTGCACTACTTATCCTCAACACTATATTTAGTCGTTTTGCACATTTTTTCAGCTCCTATCAAATCGTCTATGGCGCATTTGCGGCCTTACCAATCTTTTTAATATGGCTACAATCCTTATGGATAATAATACTGGCAACCACCTGCCTGTGCGCAAGCATCCATAAAATTAAAAACTTAGCATCTGGTCAAGATTAGGTTAAAATCATGCGATTATTTTCAAGCAGAGCAATCCATGATCAACAAAATTAACGAGCTAAATACTATTTTAGAAGAGTCTGACTGCCTTATTGATGCCAATCAGATTGATATAGCCCTAGATAAAATGGCGACACAAATAACGGCAGACCTCAAGGATAAAATGCCTCTCGTAATTTGTGTTATGAATGGCGGACTCATTCCAACTGCCTCATTAATAGAACGCCTACCGTTCCCTATCGAACTAGATTATGTTCACGCCTCAAGATACGGCATGGAGACAGAAGGAACGAAACTTAAATGGATGAGCTACCCACAAACAGATATCATCGACAGAGACGTATTAATTGTGGACGATATATTTGATCAAGGACATACACTCCAAGCCATTATCGAATGGTTCGAAAAGCAAGGTGCAAAAAGCGTCTTTACTGCCACCGTCATCAATAAATTACACGATCGAAAAGTCGATATTGCACCAGACTATATAGGCCTAGATGTAGAAGACCGCTTTTTATTCGGCTTTGGGATGGACTACAAAGGTGCATTCCGAAATCTTAAAGGCATTTACGCTATCAAAGGCAGCTAACCTCCCCCAGCACCCCAAATCCCCATAAAAAAAGGCACTCGCTAGCAAAAGCGAGTGCCTTTTTTAGTTCTGTCAGCTTTCTAAAAAACGCGATTAAAACCGTTTAATGCCGCAACACGATACGCTTCCGCCATCGTTGGGTAGTTAAACGTGGTATTCAAGAAATAATTCAACGTGTTCTGCTCGCCTGGCTGTTTCATAATCGCCTGGCCAATATGAATAATTTCAGAGGCTTGGTCACCAAAACAATGAATACCCAGAATTTCCAAACTTTCACGATGGAAAAGAATTTTCAACATACCTACCGCTTCACCGGTAATTTGCGCTCGAGCAGTATTTTTAAAGAAGGCACGACCTACTTCATAAGGTACTTTTTCTGCTGTCAACTCAGCTTCTGTCTTACCAATAGAACTGATCTCTGGAATCGTATAAATCCCTGTTGGCACTTCGCTGATGAACTCACCACCTTGCAAACCAAACATATTGGCAGAAACTGCACGACCTTGATCATAAGCCGCACTTGCAAGACTAGGCCAACCAATAACATCACCCGCCGCATAGATATTTTCAACTTGCGTTTGATAAGTATCATTTACAGCCAATTGACCACGACTATTAGCCTCTAGCCCTAAATTCTCAAGGCCTAATGAATCTGTATTACCAGAACGACCATTACAGAACAATAATGCATCAGCGCGTAACTTCTTACCTGATGACATATTCATCACCACACCACGCTCTGTTGTTTCAACAGACTCGTAGGTTTCGTTATGACGAATCAAAACACCACTGTCTCGTAAGTGATAACTTAATGCATCGGTAATCTCATCATCCAAGAAACTCAATAATTTCTTACCTGGATTGATCAACTCAACTCGAACACCAAGACCACAGAAAATAGAGGCATATTCACAGCCGATAACACCAGCACCATAAATAATCAAAGAATGAGGTGTATGACTTAAGCTCAGAATCGTATCAGAACAATAAATACGAGGATGTGTAAAATCAATATTTGCCGGACGATAAGGACGCGACCCTGTCGCAATCACAACTTTCTTTGCAACTAATACTTCAGGACCACCTTCAGTACTCACTTCAATCGTATTAGTATCTTTGAACTTACCTCGCCCAAAATAAACATCTACACGATTTCGAGCGTAATACTCTGTACGCCCCATCACTTGCTTATCAATTACTTTATTCGCTCGATCCAACACTTTAGGAAAAGAAAACCAACGAGGCTCACCAATATCGCGAAACATTGGGTTAGTATTGAAAGCTATAATTTCTTTTACGGCATGACGCAAGGCTTTTGACGGAATCGTACCTAAATGCGTACAACTTCCCCCGACCTGTGAACTAGCTTCAACAACCGCTACTCTTTTTCCTGCCTTCGCCGCACTCATTGCAACGCCTTCTCCAGCAGGGCCGGTGCCCAACACCACTACATCATAATGGCTTGTCGTCATAATATCCCCTTTAAAATTCGTTTACTTGGACGCGTCGTAAAACGTTTCACTTGATACGCTTTTAGAAGCAGCTTTATCCGTTTCTTTCTCGCACTTGCCTTTGTCTCCGCCGCAAATATCACAAGCGACTTCCATACCCAAAGCACTCATACCACCACAAGACCCAGCAATAGGTTTCCTTCCCATAATAACGCCGATCGCCATTGCAGCCACAAGCAGAAGCATCAGGGCAAATGCCAAAACAATAGTCAACATAACCTTACCTCCAAAATAACGAAGACAGACTCACTGCCCTCGCAGATTTAAAACCATTTAGAGACATCCGCCAAAACAACTTTTTAGCATCCCTTTACCCTACCAATTAATAATGTAAGGAGTGAGTTAACTAGCCGTCAATTCGTAAAAAAAAAAGAAAAGAACGATAAGAGTCATTTTAAACAGAGGATTTCTCTTTATTTTGTTTATCCACTTTCAAAAACCAATCAGGAAATCGACAGATACATGCCAAAACCACGCTATACGCTACTTCAGCATCGACCCAATAAATGAACAAACAAAATAAAACCCGCCTAAAAGGCGGGCTCTAAATTTTCAACACTAGCCACCAAAGTCATCGAGTAAGATATTATCTTTCTCTACACCTAAGTCTTCTAGCATTTTAATAACAGACGCATTCATAATTGGAGGCCCACACATGTAGTACTCACAATCTTCTGGCGCTGGATGATCTTTAAGATAATTATCATAAAGAACATTATGGATAAAGCCAGTCTTCCCTTCCCAGTTATCTTCTGGTTGTGGATCAGATAAAGCCAAATGCCATTCAAAGTTTTCATTTTCCGCTTGAAGCTTATCGTATTCTTCCACATAGAATGCTTCACGAACACTACGTGCACCATACCAGAAAGAAATCTTACGAGTAGAATGCAAACGCTTAAGCTGGTCAAAGATATGCGATCGCATTGGCGCCATACCCGCACCACCACCGATAAAGACCATTTCAGCATCAGTATCTTTCGCAAAGAATTCACCAAACGGTCCATACACTTTAATCTTATCGCCTGGTTTCAAGCTAAAGACATAAGAGGACATTTGACCCGGTGGTAAATCATCCTTACCTGGAGGCGGAGAAGCAATACGAATATTAAACTTAACAATGCCTTTTTCTTCAGGATAGTTCGCCATAGAGTAGGCACGGATAACCGTATCATCTACTTTTGATACAAACTTCCAAAGGTTAAATTTATCCCAATCACCACGATACTCTTCTTCAATATCGAAGTCTTTGTAGTTGACCGTATGCGCAGGCGCTTCAAGTTGAACATAACCACCAGCACGGAAATCTACATTCTCGCCTTCTGGTAGTTTTAATGTTAACTCTTTAATAAATGTCGCTAAGTTAGGGTTTGACTGAACAGTACAATCCCACGCTTTCACACCGAAGACCTCTTCAGGTACTTCAACATCCATGTCTTGCTTAACCGCTACCTGACAAGAAAGACGGTAACCCTCTTTCTCATCACGACGAGTAAAGTGAGATTGTTCAGTAGACAGCATAGAACCACCGCCACTTGTCACCTTACATTTACACTGCGCACAAGTACCACCACCGCCACATGCGGAAGATAGAAAAATGCCATTACTAGCTAAAGTTTGAAGCAACTTACCGCCAGCAGCCGTTGTTACTTCCCTTTCACCATTGATGCGGATTGTTACATCACCAGAGCTTACCAATTGAGCACGAGCAGCAAGGATAATTGCCACAAGACCCAAAACGATAGCAGTGAACATCACCACACCTAGAATAATTTCTAAGTTGACCATGTTAGTTGAACCTTATTCTTGGTTATCGATTGCGTACAAATTAAAGCTGCACACCCGAAAATGACATAAAACCTAAGCTCATCAAGCCAACAGTAATAAAGGTAATACCTAAACCACGCAGACCCGCTGGAACATCAGAGTATTTAAGTTTCTCACGAATACCAGCAAGAGCAGCAATCGCGAGTGCCCAACCAATACCAGCACCAACGCCATAAACCACACTTTCACTAAAGTTGTAGTCACGCTCAACCATGAACAAAGAAGCACCCATGATGGCACAGTTTACAGTGATCAACGGTAAGAATACGCCAAGCGCGTTATACAACGCTGGGACATATTTATCCAATGCCATTTCCAAGATTTGAACCACGGCAGCAATAACACCGATGTAGCTCAAAAGACCTAAGAAACTAAGATCAACATTAGGCAAACCTGCCCACTGTAGAGCGCCGTCTTTCAATAGGTTTTGATAAAGCAAGTTGTTCAAAGGTACTGTAATCGCAAGAACAACAACAACGGCAACACCCAAACCCAGAGCCGTTTCTACTTTTTTGGACAAAGCCAATAAAGTACACATCCCCAAGAAGAAGGCCAGCGCCATATTCTCAACAAAAACAGCCTTAGCAAACAGACTAATTAAATGTTCCATTTATTACGCCTCCTGTGCACGTGAGTTGGCAGCAATTTTGAAGTCAGGTTCTTCTACCTGCTCTTTCTTATATGAACGTAGCGCCCAAATAATAAGACCAATCACGAAGAAAGCACTTGGAGGAAGCAACATCAAGCCATTAGGCTGATACCAACCACCATTTTGTACTGTTTGGAAAATAACGTGTCCAAACAGCTTGCCTGCGCCCAATAGTTCACGAAAGAAAGCAACAACCATTAACATCGCACTGTAGCCAAGACCGTTACCGATACCGTCTAAGAAGCTCATTACAGGGCCATTTTTCATGGCATAAGCTTCAGCACGACCCATTACGATACAGTTTGTAATAATCAAACCAACGAAAACGGAAAGCTGCTTACTGATTTCAAAGGCAAACGCCCTTAGCACCTGATCAACCACAATTACCAATGATGCAATAATGATCATCTGTACGATGATACGAATACTGCTTGGAATGTAGTTACGAATAATCGCAATAAAGAAGTTAGAAAATGCAGTAACCAACGTCAGTGCGATGGCCATTACCAAACTAACACTCATGCTGCTAGTAACCGCTAGCGCAGAACAAATACCAAGGATCTGTAGCGCAATCGGGTTATTAGCGAGAATCGGTCCAAATAAGACCTTTTTCACTTCAGACATTATTTCTCTCCCTCATTACGAAGTTTCGCTAAGAAAGGTCCGAAACCATCATCGCCCAACCAGTATTGAACAAGATGTGTAACACCTCGACTCGTCAGCGTCGCTCCAGACAAAGCATCAACTTTATGCGCAACATCTGGATCAGCACTGTCTACACCACCTTTAACCAAACGAATTACCGCCTGACCATCATCGTTGTAAACTTGCTTGCCTTTCCACAATGCTTTCCAGTTTGGATTATCTACTTCACCACCAAGCCCAGGTGTTTCACCTTGGTCGTAGAAGCCAAAACCGATCACTGTTGTAAAGTCATTTTTAAGCGCCATGAAGCCATACATTGTTGACCATAAGCCATAACCATGAACTGGCAACACGATACGATCAATATTATCACCCGCTTTAACAATATAAACGGCCGCATATTTTGCACGACGTTTGATGCTCGCTGGATCTTTATCAGCCGCTAACGCAACAGACAATTCAGGGCTTTTAGCCGCTGCCTTTTGATCGTAAGTGACAAGATTAATCCCTGCCGCTTTGATTTCTTCAGGGGTCGCAAAACTTCCTGTTTTCAAATTAACTAGACGTGTTTCTACGTTTTTGAAAATTTCATCAACAGATTTTCCTGGCTCCAACATTCCAGCTGCGGCCAGAATATTTTGCTTACGGTCTAGGTCTTTATTTGCCTTCTGAATAGGCTTAAGGCCTACCGCCGCTGCCGCGACGAAGATAGAACAAACCAAACATAGAGCCAACGCAACTAATAGAGTCTTTTTGATACTTTCGTTACCGCTAGCCATTGCGTGCAATCCTCCGTTTGATGTTTGCTTGAACAATAAAGTGATCAATAAAAGGTGCAAACAAATTCGCAAACAAGATCGCCAACATCATACCTTCTGGGTACGCTGGGTTAACCACACGAACAAGAACCACCATGACCCCAATTAATGCACCGTAGAACCATTTACCGCGCTCTGTCATAGAAGCAGACACAGGGTCTGTCGCCATAAACATCATACCGAATGCAAAACCACCCAGTACCATATGCCAGTACCATGGTGTAGCAAACATTGGATTCGTATCAGAACCAATAAAGTTAAACAACGCAGAAGTTGCAATCAAACCGATCATCACGCCAGCAACAATACGCCACGCTGCAATTCTCATTACCAACAAGATAGCGCCACCAATAAAGATAGCCAATGTTGATGTCTCACCCATAGAACCTTGAATGAAACCAAAGAACGCATCAGACCAAGTCGTTGTTAGAGTCGTAAAACCATCTGCCGCAATTTGGCTTAACGCCGTTGCACCAGAAAAACCATCGACTGCAGTCCAGACAGAATCGCCAGACATAGAAGCTGGGTAAGCAAAGAATAAAAAGGCACGACCCGCTAACGCAGGGTTTAGGAAGTTTTTCCCTGTACCACCAAATACTTCTTTACCCAACACCACACCAAAACTGATACCAATAGCAACTTGCCACAAAGGAACAGAAGGCGGTAACGTTAATGCGAACAAAATAGAAGTAACAAAAAAGCCTTCGTTTATCTCATGCTTACGCACAGAGGCAAACAGCACTTCCCAGAAACCACCAACGACAAAGGTCACAAGATAAACAGGCAAGAAATACATTGCGCCGTAGATCATGTTGTCCCAAATACTCGCAGGATTATAAGCGGTCAAACAGCCTATAATAGCTTGGCGCCATGTTTCTCCAGCATCTACATTCATCACTTGCAATGCTGTATTTGCTTGCAAACCAATGTTGTACATACCAAAAAACATCGCTGGGAAAGAGCACAACCACACTAAAATCATGATGCGTTTCATATCAACAGCATCGCGAACATGTGATCCATTTTTTGTTACAGAACTAGGTCGGTAAAAAATTGTGTCTACGGCTTCATAAAGCGCGTACCACTTCTCAAATTTCCCACCTGTATGGAACGCGGGTTCCATTTTATCGAGTACTTTTCTAAGCCCCATGAATTAACCCTCTTTCTCTATTAGAGTTAGGCAATCCCGAAGGATCGGGCCATATTCGAATTTACCAGAGCAGCTATAAGTACAAAGAGCCAAATCCTCTTCATCTAACTCTAACGCGCCTAACTTTTGCGCTTGCTCAGTATCATTCACAACCAATGCACGTAATAATTGCGTAGGCAAAATATCCAACGGCATCAAACGCTCAAAATGACCTAGCGGCAGCATAGTACGGTCACTACCATTGGTCGTAGAGGTCATATCAAAAGAAGTCTTGCCCGTCAATTTTGATAAGAATACATTCAAGACAGAATGTTTCTTAGCACCTGCACGCAGGTAATGCATCATTTCACGCTCACGACCTTCAAGAATAACCGATACCTGATTATGGTAACGACCCAAGAAAGCATAAGGCCCTGACACATTACGACCAGACAATACAGAACCGGAAATAACTCGATTATCTCCAGGTGCCAACTCATTCTTAAGCAAATCATCTAGACTCGCGCCAAGCTGAGTACGTACTAAACGAGGCTTTTTAACTTGTGGGCCAGCAATGGAGATAACACGATCCACGCTCAACTCACCCGTAATAAAAAGTTTACCAATCGCAACAACATCTTGGTAATTGATAGACCAGACTGTTTTCTTATCACTTACAGGGTCAAGAAAATGTATATGTGTACCCGCTAAACCAGCAGGGTGAACGCCAGAAAACTCTTCTACTACAGCATTAGAGGTCGTTGGAATTTTCGCGCCAGCGGCTTTACATAAAAACACTTTACCGTTTGTCAACCGACTAAGAACAGCTAAACCATCAGCAAACGCTTCAGTGTTACCTGCTAAAACAATTTCAGGAGAGGCAGCAAGTGGATTAGTATCCATCGCTGTAACAAAAATAGAACTTGGCACTGACGCAACTTCAGGAACTTTTGAATATGGTCGAGTACGTAGCGCAGTCCATAATCCGGAATCAACAAGGTTTTCAACAACTTTGTTACGATCAAGACTTTTTAGTTCAGAGCCAGAATAAGTAGCAAACATCTCTGCATCACTACCTTCCAGTTTAATAACAACTGATTGTAACACTCGTCGCTCACCACGATTAATCGCAGCAATCACACCTGCAGCTGGTGCGGTGTACTTCACACCTTCAGTCTTCTTATCAGTAAAGATGACTTGTCCTTTCTTAACCTTATCTCCTTCCGCAACTAGCATGGTAGGTTTCATACCATGGTAATCCGGACCGATTACTGCAACAGTTTTTACTGCAACAGCATCCTCAATCACTTGATTGGGAGCTCCACTGATCGGGAGATCAAGGCCTTTTGTAATATTAAACATATGTTCTGCCCAACAATAAATTGAACACAAAAGCATGATACGTTTTACTCATAACCTCTTCCGAGAAAACATTTATGAGTGAGTAACAATCTGTTGAATTGTTACAGAACGTAAAACTACTTCACCAAAAAACCGATGTATTATAGTGCTCATTAACCAGCTTGACTACTATTCAACTAAGCCTTTAATTTGTAAGTTTCGTCCATTTAAGTACTTTTTTGCACATTCGACTAAAGTTGTGGACATAAAACCCGCACTCTATGTTGTTTTTTCTTAGAATATCCTTTTTTCATACAGGTCAATCCCTTTAAATTAATATTAAATTATTTTTTAAACACTGTAATCGATCACCAAGTAAACAAATACTAAACCTCTTGGTTGCCATCCTTAGACGAAAGCGACACAATATTCACAACCCATTAAAATCGCTATGATTTCAAGTATGTAATAATATCGCCTTTCGACACGCGGGCCATTACACATAAAATCAATTTTCAGAGTGTCATAGACCTCAATCATTGAACAAAATTTTATGGAAAACACGACAACCAACAGCAGGAGTCATTTAATAGCGACTATTAAATGACTTAATAATAGAACAAACTAAAAAGACACCATCAGTTATCGGTACTTTGCAAATTATCAATAGCCACTTCCTTACAACACTTATTCAACGAGATTTTTAACACATCATGTTAGATGCCCTATCCCTTACGATAAAACCTGGATATAAAAACCTTATTGATGGTCTCGACGGTAGTCGAAAAGCACTGCAACTGCTTTCGATTGCTGACCAATACAAACGCCCTATCGTTTGCATCACCAACACCATTGCCGAACTAAATGAATTAGAAGATGAACTGTCTTTTCTCGGCACAGAACAGAACACAGTGTTACGCTTTAGCGACTGGGAAACATTACCTTATGATGCATTTTCTCCTCACCAAGACATTATCTCGCAACGTTTAGAAACACTCGCCGCGTTGTCCGAAGCCAGTGCGCCTATTATTCTTACAACCGTCGCTTCTTGCTTAACTCGTCTCTGCCCAAAACACCACCTTGATGCTCAGCGCTTTCATGTTAAAGAAGGACAAAACCTCCCTCTAGAAAAGTTAACTAAAAAATTAACGGAGGCAGGCTACTTACACGTCGATAATGTTCATGAACATGGAGAATTTTCAGTTCGTGGGGCATTAATGGATGTTTTCCCGACAGGAGCAAACAGCCCTATCCGGATAGATTGGTTTGACAACGAAATCGAGACCATTCGTTTTTTTGACACTGAAACTCAACGCAGCACAGATAAAATCAATGAAATAAACATGCTTCCTGCTAAAGAGTTTCCAACCAGCACGCCAGGCATCCAACAATTTCGTCAAGCCTTTCGAGAACGCTTCGATACAGACCCACTTTCTAGTCCTATTTACCAAGATATTTCTAGCGGTATTATTCCTTCAGGTATTGAATACTATTTACCACTCTTTTTTGATCAAACCAGTACCTTTTTCGACTATTTAGACAAACAGACACTCATCGTTCGCATGGACACTTTTAACGAACAAGTTGCCAGTGTACAGCTCGATTACAAAAGTCGACACGAGTCTCTTAATTATGATATTGAACGACCTATTCTCAAGCCTGATGAAATCTGCTTAAAAGAAGACGAACTCTTTGGCCACCTCAACCATTATGCCAACGTCATTTTTTCCAACCAAGGCACCAACACAAATTACCAAGCACTTGAGAGCGTTAAAATCGACTCCAAGTCCTCTACACCTTTAGAGAAACTCGATCACTTCATCACGAACACACTCGCCCGTGTTCTTATTGTGGCTGAAACAGCCGGTCGACGAGAGGCATTATTAGAGCTGCTTAAAAAATACAAAATCACCCCCAGTTATTGTGAAAACTGGCATGCATTCTTGACCTCTAAAAGCCCACTAAGCATCACAGAAGGCAACATCAGCTGCGGCTTTCAAATTAAACACGACATTGCCCTCATTGCAGAAAGTGAGATTCTTGGGGAACGGATATCGCAAAAACGCCGCAGAAAAAACAGCGATATCAATGAAGACGCCATCATTCGCAACCTTACCGAGTTAAGATTAAACGCCCCAGTGGTGCACATTGATCACGGTGTAGGACGATACCTAGGCCTTACCAACTTACAAATCGATGGGCAAGAAACAGAATTACTTACATTAGGCTATGCTCACGATGCCAAACTTTATGTACCAGTATCATCCCTTCAACTGATCTCACGCTATACAGGAGCAGACGAAGACAGCGCCCCATTACACAAACTTGGCTCAGACAAATGGAGTGTAGCCAAACAAAAAGCCGCTGAGAAAGCACGCGACACTGCTGCTGAACTATTAGAGATTTACGCAAAACGAGAAGCGAGAGTGGGTCACGCCTTTAAAAAACCAGACGAGCAATATGAACTGTTTTCAGCAGGCTTCCCATTTGAAGAAACACCCGACCAACAACTGGCCATTGATGCCGTCATCCAAGACATGTCGAATAAAAAACCCATGGACCGATTAGTCTGTGGTGACGTGGGCTTTGGCAAAACAGAAGTCGCTATGCGCGCAGCATTCTTAGCCATTGAAGGCGGTAAGCAAGTTGCCGTTCTCGTACCAACGACCCTACTCGCCCAACAACACTATGAAAACTTCTGTGATCGATTTGCTGATTGGCCCGTTGAAGTCGAGCTTCTTTCGCGCTTTCGCTCTGGCAAGCAAGCCAATGAAGCCATTGCACGACTAGAAAACGGCACCGCCGACATTATTATTGGCACACACAAACTCATCCAAGGTGACATTAAATTTGCCGATTTAGGCTTAGTCATTATTGATGAGGAGCATCGTTTCGGCGTAAAACAAAAAGACCAATTTAAAGCATTACGTGCCGAAATAGACATACTAACTCTGACAGCAACACCAATCCCTCGTACGCTAAATATGTCTTTATCAGGCATTCGAGATTTATCTATCATTGCCACACCGCCAGCAAAACGACTGTCGGTAAAAACCTTTATCAAACAAAAAGATGACCACCAAATAAAAGAAGCAATCTTACGAGAGCTCCATCGCGGCGGACAAATCTACTATCTGCACAACGATGTCCAAACAATAGACAAAACGGCTGAAGAACTGACCGAACTCATTCCAGAAGCCCGCGTTATTGTTGGCCATGGACAAATGCGCGAACGCGAACTAGAACAAGTCATGTCCGATTTTTACCATAAACGCGCCAATGTATTGGTTTGCTCAACAATTATAGAAACCGGTATCGATATCCCCAATGCGAACACAATCATCATTGAAAGAGCCGATAAATTTGGTCTAGCTCAACTCCATCAGCTACGAGGACGTGTTGGACGTTCTCACCACCAAGCTTATGCCTACTTACTGACACCACAAGACAGAAAACTCACCAAAGATGCAGAAAAACGCTTAGAAGCTATTACATTAGCGGATAAATTAGGGGCAGGCTTTACACTGGCCACCCACGATTTAGAAATTCGTGGTACCGGCGAACTATTAGGAGCAGGACAAAGTGGACACATAGAGCATGTCGGCTTCTCACTCTTCATGGAGATGCTAGATCGCGCCGTACAATCCCTTAAAAACGGCGAGTCTCCTGATGTTGATATTACATCACCCGCTCTTACCGATATTAACCTACACATCCCTGCACTGATTCCTGAAGATTATTTAGCAGACGTGCATTCTAGACTGATTTTGTATAAACGCATTGCCAGCGCCACCTCAGAAGCCGAACTTAAAGAGCTTCAAGTAGAGATGATTGATCGTTTTGGCTTATTGCCAGAACCAACTAAAAACCTCTTTAGACAAACGGACATTAAAATCAAAGCAGAAAAGCTCGGCATTACAAAAATCGAAGCAAGCCAAAAAGAAGGGAAAATATTTTTTAGTAACAAAACCCCCGTTGATCCAATGAAATTGATACGATTAATACAAACTAAACCAGATCAATATAAACTAGTGGGATCAGACACATTAAAATACGTAGCAAATATGAGCAGCGCAGAAGAGCGCTTCCAACAAACCTACAAAACGCTGGAACAATTACATTGAAAACTTACCACATACTATTATTAACGCTCGCGGCTTTTAGCGCTCACCTATTTGCTGCCGATAATCAGCAATACAACCCAAGCACTGCGCGGGCTTATGAAGCTCACCTACTTACTTTTATTTGGCCAGATAAAAATTCCAGCGAAGAAGTAAAATACAAAAACGTTACGTCTGTTGCCAGCTTACCTAGATTCACAGAAGGCAACGCTGAAGAAAGCTCTTCCTCAGGGGCGAATATCGCCCAACTATCGATTCCATTCGATCGCTTTAAACAAAAAATTGCGCCTCACGCTCATGTCCTTGTAGACAAGAAGTGGACTATTATTTTTAAAAACAGAGGCGACACACTAAGAGAATCCTTTCATAGCACAACATTAACTAATGGCTTCCCAGAACTTGTCGGACAAATCTCAATTAAATACGGCCGCTACTTAGAATCCGACATCCAATATCAGCATTACTTATTTGGCCTACCTCAAAGTGACACCGCCAACATACCAGACATAGCGCAACAAAATACCTCACCGGGTATCCAGCCCACTTTTGTACTCGATCTAACGCAAAAGAACAAAACGGCCAGCAAGAAGCTTAACTACCTTGATCACCCTATTATTGGCACATTGATTTATTTTGAGCCCATTAGCTTAGATGACGCGATACAGCAAGTCGCTCTTGAAAAGCTAGCCGCTACACCAGATAACATTAATTAATCATCACTTAACGTATTCACAGAAAAAGTAGCCATTAAAAAGGCCCGATCAAACATCATTTTGATCGGGCCTTTTTATGTGTGCTGTGTAAGCAACTCTTTAATAAGCTGCCAAACTCAACATTAGTAACCGCGTGATTGAATCGCCTTACTTACCCACGCCACCGCCTTTTGCTCAAAGGCTGAAAACAAAGACAGACCAAAACGCTCCGCCATTCCTTTAGGCTCTTTAAACGTAACGTGCACAACCTCTGCTGTCGCATAATGAGACACAAGGTAAGAATCACTGGTCATTACAACATCCACTAACTTATTATCAATCGCTTCTGAGCCATACCAAGTATCGCCTGTTGCGATATTGTCGATATCCAAACTAGGACGCTGACTGGAAACAAAATCTTTAAACAAAACATGAGTATCTTCTAAATCCTGTTTAAATTTTTCACGACCTTCATCGGTATTTTTACCCAGCATGGTTAGCGTACGCTTATAACGACCCGCCGTGTGCAATTCAACGTCAATCAAACTCTTATCTAATAAACGATGCACATTAGGAATTTGCGCTACCACACCAATAGACCCGAGAATCGCAAACGGTGCTGCTATAATTTTATCCGCCACACAAGCCATCATATAACCACCACTGGCAGCGACTTTATCAACACATACTGTCAAAGGAATATTCGCCTCTTTAACACGCTGTAACTGTGATGCTGCCAATCCATACCCATGAACAACACCACCACCACTTTCCAATCGCACAACCACTTCATCTTCAGGACGAGCAACACTTAAAACCGCCGTAATTTCTTCTCGAATCGTCGACACTGCTGAGGCCTTCATATCCCCATCAAAATCTAAAACATAAAGACGCTTTTTAACCGTTTCAGACTGACCATTGTGTTTTTGTGCTTTTTTATCTAGCTTAAGCTGCTTTTTCTTCGCCTTAGCTTGCTCTTTCAGCACTTTTTTATCCAGCAGCTGATTATCAAGTTCCGCTTTCATGCTGTCATAACCTTCATTCAGCTTAGTTACTGATAGGCTACCGGCACGAGATTTACTTTTCCCGCTTGCAATCATTGCTAAAAGCACACCGATCACAAGAGCAACGCTGATCAGCTTTAGTGCAAAGCCTGCATAATCTGTCAAAAATTCCAAGTTTTTATTCCTTTCTGGTAGTAAGTTATTGATGATATTGGGGACAATAAAGCAAATAGCAATCTTCATTCGAAGATTAAGAATCTAATTAGGCCCTCTCTAACGCTATATGACGCTTACTATTAGCACATTTAGCGTTTAAAATGTGCAAATAAAACACACCTAAAGGAGTTATAATGAAGTCCTCCCTGTCTCAAGCTGTTGGTAGTAATTTTCTCGGAGGATCGCCTCTTTGGTACAAACAAGCGATTATCGCATTTTTAATTATCAATCCCATTCTATTATTAACTATCGGCCCTTTTATTACAGGCTGGATTCTTATTGTCGAATTTATTTTTACACTTGCGATGGCGTTAAAATGCTACCCCCTTCAACCAGGTGGATTAATTGCAATAGAAGCAGTACTACTCGGACTAACCAGTTCAGATGGCGTTTATAAAGAAGTTGTTCATAATATTGATGTTATTTTACTGCTGATGTTCATGGTTGCTGGCATTTACTTTATGCAAGGTATGCTACTTTTTATATTCAACAAACTGCTAGTCAAAATACGCTCAAAAATAACCATTTCACTTCTATTTAGTTTGGCGGCGGCCGTTCTCTCTGCCTTTCTAGACGCTCTCACAGTAACCGCTGTTTTGATTAGCGTTAGCGTGGGATTTTATTCGGTATATCACACCGTCGCTTCCGATCAAGCCAGCGGAAAATATGACAGCAACAATGATGATAATATTTTACCCGTCAATCAAGCTGATCTCGCTCAATTTCGCGCCTTTCTACGCAGCTTATTAATGCATGGCGCTGTTGGCACTGCTCTCGGCGGTGTTGCCACTCTAGTTGGCGAACCACAAAACCTATTGATCGCTAAAGTCGCTGGATGGGATTTTATCGAATTCTTTGTTCGCGTCGCTCCTATTTCTATTCCCGTACTTATCTGTGGCTTATTAACCGTGGTCGCGCTAGAAAAAATGTCTTGGTTTGGCTACGGCGCTACCCTCCCTGAAAACGTCCGTAATATTTTGAAAAACTTTGAAGAAGAAGATGCCAAAAAAAGCACATCAAAACAAAAGGCCCAACTGATAACTCAAGCAATTGTTGCGCTAATATTAATGTTTTCTTTGGCTTTCCATATTGCCGAAGTAGGCCTAATTGGCTTGATGGTAATCGTTCTACTAACAGCATTTAATGGCATCACAGAAGAACACAGAATTGGCCACGCTTTTGAAGAAGCCCTTCCTTTTACCGCCCTGCTTGTGGTGTTCTTTACCGTCGTATCGGTGATCCATACTCAACACTTATTTCAACCATTTATCGATGTCGTGCTACATATGCCCGAGCATTCTCAGCCTATTATGTTTTTTATAGCCAATGGTATTCTATCTGCAATAAGTGATAACGTTTTTGTCGCTACTGTCTATATTAGCGAGGTAAAAGCGGCTCTTGATGCAGGCAGCATTTCTCGGGAGCACTTCGACTCTCTGGCAGTGGCGATTAACACCGGCACCAATCTACCCAGTGTCGCAACACCAAATGGCCAAGCCGCTTTCTTATTCTTATTGACTTCCGCCATCGCTCCATTATTACGTTTGTCTTATGGGAAAATGGTTTGGATGGCGCTGCCTTACACCATCGTATTGAGTGTCGTTGGCGGCACCTGCGTCCTTTACTTTTTATAAAAACCGCAATATTACACATAAAAGTGCTCTTACTATTCTGTAAGAGCACTTTTTACAGCCTGTCATTATAAATCGATACACTAATGCTTAATGCGCCATAACGATTGCCCTGATTTCTTATCGATTAAATCTAAACGTTCTTCATGCAGCTTCAATTCATCATCACTTGCTCTAAGCACTTTTAATCTAGGTCTATCAGCACTCAAACGATAGATTTCACCACCGGTATCATCGCCTCCTCCAGCACTTTGATCCGAGCTATTATTCAAACCTAAGCTGGTCTGCCCGCCCGTCATCAATAAATAAACATCCCCTAGAATCTCAGAGTCTAAAAGCGCCCCATGTAATTCACGATGAGACGTGTCTATACCATAACGTTTCGACAAGGCATTTAGGTTGTTTTTTTGACCTGGATGCTTTTTTCGCGCAAAAACTAAGCTATCAAAAACCTTACAGACTTCAGCAACTTTAGGGTAACCCCCAATACGACCAAACTCATGATCAATAAAACCAATATCAAATGGTGCGTTATGAATAATCAGCTCTGCACCTTTGATAAAGTCAAAAAACTCTTGAGCCACTTCATTAAATCTAGGCTTATCCGCTAGATACTCATTACTAATACCGTGAACCCTAAAAGCTTCTTCTTCTACTTCTCTATCAGGATTAATATAAACATGGAAATGACGCTTAGTGAACTTGCGCCCAACCATTTCAATACAACCAATCTCAATGATGCGATGACCTTGTTTGGGGTCAATGCCCGTTGTTTCGGTATCCAGAATAACCTGTCTCACTGGGCGTCCCTCAACTCATCGATACCTTGGTTGGCTAACTGATCTGCAATTTCATTACCTTCAATACCAGCATGCCCTTTCACCCATTTCCAAGTAACATCATGAAACTGACATTGTTCATCTAAGGCTTGCCATAAATCTTTATTTTTAACCGGCTGTCGAGCCGCCGTCATCCAACCCTTGCGCTTCCAGCCAGCCAACCATTCGGTAATTCCCTTTTGAACATAAGAGGAATCCGTATATAAGGTCACTGTACATTGTTCTTTTAATGCTTTAAGTCCTTCTATTGCCCCTAGCAATTCCATCCGATTATTGGTCGTATCATGCTCACCACCACATAACCGTTTTTCATGCTGACCAAAGGACAACCAAGCTCCCCATCCACCAATTCCTGGATTGCCCTTACAAGCACCATCTGTGTACATAATTACATCTTTCAATCTTTTATCTCTTTTGCTGCTGGCTTAGTAAAAGGAGGCACTCTGACACGAGCACTTTTCCAACTAGGTTTTATCGGTATATAACGTGGCGTTTCTTTGGTTGCTGTGATGATATACACACCACCAATTGGCACTTTAAAAGGCTTAAGAAAACGCTTAATCCAAGCACAACGCAGACGCCACTTTGCAGAGTGAATCGGTGCTTCATATTGAACAAAACGCTTATTCTCTAGCGTCAGCCCTGCCACTTTCAACCAATCTTCTAAACGTTTATGCCCAATAAAACGTCCACACCAAGGCGCCTTAATTCGCTTAGAAAACAATCTACGAATCCCCCACAAACTAAGAGGATTAAAGCCAATTACAATTAACTTACCACTCGGCAACAAGGTTCTTGCCGCCTCGCGCAAATCATCATGAGGCGTTAAAGATAAATCTAAGGTATGGTGCAACACATGGACATCAACACCATCGGACTCAAACGGCAGCTCACTTGATTTCGCTACGACCACGTTTTTTGGCGCCCCCAACTCAAGTTCAGGAGCAATCAAAATGTGCTCTCGCAAGCGATGTTGATTTAACTGAAGACTTTTAAGCGGCGTTTGTATCACTAGATAATAGCCCACTGTATGATCTATCTCATACTCTACTTCTGAACACTCCAGCTCACATAGACTTTGACCAAGTTCCGTTTGATACCACGTCTGGAATAATTGTCTTGATTGATCATCCAACATACAATGACTCTCAACTTAAACGGCGTGTGTGCGTCATATTTACGATTAATGCATAACAGAAAGCCACACGCTCATGAAGAAAAAACAGGTGCACTTATGACGTTTATTCCACTTCACGCTTTCAACGATAATTATATCTGGTTAATCAAAGAGAAAGATAGCTCACGAATTTGGGCCGTCGATCCTGGTGACGCGGATGTTGTAATTCAGTATTGCAACGAACATCAACTAACACTAGAAGGCATTTTAATTACTCACCACCATAAAGACCATACAGGCGGTGTATTAAAGCTTAAAAATCAATACCGTTGTTCAGTATATGGCCCTCAGCATTTAGTGCCACTCGTCACCCACCCTTTACACGAAGGCGACACAGTTCGCGTTTACTCAACCACTTTTACTATCATAGAAACCCCTGGACATACATTAGATCACCTCTGCTATTTGAGCGATCAAGCGACTCCCGCTTTATTGTCTGGCGACACTTTGTTTAGAGGGGGTTGCGGACGAATAATGGAAGGCACGCCAGAACAAATGCTAACAGCTATGAACAAACTCGCAGCATTACCTGACAACACCTTGGTGTATTGCACTCATGAATACACATTAGCAAACTATCGATTTGCCCTGCATTTAGATCAAAACAACAGCGATCTTATAAGCGCACAAAAAAATTGCAGTCAACTTAGAGAAAATAATGAAGTCACTATTCCTAGCACCTTGAAGCTAGAGAAAGCAACTAACCCTTTCCTAAGAACCCAGATACCAAGGGTTGTAGCACAAGCGGCAGACCAATTAGGAGAAAATGTCGCTAACGATCCAGTCTCCGCTTTTAGTCAAGTGAGAAGAGCGAAAGATTCTTTTAGTTGACCTATACAGTCACACCTTTAGAATATGCCGACTTTAAATTATTTTGTGAGCCTCATGATTAAGCATCTTCTTTGGGTTTTGTTTATAAGCCTAGTTCTCAGCGGCTGTCAAACAGCATCCGATGTCCGTAACGATAGCAATGAGACAGACTTAGAAGCTGGTGTAGATGCTGACGTTCAACAAACAGGCTTTATTGATACTGTTCAGCCTGTTTCTCCTGATAATGACTCTACCTCAGATAACACTATGAGTGCTGCGACCAATACCCCACAGCCTCCTAAGGATCTGTGGATTAGAATGCGCAAAGGATTTGATCTTAATCTGGATGTCGATAAGCCGCGTTTATCATCTCAATTACGCTGGTACAGCTCACACTTAGACTACCTAGATCGCGTTTCAGTACGTGGCGAGCGCTATCTTTATTACATTGTTTCTGAATTAGAAAAAGCAGGTATTCCATCCGAAATAGCACTTTTACCGATTGTAGAAAGTAGCTTCGACCCTTTTGGCTATAGCCATGGTCGCGCATCAGGCCCTTGGCAATTTATTCCCTCAACCGGTCAAATGTATGGCCTAGATCAAAACTGGTGGTACGATGGACGTCGAGACATTGTCAGTTCCACACAAGCCGCTATCGCTTATTTAACTCGCCTTAACAAGCTTTTTAATGGTAACTGGTTACAAGCTCTTGCGGCCTATAACTCTGGCGAAGGTACGGTATTAAGAGCAATCCGCAAAAACAAACGCGCAGGAAAACCGACAGATTTTTGGTCGCTTGATCTACCGACTGAAACACGAGCTTATGTACCAAAACTCATTGCGCTAGCAAAAATCATTAAAAACCCAGAAAAATATCACTACAAAACGCACTTTATCGCCAATAAACCTTACTTTGAAAGCGTAAATATTGGTGGCCAATTAGATCTTGCTCAAGCTGCTGACATGGCAAACATCAGCATTGATGAAGTCTACTTACTCAATCCAGGATTTAATCAATGGGCTACCGCACCAGACGGACCCCATAGACTGCTCATTCCGGTTAAAAAGGCCAGTCAATTTCGTACAGAACTCGCGCAAATTCCTAACGGAGATCGCGTTACTTGGGTGCGCTATTCAGTGAAGTCTGGAGACAATCTGTTACTGGTTGCAAAACACCACAACACAACGGTAGCGGTTCTCGAAGACGTTAATAACATGTCTTCTACCATGATACGAGTTGGGCAAGAGCTGATGATCCCTGTTGCCGGCAATAAGATTGAAAGCTACACGCTCAGCTCCCATCAGCGCCTACTAGCAAAACAATCCCGCGCACCTAGCCGTAATCGAATTAAAATAAATTACACTGTGAGTCCAGGTGACAGCCTATGGTTAATTGCTAACAAATACGACACCAACTCTAAAACGCTTGCTCGCTGGAATAACATGGGGCTAGCCGATCCTCTAAGAGCAGGAAAAAAACTGGTTGTATGGCTGGCACCGAAAGAAGACAACAGCAATCGAAGTGTAATGAAAAAAGTAACCTACACCATACGCTCTGGTGAATCCCTTGCTTTAGTAGCGAATAAATTTCGTGTTGATCTAAATGACATTAGGAAATGGAACCCTGTTGTTGGTGGACAAAAGTATGTACAGCCAGGCGACAAAGTAACCTTATTAGTGAATGTCGTTGGAGGTTAAGGCCTGCGACTTAAAACGCAAAATATAAAAAAGGCTGATCAATGATCAGCCTTTTTTATATAATTCAAACTGTTACCACTAAATCAGTTACTTACTCGTAGCGACAAAAATAAGCGGTTGTTTCTTCTACTTTTACAGCAAATGATAAATTTGCTTCAACAATAAACATCTCACCTTTAGAAAAGGTCTTCCAAGCAGAATCACCTGGCAATTGCACCGTCAAACGACCAGAAACAACCGTCATATATTCACGCTGATTCGTGCCAAACGTGTACTCACCAATCGACATAACACCCACCGTTGAGACGCCTTCTTGGTTATCTAAAGCGATGGATTTTACATTGTCGTCAAAATAACTATTTACTTTTAATTCAGTGCTCATAAATAAACGCTAGCCTTAATGTTCAATATAAATCGTCTTACTCAAGCACACTACCTTGCCCTTGAGACACCGGCAGTGACTATACTAAGCCTCTGCCATTTCTTCAATAATCCACTCTTTAAAAGCCAACATAACCGGAGTCATCGTACTGCGCTTTTCATAAACTAAATAGAAAGCACGCGTACTCACTAAATGTTGATCAAATAAAACTTGCAAAGTGCCAGCTTCAATTTCCGCCCTTACTAACTCGACATTAGACAAGGCAATACCTAAACCTTGGCCCGCTGCACCAGCGGTTAACGAACCACTAGAAAACATCAAACCACGGCGAAATACTTTTGGATCTAGACCATTTTGCTGCAACCAATCATGCCATTCATCTTTTCGCTTAGCGACATGCAACAAAGGATAAAAGCGCATATCTTCTGGTGTATTAATTGGTTGGTCAGGTCGTAATAACTTAGGATTAAAAACTGGAAAAAGCTTAGCTGGTGATAAATAATAGGCTTCTACATCTTCCCAGCCACCATCACCAAAATACACAGCAATATCAATATCTCCGGCGGAGAAATCGATCAGCCCGGTTGAAGCGCTAATTTCAATTTGAATATCTGGATAACGCTTTTGAAAACGTTCCATTCTCGGCATCAACCAACGCGTTAAAAATGCCGGCGCGACAGCTAATCGTAAAGAGCCTATTTTTTGCTTACTTTTTAAGTCTGCAGTGGCGACTTCAAGTTGTTCAAAAATACGTTTAATCGGCTTTAAATACGACTCGCCAGCCTCCGTCAAAACAACCTTTCTCTTTGTCCTTCGAAACAACTCTATTTCTAAAAAGCTTTCTAAGCCTTTAATCTGGTGGCTGATTGCAGAAGGCGTAACAGAAAGCTCTTGAGCCGCTTTATTAAAGCTACCGTGACGTGCAGCCGACTCAAAGCATTTCAGTGAGTTTAATGGCGGTAAACGATTAATAGGCTAATCCTCAACAAACAGAAAAGATGAACCAATAGCGCTTTTAAGGTTAAGTTTCCAAATAGTAACGCTATGTCAAACATCCTTTAGCAGGATACTCAGGCTGACATAGACGCTATTTACTCTTCTTCATCACCACTATTGATTGGTGTGGTAAAACGTTTCGGTGGCAATTTAAATGCAGCAAAACCATCTTGCTTATTATCATGAAACTGTTCTTTATTCCCCCCTTTACGTGATGATTTTTTAGGGGATTTACGTGCTTTTTCTGCTGCAGCAGGCTTATCTTTTTTACGCACTACTTTTGCAGGCACTAAACCTTTAAATTTCGGTTCCAAGCCTTCAATGACCTCATGTTCAAACTTACGCTGAAGAAACACTTCAATCGCTTTAAAATTAAACCAATCTTTAGGCCCCACTAATGAATAAGCATCACCTTTAAACCCAGCGCGCCCCGTACGGCCAGTACGATGTACAAACTCTTCCGCTTGCTTTGGTACATCAAAGTTAAAAACATGACTCACACTAGCAATATCCAAGCCTCTGGAAGCAATATCGGTACTCACTAGCACATCAAATTGACCTTTAGCAAAACTATCCATTACTTTGTTACGTGCCGCTTGCGATAAATTTCCATTCAACGCTTGTGTTGTCAGTCCCCAGCCTTCAATCATGTCAGCTAAACGCGCAGTATCATTTTTAGTTGCGGTAAAAATAATGACTTGCTTAAGCGTTTGGCCTAATAATAAATGTTTTAGTATGGCTTGTTTATGATCTAAGTGGTCACACAAGTAAACATGCTGCTCTATGTCTTTATGCTCATCGTAACCCTGACCAATAGCAACCCGCGAAGGCTCTTTAAGCAATTCACCGGCAATATCACTCACATCAGTATTGTCCAAAGTCGCCGAGAAAAATAAAGTTTGTCGTAACCGATGACTCGCCGCTGCATTAATCGCACGGACTGCTTCAGCAAAACCCAAATCCAACATACGATCCGCCTCATCAAGGATTAACAATTCTAATCCTTCTAAGAATAGATGACGCTGCTTTAGATGATCTACTAGGCGCCCTGGTGTCGCAACAATAAAATGAGGGTCTTTTTGTAACTGCTTATGCTGATCATTAAAGTTCTCCCCACCCTGTATCAAGGTAGAAGTATAATGACTACTGGCTAATAACAATCGCAACTGGCTATAAACCTGCTTTGCTAATTCTCGCGTCGGTACCAACACAACCACGCGTGGATCACGCTTAGACAGCGCACGAGTTTTATAAACGCGGTGCAATGCAGGTAAAAGATAGGCCAGTGTTTTTCCTGATCCGGTTTTAGACGACGCCAACAAGTCGCGCCCAGCCATCACTTGAGGGATAGCGCGCGCTTGAATTTCCGTCGCCTCTTCAAAACCCAAATGGTCGATGGACTTTAAAATACGATTATCAAAACCAAAATCTTTGAACAACAAGTAACCTACCCCTTTCTAAAAACGAAAACACGACCTAATAGTCGTGATGATTAGTATTATTATACCCCAGCCTAGCAAATGCACACACACGGTTTTCACTCATCTGGGATTAATAAATACGCCTTATCAGCACTTACCAACCCCATACCACTGCCTTGTTCCGTAGAGACTGACTGCAACGTTTCTGCTAGTTGATAAAAAACGTTACGATGAAGCATCGCCTTCATACCATAACGCATGGATATATAAGGGCGCTCATGCTGGTTTTCACCCGATAACCATAAATCGCAGCTCTCACCCAATACAACAACATCATCAGTTAACGTAGTAAACTCTATCGCTTGCCCCTTTTCTGTTTCTATATAACGCCACTTAGTAACCAAAAACGGCGCATCTTCTACTTGCACTCTCACCTTTTCAGCGGGTGTTACTAAAAAATATTCTGCATTTTCATACCATAAGATACGTGAGAACATAGTCACCATCTTGGATCTTCTTATCTTATCTCCCTCATGAACCCAATCACCATTCGCTCTTATCAATAAATCCATGTCGCCACAAAAATCTGGGTTCCATTGATGCACAGGTGGTAACCCTGACGTTTTATCTTGCGGCACATCGGTTAAATCAAGCATAGGCACCTCTCGCTTTATAAAAATAAGTAAATCAAACCAGCTCACCTAGTCTTTAATTTTATTCAAGATGAAATAGGTGATCTTGAAAGCTATTCACTGTTAGGATAGACACAACTTACAGAACAACAAGGCGCTCGTAAATATGACGACCGCCTCATCAGCATAGAGTGTGACATAATGAAATCGGAATTAGCTATTAAATTTGCCGACCCTAGCCGCGGTGTTTACTTTATAGGGACGACCCCTCCACGCTCTTCTATTGAAGACGAACAACTAAGTCAAATAAGTCAAAAATTATTACAACGTCTTGAAAATATCGACGTCGATGGCTTAATTGTTTACGACATTCAAGACGAAAGTAGTCGTATAGATAAGCCGCGCCCTTTTCCCTTTATGAGAACACACGACCCCCGCGTCTGGTCGCAACGTCTTAAAGTGGCATCTAATAAACCCGTTATTACTTATAAATCCGTTTCTTCACGCACGACCGAAGAGTTCACCCAATGGCTACAAGAAGCATGGGATGAGTTCGACATTAAAGACATTGTTTTGGTTGGTTCCCCTTCTTCTGAAGGAGGTATTAAGTTACCGCTATCCCAAGCCTATAAAGCCCTAGAAAATATGCCGCTTGAATTTAACTTAGGCGGAGTGACTATTGCCGAACGCCATGCTAAGAAAAAAGACGAGCACCTTCGCTTAATCAATAAATCCGAAGCAGGCTGTGATTTCTTTATTTCTCAGGCGGTTTACAACCCACAAGCGACGGCAGACTTGATTAGCCAATATGCGCAAACATGCAAAGAGCAAGGTATAAGCCCAAAACGTGTCATTCTAACCTTCACTCCTTGTGGTAGCGCTAAGACCCTTGAATTTATGGAATGGTTAGGTATTTCTGTACCGATTGCGACCAAAAATCGCATTCTTAGCTCAAAAACGCCATTGGATGAATCAATTAAAATCTGCCGTAGCGCACTCGAACTGATTATTGAAACGGCATTGCCAGCAGGCGTGCCACTAGGGTTAAACATTGAAAGTCTAACCAATCGCAAAGAAGAAATCGACGCATCGATTGATCTTTATAAATTATTAAAAGCAACACTAGATCTAAAACTAGCAGAACAAGCATTGCTTTAAGCTCGTAGATTCAACCTTAAAGCAATATACTAGAGTATTTCTCAATCCACTAGTTTTAGCTGACAAATAACACTGTTCACTTTCGCCATCACTGCTTCTTGTGACAACTGCGCCATCGCATCTTTGCGATGAACCGTGGTTGCCCAAGGCAGTATTTCTAGCGACTTTCCCGTCTCTTCTTCTACCAACTCTCGATACACACTAACGACATGATCTTGATCATTATATGGACCTGTCCGTTTAGGATTAGACAAAGCAAACAAAGCAATCACTGGAGTACCGACAATCGTCGCCATATGGGCAGGACCAGTATCAGGACTAATAATCAACGCCGCTTTTTGAATCACATCCAATAACGATGCTATACTAGTTTTGCCGACTAAATTCGTTACCTCTAAACCATCACTTACTGCATTACATACGGCAATTTCTCGATCACTTGGCCCCCCTGTCACTACCACAGCCAACCCTTGGGACAACAGTGATTTAATCAGAACTCGGTACCCTTGTAGAGTCCAATCTTTGGTCACTTTTGACCCACAAGGATTCACCACAACAAAACGCTCTGGTAATAACAAATCACTTTCTGGAATAGACAAAGCCCATGAAGGAGATTGAAGAGGCACATCAATCGCACACGCTAACGACATAAGAGCATCCAGCACATGTTGTCCCGCTGGCTCTGGCGCCAACTGATTCACAAACCAATATTGTTTTTCACGAGAATGTGATTTGGCAAAACCTATACGCTTTTTGGCATTAAGCACTCGCGTCAAAAGACTTGCTCTTAACGACCATTGCATATGCAATAAAACATCAAAGGTTACGCCTTTTAACGATCGACCAAGTGCAAACATTCCTTTGAAGCCAGATTTTTTATGATAAACACGCACATCGACATTCGGCATTAATCGCACTAATTGCGCTTCGGCTGGCCCAGTAATCCAGGTAATACTGGCATTGGGATAGCGCGCTTGTATTGCGGTAACAACGGCCATCGCATGACAAACATCGCCCAATGCTGACAATCGCACTATGGCTATTCGTTGAATGCTTTCTTGTGTCATCTTATCCTCAAGTGCTGCTTAAAATCGGCAGTTATTATAGAATAGCCAGCTTTGAATGTGTCTAATTTTATCTAGCACAATAAACGTACAATAATGAAGCGAGCGCTATGCCAGACACTCATCTTATTGATGCCAATACCACACTACTGATTAGTAAGACATCTCTGCCTGTAAACGCTAACTGGTTTTCTACGGACTATTGGAAAAAACAAAACGCTTTAGCTGGAACAGGCCAAGGTCGTGGGGAAGTATGGTTTATTCATAGCGAATTTGGTGACTTTGTGATGCGTCGCTACCGTCGTGGCGGTTTGATCGCGAAATTTAATAAAGCCTCTTTTTTGTTTACTGGTCAAACTCAAACTCGCCCTTGGCAAGAACTCAACTTACTGGAAACTATGCTAGCAGCCCAGCTACCAGTACCCGATCCAGTTGCTGGTATATACCATCAACATAATGGCTTTTATTGTGCTTATTTGCTCACCAAAACCATCCCAAATGCGCAAGACCTATTTGATATATTAAAGGAAGGCAACAGCAACACGGTCAACTGGAACGACGTTGGCAAGACAATACGCCACTTTCATAACAATGGTATTAACCACACAGATCTAAACTGTCATAACATTATGATAGATGCAGACAACAAAGTCTGGGTAATTGATTTCGATAAATGCGACCAACGCACCATCGATCAAAAATGGACACTAGATAATATTAATCGATTAAAGCGTTCTCTTGATAAAGAGGCTCAAAAACACACTAAATTTACCGTCTCCGCTACCCAGTGGCGTGACTTCCTGGAGGGATATCGTGGCTAAAAAAAACACAGAAGAGCTAACACTAAATCAGCTACTGGCTCCGAAATACTGGTTTACCTGGTTCCTTATGAGCCTAACTTACCTGATCAGCTTTCTTCCTTGGCGTACAAAACAAACCTTAGGAAAATACTTAGGATTATTACTGCATAAAACAGCCAAACGTCGTCGTCATATTTGCGATGTAAACTTAAAACTATGCTACCCAAAAATGACACCTGATGAACGCAAAGCCTTAACGAGAGAGCATTTCATTAGCGCAGGGAAAGGTTTTCTAGAAACCTTTGACGCTTGGTACCAACCAGCATCTAAACTAATGCCAAGAGTAAAATGCAACACTCAAGCCGTCGTCGATAAAGCATTAGAGGCAGGCAAAGGTTGCCTTTTAATAAGTGGACATTTTTCCCCTCTGGATTTATGCGGCAACTTAATTGCGAGCCATATCGACCTTCACCCCATTTATAAACGTCAAAATAACCCAGTGTTTAATTGGGTAATGGAGCATCAGCGCAAAAAAGTTTTCAGTAAAACCATTGAACGCTCGGACATGCGCGAAGTATTAAAGTCTCTCAAACAAAATAAACCGGTATGGTACGCAGTAGACCAAGATTATGGACGAAAACATTCCGTTTTCGCTCCTTTCTTTGGGCGCAAGTGCGCGACTATCTCGCACATTGGTCGCATCGCCAAAATGACAAAGGCCCCTGTCTTACTGCTAGATTATGGCCGCACTGAAACAGGCTATACCTACCGTTTTAGTGAAGTAGCTAACTACCCAACAGATGATGATGTTACGAACGCCACTATCATTAATAAATTAATGGAAGGGGCCATTGCAAACAAAAAAGAACAATATCTATGGTCTCATCGCCGCTTTAAAACACAACCCAATAAAGACGATCCATCACCTTATGATCAGTAAACCATGCTAAAAATGAAACCTCATCATCTGACTAGCCAGTCAGATGATGAGGGATTGCATACCTTCTTCATAACCTCATCATTAAATACTATAAGCACCCTTTTTAAAGATCCACTGCAGTCAACCAAACACTCACTCCCAACAACTAAGCACACCCAGACAACAGCCACCTCTAATATCGTTAATACTAATAACAATATACCAATCGAACTTAACGTACAGAGCAAACAGAAAACAACTCCTTATAGAAACTTATTCCTATCAAAAAAAATGCCCCATTAAATGGAGCATTTTATTAAATGGATAAATATTAGCTAACGCTATGAGCTAGCGATTTTCTAGACGATTGTAATCCAAGATACCGCTTTCTCTAGGTCGCGCCTCTTTATTAAGCTTAGCAATGCTATCACTAACAGACCAGAAGCGAGGATTCGTTCTACGAACCCCAAAACGCGCCATAAAATCAGAATAATCTTTCTCTGTTGCCATACTCGCAATGTCTTCTGCAAAGGCTTTTAATTGATTCTCATCAACTGACATTAACGCATTAGGATAATCACCTAACACTCCCTTAACCAAGGTAAGTGTATCTTCCTCAGGCGTACGCGCTTCAGCCTCATCAAATAAACTTGAAATATTCGTATGACCTTTATTATGGATCAGACTTACTATCTCTTTTGGCTTGCCGTTTTTAGTGACTAACACCAATGCCGTATCAGGAAGATAACGAATCCCTCCCCCTGTTAACGTTTCTAAATGAGCTAATTCAGCAATTTCTTTCTTCGTTAAACGACTCTGGTCCAGATCTCGACTGTGATCTAAGACTTTTTCCAAATGTTTATGAAAACGATCATAAAGCTCAGATTGATAATTGTTTGAATCATAATAGATGTTGGTTTGTACATCTATTTTCATAAAGTCACTAAAAATGTAATTTTTAATGCTTTGACTAGCATCACGATACCAATATTGACGTACTTTTTCTCGCTCTGCTTTTGGCAAGAAGAGAATAAAATTCATCTCCCCTTCCATACGTAAAAAGTCCATATACAAACGCGTATCGAGCTGATGACCAACATTGCCATAGACATCAAATCCCGCTACTAATAAATAGTGGATACGCTCAAGTAATGGATAATCAATTACCCAAGACGTTTTAGGTTTTTGACCAATCAAACCTTTAACGACAGTCGCGTTATCAAAATGCCTGAAGATAGTTAATGCCGCATTATCGTTAACACCATCTCCATTCCAAATAAGGCTGGTATTAAGTGGCAAATTGTCTTTCAAAGCTTTCTCTACAAAATGCGCCTTACCCGTAAGATACTTTTTCTGCTGATTCGAAAAACGCAACCAAGATGTTAAGGGTAATGCATTACTGGAGTTTTCTGCTGGCAAGTCTAAATGTTGTACTTGCGACTCTAGAAAACCTGCTACTTCTTTATTGTACGAAACATCAGGGTTAATAAAGTACACCCAGAAATGATCATTAATAACGTTTACCGCCACTGGCCCACGACACACAGGCCCTTTGATGTAGGACATTATGGTGTTTTCAGCATGATCTAACATAAATCTATAACGCGCCTCAGACGGTATTTCCTGGAATGCACGAAATGGATTAGTCGCCACTTCAGGATCATAACCTGGATCTCTGGTGATTTTATAATCTTTGCTATAAAAATAAGAGTGCCAGCGCTTATAAACAGTTTCATCTAATTGATAGACTATATTATTTTTTTGCACAACCACTTCTGGGTCATGCCATAAACGGTAATACACTTTTTTCACGCCTGGGTCATCATAAGGACGACGTGTAGCAATACGGTCAATTGGTTGACCTGGTGGTGTTCTAGAACGCACTAATCGAAAACGCTCTTCATTACCTTCGCCAAGGTAAAGACTGTATAAATAGATGTGCTCAAATATATAACGCGTAATAACCTGACTCTTCAGATCTGTCGGGTTAAATCGAGTTTCCCAAAGATCCACCAGCTTTAACATTTTGTCAGATAATGGCGCTTCTTTAGGCATCTTCCCGCCCTTCGCCAACCATATTGATAAAGTATTAAACTCATCAGACGTTAAAGCAGGCAAACCATAAGGCATCCCCCACTTAGGGTATTTTTTCTCGAAAGAGCGATACTCATCAATAGTCGGACACTGCTGATCTCGTGCCAAGGTAAAGTCATAATCATCGGATAACACCGCTTTATTAACGTCACCTTGTTTTTCACGTAACGCAATCGCACGGTATATCAAACTACCATCTAAGTTTGCTGCTGGACTTTGTACACGCTCGTTAAGAACAGGATGAAATCCTTTCTCACGCCACCCTTCTGGAGAATGCGCATCAATATAAAGACGTGTCGGTTTTTGTGCTAGCAACCGCGACCCATCATAAACAAGTTCTTTAGACCCACCGCGCTCAATACCTTCAGAACCCGTCAACTTAAGTTGACAAGGTGCATCATAACAGGCGTGACAAGAGATGCATCGATGGTCCAAGATAGGCCGAACCTTTTCATTATAAAAATCAGCGTCTTGATCAGACACTGTCGCTTTTGCGGTCTCTACACGATTTGAGACTTTTTCAACGCCATACATTTCATTAAGGCTATGGGAAGCAAACGCCGCACAGCCAGTGATAAATAGTATTGAAAGTATAATAACCAATACTCTTGGCATAACATTTTCCTAAATAGGGTCTGATATTCTAGTGGGATAATATTTTAAGAGGCAAATTTACCATTTACTGACATTAAGTTTTAGCCTGAAAACGTAAGATATTATGGCAATATAAAGCATGTGGTCAAAACACGACAAGCTTATGTAAAAAAACGCCCTTTGCGGGCGTTTTTAAAGCAATATAAGTAAATACAAAGTTATCGTTCTTCTTCGACGAGCAACCCGTCTTCTTCATACTCATCCGCTAACTCGTAAGCATCGTCGCCCATATCGTCATTTGCGAGCAACAAAGATTCTTCATAAGCACCACCAAATTCGATACGAGTAATATCATACAAATCATACTCAAAGGTCTCATCAAACCAACGCGCATCTGATCCAATTTCTTCTAGCTCATATGTCACTGCATCGGCGCGAATAATACGACCAATCTCACAGCTGTCTTCTTCCATTTCTTCGCGGTGAAGTGTTACTAAGCCATATTCCTCACTGATGTCTGTCAGCAATACCGCCAAGTCTTCTAGATCCACTTCAGGGTCAACGACTTCTTCTTCACGCAAATCAAGAACACGCTTTTGAAAATCATTAAAAGGAGCCGGATGAGCAAAGTCACTAATATCTTCCAGAAATAAAATCTGGTAGCCATTTAAGCGAACACTGTCATCAACCACTTGGAGCAGAACCATTTCTTCATTGGCATCCACAACAAAACCGTCAGTCCAACTGTCTGGGCCGTCTAATTCTTCACGAAAAATGCGAACTACATTATTTCGATTACGGGCTTTTTCCAATTCGATGAGCATATCGGCTCCCTAAAAACGTAAATAAATAAATCTAACACTAGTGTAAACCCAGCTAGCGTAAGGAACAACTACTGAAGCACATCATGCCAATTTTCTATCATATCAACCAAATCTTCCAAACCACACTCTGCTTGAATACCATCAGTAGATGCACGATAAAAACTATCTTGCGAGTCAAACATCGCTTTTATCTCTTCTTCAGCGGAGCTCATATCCATTTGACGAGAGACCATCACACCTTCTTCGCTAATAACCACCTCAAATGGACCATGCTTAAATTGTGTTGACTCTTTTTCATATTCTGCCAAACGCGCTGCTGATAACACACGCTGAATACTTTCCTTATCCGTTACATACTGTGTTATCCATTCAGCAATAGCGGTGAATTCGTAATCAGCATAAATTTGGTAGCGGCCTTCTTCTTGATCAAAGGCAATTTCATAATCCATGACTTTTTAGCCTCAATTATTCTCATCATTCGACTGAACTCGCGCTTGTTTAGCGAGATCGTCACGGTATTTTCTATTTTTTTCTTGCTGGCGCTGAGGTATCGCTGCGGCTAATCGAGCCTGTCTTTCCGCTTCTTTTTTTGCTTTAGCCTCTTCTACTAACTGCTCTTCATGAGCAATCATATCTGGCGTTTCCATCACATAAGGACCAATAGCACCAGTACGAACATCGTGTAAAAACACTTCCGCAGCCTTATGCATGTCTATTTTTCCGCCAGCGCGCAATGCTCCACGCTTAGAACCAATGACTTTTAGAACCTCAACAGGGTCTGTGGACAACTCTTTTAATTTATAGCGTGTTTGTAACGCCTCTGCATAATCTGAAATAAAGAATTTCAAACCCACCACGGCAACGTCTTCATAATTAATCGCTGTTGCTCTTACCGCACCGGTTACCGCCAAACGATAGCTGGCATCTGGATTTTCTATTTTAGGCCACAAAATCCCAGGCGTATCAAGCAACTGAAAACCATTGGTTACTTTTAGTTTTTGCTGGGCTTTTGTGACTGCAGGCTCATCACCCACCTTAGCCACACGACGACCAAGCAAAGCATTCATCAAACTGGATTTGCCAACATTAGGGATACCAGCAATCATCGCTCGAATAGGTTTTTCAGCACTGCCACGATGAGGCACCATTTGACTCACCCATTGACTTATTTTAGCGACGTCTGCTTTATCTTGTGTTGAAAAAGGATGCGCCAACACCGTTTCACTGTCACGCCAATGATCTAGCCATAATACCACCCGCTCGGGATCAGCTAAGTCTTTCTTGTTTAACAAACGAAGGACTGGTACATCGCCACGCAACGTCGTCAACATTGGGTTTTGACTAGAATCTGGAATGCGCGCATCCAACACCTCGATAACAATATCGACTTGTGTCATGATTTCTTCGATTTCTCGACGCGCCTTGTTCATGTGCCCTGGATACCACTGAACGCTCACCCCTAATTACTCCTCTAATCAAGCTGTATTTTGCGGTGCGCAGTCTACCACAACTTCTATAATGAAGAGTCATAAAATACCACCCAATGCTAAAGCAAGGATTCTATCGAAAAAAAGCAAGGCAGATACTTTTTATGATATGCGTCAACACAACATTTTATCGCCACGTTACAATCACTACGTCCTCAATAATAGTCATGCCCTCCCTGAGTATGGCTAAGTATCTAAGGATGATCTCTCGATTGAGCCTCGGCTCGTTAGCCGAGACCGTGACAAGTCTCGGCTTTTTTTTATTTCTTGATAAGTAAACGCCAAAAGATCAGGGTACAAGGCTAAAAACACCGCCTCTCCTTGATCGATAACAACTGACAACTCTTGTAAAAAAGGCTGTAAATGGTGGCCATGTTGCCAACGACGCATAATTGAATGAATCGCATTAACTAGCCCTTGCTCTGTTCCTAATTCCGCCAGCCAATTATTTTTCTGTAAAGAACGTATCATATTCTGTAGTCGAACAGGGCAGCGATTAATATCCTCCACCAACCCAGCAACGGCCTGCTGACAGAAAGTATCCAGCGGCAACTGAGAAAATGATGACCAATATTGGATTAACCAATAATCCATCACAATATCCTGAATAATCCCTGCAAAGCGACGACGCCCCGCTCTCTCCATAGAACGATAGGCAACACTGACGCAATGTTCATCGACCATAACATCAACTTTTTGATGTAATCGCCACCCTTGGTATAAATCTGCAGGCAACTCACTAGCCGTAACAGGAAAATCCCCTAATAAATTACCTGCCCAGGACGTCTTAGTTTCATAAGCGATATGTAGATGTGCAAAATAATTCATTAATTTACTCTGGATAGTTAAACTTATGCGAGACCAAACAGGCCGCTACTTAATGCTACTGACTCAACTCTGATGGGGAAAAGAAGGAATGATAAACGACTGAAAACCAGAACATCTCATTAAAGGCACACTTTTATCACTCAACATAAAATCAAAGGCTAGGCATCAATTCACTACAACATATTTTATCAAAAAAATGGCGATCGCATTTTATCTATCGCCATTGTAAATACCACAGCAGACTAATCCTCTAAATGACCATCATTGCCTTGCCTTTGATTAAGCGCAATTATCATTGGATCTTTTCCCATTGAATCCGCTCCAAAGGCTCGACTAAACAAATACCCTTGACCAATATCGCAACCATAGCTCCTTAGCCTATTCAGCTGATCATCTCGGGTAATCCCTTCGGCAATTACGGTTAGATTCAAATCATGGCTTAAACTGATAATCGCTCTTGTTAAAGCATCATGATCACTGTCTTCAATCAAATCACGGATAAATACCTGATCAATTTTGACATAATCAAACGGCAAGTCTTTCAAGTAACTAAGACTAGAATACCCTGTTCCAAAATCATCAATCGCCAGCTTCATCCCTAGCTGACTGACTTGTCTTAGTAGCTCAGCACATCCTTCTGCATCTTCAATCAAAATAGACTCCGTCACTTCTAATTCAAGCACACTGGGATCAAGTTTATATTTGTTTAAAAGACCTAATAGATGCGCTAAAAAATTAGCGCGTTTTAATTGCGCAGCAGAACAATTAATCGCGATTGGAGGAACCTTTATCCCTTCTTTTTGCCAAGCAACGATGTGCTTACAAGCCTGCTCAATAACCCATTCCCCTAATGTTAAAATAATGCCAGTCTGTTCAGCAACGGGAATAAACTCCACTGGAGATACAACTCCTAACTCACTGTCCTCCCAGCGCAACAAGGCTTCCATCCCAACACATTTTTGCGTTTCAAGATCTACTTTGGGTTGGTAATGCAATTGTAGCGTATCGTTTTGTAGCGCCCGACGTAAACGCGTTTCAATACGCATATTACGCGACAAAACTTGACCCATTTCATCATCATAAAAATAATACGTTGCTCGTCCAGCCGTTTTGGCTTTATACATCGCCATATCGGCATTTTTTACTAGCGTTTCTGCGTCTAAACCATAATCTGGGTACAAAGCAACACCCACGGAACAGCCCACATTAAGCGGCCTATCATCCATAAAATAATTTTGACCAACCTGTATAATCACTTCCTTACACAATTTCTCAAGGAAGACTCGATCTTTTTGGTCATCCAGCACCATTAATGCTAAAAACTCATCGCCGCCCAAACGCCCAATAATCGATCCTTCTGGAAAAATAGACCGTAAACGCTGCGCCACTTTAATAAGCAACCAGTCTCCCGTCTCATGACCAAAAACATCGTTAATCGTTTTAAAACGATCTAAATCTAAAAAGAAAGCCGCTAACCTCATGTTTTTCTTTTGACAGTGAGAAATCAGTTTATCCAGCTCTACTTGAATTTTATAACGACTAAATAACCCGGTTAATTCATCAATTTCAATTTGATCATTGGCTATACGCAACGTTTGTTTATAAGCATTAGAGAGTAAACGTACATACCAACTCAGCAGCATCGCAAGAAAAGTAAAGATAATAAACGCACTGAGAATGCCCCCCCAATTGATAAGACCAAACACATCATCACTATAACGAGTATCTACTCGCCAATCACAACCACCATAATGAATAATACGGGTATTAAAAGACCCTTTCTGCCAAAAAGCTTGATGATTAGGATCAATATTTCTACCTAAACTTGAACCCGCAAACCAAAGCGGGTCTTCTGAATTCTCAGTGACTTCAGCGATACGATAAGATAAATCTCGACCACCTTGTGCTCGCAATTGCTGTTTCAACCCCGAAACATTAAAAATAACCCCCACTAAGCCATAAAAACCGGCAGCATCCGTCATTCGTCCGTTGATATTGTCTAAAGGAATGTAAATAGAACGTCTTAATACAAAATTATCTGGTTTGGCTATCCCTGCTTCTGAGGCGACGGCTAAAGGCTTGGTCATTGACAAGCTTTTCTTACCCCTGACTTGTTGGATCAAGTCATGGTGTAAAAAACCATCCGATAGCAAATCAAAACCTGAATCAATGGCGAAAGGATAACCATAAGTCAGGGGCAAATATTCATCACGTGGTCCTGTGGGAATAATCTGAAAATTAGGTTGACCCGCTAATCCTTGCTGCTGTTTAAGATAAATGTCGAGCTGAGATAGTGGAACATATTGAGCAAAATAAATCCGTAAGGTTTTATTTTTCTCAATGGCTTCAAATTGTCGACTAAACCGCTGAAAAACATCATAGGTAAGGGGTTCATCCATCGACTGAATCATTGCACCAAACGACGTAACCTCCCGTCCATAGTTCCCTAGTACCGATTTTAAACGAGTAACAAACTGCTCACCTGCAACATGCTCATCAAATAATAATCGTTGTTTTTCTTCATGCAACAATGCAAGACTCGTGGCTATTCCACAGACAAAGATAGTAAAAAAGACAATAAGGTACGCATTTTCAACATAACGTTTTATTGGTGCCATTAGCCACTCTGTTGGGACATTACTACGTTCATTCAAAAAGCGTATTCCTTATTAAAATGCGTCTCTTTACATTAAAGACAATTTTACTAAAAATGCTATAGTGAAACACCTTATTATTTTTAAAAACCAACAACGAAAATGCTTTTCTGTTATTCTTAGCGTCTATTAATTTTACTATATACAGGCCTTTTGTGACCCAGTTTTCTCTCTCTTCAGACATTGTTCTGCCGCCAAAATTAATCACTCTTCTTACCGACATGGGATTTACGGCTTTTACGCCTATACAGGAGCAAAGTCTTCCTGCCATTATCAATGGTAAAGATATTCTAGCTCAAGCTCAGACAGGGAGTGGGAAAACATTAGCTTTTGCAATTGGTCTCTTACTTAAAATCAACCCTCGCTACTTTGGTGTGCAAGCCTTAGTCATGTGTCCAACCCGTGAATTAGCGGATCAAGTATCCAAAGAAATCCGCAAAGTGGCGCGCTACCTAGAAAATATCAAAGTATTGAGCCTATGTGGTGGAATGCCCTTTGGACCACAAATAGGTTCATTAGAACACGGTGCTCACATCGTTGTGGGGACGCCTGGTCGTTTGATGGAACATCTGCGCAAAGGCACACTAAAACTAAATGCACTAAGCACATTAGTATTAGATGAAGCAGACCGCATGCTGGACATGGGGTTTGTTGACAGTATTCGTGAAGTGGTTGAACTCACACCAAATGATCGCCAGACTTTATTGTTCTCTGCAACCTATGAAGACACTATCGAAGCGATCAGTGCTGAATTTCAAAATAAACCAGTAACGATTAAAGTCGAAGATCAAGAAGACTTAAAACCGAATATTGAGCAATTCTTTATACGCAGTGAAAACGCAGTGAAGTGCGAAACATTATTGGCCGCACTGCAACATTTCGACCCTCGTCAAGTCATTGTGTTTTGTAACACTAAAATCGAATGTCAAAAAGTTGCTGACTGGCTAAGCGAACATAAAGTCGCTGCACAGGCAATTCACGGTGATTTAGAGCAAAAACAACGAGACCAAGTATTAGTACGTTTCAGTAACCAAAGTAGTTGCGTACTAGTTGCAACGGACGTAGCCGCTCGTGGTATTGACGTAAAAGAAGTCGATCTCGTGGTTAACTATGACACAACTCGCGACACTGATGTTCATACCCATCGTATCGGTCGTACTGGTCGTGCAGGTGCCTCAGGTATTGCCGTTAACTTAGTCACATCTAAAGATGACTATAAAATTCGCGACATCGAAACACGATTTAATATTAAAGCTAACTATGTAGAACTAGACTCTCTTGATCCTACTTATCGCTTAGTTCCTAATAAAGCGACAATCGCCTTTGATGCAGGCCGCAAAAGCAAACTTCGTCCTGGTGATATTTTGGGTGCGCTCACGGCAGGTATTGGCTTAGATAAATCGCAAGTTGGTAAAATTGATATTTTTGACTTCCAAGCTTATGTTTCCGTCGATGGCAAAGAAGCCAAACGCGTTGTAAAAGAGCTGGAGCACAAAAAAATCAAAGGCCGTAACATCCGCGTTCGTATCTTAAACTAATCTCGTAGTTTAATGACTGAAAACATCAGACACAACGGATTAGTAGCATCCTTTAATATGCAGCTAATCCGTTTTGACTAACCGAGAGAGACAATGACGATCAATATTCCACCGTGCTGGCAATCGCCCACAGTACAATATCTCGGCTTTATTTTTGTTTGGTTATTAATAAGTTATGTCACTTTAATGCCGATGGAGCAACTTCCTGTGGTTGCTGGATCTGATAAACTGCACCATATTCTTGGCTTTTCAGGATGGACGTTATTGTGTGTGTTTGGCCCTCGCAAGCGCTTCCTTAATATGGCATTTTTCATATTCTTATGGGGCGGTGCTATCGAGCTGATCCAGCCAAGTGTCAATCGACATGGTGAATGGGCTGATTTTGTCGCTGACAGCGCTGGCGTTTTACTTATCGTTCTCACTTCTAGTATCTCTCCCCGATTTTTTCACAAAACTCTATAAAATCACTGGTATAGAAACTGCATAACAGAACAGTATATTTCTGATTTTGATTATTCACTGCTATTGTGCTGCCTACTAATAAAATAAAACAACACGAGCACAGTAATAACTCAGCCATCAGGTCACTTACTCGCTCTCATCGGAAGGGATTATGCTATGACAACACCGAACACCTTCTCTCATAAAGCATTTCTTAACGCCTTATTTCAAGCTGCTTTAGATGTGGCACAGCCTAGCAAATGCATTCCTCGCCATCTTCCACAAAAAACAACCGGGCAAACAATTGTCATCGGCGCAGGTAAAGCTTCTGCTGCCATGGCACAAGCCTTAGAAGAAGCATGGACAAAGACATACCCTGATTCACCTATCTCTGGCGTCGTTGTTACTCGTTATGGCTATGCTGTTCCTTGTCGCCATATCGAGATCATAGAAGCCGCCCATCCTGTTCCCGATGCTGCAGGACTTAATGCGTCAAAACGCATTTTAGACTCAGTATCTGGGTTAACCCAAGAAGACCAAGTAATTGTGCTTATTTCTGGTGGCGGCTCGGCACTGATGCCGCTTCCGGCCGACGGCATCAGCCTAGAAGAAAAGCAAAATATTAATCAAGCGCTCCTCAAAAGCGGTGCCAATATCATCGAAATGAATACAGTACGACGACACTTATCTGCACTCAAAGGAGGACGTCTTGCTGCTGCCTGCTATCCGGCAAAAGTCACTACCTTATTAATCTCTGATGTACCAGGCGATGATCTCGCCTCTATTGCATCAGGCCCAACCGTCAGCGATACAACCACCTGTGCAGACGCACTAACCGTCATTGAAAAATACCAAATCCCCATTTCAGACATCATTCGCAATAATCTTAACAATGGTCGTTATGAAAGCATAAAACCGGATGATAAACGCTTATCCAACTGCACAACCACCATGATAGCCACACCACAAATGGCACTAGAGGCGGCGGCTCAGGTCGCACAAAAATTGGGCGTACCAAGTCTAATTCTAGGAGACAGCATAGAAGGTGAAGCTCGTGAAGTAGGGCTTGTAATGGCAGGCATTGCTCGCCAAGTAACGACCTTTGGCCAACCAATAAAGCCACCTTGCGTACTGCTTTCTGGGGGTGAAACCACAGTGACATTAAAAGGCAACGGCATTGGCGGACGCAATGTTGAATATCTACTTTCTTTAGCAATAAGCCTACAAGGTGCCAAAGGGATTTCAGCGTTAGCGGCAGATACTGATGGGGTTGACGGCGGAGCCGATATCGCTGGCGCAATTATCGATGACTCTACATTAGAGCAAGCTTTCAACCAAAAATTAGCACCTAATCATGCATTACAAAACAATGATGCCCATAGTTTTTTTCAAGCTCTAAACGCCTCACTAATCACTGGGCCGACATTGACAAATGTAAATGATTTTCGCGCAATTTATATCGAAAAGTAAGCCAAAAGAACTTGCCCTAAAATAGACAGACGACTGTCTATTTTAGGGCATCAATAAAACACTTCGTAAATATTTGACAATCATTAACCGATCGGTCAAAGTTTTAATTCTATCCACACTGCCTAAAAATCAAGCCGAAATACAAAGTAAGAACATACTCTTTTTATAACAACGCATTAACAGTACAAAAAGCATGGGTAAAACACATTTAATCGGCAAATACAGTGTGTCATTAGAATAATAAAGAGCAAACCGCTATCGGGAGAAATAAGAGTGATTCAGTTTTTACTCAATCAAGAACTTCGTCAAGAAGACAACCTAGACCCAAATACAACGGTACTGTATTACCTCCGCAACGAGTTAAACAAAACCGGCACTAAAGAAGGTTGTGCCTCAGGTGATTGCGGCGCTTGTAGTGTCGTCTTAGCAGAGGTTGTTAACGGGCAATTACGTTACCGTAGCGTGAACGCTTGCTTAACATTTATTTCAACCTTACATGGCAAACAACTCATTACGGTTGAAGATCTGAAGCATCAACAAACCTTACACAGTACCCAGCAAGCAATGACCGATTGCCATGGCTCACAATGTGGCTTTTGCACTCCTGGTGTTGTTATGTCTTTATTCGCTTTGCAAAAAAACACCTCGCAGTACGATCAAGTAAAAACCAGTGAAGCCCTGGCTGGAAACCTATGTCGCTGCACGGGCTACCGCCCTATTTATGAAGCAGCCAAACAAAGTTGTGAGCACCAACAAGCCGACTACTTCGATGCTCTAGCAGAACAAACCATCACCCGATTACAAGCAATAAAACCGCTTAGCAACACACAATTAACAGGTAAAAACTGTTATGCATTTTTACCAACCAGTACTCAAGAGCTGGCAGAATGCTACCTGCAACACCCAGATGCACATCTGCTAGCCGGCGGCACCGACCTCGCCCTAGAAGTGACACAATATCATCGCACCCTTGATAAGGTAATTTATCTGGGCAATGTCAGCGAAATGAAAGAAATCACAGAAACAAACGACATGATAGAGATTGGCGCAGCGGCATCATTAACCGATTGTTATTCTCTGCTAAGCAAACACCATCCAGATTTTGGTGACTTACTGCATCGTTTTGCGTCACTACAAATTCGCAACCAAGGCACCTTTGGGGGCAACATTGCCAACGCCTCTCCGATTGGTGATTCCCCGCCGTTATTGATTGCACTGGACGCTAAAATACAACTCAGACAAGGCAATAGCCTCCGCCTAATATCAATTGAAAACTACTTTTTGGACTATAAAAAGACGGTTCGCCAGTCGAGTGAATTTATCGAAAAAATTCTCGTCCCAACAACGACAATGGGGACATTCAAAGCTTATAAAGTCTCGAAGCGCTTAGACGATGATATTTCTGCCGTCTGCGCCGCCATCAACGTTGAAATACAAGCAGGTAAAGTTATCTCAGCACGCATTGCCTTTGGTGGCATGGCAGCGACCCCAAAACGCGCAACACACTGTGAACAAGCGTTAATTGGACAGAAATGGACGCTAGAAACGATCGAAGCGGCTTGTTTATCGCTCGCAATGGATTTCACTCCTCTCAGCGACTTTCGAGCATCAAAAGAATACCGTCAGCTGGTGGCACAAAATCTATTGCGTAAATACTTCATCGAGACCACCTCGAATCCTGATTATCTGATAACGCGAGTAACGGCCCATGTCTAATTATTCTGCTCCTGAGCTAAGTCAAAGAGAACTAGAAGCTTTATTCAAAGCCAATCTTAAAACAGGAGTCGGCCGTGGTGTTAAACACGAAAGTGGCGACAAACATGTTAGTGGCGAAGCCCAATATATAGACGATAAATTAGAATTTCCGAATCAACTCCATGTCTATGTCCATACTAGTGAATACGCTCACGCCAAGATTCTTAACATAGACACCCGTGTCAGCCTTACCATGCCTGGCGTTATTCGTGTTGTAACGGCTCAAGATGTGCCTGGTGAATTGGACGTAGGCCCCGTACTAAAAGGCGACCCATTACTCGCTGATGGTTTAGTTGAGTATTACGGCCAACCAATTGTTGCCATTGCTGCCACCAGCCATGAAGCCGCACTACAAGCCGCCAAAGCGATTAAGGTAGAATATCAACCGCTGACGCCCATTCTTAATGTAAAAGAAGCCCTTGAAAAACAACACTTTGTGCAAGACAAGCACCAATTGATTATCGGTGATAGCGCAAATGCATTGCAACAATCCCAACACCGTTTACAAGGTGAGCTCTATGTTGGTGGTCAAGAACATTTCTACTTAGAAACCCAGGTAGCGTCCGTGATGCCAACGGAAGACGGTGCCATGATTGTTTATTCAAGCACCCAGAATCCAACTGAAGTACAAAAATTAGTGGCCAGTGTACTGGGTATCAGTATGAATAAGGTACTAGTCGATATGCGCCGTATGGGCGGAGGTTTTGGCGGCAAAGAAACTCAAGCAGCTCCCATTGCGTGTCTTTGCGCACTTATTTCGCACCTGACAGGTCGTCCAACGAAAATGCGCTTACCGCGCATGGAAGATATGTCGATTACCGGAAAACGCCACCCTTTTTACGTTCGTTACGATGTGGGTTATGACGACACTGGACGTATTTCTGCGTTAAATATGGATTTAGCGGGTAACTGTGGGTACTCACCAGATTTATCAGGCTCTATCGTCGATCGTGCTATGTTTCACGCAGATAATGCCTATTTCTTCGAGCATGCCACCATTACAGGTTATCGTTGCAAAACTAACACGGCATCGAACACCGCATATCGTGGTTTTGGCGGCCCGCAAGGCATGGTGCCAACGGAAGATATTCTCGATGCAATTGCTCGCACTCTGGATAAAGATCCATTGGCTATACGACGTGTGAATTATTACGGTCAAACAGATCGAAATATCACGCCTTATCACCAAACGATAGAACATAATATTCTGCCAGAGATTACTGAAGAATTACTCGCCACCAGTGATTATTATGCACGCCGTGAAGCGATTAAAAAATTTAACGCCAATAGCCCGATTTTAAAAAAAGGCTTAGCGTTCACACCAGTAAAATTCGGCATTTCGTTTACCAATTCGTTTTTAAACCAAGCAGGCGCTTTAATCCATATCTATACAGACGGCACCATTCATTTAAACCATGGTGGTACAGAGATGGGCCAAGGTTTAAACACCAAAGTTCAGCAAATCGTTGCCGAAGTATTTCAAGTGGAAACAGACAAGATCCAAGTCACCGCAACCAATACCGAAAAAGTACCGAACACCTCACCAACCGCCGCCTCTTCCGGTACCGACCTTAATGGTAAAGCGGCACAAAATGCTGCTTTAACCATAAAACAACGCTTAATAGACTTCTTGGTAACTCATTACCAAGTTTCTGTAGAGGATATTGCATTTCATAATGGTCAAATCAAGGTACGAGACACTTACCTCTCCTTTGAATCCTTAATCAGCTTGGCGTATATGAATCAGATTTCCCTGTCGAGCACCGGCTTTTACAAAACCCCGAAGATTCATTACGATCGCGCTACCGCCAGTGGACGACCATTTTATTACTTCGCTTATGGTGTCGCCTGCTGTGAAGTTATCCTTGATAGTTTAACGGGGGAATACCATTTCACCCGTACCGACATTCTTCATGATGTTGGAGCGACGTTAAACCCTGCCATCGATATTGGTCAGATCGAAGGCGGTTTTGTACAAGGCATGGGCTGGCTAACCAGCGAAGAATTAGTCTGGAATGATAAAGGCCGTCTCATGACAAATGGCCCAGCAAGCTATAAAATTCCCGCTATTACCGACATGCCAAATGATTTACGAGTCGCCTTGGTAGAAAGTCGAAAAAATCCAGAAGACACCGTCTACCATTCCAAGGCTGTTGGCGAGCCGCCATTTATGCTAGGTATCGCAGCTTGGTGTGCAATTAAAGACGCTGTCGCATCTATTGGTAGCTACCGCCTCCACCCAAACATTGATGCCCCAGCTACGCCAGAACGTGTACTACTAGGCATTGAATCCATTCGACAACAAATGAATAACGCGTAAGAGAGACATAATGAGCCAACTAAAAGCATGGCGCGCTGCCATCGTACATTGTATTGCTGACCCGAAAGACGTAGGTATAGAAAGTGCTTATGAATATTTTGAGGACGGCTTACTCGTCGTCGATGGTGATAAAATCAGCGCCATTGGCAAAGCCGAAGAACTGCTACCTAATTTGCCCGAAGGCACACAAGTGGAACATCATCCTGATGCTTTAATTACTCCTGGATTTATCGATACTCATGTTCATTATCCACAAACTGACATGATTGGATCTTATGGAGAACAATTACTTACGTGGCTAAACACTTACACCTTTCCAGAAGAAGGAAAATTTCACGATAAGCGCCATGCTCGTAACGTGGCAGATCGGTTTTTAAAAGAATTACTACGCAACGGCACTACTACTGCACTGGTCTTCGGTACTGTTCACAAAGTGTCTGTAGAAGCGTTTTTCGAAGCCAGTGAAGTGCATAATTTACGTATGATTTGCGGCAAGGTCATGATGGATCGCAATGCACCAGATTATCTAACTGATACGCCAGCAGCAAGCTATCAAGAAAGCAAAGAACTGATCGATGCTTGGCATAATAAAGGCCGCTTGCATTATGCCATAACACCTCGCTTCGCACCGACAAGTACAGAAGAGCAATTACATCTCGCCGGAAAATTACTCAATGAGTATGACGATGTCTATATGCACACTCATTTATCAGAAAACAAAGATGAGTGTGCCTGGGTTCAAGACTTGTTCCCTAATAGTAAAAACTATCTAGACGTATACGATCAGCATAATTTACTCAGTGAACGGTCCGTTTTCGCCCACGGCATTCATCTGTGTGACAGTGAGTATCATCGCTTACATGAAACCGGCTCTGCCATTTCCTTTTGCCCAACCTCTAACCTTTTTATCGGCAGTGGTTTATTCAAATTAAACAAAGCGGAACAACACAATATAAACGTCGGCATGGGCACCGATGTTGGCGGTGGCACCAGCTTTTCAATGCTGCAAACATTGAACGAAGCGTATAAGGTCAATCAACTACAGAATGAAAACTTAAGCCCTATCAAATCGCTTTATCTAGCAACACTAGGAGGGGCAAAAGCCTTACGTTTAGAAGACAAAATTGGTAACTTGTCGGTGGGATCAGAAGCTGATTTTGTCATTCTAGACCAAAAAGCCACCCCCCTTCTCACTTCTCGACTTAACTTATCTAAAGGCATTGAAGAAAGTTTATTTGTCTTTATGACATTAGGCGATGACAGAGCCATTCAGGCAACTTATTCTGCTGGAGTATGCGTCCACCAACGTTAAAAAAACTTATTGTTTCCTGTCTATTTCTATCAGAAAGATGTACTACAAATAGACGGGGAAAGCGCTTTTAAACAAGAATTTTCAAACCAATTTTTAATATTATTCACCCTCATACGCCTCTCTGCTACAATAATTCCCTAAATTTTAATTAGGACGTCATACTGTATGAATCTTGCCATTATGGCGCTCGGCGCTTTTGCTATTCTGTTTGTTTTTCTTGCCTTAACCATTGCTTTGATCTTAGTAAAAAAATACAAGGAACGAAAATAACAAACTAGGGATAAAGTCGAACAATACCCGTATCACCTTGCATATCGCCGATAATCCAGACCTTTTCAAACGTATGCGGTGTCGGTATGGTAATAAAAGATTCCAGCGCTTTAATCTCTTCTTTACTCCACGCAGGATGGGCATTTCGAATCACCAGCCAAACCCTTTTAGATTGATAATGCTTACCTGACTTATTCGCTAGGATACGATTCAATGCTTTTACTAATCGTTTACTGGCGGGCTCGTTCGCTAGTTTATCGAGCGCCTCTCTAGTTTTTGCCGTTAATTCACGACCCAAAATCGCCATCGCCTCCGATTCATCACCATAAAGATGAGCGATTTCCAGGTCTAATGGCTCACCCTCTAGTAAGCAAGATACATCTGGACGAACTGGGTCATTATGCCAAATATGGCGAATTTTCTTACCAGTATTCCGCTCATACCAATGCATAAATAACTTCGCCGCCTGATGCTCTAGGGCTATTTTCTCAGCGTCACTTGGATTCATAAATCCTCCTTATACACACTAGAAGTAAGCTCTTTATTTTATGACCCGTTAGATATTTTTACAAAATACCCAAACATTTTTAAAACAACGTACTTTAGCTCACAATCTCTCAGTATAATATTTAATCCGCTTTTTTGCGGTATTACTTTCACGCGTTCTCTACTGGATATTTTATGGAAAATCATCAAAGCAGTGCAGCGTCAGGTATGGCATCAAAAGAGTTCACTATTCTTGTTGCCTTACTTATGTCGATTGTTGCTATTTCAACCGATGCTCTGTTACCTGCTCTCGGAATTATAGGGAAAGAATTAGGAGCCACTAGCCCTAACCAGCCTCAATTACTGATTAGCATGTTGTTTTTAGGCATGGCAATCGGCCAGCTAATCTGTGGGCCACTTTCAGATTCACTAGGGCGACGCCCCGTTCTTTTCAGTGGCTTCGCACTCTACATAATTGGCACTGTCGTTTGCTATCAAGCCACCAGTTTAGAAATGCTTATGTTAGGGCGGTGCATTCAAGGTCTTGGCATATCAGGCCCTTATATTTCAGCTATTTCATTGATTCGCGATTTATATCATGGCACAAAAATGGCTCGTACCATGTCACTAGTAATGATGATTTTTATGATAGTGCCAGCCATTGCCCCTACTTTAGGACAAGGCATTCTCTGGCTAGATGATTGGCGCGGTATTTTTGAAATGTACCTACTTTACGCTGCTATCTTGATCGTCTGGATTGTCATACGTTTAAAAGAAACCTTACCAAAAGAAAATCGTATTGCTTTTACCCGAACCAGCTTTTATGAAGGCTTTAAAGAAGTACTAACGAACCGTATTACAGCAAGCTATACCATTTGTATTGGCCTTATTTTTGGCAGTTTTATTGGCTATTTAAATTCGTCACAACAGATCTTTCAAGTACAGTTTAAAACAGGTAATTTATTCCCGTTATATTTTGGTTTACTTGCTTTAATCCTCGGAGCGGCCTCTCTTATCAATTCACGAATCGTCGAGAAATATGGTGCAAAACATATCGCTTTTCGCGCCGTGTTTACGATTATTATCGCTTCCGCTCTATTCCTTTGCCTACCGACTTTTATCTCCATTACTCTATGGGTATTTTTACTTTATGCGGTGGTCTTTTTCTTTTGCTTTGGCTTATTGTTTGGCAACATAAACGCTTTAGCCATGGAGCCAATGGGACATGTTGCGGGTATTGCTTCAGCTGTTATTGGTTCTGTCTCGTCTATCATGTCGATGGTCATAGGCACGCTGATTGGCCAAATGTATGACAACTCGGTAATGCCCATCGCCAGTGGTTTTGCACTGTGTAGCACCCTCTCTTTAGGCATTATGTATTGGGCTGAGCAAGGTAGAATTGAAGACGAGAAGATACATTCGTAATGTCTCAATAGAGCTAAGTACTCTGTGAAATAAGCCGCGTAGTGTCTACTCGGCTTATTTATTCACCACCCCACCTAAATGCGCCGTTATTTCCTCTTTACACATAGTAGGAAGATTCAACAGTTTAGGCATTAACACCGCTTCTTTCGTCATCGCCTTTAAAGCAAAAAAATGCACTGATAACACCTCGTATGAGGCAAACCAAGCGAATAATACTTGCTCAAGCACGTTTTCGAATTCAGAAAATAGCAACATAGTTGTCGCCGCCATTTTATATTGCTCACCTAATAAAATACGATACACTGCCAAACGCTCAGGACTGTTTGACCACGCTTCCCACAAAGCAACCCAACCATCAAGAATACCAAATTGATCTGAGGCCCGTTTCTTTTGAAACGATAAAACATCACTCATTTCTATTTTTGCCTGGATAATCAGCGACTCAAGCACCGATTCCCATAACACTAATTTAGTCGGAAAGTTACTGTACACTGTCGGTTTAGAAACACCTGCGGCTATCACCACCTGGTCAATACTCGTTCCTTGATAACCCTTCAGTGTGAACAACGACGACGCTGCCTCAATGATCACGCCCTTTTTACTGGGTCTTCCACGAGCCACACACTTCTCCTAATTCGGCTTTATCTTAAAGGGTATTCTAACCTATTGATTCAAAATTGGTTTCAATTTTTAAAATAGAACTCTAGATGAATAATTAGAGTCAGATCTAGCCAAAGCACGACACTCTTGTCCATAAATTCTAGCTTTCTATTCTATTAAGGTCGCTCATATTCGTCGTCGCCTAAGTGAGTTAACGAGACATCGTCTGGCTAAAAAATTAAAGGTTATCGATAAAATAAATCGTTGATGCCAAATACCCAAAAAATAACTAAGTTGACGTATAGTCAAAAAGTTCTATTAAATAAAGAATATTTCACCAACAAAAAAAGGAGGCATCATACCTCCTTATTACTATCAGACTTAAACACTATGGGTTATTTATATTTTTCAAACACTGTCGCAGCATCATCGGATTTTATTTTTTTCAGTAAAGTAAAAATCGGTTTAGTGATTTTTAAGGCACGCTTTCTATTGTCTTTCGCTACCCGTCTTCCTAACATATTATGTATGAATAATGGCACCAAGAAACACACCACACCCAAAACAATATTTTCAATATAGTAATGTGTTCTTGGTAAAGGGTACTGAGTAAGTTGATAAAAAATCTTATATACTTCCTCAAAGATATACCCCATATACACACCAAAACCAAAGTATAAAATAGGCAGGACATTATCGAGTATCGATGACTTTTCGTAGTCACTTATATCATAAGGAAAAATAGATACATCTTTCGTAATGTTATAAGAAGCCATACGATAAGCATTGGCTTCTTTCTTACCATGCTGAATTTCTTGTGTCGCTACAAAAAGAAAATCTCCGTTATCCAACGTGGCTAATATTTTAGAGGGAACCTCAATTTCGAAGATGTCACCGTCATCATCTTCGACTAACACCTGACCTTCAATATCTACCCTAGTGTTACTCTGGATATCAACTTGAGAATCTTTATGATTTGAAAGTGTATAATACTCTCTCGTCTGTGTGGTCTGAGTACGCGTATTCGTCACGGTCTCATTACTAGATGATACATACATTGAACGGTCTAAAACGCGATATACCTGCCCTTTTGAAAAGCAAGAAAAGTGCTCTGTCATCCCTAAAAATTTATGGTAATCGAACTTCTCTTCAGGTGTTTCGCACTGATACTGCTTCATCAATTCCAATCGCTTAGTCTTGATAGAGGTATTTTTCACTGATTCAGTGCCATCAACTGGCTGAGTCACTTGAATGGCGCCACAATCCGCACAATACTTATGCCCATGAGGCTGCCTAGCCGAACAACTCTGACAAAATACATCGTCATCCGCCAAGATAGGTGCTCTCTTGTCATACCCTAATTCATCGTAGGTAATATCCAAAAATGCATCGATCACACCAACATAAGCCGCTCTTAATGCTGCTTGTTTCGCTGCTTGCTTATAACTGTACATAACAGCTAAAAGTCCACAAACTCCTGCAATAATAGGCACTGAAGCAAGCGCTTCTTTGGTATTAAGAAACGGGAACAGATGCACTACAGAAGAGACATTTGACCCTATCCATACAACTAAAAAGGTAACAAAAGCAACAAATAGCGTAGTCAAAAAACCACTCAGCATATGCCCCATAAAGCCGGAGGTGTTAAGATCGAAAGCACGAGAAGTATTCATACGAGATTTTCGGCTGCCATCACTTTTATGGACAATAAACGCATCTGCCAAGCGATTATTAACCGTCCCTGCAAGCGAACCAGGCACAGGCATGGTTATCTGTAAAGACATAGGTTCGATAATCGTTATTGCATCACCCACACTAATACCTTCTGCAGATTCACTTTCTGCATCAATATTAATACCAACCACATCGCCACTATCAAGCTCTAGTGTCAAAAAATTATAAGCTCGCTCAATATTTTCAGTGTGCGTTGTTGTCGTTCGACTGCTATTTTGATCGGACGATTGGCTTTGAGTAGTATATTTACTGGTCATCGTTTCATTGCGAACATAAATACGAGTACTAACCACAACACCTGTAAAACACGATGCTTTTTTAAAAACATATTTGATCGGATCAAGAATATGTGGGTGTAATTCTTCTACTTTCTTTATTGTCGGGACACTTTCGAGACCATCTCCGCAGTCTGGACAATGCTTATATTTAGAAAAAATAGGGGTAGTACAATGACGCTCGATCTCTACAGACATGGACAATTCCATTTTTAAATTCGTTAATTAACAGTTCAATATAAATTGCTTAGTGCATATCACTAACATATTAGAAACATGCACTTAACAAGTAAATCGATTTGTCGAATCTACTGAAAGGGATTGCTTAGAATTTAATTGACTTAGACATCTATTGTTTAGAAAAATTTAGACTATTTAATGATTGTGTACCATTAAATGACGCCACAAACTTATATAGAATAAAAATCTCACGTTATTAGAACAACAACGAAAAGCATTTATATCGACAAATATTACTCAACCGGCGCCTTAACCCAACACCATGCCTTTGCCAAATCACTAGTGTCAAAATGCTTTTCCCTGATTCCCGCCAGTTTTCCAAATGGACTGTCTGCTGCCACAAGCCATCCTAAGAACTTACTATTCGACACTATCGCTATCTTAGTCATATTTTTAATATGCTTAATTGTCCATTTCAAATCCGTATAAGCAGCATCGAGGTCGATATTAAATCGACCCTCCAATACAACCAACACACTAATACTGCCATGTTTTTTAATAAGGTCATCAAACACAGATATCCATTTATTTTCTTCAGCAGCATCAATTTTTCCAGACACAGCAATACCAATCACCGCCCCTTCACTTTCAGGTAACATCTTGATCATCGTCTCTTCCTCTAATGACAGTTAATAATTCATACTATTCAGAAACAGAGGTCTCACAACGGTAATCAGTGACTCAGTTGATCTAAAACACGATCCGCTTAAAAATCATTACACTGTCTACTAAATAATTTACGAATACTTAATCTCCACGTCATATGGCAGCATCATAGTATTGAGTATAGAAAAGCGCGATGCATACCCACAGCTGATGATTTGAATTTCACCGTAATAAAAACCTTAGCTCCTACGTCAAAGTATCTATACAAGAAAAAGCGCTAACGAAAAAGACTCAATCACCTTATGGCAGACAGGATTTGCATTATGTTTATGGCAAAACAACTAAAAACCACGATCGGGCTCGGCGTACTCGCCGGCATCACTTTTTATATGAGCGCCGCGAAAGCAGAAACACAAAGCATGATAGTGGCCGGTGGCTGTTTTTGGTGTGTCGAATCTGACTTTGAAAAAGTACCAGGCGTATTAGACGTAGAGTCCGGCTATATTGGCGGTCACACTAAAAACCCAACCTACGGTCAAGTATCAGGCAAACACACAGGTCATTTTGAAGCCGTTATAATCAAATACGACGACACTCAAGTCTCCCTTGCCACCCTCTCCGACTACTATTGGAAAACCATTGACCCAACCGATCCTAACGGTCAATTTTGTGACAAAGGTGCACCCTACAAAACCGCCATGTTTTATCAAAGCGAAAAACAAAAAGCCGTCTTCGATGCTTCATTAGCAAAAGTAGAAGCAAACAAACCCTTTAGCGCCAAAATAGTCACCGAAATTCTACCTGCCAAAACCTTCTACTTAGCAGAAGATTACCACCAGGATTATTACAAAAAGAACTCATACCGCTACCGCTTCTACCGCAGCAGCTGTGGCCGCGACAACAAGATTGAAAGCCTTTGGGGCGACGTCGCCAGCAAGGCTTATCATTAAAAAATGGCCTCATCGAAAACAGCGCTTTCACAAGCGCTCACCGCATCACGGCATCACGGCATCACGGCATCACGGCTCAGGGTCGAACCCTAAGCCTTTCCTGACTAAGGGGCTATTGGTTTTGTACGTTCCATTCAAACGCTTTGTATCAACTGGCATCTTTCCGCTCTGCTGAGCGTGTAACTTTTGCCCAGATCCGCAAAAGTAACCAAAAAGTCTCTTTTAAGACCTTTAGCGTATCGTTTCCATGGTATATAAAAACGTTTGTACGTCGATCATTTAGGGAAGGTGTTTAGGGCCTTTTTAGATGGAGAGACATCATCAAACACGGCCTCAGAAACACCCTCAGGTCGCGCAACTTCGTTGCATCGAATTAAGGTATTTATAGCTTCAAGAATCGATAAGTACGGTTTATGTCTGTCGTTAGTTTCTTCCCCTTTTTCTTCAAGGGAAAGACGGAAGATGGGGTATTCTTGAACTTTGTGAGGTGTAATTTATCGCGAAAACGCCCTTGGTTTTTTAGGCTAAAAGCGACTATGCATCATAAAAGACCACGCATTATTTTTATAGCTACAAATATTGTCTAAAAACAATCTATCTTGTTGCGCGTTTTTTCTGGAAGAAAATAAAAAACTGCTTTAATATCAATGATTAATAATTTTCAGTGCAAGGATAGCGCGCTGGGGATAAAAATGATACGCGCACGCTCATTTAGCCAATTTTTAATTTTGTTAACATGTTTATAAACTGATTGTAATTCAATGCTTTATAGAGATATTTGAATGATTTTAAAAATATGTAAACGCGCATGCGTACTATTAAAATGTTATGAGTATCTCCAGATCAAAGGAATATCCCTGTGTTTGATGTAATCATAAACAATATCCCTGAGTCGATAACTCTGGGAGGATTTATAATTGGCCTGTCGGGCTTATTCGGAAAATTATTGTCGAGTCGACTCATTGAGGGATACAAAACCCAATCATTGAAAGATATTGAGGGACTCAAGAATGTCTATCAAAAAGATTTGCGAAATTTAGACGAAAAGTTTCAGCTTAACTTGTTAAAAGTGGAAAATCAGCTTCAAATATCAAAATCTACTTATGAATTGTTGTTTGATAATAAAGTCAGTGCCTACAAGTTATTAGTAGAGCTTAGGCTTAAGTATTTCCGTTATAAAAATGAGAATGCAATGGTCGAGGAAGATCCCGCTGATGCAATTGAAGCGTTCTATACATATTTTGTACAATGTAAAACTTTGATTGAAGATAATGCTTTGTACATTAGCCCTCAACTTTCCATTCGATATGACGAGTGGATGGAAAAAGCAACAAAATGCTTTAAACAAGAAAGTACCGATGGCTTAGAAGTTCACGGTCTAGCCTACACTCAACATGAGAATGGTGAGAATATCCATAATGCACAATTTCCCGCAAGAAACGCACTTGTGAACCAGACTCAAGAATTGATGGAAAATATTTTTGAACAGGTGAATGCAGATCTTAGTATTATAAGAAGTGTTAGCAACCGTCCATTGGAAACTCACCAATACTCATTACAAGTCGTTTAAAAGGACAAAAAACAGTTGGCTTTTGCTCCTTCGTCGCTAATTTTAGCCAAGAATTTTTTGCCTAGTACGCTACAAAGCGCTTAGGGAGGAGCTCAGAGACTCGTTTTTTAATTGAATTTGGCTGTTGGAAAATTCTACAGCCTCGTTAACTTCACTCAAATGGATCTGTGATGGAATCTAATAATATAAGAATTAGTAATTTACCGAGGGAAGAACTTGTTGAGCTGTGGAAACACCTATCCATTCAGGAGATAAATGAACTTATCTTCAGTAGCAACAAAAAGGAAATTGATATCTTATTTGGGCATATGTCTGAAAGAGGAACTGTTCAAACAATAGAATCACTACAGCCTGAAGCCCTAACTAAAGTTTTAAAAGCACTTCCTTCTCGTACAATCAATAACCTATTTATGTTTGCCAACACTAAATTAACACATAAGATAGTTTCAAATATTGATAGAGGACTACTACTAGATATCTTAAGAAGTTCAAACCCTGAACTAAGAGAAAGAATTTTAAAGTCGATGCCTATTGATCAACGCAGAATGTTTTTGGAGTTGTCTGAAGAAGAATCTGGCATGGAAAACGACTACAAATATTTCATGTCTGATAAACTCGAAAAATCACATGAGAAGGATGCATTTAATCGATTAAAAGAACTAGAAGAGAGAGAAAGATTTCTCGAAAGAAGGCAGAGAGCAAGAGAAGAACAATACGCGGTACAACTTGATAACTTGAGACAACAAATAACCGAGTCAGAAAAAGAAATACATCAAAGGCAAAGTAAATATAAAAATGTTTCAGAAGGTCTTTTGAAAAAAGAGCATGAACTGAGAGATAGTATACGACTGCTCCAAGAAGAGCAGCAAAAAGAACACCAAAAACAAATACAAAAGAAAATTGAAGTAAAAGTTCCTGAGTTTGTAGAGTCGGCAGTAGGGGCTTTAAAAGAAAAAGAAAAGATTTTTTCTGAGAAATCAGAAAAGTGGAATTTTCATGGAAGCATATCTTTAGGCTTAGCTATTGCATCAGCTATTGGTGCGTTGATTTACGGTGGCTTTGCATTCAATTCAGCAGCTAAAGAAAATATTGATTGGTTTTTCTTTTCATTTTTACTTTTAAAAGGATTAATTGTAGTTTCTCTTTTTGGTGCCTTTGCAAAACATGCATATAACATCGGTAACGCTTACATGCACGAATCACTAAAACGAAGTGATAGAATGCACGCAATTAATTTTGGTAAGCTTTATTTAGAGGTTTATGGGAATGATGTAACTCAAAGTGATATGAAATCTATATTTGAAAATTGGAATATGAACAGTGATAGTGCTTTTACAAAAATCCAGCCCTCAAACTTTGAACCTAAAGTTGTCGAGCAAGTAACACAAATGATTAAAGCTGTATCAACAGCAACGCAGAAGAGTGATGAACGTGAAGTTAACAAGCCACTCAAGCAGGACAAATAACAGTTGGCTTTTGCTCCTTCGTCGCTAATTTTAGTCCGTAAATTGAGCGTTAGGGATCAACAATAAGAAGATACTTTCTTGGAATCATATTTGATTTTACAATCACGGATTTGCCTGCATTCAAGACGCAATTAGGGTCAGATAAAAATTAAGCTTTATTTTCACCTGCCCCTAATAATACTAACGCGCATCTCTTAGCTTGGCGCTAGGCATAAATGAGACCCAAAAGTATGGCATTCAGGTCAAAAAAGCGTATTTCAGAGCGAAACGCCTACAATATGATTTTGGCTATGGCATTTCATGGCAATCACTACAACGACATTCACGGAAATATTCGTGTAGTGGCAGATGTAAAGGCACACTACGCCCAGAACAAGCGTGAATTTTCTCGTGTTGTCGCTCACTGCAGAGATTTTGCGCAGAGCGTGCCCATCTACGAAAATCTCATCGGTGCTCAATGGACGGCAGAGGGAGTAATTGTCTCACGCCCCAATCACATCACAGGTGAATACGAGCCGATAGTCAGCGGCGATGGTATCTATAATGAAAGTGATTATTGGGCTACCTTCGAGATAAGCAAAGAAGACTTCGACAACGCGATAGAATCAGGCCGCTGGGAGCGTTTCTTAAGTGCAGTTAATGCAGGAATTGCAGCCATCGAAGCTTTTTTGAATCATGAATACATGATTCGGCTCCGAGTATCAGGCGACGATGCTGCCCTTAGGGAAAATCTCGAAGTCAAAATTAAGACATGGCCAGCTAATTTGACGGGGAGTGCTTTCGATCTTTCCGGTCGCTCGTGGGCGTCCTTTTCCAAACTAAAGAAGTTACGCGATGATGGTTTTCAACATCGAAAGACGAGAATCACGGGTATGACGCGAAAAGAACATTTGGATCTACTTAATGAATACAAACTAGCAGTGCCACGACTACTCTTTGACCTTCATGTTCATTTTAGAGTCCGCTGTCCCAGTGCCATTATTCGCTATGCGTACCACCCAGATATCGAACTGGAATCACGCGCGCATACCTAAAAATGTGGTCAACGGGAAGCCAACTACGCTGCGCTCCGTTGCCGCCCATTACTACCGGCGTTAGTTGTAATCAATCATGAATGAAATTTTACCAATACTCGCGATAGTGATTTCCTTGTTAAGTCTTGGAGTATCTCTATTTGTTGTTATGCGCGATAGAGGGAGACTTAAGGCAGAATGCTGTGTTTATAGGCATGAAGAAACTGATGAATATAGTCACCTCTACATAAAAGCAGTTAACTCAGGTAGACGCCCATTAACCCTGCACTACCTGATGGGAAATTATACTGAAGGTGAGAAATCTGGATATTTGGTTGAAAATGGAGGCTTAAAGCTGGAAGAAGGCGAGTTCCACGAGCAGCGCATTGGCAGGTTTGATGGCATGATGATACATACAGGTCGATTTGGAGAGAAAGATTGTGAGTTGATTGATTTGTATTATATAGATACCGAAGGAAAGAAATACAAAGTTAAAGATTCTAAGAAGTGCATTTCTAAGTTATGGGCTAGCAAACATCCACTTGGAATTCGTACACACCATAACTAACAAGGTGCTGTGGAGACGTCTTTTCCGCTGGCTCTGCAAAGCACGGTGTTGGTGATCATATTGCGTAAAGTCTGAGTCAAACCATAAAACATAAAACATAAAACATATCTCATTGTCGATACCCAACCATAGGCCTCATGCAGTGATACCTAAATACGATTTAAACATGCCTGTCCTGATAAGAACTCTAGTAAACACTGCCCTGCTAAACACATAAGCTCTCATGGATAACGTCTGAGCGATCCTCTGCACCTACACAGGAGCGAGGGTGTTGTTCAGAAACAACTAGGGTCAGATGAAATTATGAAGTTAATTTTCATCTGACCCCAAAAACCTTGTAAAGCGGGTTATCCCCTTTGGTTTTGCAGAGAATTCCAGCTCGCAAGTAACGTTTAATCAATTTAAGCAATCGTTTAACGTGGCGTTGAGGTTGTAGAATTACTTTTTATTTAGAAAAATAGCCTTTTTTATGGGGTCAAAATGCATTACCTAGTACGCTAAAAGCGCTTAGGATGTAGCTCAGAGACTCGTTTTTTAATTGAATTTGGCTGTTGGAGTAATTCTACAGCCTCGTTATGTGCAAAGGAGAGTAAATTGAACCCTGAGAAATTAGAAAACTTTATCAACACTGATGAAGAACTATCTGCTCACAAAGACTATTTAAACTCTATTACCAAGGCTAGTGTTGATATTTCGTTTTCAAAAGGCGAGGCCAAAGACTATGAAAGTAGATTTGGTGGAAATCCTCTAGCCTCTAAAGACTTCGTATGGCCTACTCATGAGGAAGGCGAATATAGATTTTTAGGGCAAATCAATTTCTCTGAAATCAGACATCCAATGGGACTGCTTCCTGAATCAGGTTTATTGTCGCTCTTCTATGCCTATGATGAAGATGGTGAAATATTCTGGGGAGATGATGGTTATGTCGTCGGATACTTCTATCCAGCTGTTAAAGATTTAATAATATATAAAAACACTTCTACTAATCACATAACAAAGAAAATTGTTTTTAGCAACGGAGTTGAAATCCCTAGGCATGAAGACTTACGCACAGATTGGCCTTTTGATACAGAGGCTTTATATGATCTACCTGACCTAGAGGGTTATTGTGACGATTATATGCTTGGTTATCCATCATTCTACACGCTTGCGTATGACCCTACACCGAGTGATGAATGGATGTCTCTTTTGACGTTAACATCATATGATGAGTTCGAGTGGTGCTGGCATGATGGTGACAAACTAATGATATTCATTGAGAAAGAAAAACTTAAAAACGCAGACTTTAGCAATTTAAAGACAGATGCAGGTTAAGCACATAACAAGATAATTGGACTCCCTTAATCTAAGTTTTTTGATTAAGATTGATTACTT
>JBQEFB010000012.1:0-90085 GCA_052107635.1 Marinomonas sp. | reverse complement strand
ATTCGAAAGAGAGAGGTTGAGTGTTTTGCGACTTCTTAATCGTAGTTTCCCTAGACAAGCAATACAGGGGCATTTTATTAGACTGGTTTTAAAATGCTTAATACATTAAACATCGCTTGAGGAAATCAATAACTCATCTCTAATCAATAGTAACAAAAAGGTTTCTCGCTCTATCGACATGCCTTTTTTATCACTATTTTTAATCGTATTAAGGTTATGCGTAATCGCATCTTGAACAGTAATCCATACCGCCTTCATACCATTGTTTACTTCATAATCTTCCAGACTCGTCGCACCTAATTGTTCATCTATCTCACAGGTGTAACAATAAGATTTCATATGCATGATATCTAGATTGTCTTTATACCAAGGACGGTACTCTTCATATAAACCGAACGCTTTCACGTCTCGAATATTTTGCGCACCTGTTTCTTCTGTTAACTCGCGAATTAACCCTTGAATCTGATTTTCACCTTGATCTATTCCACCACCAGGCAAGGTGTAATCGTCGTATCGCTGTGTATACAACATTAAGACCTTATCCCCTTTTAAAATGATACCCCGGGCCGCAAGACGTAAAAATGAAGGTTGGTCGAGTGATTCGATACTTGGGTGAACGGTCGATTTTAACAAACGCATAAATAGAAGTACTGTGGTTTAAAATAAAGGCAGAATAATAGCGATAAGCTGATAACCAATCAAACCTTATAGCAGATGATAAAGATACATAGCTCTTCTCGCGTAAGTTTTAAACTTACGCTTACCGCCTATTATTTCATTACACCTAAATGACAAAACTTGTCTGTTTAGTTTTTGACCGTTTCATATAGTTTGATGTTATATCGACGATATTGTGGCGAATGGCCGTAAAAACACACACTCTTTAATTATGTTACGATGCCCACTCTGGTAAGTGATTATCTCTTACGAGAATCATTCTAGCGCTCTCTTCAAGCGTATTCTCGAAGTTTTATGCTCAATCGGTGGCCCGCTCACCTTAGGTTAATTGTCTCATCGGCAGTTATAGCCTTCACATATTGCAAGACATCAAACATTGCATAACATCAAAATCTAATCTGAGTACCTCTAATGAGGTATTTGATTGTTCCACCGTTACTAGTACAAACAGAATGCTTGTCTGTGTTTAAACAGTAATGACTCACTAAATATCATCTGGAGATATAAATGAACTTTTTGAAAAAACTAGCGACTGCTGCTGCAGTTAGCTCACTAGTACTTGGGGCCTCTATTGTCCAAGCAGACTCAAAAGAACCTATTATAATTCCTACCCATAACTGGACTAGCCAAATTACGATGGCATACGTTATTGGCGGTATTTTTGAAAGTATTGGCGATAATGTCTCTTACGTTCCTGCGGATAGCCAAGCCGTTTACGAATCAGTCCGTAATGGTGACATCACTATTGCCAATGAAATATGGCAGTCTACTTTCGGTAAATCATTCAACAACGCTTTAGACGCAGGCGGCATCATCGACGTAGGCAACCACGCAGCCGTTACCAAAGAAGAATGGTGGTACCCTGCTTACGTAGGTAAATTATGCCCAGGCTTACCTTCATGGAAAGCGCTAAATGACTGTTCTGCACTGTTTGCAACAGCTGGAAGCGGTGGTAAAGGTCGTTACCTAGATGGTCCTATGGATTGGCATGGTCAAGAAACATTAGATCGTATTAAAGCACTTAATATGAACTTTACCGCTAAGTTTGCAGGCTCTTCTGGTGCTATTTGGGCAGAGCTAGAATCTGCTAAAAAAGACAACCGCGCCGTTGTCGTATTTAACTGGTCTCCGAACTTTACTGATGCAGGAACAGGTGGCAGTTTTGTTGAATTCCCTCCCTATACTGAGGGTTGTAAAATTGCAGATGGTGGTGATGGTAAATGTGGTTCGCCACCAGCAGGTTGGTTAAAGAAAGCGGCTTATTATCAAATGCCTAAAAAATGGCCAACCGCTTACAAAATATTCAACAACATCTCATTTACTAAAGGTCAAATCGGCAACATGGCAGCATTGGTTGATGTCGATGGTTTAAGCCATCAAGAAGCCGCTAAAAAATGGCTAGCTGATAACGAAGCCGTATGGAAACGCTGGCTATAAAGTAAATCTAATAACTGAACGCTCGATACACAGGGGATTCCTGTCATTCGGCTTCAGCTAAATGTGAGACCTTGCCGTAATTTTACGCCAAGGTCTCACACTATCAAATTTCTTTTTGTTCGTGACATTTAAGTAGAGTAGAGAGCTAATCACGCAATAGTGTTACGCCTGCCAGTCCGACAACCTCGATTCATACAGTGCCAACAAGCACCTTCTTGTAGCACTTCTTTTTTATAGAGATTTAATTATGTCCACTCCTAGTCAGCCCGTTATTAAATGCGAATCTGTTTATAAGATTTTTGGCGAACATGCAGACAAAGTTTTAAAAAAATCGGATGGTAAAGTAGATACCGCCTCCCTACTTGAAGCAGGCTGCGTCATTGGCGTAAACAATGCGTCTTTCGACGTTAATAAAGGCGAAATGCTGGTCATTATGGGCTTATCAGGCTCTGGTAAATCTACTCTTTTACGTTGTATTTCACGCTTAATTGAGACGACTGCGGGGAATATTTTTATTGATGGTGAAGACCTACTAGGCATGAATGAAAAACAACTCATCGATATCCGTCGTAATAAGATGGGCATGGTATTCCAAAGCTTTGCCCTCTTACCTCACAAAACAGTATTAGAAAACATCGCCTTACCACTTCAAGTAAAAGGAATGAACACCAAAGACAGCATGGCCCGAGCGATGGATATGGTCAATTTAGTAGAACTAACCGGGTACGAAAACACCTTCCCTCGCCAACTGTCTGGTGGTCAGCAACAGCGTGTCGGTATTGCCCGCTCGTTGGCAGTAGAGCCAGAAATTTGGTTTCTTGATGAACCCTTTTCAGCCCTCGACCCTTTGATTCGAAAAGAAATGCAAGACGAGTTCATGCGTTTGCAAAACGTATTACATAAAACAATTTTATTTGTTACCCACGATTTTGATGAAGCAATCCGCCTTGCGGATCGTATCGCTATTATGAAAGACGGCGTCATCGAACAAATTGATACCCCAGCCAATATTATTCTTAATCCAGCGACCGAATACATCGCTAAATTCACCCGTGGTGTGCGCCGCGAACGTGTTCTTTCTTGCCAATCAATCATGGAAAAGCATGACGCCAGTATCGACCTAAGTGACATTACCGTTACTAAAGATGCCGTTATCGACACAATCGCAGAGCATGTATTAAGCGAACAAAAGCCTGTGGCGGTCGTTGATGAACAAGGAAAAATAGTGGGAGTTTTAAACAAGACGAGCATCATCCAAATTATGTTTGGTAAAACACACCACCCTCTAGCTAGTAACATTCCCGCCAATAACACTGCGGAGAACCAAGCCTAATGCAGTATTTTACTAACCATAAATGGTACAATTTATCGCATTAGTCGCGATATTCTTTGTGCTCGTTATAGCCATTGATCCAACATCAGGAAGCAATTTATGGCGTCTACAAGAAAACATATTTTGGCATCTACCTAATATACTAAATGACGGACTTAAGTACCTTATTAATGATTTTTGGGTCGTCGATGTTTACGACATAGAATTAGATCTCACCGAAAAATCCACCATAATGAAAGAACTTACTCACTCTATTTCTGGGGTGGTTCTCTTTTGTATTAATCTGATCCGAGAGCTGCTGTTAGGAGGAGTAAAAACCGTCGTAACCTTTACTAGCTGGGATTTTGTTAGCGATAATGAATGGGCTCGTATTCCAGCCTTACCTTGGACTGCCGTTGCTTCAGGTGCATTTTTACTGGGCCATTATCTTGGTGGCCGTAAACTGTCTATGTTAGCGGGTACCAGCATTATTTACATTGCCGTATTTGGTCAATGGACACCGGCGATGCAAACCTTATCGTTTGTATTAGTCGCTGTTCCTCTATCGGTTTTTATCGGGTTAGTTATGGGCATCTTTGCTTATAAGAGCAAAGTCTTTGAGTCTATTTTGACGCCACTACTAAACGTAGCGCAATCTATGCCACACTTTTCATACCTCATTCCCGTCGTCGTCTTCTTTGGTATTGGCGACCATGCTGGCGCGATATCAACGGTTATTTTTGCTACCCCACCAATGATCCGCTTAACCATTTTGGGGCTCAAAAAAGTCTCTCCAGAGGTATTAGAAGCAGGCTTGATGAGCGGCTGTAATCCTCGCCAACTTATGTTTAAAGTACTGATCCCTACCGCACGTCATGATATTTTGATCGGTGTTAATCAGGTTATTATGCAATGTTTGGCCATGGCTGTTATCGCTTCTTTTATTGGAGCAAAGGGCTTGGGTTACAATTTATTAGTCTCATTAAACATGCTTAATATAGGCGCAGCACTCGAACTCGGTGTGTCTATTGTATTAATCGCGATTGTTTTAGATAAGTTGTCCCTTGCTTGGGCCAACAAGCAAACGAATTACTTTGCTAACTTACCTTTTCATTTACATTATAAATATTCTTTAGCGTTTATAGGAATACTAATAGTGACCTCTGTTCTTGCCTACTCTGCCTCCGTGTTCTTTCCAGATAAGCCAAACTACCTTTACATTATTAGTAAGGCTCAGGGACTCACTACCCAGAATTTTTGGGACACTATCGTTGATTGGATTATCACTAATACCTATCAGAGCGTACAAAGCTTTAACTTTTTCATGACAGCATCAATCTTAATGCCGATTAAAGCCGCGTATTTATCCATGCCCGTTGCTGCTACTTTATTCTTAGTCGCAGGGATTGGCTATCTTGTTGGCCGCCTCCGTTCCGCCATTGTCGTTACTATGTTTATTGGCTTTATTGCCTTAACACCATGGTGGGATCGTGCTCTTATTACTGCCTATATGGTCTCTTTCTCCGTTGTCACTTCCGTGATTATTGGCTGTAGTGTTGGTGTTTTATGCTCACGAAATCCCCGAGCGACTAAGGTGATATTACTGGTTTGTGATACTTTTCAAACCTTCCCGTCTTTCGTCTACTTGATTCCAGTCATCATGCTATTTGGTGTGAGTGATTTGTCCGTATTGATCGCCGTCATCGTATACGCCACGATTCCTGCGACTCGCTACACAGTAGAAGGGTTACGAAACGTCCCTCAGCCTTTGCAAGAAGCCGCTTCTATGTCTGGCCTTAACCGGATACAACGTTTATTACATGTTGAGCTCCCGCTCGCATTTCCACACATCATGCTAGGCATCAACCAAACGGTTATCTTCTCTTTGTTTATGGTCATCATTGGTGCCTTTATTGGTACTGACGACCTAGGCCAATTGATCATGCAATCTTTGTCGAAAGCCAATGGTATGGGACAAGGCATTATGCTTGGCTTATGTGTCGCCTTTATTGGTTTAGCGGTAGATCACTTAATCCATACTTGGTCCAACCAACGTAAGAAAGCATTAGGTATTGCCTAACAATCGAAGTGTAACCGCAGCATAAATACAGGTAAAAACAGTTAACAAAGACGTGGAAGAGGAGGCCTAATCGGCCTCTTTTTTTTGCTTTGTACTGCAACATATTACCAACAGGCCAAAAATGATGCTCAATGTTAAAACCAATACCACGCTTATTTTTTGGTACCTTAAATTTGTTAGTACCTTAAATTTGTTAGTACCTTAAATTTGTTAGTACCTTTAATGACTCGTCACTTGATACAGCGCTTTTTTTTAGTGCAAGTGATTCTATTTTTTGGGGTTCTACCTTTCTAAAAAATCAAAATGAGTTTATGGAAATAAAAAATAAGTATAAATACTATTTATTAATCAATTAGGTAGAAAAATATTAGAGTACATTAAAAGATTGTCATTTATTTTGGCATCACTTTTGCTGCACATTCTATTAGTTAATACGAATCTGTCTTAACCGCATGGTTGATCAACGCTGGTCAACGTCATTAATGGCAACGTCGCCCACTACTGTTTCGCACAGTGGTATCTGATTAGGCTCCTGTTTAGGAAGGCTAATGGGAAGGCGTCTGTCTATCCATATCCTTTTTTCAAACACACCTTTTTCATCAGACCTTGTTAGCGATCCGTAGCCATTAATTTGCATGACGAAACGTATTTTACGCCTTCGATTATTAGCAAGGCCTTGTGCCGTGGTTTTCACCTTGGAGAAAACGATGAAAAAGATTGACGTAACTGAAGCTATTTTTGCCATCAAGAAAGACAAAGACCTTTCTTGGGAAGAAATTGGTCATGCCGTTGGTATGAGCGACGTTTGGGTCACCTCTACTTGTCTAGGAATGAACAGTTGCACAGAAGAAGTGGCAAATAAATTGGTCGCCTTTTTAGGCTTGCCCGAAGAGGCCAAAACCACCTTGATGGCGTACCCAACTAAAACATGGGATCAAGCTATTCCGCAAGACCCTTTGATTTATCGATTATACGAAGTCGTTGGCGTTTACGGACCAACGCTAAAAGAAGTCATCCAAGAGAAATTTGGCGACGGCATTATGAGCGCGATTGATTTTTCCATGTCGGTGGAAAAAGAAGAAGACCCTAAAGGTGATCGTGTTGTACTGACCTTAAACGGTAAGTTTTTACCCTATAGGTCTTGGTAAGCCCACTGACAAACAATGAATCAACAATAACGAATTAAAAAACTTAAAACATAAAACAAGAGAGCACCTTATGGCGTATTTAGAACCGAGTGAATTCGTAACCAAAATGGTCGATTCAGGCGAACAAAAAGTCTACATGTCGACCAAAGACACACTAATTCGTGCGTTTATGGCGGGCGCTATATTAGCCCTTGCGGCGGTATTTGCGATTACAGTCGCGACAAAAACAGGCAGTCCATTATTGGGAGCGGTACTCTTCCCCGTTGGCTTTATCATGCTGTATTTAATGAAGTTTGATTTACTAACTGGTGTTTTTACCTTGGTCCCATTGGCACTACTAGATAAACGTCCAGGTGTTACTCCCGCTCAAGTATTGCGTAATTGGGGATTGGTTTTCATTGGCAACTTCGGTGGGGCTTTAACCACGGCTTTTTTTATGTCTTTCATTTTAACCTACGGCTATTCAACCGATGGTGGCGTGATTGCAGAAAAAGTCAGTAGCATTGGTGAATCTCGTACCCTGGGTTATCAATCGCATGGGGTTGGTGGTTGGTTTACCATCTTCATTCGCGGCATGCTGTGTAACTGGATGGTGTCTATGGGCGTGGTTGGCGCCATGATATCAACATCAACTGGCGGCAAAATGGCGGCGATGTGGATGCCTGTCATGGTCTTCTTTTTCATGGGCTTTGAGCACTCAATCGTAAACATGTTCTTATTCCCATTCTCTATGATCATGGGAGGTGATTTTACCTTTATGGATTACATCGTTTGGAATGAAATCCCGACCGTATTAGGTAACTTAACTGGTGGCTTATTATTGGTTGGATTACCTCTGTACTACACCCATGTAAAAACCTCTAAAACACGTAAATTATCTTAATACCGTATCTATGTTGAAAGCAGATTAGACTGAAAGGCCCTATTGCTAATGGTGATAGGGCTTTCCTCTGTTATTCGACAGGGTATAAGGAAAAAATCATGAACAAACCGCTGAACGTCAGTATTGGTTGTGCAACCGACAAAGGCCGAAAGGTAATAAACCAAGATTTTTTGGGAAGCTATATTCCTGAGGAACCACTACTAAGCACCAAAGGAGTAGTAGTCGCCATTGCGGATGGCATTAGCTCAAGTAACGTCAGCCAGATCGCCAGCCAAACGGCCATCTCTAGCTTTATGGAAGATTATTACTGCACAGCGGACGCATGGTCAGTAAAAACCTCAGGTCAAAAAGTCATAAAATCGATCAATGCTTGGCTTTATGCTCAAACACAAAACAGCCCCTACCGACTTAATAAAGACAAAGGCTATGTCTGTACCTTTAGCGCGTTAGTATTGAAGTCCAACAGCGCGCACATATTCCATTCTGGCGACAGCCGCATTTATCGATTAGTTGACTCGTCTTTGGAGCAATTAACTCAAGATCACCGACGCGTAGTATCCGAAAAAGTTAGCTATTTATCTCGTGCCTTAGGAATAGATAACACACTAGAGATTGATTACCACACAATGCCCGTCGCACAAGATGATGTTTTCATACTCGCCACCGACGGTATTTATGAATTTGTTAATGCTGCGCAAATACAAGAAAGTATCAAAGGATCAGAAACATTAAATGACGCCGCCCAACGTATTCTAAACTTAGCGATGGAAGCCGGCAGCAACGATAATGTCAGCGTACAATTAGTACGTATCGATCAGCTACCTAATTACCAACTAGACGAAGTTCAGCAACAAGTCAGCGGATTGCCTTTACCACCGCCCTTATCAGCTCGGATGGAATTAGATGGTTATGAAATACTCCGCCCTATCTATATCAGCAGCCGCAGTCATGTGTTTCTCGCCCGTGATACAGACACCCAACAAACCGTTGCGCTAAAAGTACCCTCTACCGAATTAGGCACAAATATAGCCTATCTAGAAAGTTTCATGATGGAAGATTGGATCGCTAAACGCGTGACTAATCCACACGTAGTGAAAGCCATTGAATCGGCTCGAAAGCGCCATTATCTCTACGTGGTAACAGAATATTTAGCTGGAAAGTCCCTCGCCCAATGGATGATAGACAACCCAAAACCAAACCTAGAGCAAGTACGCAACATCATCTCGCAAATCGCTAAAGGCCTACAGGCATTTCATCGCCAAGAAATGATCCACCAAGACATACGCCCTGCCAACATCATGATAGACGAGACCAATACCGTAAAAATCATCGACTTTGGCTCAACCTACATTGCAGGTGTTAGTAACACAGAAGAAGGCGACACATTAAAAGGCACCCTACGCTACTCCGCCCCTGAATATTTTTTAGGTCATGCCGGCAGCGCCAAATCTGACCTTTATGCCCTTGCTGTGATTGCCTACCAAATGCTTTCCGGTAATCAGTTTCCGTATCCTGCTCGTATTGCACAAGCACGCAGCATTTCCGCACAACGTAAAATCCATTACATCAGCTTGATAAACGACGACTCAGAACTGCCCGTTTGGATAGACGACGCCATGCAAAAAGCCCTACAGATTAACCCGCTTAAACGCTACGACAGTTTATCGGAGTTCGTCTACGACCTGCACCATCCTAATAGTGCCTTTGTTAACCGCACAAAGTCACCCTTGATACAACGAAATCCTGTCATGTTTTGGCAAGGTACATCGTTCGTATTGTTTTTGATTATTCTATTTTTGCTGTGGGAAAAGCAGTAACTGAAAGGCTTTCAGCTACTGCTTTTTAATAACAATACAAAGGTAAGAGGCGCTTTTCGCTTCCTTCGATTACCAACGCTCTGGCGCGTAATAGAATACTGGTAGAGACCAGCTCCAGCGGATAGCAGCCAGACGCATAATCAGACCACTACTAAACGACACAAGCAAAGTAATGTCGTTATTAACACCGTAATGCTGCATCACCAAATAGAGAACAGCAACCAACAGAGACACACTGGCGTACAGCTCATGTTGCAACACTTGCGGTGTCTGATGACAAAGGATATCGCGTAAAATCCCCCCAAACACACCAGTTATAATACCAGCCATAATAACCACTGGTATGCTATAGCCCAACTGCTCGGCCACGTTACAACCAATAATAGTAAAGGCGATTAACCCCATAGCATCTAGAAGAAGAAACAGTTTCTGCAAGCGATGCATAAAACGCGCAAGCACCATGGTAGAAAGGCCTGCAGTAATAGTCAGATAGATGTAAGAAGGATGTTGGGTCCAGTTAACTGGGAAATGACCAAGAAGGATGTCGCGCACAGTGCCGCCACCCAACGCAGTAATAAACGCGATCAAAGCCACGCCAAACATATCCATATTACGACGGCCAGCAACTAACGCACCAGACATCGCTTCAGCGGTAATGGCAATAAGATAAATAATAGTAAGCACACAGAACTCCTGTGTTAATCCATGCCTCTCCCCCTGTCCCTTGTTCCTGAGAGTTTAACCAGACGGAACTGACCGTTGGCTTGCTCCTTCGGAGGGCTACAAACGTAACCTCTCTCCAGACGGCTATATGCTTAATCCGCAGTACTTTTGCCTGAGCGTTTATGGGAGTTTGCGCCTTCGGCGGCCAGCATCTAAGCTGACTCTCTCCTGCGGGAGCGCGCATTGTAGATAATTTCTCTGGGGAATGGAACCGATTCTAGAAGACGGCATTAAAAATACAAAAACCTTTGTATTACTAGGACTTAAAGATAAATAACACGTCAATACTCCTATGTTGAAAATAGCCTTGCAGGCTAATGAACCGTAAACTTATAGCAACATACTCACTAAATAGAATAAAAGCCTTAACCTCAGTAAATGTGAAAACGCAGTGACACCTTGATAATTTCTTTAGAGGTTAATTGGAATTGCTCTGAAAGATAGATAAACTAAAATATAATGTTACGATATATCATCACTAATAAAATCAAGGCAAAGAGCATGACTGATAAGAACCAAACACCCACCATGACCGAATCCAATCAATCTAGCTGTGGCTGCTGTGCTACCGCGAAAAATCCCGTCATACGAGATACCCCTAAAATAGGACGTAATGATCCGTGTATTTGCGGCAATGGTCGTAAATTTAAAAAATGCTGTGGCAAAAATGCATAACGTGATGACCCTATCTTGAGAAATACGCGAAAATCTTAGCATGGCCTATATGGCACTTTAATACGTTTTTTTCGCTGCGTTTAAGTGCCTTGTAAACTATTTTCTATGTTATTTACTGCCTAATACAAGATGATAAAAACAGTAAACAGAAGTGGGGTTAGTTGATTAAAATACAAAGTGTCGCACTTCGGGCTTTTGTTTGGGGGTGTAACTTAGTCTTTCTTTTCAGATTTTAATAGTCATGATCTGATTTGTATATTTAGATAATTTATAGGCTATAAAGCATTCTGAAATCATTAGGCCATTACATCATTTATATAATGAACGGGGGTTATGATTTTCGATAAGTTTGATACGTAAAGGCTATTAAATGAAATCCCCCCTAATTTAAAGTATTTATGTCTTTTTCAAATTGTATTTTTTCAATCAAAAAATCCAAAAATAATTTTACGACTATAGTGGGCGTTTTGCCTGATAATGTTTGCACTTCAATATTTCGAATTCCCATTCCTTTATCTCGAATAGGAACAGCGACTAATTGTTTCGTAGCCAGTATATGTCGCATAGTAACTTCTCCAGCCATATGTATGCCTCCCTCAAATGTGCTGAAATGGCACAATGTCGCTATGCTGTTAGATACAAGGGCTGGTTCAAATAAAAGGTTTAAGCGACTGCAGCTAATATCAAACAATTGCCTTATTGTCGTATTTTCTTCCGGTAAGGCAATTGCGTAAGGTTGTAGCTGCATTAACGTGATAGCTTCTTTTGAGGCCAATGGATGCGTTGGATGCATAAAGGCGAAAATAGGTGAAGGTTGTTGATAAGCCACGGTAATACTTTTAGTTGGTGAATAACTTAACGTAATACCAATATCTGCGTCATCGTGTATCACGCGGCGAGTGACCTCTGCGGGCGTTTTAACGTTAACGTTAAACGTTATTCCATCGTGCTCTTTACGAAAGTTTGATATGCATCGCGGCAAAAAATCCATAGCGAAACCTTCGTAACAAGATATCTTAATATGGCCTTTTTTTAAGCCATCTAAAGCGGCAATATTGGATATAACACGATTCGATTCTAATGCATTTTTACGTGCGTAAGTCGCTAACATTTCCCCCGCAACGCTTAATAGCATTCCTCTGGGATGACGTTCGAAAATAGTGGTTCCTACAATGTCTTCTAGGTTGTTTATTTGCCTACTTATCGCACTAGATGCTACGTTGAGATGCTCTGACGCTTTACTGATAGATCCGTATTTTACAACCTCTAAAAAATATCTAAGAGCCGTATCCTGTAAGCGCAATCCAGGTTTCATGTTTTATTTTCCTTTATTCACAGAAGCAGAATGCTTTCCATAAAATATTGTTAATTGTGCTTTCTTTACGGAGTCATGCTTTTTGAGCAACGCTCATGTGCATTTTTTCATATGGTAGTAATGATGTTTTTTATTTAATCTGAAAGAAACTTGTATCGATTTTGTTCGTAAATAGTGAATTCTAAAGCGTTAGTAGGAATGTAGATAGGTTCTTCATATAAAGAAATTCATTTTTAACTATCGAGTATTAGCATACCAAAATCAGTTTATTGCCTCTAAAATCGAATGGTTATCTATGAAGGTGAATAAAATTAGATATCCGTGAATTTAAGTTAGTTTAAGCTGATGAAAGTTATGACAAACGAGGTGTTTGATTGTTACTAGCATAACGAAATATTTGAGATCTTACGGACTAATAAGTTATCTCTCTAAAATAATAATTTTCTAATAATAATCATAAAAGGAGTCGTTCAATGTTTTCCGCAGTACATGACGATGAATATATATTGTTACGCAAAGACATTCATAAGTTCCCCGAACTACGTTTTGAAGAGCATCGTACCGCTTCTATTGTTACCGATATGTTAACTAAATTTGGCTATGAAGTAACAACTGGCGTGGGTGGAACAGGCGTCGTCGGGCTATTAGATACGGGCTTGCCTGGAGATACTATTGCTTTTAGGGCAGATATGGATGCACTGCCTATTAAAGAAGAGAATACCTTCGACCATAAATCCACCAAGCATGGTCTCATGCATGCGTGTGGACATGATGGACATACCGCCTCCTTACTTTGTGCCGCTGAAGCCTTGATGAAAAATAAGGATAGGTATAAAGGCAAAATCAAACTTATTTTCCAGCCTGCGGAAGAAGGTGGCGCTGGTGCTAAAGCCATGATTGAGGACGGTGTTCTTGAGTCTCCTCATGTTGATGCTATTTTTGGCTACCACAATAGACCAGGCTTTAAGCAAGGTTATGTTTTTGCCAAAGCTGGTGCTGCAATGGGTGGCAATACCGCCGTTAATATTAAGATCATGGGCAAAGGCGGACATGCCGCCATGCCTCATCTAGCGAATGACCCTGTCGTCGCCGCATCAACATTTGTGACGTTATTGCAATCAGTGGTCTCTCGTAGACTATCGCCATTAAGCTCTGGTGTGATTACCGTTGCTTCCATACATGGTGGAGAAGCAAGTAATGTCATTGCAGATGGTGCCGAAGTAAAACTCAGTATTCGATACGACGGCGAGCCTACGAAACATGCTTTGCTTGATGGTGCACGTTTGGCACTGGACTCTGCTTGTAATCAATTTGGTTGTACGAGTGATTTTAAAATCGAAATCGAAGTCATGGCACTTATTAATGATGAGGCTTCCACCAATACGGTTATCGACGCTTGTAAAAAGTATAAAGTGTCTGACGCTATAGAGAAAATTGATTATATGCCTACGATGGGAGCGGAAGATTTTTCCTTTTATCTTGCTGAGCGACCAGGGTGTTATTTCTTTATTGGTAACGGCGAAAAATCAGCGTATCTCCATAATGCTCATTACGACTTTAACGATAAGAACATTAAAATTGCAGCAAAAGTTTACCTCTCTATAGCTGAACAATATTTATCTAAGGAAAATGCGTTATGAGCGAAATTACACCTAAAAATGAATATATTAAAGACAATAGAATTCTAGCAACCATCGAGCGAGTAGGTAATAAACTACCTCATCCTTTCCTATTATTTGTTTATTTAGCCGGTTTTGTGATCGTCGCATCTATGGTGCTAAATTATTATGGATTTCAGACAATAAACCCTAAAACGGGTGATCAAAGTCCTATCCGTAGCCTATTGTCTGGCGAAGGTATTGTTTATATTTTCACCAACATGGTGACAAACTTTGTTAATTTTCCTCCATTAGGCACCATTGTCGTGGTAATGCTGGGTATTGGTTTAGCCGATAAAGTAGGCTTACTGTCTACTTTAATGCGTCAAACAGTGGCAAAAGCACCTAAACATCTACTAACATTTTCTGTGTTTGTTGCGGGTATTTGTGGCTCTATTGCGTCTGATGCCAATTACCTTATCCTGATTCCATTAGTGGCTATGATTTTCCATAGTATGGGACGTAACCCTATCGCGGGTGCCGCAGCCGCTTATGCCGCAGCAGGCGCTGGTTACGATGCCAGCTTATTCGTTACGGCTGGCGATGCTATCTTTTCCGGTATTGCAACCGATGCCGCTAGAATTATTGACCCAGAAGCGTATGTTTCCCCAATTGATAATTACTATTTTGTCGCCGCATCTGTGTTTGTATTAGCCGTTGTGGGTACATTCGTTATTGATAAAATTGTTGAGCCACGATTAAATCGCTTACACCCTCTGTCTAGTATGATTATTACGGCGCCTAAAATGGACGTGGCCATTACCGATGTAGAAAAATCAGGTTTAAAAGCGGTTGGTCTTTTCACGTTATTATTCGCAGGCTTAGTGTTTGCTATCGTATACCCAGATGCATCCCCATTTCGTAACGAAAATGGTGGGCTGATTCCATCTCCTTTCATGAAATCTTTTGTTCCTTTTCTGTTCTTTTACTTTGTCAGTATCGGCATAATTTACGGGAAGAAAACTGGTGCAATCAGTAAAATGGAAGATATTCCTGATTTAATGGCAACGTCTGTAAAAGGACTTGCTACTACATTGGTTTTATTCTTTTCTATCTCTCAGTTTATTGCGTATTTTAAATGGACTGGAATCGGAAATTTAATCGCCTTTGAAGGTGCTGAAATTCTACAAAGTACAGGCTTTACGGGATACTCGTTAATTGTTGCCTTCATTATCGTGACCGCTGTGATGAATGTTTTCATGACATCTGGTTCTGCTCAGTTTGCATTGTTTGCTCCAATATTTATTCCTATGTTAATGAATATCGGAATAGATCCAGCCTTTACGATGGCTATGTTTCGTATCGGCGACAGTGCAACTAACATCATTTCACCTATGAGCCCATATTTTAGTGTGGCCTTGGTTTATATGCAGCTGTATCAACCTAAATTACGCATCGGAACATTGATGGCAACCATGCTGCCATTATCCGTTGGTTTTATCGTTTTCTGGACGTTGTTCCTACTACTATGGACATGGTTAGGACTTCCTGTAGGACCTGGTGTATACATGCATCTAGCTAGTTAATATATTCTGATGAAAGAGAAATACACCTTCTAGTCCTAAAATAGGTTGACGGTTTCTGTTAAGCCAGTATGGTTTCCATACTGGCTTTTTCATGTATTTATTCTGAGGTTTGATATTAAGACTTAAATGAGACAGATATCTATTATACATTACCCGCATTCAAGTCCGAAGTAGGACACTTTTCACCTCAAGCAACTAAGCACATTTCTTTAAAAACTACCGCTGGTTGCTTGAACCCTAAACACTTTTTCGGACTCCGCTTTCGTTCGCTGGCCTTTCCTGTAGCGTTTTCTTCTTTGCCTCAAGTGGCGGTAAAGTGTTTCTTTTATCATTATGAATATATTGATAAATCCATTCATGACTAACCGGTACGCCACGGTTTTTGAGTACATTAGAGACTTGCTCAGGACTCTAGTCAATTTCAATAAAAATATTAATAAAATCAATCATCTTTGATGCTATACGATATTTAGCTGATGTTTTTAGCCTTATCAAACAGGCTCTTTGAGCGTTATCAGGGCAATATTCTTTTGTCTTTTTATTCCGCTTTAACTCACGATAAATCGTCGCTTTATGGCAATTCAGTGTTTTTGCAATCTTAGACACTGATATTTCTTGCCCTAAAAGAGCGGAAATCTGGTATCTTTTGCCTTCGGTCAACTGCTGATAATTCATGTTGGTACTGCTTTTTTCTGTGGTAAGAAGAAGTGTACCAACTTCAGCAGTTGGCTTCTTCTATATCTCGTTTGCAGTGTCGCACTTATTATCTGAATTTAGGAGTATTCGAACGATCTAAATATTATCATTCAGATATATGAATCAGCGTCTCAGGGTAATATTGAACTAATTTCAACAGTGTTATCACTTGGCTATCTGACATACTGCGACCTTGCTCCCAGTTTTCTAATGTACGGGATGAAGTGTATTTTTATCCTGCTTTAATGGCTTGTAGGGTAACAACTTCTTTCAACCTCTGATGTTGAAATCTTCTCAAACTCTCCTGATATAAATTGATACTTATCTTCAATTTCCCAAGCACATTTCCCATCATGTTCATTATTACGAGTGATAACTTGTAAACTTTCAGGCCCATTTTTTGATACTGAAATAAAATCCATTGAAGAATCAAAATCCCAATTAAATGACTCAGTAAATAAATTCCCACCATGCTTATGGGCAAGTAATTTTACTATAGTTGTATGTGCTCCAGCTTTACTTGTAACCTTTAGAATATTGTAAAATTCAGGATGATAAAACTGTTCAATTCCGACAACAAATCCTGTTATTTGAATAGAGGATTCAGGCTTATCCCTGAGCATAATATAAGACTCATTATCTGGAATACACTTAGAAATTTCACTATCAAAAAACTGCTGTCGATAAACCTCGTACTCTTGCACAAACCCATCAATCATTGCTGGACACTTTTGTTCTTGTGAGGCAAAGCATGTCATAGATACAAAAAATAAATTAAACCAAATACACTTCATGCGACCTCGTTATTGGATAACGCCGTAAGCAACTACGGATAAAACGAAACTTGTTTTTATGCGAGTATTTTCCCACCTAAAAACAAATGAAGAATAAACTGTCAGATTGTCTTGCCTTATTATGCGCCCTCAAGCTTAATTTCACTTATTTTAGTACCTATAGGCAAATCTCTGATTTGCTTCATTATCTGACCTGCCAAATGTAATGAAACTTTAAATGACATTATATTCAGATTATCTATATCCATTGTACCACCCAGAGACGAACTAACGTTAAAGTCGTAGCACTCTCCAGAGCCCAATATAATGTCATTATCTCTTGCCGCAACCACTAAGCCTGCCATGAGAAAATGGTCTTGCCCATCAGCAGTATTGAGTATTGATTGAAGTTCATTTTTACTTTCCGCCACTTTCTCCAGAACCCCTTCGATACTATCTAGAAAATAAACCCCATTTTCTGACTCAAAGAACACATCACCGAAGGCTGTGGTAATAAATGGAGTCTTACCAGAAAAATCGATCCAGTCCCATGCTTCAAGCGCTGACTTAATATCCTCTTGAGATTGTTCAACTAGTAGCACGACCTCTCCTTTAGCGCGTTTACACGTGTAAAAAACTTCTAAATATATCTATAACCCACTGAGTTTTCAGTTTTTTATAAAGCTATTTACAAAACCTAAAAGTGTAAAACGAGCGTGCGTATTATCATTTTCACCCTCTGCACGTTATCTCTGCACTGAAAGCGCTTATCTATTGATGTTAAAAGACTTTTTATTTATCTACCAGTATAAACGCGCAAAGCAGTGATTGTTTTTCAGACAACCCCGTTTCATAGGAAGACGCACTCACCGTGTTTTCAATGCTCGCAAACTAAGTATTAGATTGTATTGAAATGGATTGTATTGAAATGGATTGTTTAATGGCTGAGGACTGAGTGAGTTGATATGTGGTTTGAAAAGAATCAGACCAGAGTTAGTTTAATTTAACTCTGGCCCGTTTTATTCGCTCCTCCCCTTTGAAGAGACTTCCCTTTCAAAGAGAAAGAAGAAGACCGAATATCTTATGTAAAGCTACAAGCAGCAAGAACAATTCCGTTTGGTTTTTTCCATTTTACCGATACCTGGGTTGAAAGTATTGGTAGGGTCCAATTTTTTATAAAACTGAACTAGCCCGTCTTCTGCTTTATATAAATGCCCTACATTGTGCTCTGCTGGGTATTTTGCTCCGCGTCCATCTAGGATTTTAAGCATTTCTGCTTTTACTTCTTTTGCATTAACGCCTTTCTTAAGAACATAATCTTGATGAAATACATGACAGAAAAAGTGTCCGTAGTACAAAGATTTATCGATTTTATCTTGTAGTGAAGCAGGAAGCTGCTCAACCCAATCAAACTCATTACGACGTAGCGCAATGTCCAATGCGATCAACTCTCCAACTTCTTTTTTATGCATCAATTCATAACGCACCGCCGCACCGGCAGCTGCAAAACGATTTAAAAAGGCGCCACTAGCTTCTTCAGCTGTACACTCGAAATATTCACCATTATCTTTATCAGTAAAAAATTCAGGAAAGAATTTTTCTGCTTCTGCGATACCGTCATCACTCAGTTTTAAAATAAGGTGATGCTCGTAATCCTTTCTATATTGCAACATACGTTTTGGTAAGTGTTCAGGAAACATCTTTGATACAAACTGCATAATGCGATCGGTAGGAGCGTCAGGGAAAAACGAAATTTTCTTCAATGCCGCATCAATTTTACCTTTCAAGGCAAACAACTTAGGCATTCTGTCTGTACCTAAATGCTTCACACTTAAGAAAGTATCTTTACCGTATTTTTGTGAAATATCAAAAATATCGCGATGCATGTATTCACCGACTTCAGGCAAATTAGTAAATTCTGACAAAATTCTACGTCTTAATTGTGTTAAAACGGACGCCTTATTCGTTCCTATGTAATAAGTTTTTTCTTTTTTAGCAACAGGAAAACTATCAAGTCTAACCGCGAAAACAGCCAATTTACCGGCGCAACCACTGGCTTCATATAAACGAGATGGATCGGCATTAAATCGACTTGGCGTATCCGCATCAACATCACGCAATAGATCTTGATAATTTCTAGCGCTAGCTTGTTTACCAGAGCTATGGTTTCCACTTGTATCGGAATAGGTATCAACATAGGAATGGTCAAAATTACCATTTTCCAAATTTTGTAAGATTTCTTCAGGCGATTCACCTAAATCAATCCCCAAATGATTCACGAGATTAAGCTCACCTTTTTCATTAACTTGGGCAAAAAGCGCTAATTCAGTATAGGCAGGTCCTCGTTTTATCAAAGCACCACCAGAGTTATTCGCGACACCACCAACCATAGTCGAGCCAAGGTTAGAAGAGCCAATGACGGAATGTGGTGAGCGTGATAAAGGTTTTAGCGTCTTTTCAAGTGTGTGCAAAGTCGTACCAGGGAAACCTAATACTTGCTCGCCTTTACCCAACATAACGAGTTGGTTCATTGCAAGCGTATTGATAACAACGACTTCACGATCATAATCATTGCCACTCGGAGTAGACCCTTCTGTTAATCCTGTTTTAGCGGCCTGCATTATCACGATGCAATCATGTGCAATACAGACTTGCAATACGCGCCAATAATCCACTAAATTCTGAGGAAAAAGGACAGCCATTGCCGAGCCTTTTCCTGAACGAAAACCAGAGCGATAATGCTCAGTACGGCTCTCATTTGTTTCAACATGTTCGTTTGATAGTATTTTTTGGAATTCTGCGATTGCAGGATGTTGGGACATTTTTCTCTCCGAAAGCCAAATCATTATTTTATGAGGAAACTCTATAATTTCAGCAGCTGTTAATATATAGTCAAAAACAATTTCATTTTTTCCTTTTCTGACATAATAGGCCAAGATATATATGATGAAAGCAGACGATATGTTGCTGTTTGTTCATGTCGTAGAAGAGGCTTCATTTTCTCGCGTGTCTGAAAAATTGCAAATAACCATGTCAGTTGTCAGTAAGCGTATTACACGCCTAGAAAAAGCGCTTAATGTGCAATTGTTATATCGTACAACTCGTAAGCTAAGCTTAACAGAAGCAGGCCAAGCGCTTTACAAAAAAGCTAAAATTGCACAATTAGCTATACAAGATGCAAAAGACGTAGTGACTGGGTTTGGCAGTGATGTACGAGGCAATATACGAATTACCATGCCTATTGTAACAGCAAACCTAGTACTAAATCGCGCTGCTGTGGAGTTCTGCGAACAATATCCCGGCATTGAACTAGAACTTAATGTCACCAACCGCCTTCCCAATATTTTGGATGAAGGTTTTGATCTGGCGATTCGCACCGCAGATTTAAGCGACTCGTCATTAGTTGCTAGGCGTTTAATTGATTCACAATGGTGTGTCTGTGCAACGCCTGAATATCTGCATACTCATGGGACTCCCCAACACCCAGATGACCTTTCTAGCCATGCTTGTCTACTTTACAAATATGCGGGTAAAAAGCCAGACCCTTGGAAGTTCCAAGAAGAAAATACGGATTTGATATGTCATGTTAAAGGGCGTTTTCAAGCAGACAGCTTAGACAGCATTAAACAAGCGGTAATGGATGATTTTGGTATAGCCTACTTACCACGAGCATTGATTTATAATGAGTTAAAATCCGGTAAGTTAGTCACCTGTCTAGATGAGTTTGCCAATAAAAAATTAGGAATATACGCGGTTTACCCGAATACGCGTTTAACCGATAAAAAACTAGCCTTGCTAATTGAGCATTTTCGTAATGCTCTACAACAAAATAAAGTCTATTTCACCTAAAGCTATTATTGCCAAAAATGAACAAATAGAACACCAAATCCCAGCGTCTGAATACTGAGGAATGGAAACAGGCTATTTTAAAGTCCTAGTTGATTTTTTGTTAGCAATTCTAATCGGATCACACACACTAAAAACCAGATAAAATTGGGTTTATTATTCACTTATGGTGCCAAAAAACAGTTTCAAAACTGAAAACCGCTTTAACATCACCTACTTCAATTCAATCAAATCAAAAGCACATAAAAAGCACATAAAAAGCAACAAACATAAGAGGTTAACCATAAGACTTTAATAAGACTGGCATCATAAAAATACGGGGCTTTAAATGGCATTTATCGAATAACTAAACGTAGCGAGTAAAATTAATAGACGACACTGCTTGAGAGATATAACGCCGGAAATTTTAAAGGGTAATGTCCCCTTAGTCCGAAAAGGAGCGATATGACTGGCCTGTAAAGGTGGGTGACACTTTAACGTTACTGCTGTGTTGATAACAATTTTATTAAATAATTTGTCACATCTACTACCACGACTGGAACTCAAGACCATCAATCTTGCTTATATCAACGGCCTTATCCAATCGTTTAACAATACTTAAACACTCTTGTAAACTTCCAGCCCTACAAAAAGAACCGTTCTTTTCTGGCATTGGAACATCTATAAGTATTGATTTATCATCATTTACGTAGAACTGCAGAGTAATATCACGCTCATCGATGATACCAATGAAGTTCTTTGGTACATGCAGAACACAATCCATACTATGAAGTATTTCTGATACTGACGCATGAAACGCATCCGATGAGTCTATAATTTTTTCTTCACAGTAATCTGAGTAGAACACTTTAAAAGCCAATATTTTCTCCTTTTGAACATAACGAGACTGTGGAATTTCTATTTAAAAAAACAGCCTCAACGCAAAAATCACCGGAGCGTATTTTTGCCTCCGATGATTTTTTTGTTAGCTGTTTAGTTCTGTATTATTTATTAATTTGATTTGTAAAATTCATGAACAGCAATAATTCTTCTAGTCATACGAGGATGAGATGATAAGACTTCCTGCAGAAAACCAAAAAAGCCAGGAACCATAGCTTCTTGATGAATGAAAGCTTCCTTGTCAGTCTGTGAGACAAGTTCACGACTACCTGATGCAAGAGTTATGAAAGAATCAACACATGCACTTTCATTATTAATATAACTTGCAGCAATTCTATCTGCTGTTAGTTCACATGAGCGACTGTATGCTGAACCAAGAAAAGGGATAAACATGGCTGGTTTCATTAACAGATTTACCCAAAAATTAACATGTCCAGCAGCATGATGTGCCAATTCATGGGCAATAATTACATTTAACCTATCTTGGTTTTCATCATCCCACAAAACATCAACTAAACTACTAAATAGAAGTACATATTTTTTAGAAAGAAATTTGATTGCAACAGCATTCATCATGCCATCAGAATTTACAACAAATGTTGCGGGAATGTATGACAATTGAAGATTGTTAGCTGTATCTTTTACTATACTATGAACTTTACTATATTGATTTTCAGAAACCATTACTGAGTTTCCATAAATGGATGCCTGAAAAAACTTTTCACTCAACCACAAAGCAATACCCATAGGTATAAGAAATAATAAAATTGAAAATGCAGTGCCAAGAAGTAATATGAGCCACACTAACCCACCAATAATCATACAGGCAGTTCGATATAACTTTTCTTTTGGGTGTCGTAATGTACTTATGTTCATGATTTATCCAGTAATTTTTAGTGTGCATATGATATCTTGCTTCACTAAGTATTACTATTTATTAAAACTTCAATAATAAAATATTTAAAGATAACGAGACTGTAGAGTTTCTATTTTAGAAAAACGGCTTGCTAAAATGTTTGAGGCACGAAGACAGAAAGATTTTTCTGCCCTTTTTAAGGGCTTGTTAGATTTTTTCACCACTTTATCATAATCCATCAAAGAAGGATTATTTTTACCAAGTCGATTGTATTCATCCTCAAGCCAACCTTGAAAACTCTCTAGACAAACCAAGTGCTCTTCATAATCAGAATAATCTTTGATAGTTTCGCTATTAAGAAAACCTTCATTATATTTGATGGCGTCATTTAAGGCGGAAGCCATTAATGTTAAATGCTGTTCTGATATTTCTATTTTTATGTTACATCTCTTTTTACTAAAATCACTAGTCGATCAAGAAGAAACTTGGACTATGAAAAAGGCATATCGCAGGCTGGGGCTAGCGTGTAATGAGTAGCACTCATTCGAGGTTTATACTTATCTTTTATAATTTCCAGTCCTGAAGGAAGTTTAGTGCCTTCTGGCATTTTATAGTATTCCCAAGAGTTGGTTTAATTTAACTCTGACACGTTTTATTTATTTTATTTTTAGTTCCGTTTTCAATACTCTTGTTATATTTGGATCCAAATACTTTTTCATAAAGTAGGCTCCATGATTGTAAGTTATATTGTGTGAGTAACGTTTCAAAGTTGCTTTCTTTAATTCGCTTTATATGATGGTTCATAGTTTCTTCAGTAAAATCGTCGACTAAGCTATATAAAACGGGTGATAACTTATGGTTACCCACCCCTTCGCTATTCAGTAAATCATAAGCCGAAGCGACTGAATTCACTAAAGAGATTATATTTAATTCTTTATCTTCGGCTATTTTTGATAACCAAAACTCTTCAGGAAAATCATACAAACTATATTCAGAAAATATAATATCCATGCTTTCTTTGATTCCAATACAGTCATGTATAACAGTTTGAAATACTTTAGATTCATTATAATACTTACCAACCCACTTAAAAAAGTCCAGACTGGATAGATCTCCTTTTTTTTGGAGATAGTTGATTAATGCAATTTCCTGATTGATACTAATTACTGCCTACCTTTCTGAAAAATATAGCACCCGCATAAACGGACAAAAATTGTCCATTTAAATTTGTTGAGGTACGATACATAACCAACTGTTTTTGTTCCGATTTAATGTTCTTGTTATGTTTACTTTGGAAAGCCTGAAACTTTAGCTACTTTCACGCCTTCTTTGTGCCATTCTGTCTGCTCCGAGCAAAAAATTTGAGCGTCTAGTTTTATTGATGGCTCTCCATTTATACTGCCCGCAGGAACAATTAAAGATTTACCACTTTGCGATATATACGGTAAACCAGACGCACAATTTTCACAGAAGGCTTTCGAAAAAGCACGTTTTGGATGATCATAGCGATTTATTTTTTCAACACCTTTAACCCAATTTATATTATCAGGTGTAGTGAATAGGTTAGAAGCGTGTGCACTACCAGTTAACTTTCTACACTGTTCACAGTGACAAAAGAAAAAATTACTGAAGTTATCTTCTAGTGTGAATTCTACGTCGCCACAGCAACAACTACCTGAAATTATATTAGCCATTGTGATCTCCGTGTTAAATAAATGATTGTAAACAGCCTCAATCAGAGGCGAAAAATAGTTGGTTAAAATAAGCGACGCAGGAGCAAAACCAACTGTTATTTGTCCTGCTTTAACGACTTGTATGGATAATTTTCTAAGTAGCGTTTAAGTAAGTGGCACCAAATGCACCACCTACAGCAAAGAAAACCAAAAAAACTACAGGGTTAATTAAAGCTTTAACTGCTAATGCCCAATGCTTTTTAAATAAAGAGTAAATTCCATACGAAAAAACAGCAACACTAGAGATAAAACCCAATAAGACCAAAACAAGCTCCCAGCCTAACATTGTTCTTACATCCAGCACACCTGACGAGAATAAATATAAATCCACTCGAGAAACAAAGAGTAAGATTACGCCTATTAATGTAGGCGACCAAATTAGCAGATTTCTCAAATTCATAGATTACACATAACACCGCATTAAACGGAAAAATAATAATGGTTTAAAATGTGTAGCGAAACGTAACACACTTTTTTTGTTTCGTTTAAATGCCTTATTATATTTTTTGTGCTACATAATTAGGAACATCTATTTTCTCGCCACCTTTCGTAAAATGAGCATCAAAAGAGTATGCCATTTTCTCTAAAGGTGCTTCGTAATATCCCGAAGTTTGAATTTCAGTTATGTAGCGTTCCATAAATGGTATTGCACCTAAATGCCCCCATTGTGCAACATGAACAAGTTCGTGAAAATGTAAGCGTAATTTCGATGCCTGCTGAGGAAGGACATAATAAGTGTTTTTGTACGTAGTTCCGTGCACCTCCATATCTAAAAAGTCATCTAACCCCATTTGGCGTAACTCAGGAAAGTTAGGCTTGGGGATTGCATCGACAATCACAAAATATGACTGTTGAAGGAACTCTAAAGAATAAAAACCTTTGAATTCATCAAAGAATTTAGAGCAAGAAATTCTTTTATCTTGGTACTCAATGTTCGTCTGATCAATCCACTTTTCAATTTGATGCAACATACAAGACTCCAGGAAAATATAACACCCATAATAACAGGCTAAAATGAGTGAGGCACAAGCGATTGTCCACTGTTTTTAGTCCTTGTTAATTTGTCTTGTTAGGCCTTTTACAAACTTAAGAAATAGTTGTAGACGCCAACATCTTTTTCATAACCAAGTGATTCATATAGAGCCTGAGCATTTAGGTTATCTTCACATGTTTCAAGAGCAATACCCTTTGAGTTTGTCTCTATAGCAAATGATTTTGCTGTATCCATCAATTTTTTACCTACACCTAAACGCCTAGCAGAGTATGAAACATATAGATCATTTAACACCCAACTAGATTTAGCAGAAACTGATGAAAACGTTGGATACAATTGTGTAAAGCCCAAAGCATTACCATTTTCATCGTAAGAATAGAAAATCACAGAATCTTTATTATTTAAGCGATCAGTTATAAAGCTAACAGCCAAGTCTAAATCACTATCTTGTTTATAAAAAACACGATAAGAATTAAATAGCTCGCTAACTTCATTTAGGTTTTCTAATGTTGCTCGTTTTACACTAATACTCATATATTACTCCTGAGGCCTAACATTTTAATAGTGCGCATGTGCATTTAAAAAACCATCTAAATATCTCTATAACCAACTAAATTTAAAGTATTTTATAGAGTTATTCATAATATCCAAAATTGGCTAAACGAGCGTGCACTATCACATCTATTTATTAGGGAAGCACAGCACGTTATCTCTGCACTGGAAATTATTATTTATTGATACTAAAAGACTTTTTATTTGTCTACCAGTACAAACGCGTCACAAGATAGATTGTTTTTAGACAATACCTGTAGCTATAGAGTAATGTATGAACTTATATGATAAATAGTAGCTTCTATATATTCGCTTTTAGTCTAAAAAACCAAGATCATTGTCGTGATAAATTACACCTCACAAAGTTCAACAACACCCCATCTTCCGTCTTCCCCTCGAAGACAAAGGGGAAGAAACTAACGACAGACATAAACCATACTATTCATCCAGTTTAGCGGCTACAAGCCGTGGTCAAATCCCTTTAAACGCAACAAATTTAGATACTACCAATTCCGTAGGATTTTAAAGGGAAATGATCTCTTCGCCCGTGAAGGTCTGATATGACTGGGTTTTAAAGGTATTATTTAAGAGGAGTCGAGACAGAGTTAGTTTAATTTAACTCTGACCAATTATTGAAAGGTAGGTGGCACTTTAAGTTTCCCATGGGTTGAATAATGATCTGGACATCGCGACAAGTCCAAATCGGCCACGGCCCTTTGGGCGTGGCCGATTGAAGCCCATTCTTCACCACGTGAGATGTAAGGCGTTCTCTCCGGCCCCGATCACCCGTTTTCTCTCACGCGTGGTTAAGCGCGACCACCGGGTCGAGCCTTGCCGCTGCCCGCGCTGGCAAATAGCCAAAGGTAATTCCGATCAGGGTCGAGGACAGGAAAGCCACAACAATCGCCGTCGTCGAGAAACTCAACTGCACATCGGTCGAAAAATACACCACCATCTGCCCGCCGATCAGGGCTCCGGCGATCCCAATGACGCCACCTGTCAGGCAAACTAGAACGGCTTCGATCAGGAACTGCGCCACAATATCCGACCGCCGCGCCCCGATCGCGATGCGCACGCCGATCTCTTTTGTGCGCTCGGTGACGGATACAAGCATGATATTCATCACCCCGATCCCCCCGACAATCAGCGAGATCACAGCGATCATCGCCACCAGCATGGTCAGCGTTTCCGTGGTCGAGGTCATAGCGTCGCGGATCGTGTCGGAGTTTGTTAGGAAGAAATCCTTGGTGCTGTGGCGGCTGGTCAGCAAAGCGTTGATTTCTGTCTCGGCAAGCGAGGTGTCGTAATCATCGCTCACCCGCACCTCGATGCTATCAAGGAAATTCTGCCCAGAAACCCGCGTCATCACCGTGGTATAGGGAACCCATACATTCAGTGATTCCGGGCCAAAGCTTGCCCCGCTGGACCGCACCACCCCAATCACCCGCACCGGCACGCCCCCCAGAAGCAGAACCTTGCCAACCGGGTCGTCGCCCGCGTCGAAAAAGGTGTCGCGCGTATCCTCGTCGATCACCGCGACTTGGCTGCGGTCGATAACATCGTCGGACGCGAAGGTGCTGCCGGTCACGGTGTTGTAATTGTGGACCTGAAAATAATCCCCGCTCACCCCGTTGATCGACGCATCCGAGGCGGTACCGCGATAGACAACATTGCGTTGGGTCGCGACCGAAGGCGAGGTGCTGTCGGCATAGGGTTGCAACGCCAGTGCTTCCGCATCCGAAGGCACCAGCGTTTCCACCTTGGCCGCATTGCGCGCGCCGAAGCCTGTACCCGAGCGAACGGTGATCGTGCTGCTCCCAAGCGATGAAATGCTGTCGAGCACCTTTTCTTTGGTGCCTGTTCCCAACGCGACCACCAGCACCACAGAGGCGATACCGATGATGATGCCCAGCATCGTCAGAACTGAGCGCACCCGATGGGCCAAAAGCGCTTTGAACGACATTTCAAACGCCTCGCGCAGCCGCAACAGCGCAGCCCCGGCGCCCGTTTTCCGTGGGGCGCGCTCCAACCGATTGGCATCTGTGACATCCTTGGCGGCGGTCTTTGTATCCGAGATGATCCGCCCGTCACTGATCTCGATCGTGCGATGGGCATGCTGCGCGACCCCCGGGTCATGGGTGACCATGACGATGGTGTGGCCTTTGCGGTTCAGTTCCAACAGCAAGTCGATCATTTCCTTGGAACTCTTTGTATCAAGCGCGCCGGTGGGTTCATCCGCTAGGATCACCTCGCCGCCGTTCATCAAGGCGCGCGCCACGGAAACCCGTTGCTGCTGCCCCCCCGAAAGCTCACCCGGGCGGTGGTCCAAACGGTCTGCCAAGCCAAGCTGGCCCAGTAGATTAGAGGCCCGTTGGTGCCGGGCCGCGCGGCTCTCTCCGGTATAGATCGCGGGCACCTCGACATTGCCCATCGCGTCAAGATCGGGCAAAAGTTGATAGCGCTGGAAGATAAAGCCGAAATGTTCGCGCCGCAGTTGGGCAAGCTGATCGGGGCCGAGTTCGCTCACATCCTGATCGGCAAAGCTGTAGCTGCCCGAACTGGCGCGATCAAGGCAGCCAAGGATGTTCATCAGCGTTGATTTACCCGAGCCAGAAGCCCCAATGATCGCCACCATCTCACCCGACCTGATGTCAACGTCAACATCGCGCAGGACAGTGATGGTTTCATCGCCCGCCTGAAAGCTGCGCGAGATCCCGCGCGCTGAAATCAGCGGTACCTCCATCGTCACATTCTCACCCGTGGCGTGCTGGTATTGCTCTGTGAAGCAGAGGGGGCCACGACCGCGAGGCTGGTAACAACCTCTTCGCCCTCACTCAGCCCCGATATGATCTCGGCCCTGATCTTGTTGTTCAGCCCGACCTCAACCGGCACAGTCGTCGTTGTGCCGTCTGCGGCATCATACCGTTTGACGGTATAGCCATCGGCGCCTTTGCTCAGCGCTGCGGACGGCACAGTCAACACGTTTTCCGCCTTGTCCAGAATGATCGAGACTTCAGTCGTCATGCCGATGCGCAGCAGATGGTCTGGATTGTCTACCTCCAGCAACCCATTATAATAGATCGCCTCATCGGTTGAGATGGTGTCGCTGGTCTCAATTGACGAAGGCGCAGGTTCGATAGCGCGCACAGTGGCAGAGAATTTGTGATCCGGTTTTCCCAAGATGGTAAAGAACACTTGTTGCTCGGGTTTCACATGCACCACGTCGGCCTCGGAAATTTCCGCCTTCACCACCATACTGTCCAAATCGGCAATCTTGACAATTGTCGGAGCGCTTTGTGAGGCATTCACCGTCTGGCCTTCGTCATTGACGATTGCCACGATAGTTCCCGAAATTGGCGCAGTGATCTTGGTCCGGTCAAGCGCGATCTGCGCTGTTGATACAGTGACTTCAACGCTGTCTTGCTGTGCGGCCAGCGCGTCAAGTTCGGCTTTGTAGACATCAACCTCTGCCTGGGCTGCCTCAAGATCCGCTTTCGATACGGAGTCCGAGTTCACCAACGTTATCTGCCGGTTCAGCGTTCGCTTGGCCTTGACCAAACTAGCATTCTTGGCCGCGATCTGAGCTTTAATATTGGCCAGGTCCGCTTTTGCCGTCAGCACAGCATTCTGCTGGTCCTGACTGTCGATCTGCGCAATCAGGTCACCCTTCTCGACCTCATCGCCAAGGGCGACCGCCAGTGTTTCGATCTGACCCGAGACCCGTGCCCCAACGCTGACCAACTGCTTGGCCTCCATTGTGCCCGACGCCAGCACCGTCTCTTCAACTGTGCCAAGTCTGACAAGAGCCGTCGTCGGAGGGGCCTCGGGTTCGTTCTGGGCCAAATAGAACCAGCCTCCAACCGCGGTCGACAACAACACAATCGGGATCAAGATGCGTAATGTTTTCATAAAAGAAGGCCTTTCGAGCTGAAACTGTGGCAACAAGCCGTTATACGCCGCAGCGTGATAATTCCGTCGTCAGTTTTTCGGGCATAGTCCCTCCAAACGGCAAAAAGCCTACGGACACCCAAGTTTACGCCGCCCGCAATTACCTGTCCGTTGACTATCGGGCTCATCATTCGCACACGTAACAATGAAATTTCTTCTGTTAAAAAACGCTCTAATACTGCGTCTAGATTTAACTTTATTTCATCGATATACATCTACACTCCCGAAATACATAACGCTTTGCTAGCGGCTAAAAATGGCAATTACAGATAAACATTACAGCCAGTTTGCTGAAATATTAACTTTGCCACTTCCACTTTTGATTTGGTGTTCGGTTTTAGCAACTGAAACATATCCACATTTCCCATTGCGTACCCGCCACCATAACTCATTGCACCCATCGTTTTCTCCGGCCCCTCACTTCGATCGAGAGCTGCCACTAATTTTGCTTGATCTACTTAAATCGATGCAATTCTTGATAAACCTGCACACATACCAATCTTGCTATTGCGATCAAATACTGGTGTAGAAGCAAGTGTTGGAAGTAATTAAAATACCCAGAAACGTTTTAATTAATTGTATTTTCATACCAAGCTCTGAAAATCGTAACATTCGATAATATATTGAATGACGACCTATAACATTGATATGAGACATAAAGAGCTTTGGTTAAAAAAACAGCTAACGAGGCTGTAGAATTTCTCATTCTCAGCCTACCTAATTAATATAAATCCACAATATTTCACATACTTCTAAGGTTCAATTGACCATTCTTTTTTCCATCATAAATCACAGATATCAAGCTACAGATAAAATGAGGACGTCAAGATCGTACCATCACTGCTCATCTCAGATTTTCAAATACAGTTGATTCGACAAAAGCGCCGAGCAACTCGCTAGGGCAGGCTCACATAGCAATTTTTTTGAGTTGTTCTTTAAGAGGAGCCAAGACGGAGTTGCTTGAGAAATTTAACGCCTAAAATTTTAAATAAAAATGGATTCTTCGGACGGGAAGGCTTGTTATGACTGGGTTTTAACGGTGGGTGGCACTTTAATATTATCAAATATTAGCCCTGAAATTGTCGTATTTTTGCATTTGTAAATTGTCGTATTTTTGCATACTATATAGACAATAAATACGGGGGCTAAGATGACAATACAAGACAGGATAAAAACAAGAGTAAAACGCTCTAAGCGTTCTGTTTTCCTGCGCTCTGATTTTAAAGACATTGCCGAATACGACCAAGTCGGACGTGGTCTTAAAAACCTTGTTAAAGACGGCTTATTAATGAAAATTGGCTATGGTCTTTACACCCGAATCAGACAAAATAGAATCACAGGGAAACCTATGCCTGACAATGCTTCTGGCGCAGATGGTGTATTAATTGAAGCAATGGAAAGGCTTGGTGTCGATTACAAGCTAGATAACCTATCCAGTTTGAATATCTCTGGGGAAAGTACTCAAATTCCAGCCAACATCAAAATAATTCTCAATAATCCGCGCTTTACCCGTAAAATTTCGATAGGAAGACAGGGCATCAATGTCGATCGATAGTTCACTCTTTGTTGATGTTGCCGACGCCATTGGTCTTGGCAATCCTGCCATTGTCGAAAAAGATTACTACGTTGTTCAGCTACTACACCTTATTTCTTCTATTAAACTGGAATACCATCAGATTGTTTTTTCTGGCGGTACTGCATTGGCTAAATCGGCAGTCAAAACCTATCGAATGTCTGAAGACATTGACTTGAAGCTGATACCAAAACAATCGTTTTCACATCAGTCATCACAAAGTGCCAGAAGAAGTGCTCGTAAAGACGTGAAGAATCTTATTGAGTCTTTGATTGAAAGCTGCGCCCTTTTCTCAATCGAAGGAACACCGTCAATTTCGGACAAATATCGATACTTCGCCTTTGATATCCGCTACCCCCAACAATACCAACAACCCCCCTGTTTGCGCCCCTTTATAAAATAAGAATTTATAGAATCAGACCTTTTAAGCAAACCAGAAACAAGGTCGATTCAATCTATCTTCGCCGAAGTAACGCAATCCGATATTGAAATTGACGAGTTTCCTTGTTCCGCCATCATTGATACTCAAGCAGAAAAGCTCCTGTCTATGATACGAAGAACAGCCAGTATCGCTAGAAACACCGAACGGACGGATGACGAAACACTCATCAGACACATCTACGACACCTATCACATCCAACTTACCCAACCTTCAAACATAGACATACTCAGCTCACTAGTCGCAAAAGCAATCAAGATAGATGTAGAACGTTATGGAAACCAACACCAACAAATGATCGATACCCCAATCAACGAGCTTCGTTATGGATTACAACGATTGATTGATGACAGAAAATTTTCTGAACGCTACAACAACTACGTCAGCCCCATGGTCTACGCAAAAAATTCCGTTTCATGGGAAGACGCACTCACCGTGTTTTCAACACTAACAAACCAAGTGTTAGGGCATATTGAAGCGAACTCTTTGATGACTGCATAATGATCGGGATGGTTAACCTGTTGAGTATGAGACGGAGAGCCACCAACCATAGTCAAACCTTTTTCATCGCAGAACATTTAGACGTCAATAATTCTGTAGGATTTTAAAGAAAAATGTCCCCTTAGTCCGAAAGGCCCGCTATGAGTGGGTTTTAAGGGTGGGTGGCACGTTAATCCCTATACCTCATTTTCAGTGTCGCACTTATTATCTGAATTTAGGTCTTTCACCATATATAAAAAATCCTCGTTAACTTCCGCTAACGAGGATGGATGAAAAATCTAATGAGCGTATTCGCTCACCTTTTTTCAGTATAGATTTTACTAGAGCTTAGGACTGAATATAGACCACATGCGTACTAGTGTATTCGTACAGACCATGTTTACCGTCTGCGCCTCCAATACCTGATTTTTTAACACCCGCGTGAAAACCTTGCATTGCTTCAAAATTTTCTCGGTTGATATAAGTTTCACCAAAGTTAAGTTCTCGCATTGCTTGCATGGCTTTGGATAAATCACGAGTATAAATTGAAGAGGTAAGACCATATTCACAATCATTCGCGTGGGTTATGGCTTCATCTAAGCTTTCAACTACTTGAATTGGCAAAACTGGGCCAAATGTTTCTTTACGCATAATAGTCATCGACATATCGCAATGACTTAATACTGTCGGTGGAAAGAAGTGACCACCGCCAAGATCTGCGACTTTTCCACCACACTCCAGTTTAGCGCCTTGTTTTATGGCTGTTTCGACAGCCTCAGCTATTTTCTTAAGACTGGTTTCATTAATAATAGGCCCCATAGCAACATCTGTAATTTTAAGTGGATCTCCAAATGTTACCTGTTGCATTTGTTCTGTCATGCGTTTAATAAATTCATCCGCTATGCCACTTTGAACATATACCCGCTCTGTACAGTTACAAACCTGACCTGAATTAATCACTCTAGAGTCGCAGATCGCTTTTACTGCCATATCTAAATCAGCATCATCCAATACAATTGCCGGCGCTTTCCCGCCAAGCTCTAAATTCACCTTAGTGATATTTTTAGCGGCTGCTGCCATGATTTTTTCACCCGTTGACACACTTCCAGTAAAACTAATCATATCAATATTAGGTGACTCACTAAGCTGTGCCCCAACCTGCCCAGTACCACAAACAAGGTTAAATACACCTTTAGGTAACGATGTTTCCGCTAGAAGTTTGGTAAATTCATGGCAATTATTTGGGGTTTCTTCACTCGGCTTAATAACAATAGTATTCCCTGTCACTAACGCTGGAGCCATTTTTCGAGCAATCAAAAAGAAAGGGAAATTCCAAGGTAAAATCCCAGCAACAACACCAACAGGCTTACGCAATAAAAATATATTTTCGTTTTCTCTATCACTGGTGATGACTTCACCTTCGATACGTCTCGCCCATTCAGCCATATAATCTAAATAGTCGGCAGTAAAATTCACCTCAACTTCTGCGAGTGGGAGTATTTTACCTTGCTCTTCAGCAATCACTTTTGCCAAATGCGGTACATGTTCGCGAATTTTAGCCGCAATCTCTTTTAAATAACCTGCTCGCTCAATCGCAGGTTTACGAGACCATGCCACCTGTGCATTGCGAGCAGCATTCACGGCACTATCCACATCGCTTTGTGAAGATGAAGGTGAATAAGATATCAAAGCTTCTGTTGAAGGGTTTCTCACTTCGATATGAACATCTGTGTCACAAAACTTACCGTCAATAAAATTTTGATGGGTAGGAACATTCGTATCTTTCATATCCTTTCCTTTTTTTATTGTAAAATATGTATATCGATCCTCAGACATATCTAAGGATCAATCGACTTTTCCTTTCAGGAGTGACCCACCTAAAAGAATAATACTTTTCCGTACATTTTATATACTAAAAATAACTTTTTTCGCATGCTATCTAAATGACCTATATCAATTCGATAGAGCTTAAATGCACGAGTGAAATCATTACTTGCTGCCCAAATTCTTCAATTATTGGTATCAGCAAATTCCTGAATAACCGTTTGAAACTGATCGTTAACACGGTCAAAAACCACGTCGTTAAAACCAGTGAAAGTAAATTCCTTGGATTCACCTTCAAGGCAGGTCGCATTCAATGGCACCCAAAGGCATTACTGAAATTTAAGCAGCAAGTCAAAAGGTTAACGAACCGTAACTGGGGCGTGTCCATGCGTTATCAACTCTTTAAAATCAGCCAATATTTACGTGGCTGGATAAACTACTTTGGTATCGCCAATTGCTATCAGCTTTGTGTCGATCTGGATCATTGGATCAGGCGTAGAGTACGAATGGCCTATTGGCGACAGTGGCGAAAGCCGCGCACTAAAGTAAGAAGTTTAATGAGATTAGGTGTGCATGTTCAGGCCGCAGTTGCGTGTGGTATCACCAGTAAAGGGCCGTGGCGCAGTGCTAAAACTCCGGGGATCAATCAAGCTTTATCACTTGCTTACTTAAAATTCGAAGGGCTTTATTCGCTGCGTGATGGTTGGATCGCGCTTCACTATTCTAAGTGAAACGCCCTATGCGGAGCCGCATGCAGGGTGTTGTGGGGGCTGGAGATTAGAGACCTCCGGCTACCCGATTATAGCGATTTAGACTCGATCCTCATCATTAATGGTATCTAAAATACTTTGATATCCCATTAAGTCATTAGTTATCTCTATTGAACCATCGCTTTCAGGATCAAGTATAGCCTTGCGTTTAATTAAATTATCCATTGTTTTTTTGACTGAATACCTGATCAGCCTTAATTCCATGACACTAAACATCTTTAACCTCTATTTTCTTTTTTATATTCTTTTAAATGGATAGCATTTTCTTCCGCCCATTCTCTCAGCACTCTTTTCCACTGATCTATATGTATATTATGCGAAGATCTAATTGAATAATGCCTTTTGAATTTACCATTTATTATTAGGGTCAGATGAAAATAAAGCTTTATTTTCATCTGACCCTAATTGCTTACATAAATAGCACTTATCCATTTTTGCCCTTCATTAGTAATTGATAGAAAATGAGTAATATAAAGCTTATCGATTGAGAATCTAACGCCCCACTCACCGGAATTTTGGGAGCGGAGCGAGTAAAATTTCCGAGTGCAGTGGCTTGTTAGCTCTGCTGCCATTCCTTAACAACTGCATCCCAATCAGCATTTCGTTCAACTTCATTCCCATCTTCATCTTTTCTTGTCCACACGTCCCAGAAATCAGGGTCGTCTGAATGTGGCTGTTGCTCTTTTGTTAGGTTCTTCATTTTAACTAAAACAGGAAGCTCTGACGCCCACCCCATTAGTATTGCATGTTGAGATGGTAAAGACGGCAGCTCACGTAGTAGTCCACGTAAATTATCGGGCACCATTTTGTGTACTTGCTCTTGATCTCTGTCGTTACTAATCCTGTGCAGAAGAAAAGTATTACATTGAGATAAAACCGTAGGTGATAACTCAGAGGGCCGTTGCGAAGAAATTACCATGCCAAGCCCGAACTTTCTTCCTTCACGTGCTATTTTTTCAAACACTTGGCAACATACAGCAGCGACATCCTGATTTTCAGAATCATCACGATAGCGCTTAATAAATGTATGCGCTTCTTCAGCCACAAGAACGGTTGGTAAAGTTTTATTATTTAGTCGTCTATAGCGTTGTAATGATTCAAATATAATTCTTGAAATTACAGCGGTAACTAGATGGGTGATTTCGTTTGGCACTAAAGAAAGATCAATAATTGAGACACAACTTTCATCATCACCATCCTTACCTATATAGTTTTCTAGCCACTTAGCTAAGTCGACTCTCTGCTCTCCATCGTTAGTTATAGGTTTCATTCTTGTATCAGAAAGCATGGTACGTATTCGAGCAACTAAATATTCTACATACTGCTCACTACCGTTCTCTTGAGCTAAAGCTTCTAAATAAGATACTAAATTCCCCCCATCAAATGGAACTGGTATATCCTCACTTTTAGGAAGAAGCTCATCCTCATTGCCCCCAAAGCTAAGGAATGATCTCTCTATCGCATTAATAAGGGTATCGATTTCGGCGACTGTGGCATTGTAATCGGGATATTTTCCGCTTCTTTGATTACAATAATTTTGAGCAGCAACAATTAGTTGATCTAAATCTGGGTGCTGTGTAGTTAAATTTGCTTGGTACTCCTCAAGGCTTTGACGCCAAGCATCTATTTTGGCCAAAAGATTTTTTGCGCCGGGAAAGCCATTAAGTGCTGCGGCGCCTTTAGATTTATCCGCTCTCAAAGAAACAAGAATCGTACCGAGATACTTTTTAACCTCTAAATCTAAATTGATATTAAGTTCAAATTCCTCATTTCTCATAGCCCTCAATGATCGCTTTAGTAATGGCAACTGTGCTTTCGGGCTTGCTTGAGTAAAGGACGCCCATTCAGCACTATTCCAAAGCCACGAAGGTACTTGTAGTTGGTTTTCACCTTGCTCAGCTTCAACTTTAAAAATACGACCTTTGAACTTAGTGTCTGGACCTAAAGCACGGGTATATTCACCATTTGGATCAAGCACAATAAACCGAGCATTTGGTTTCGCTTCTGATTTAATCGCCGCTTCTAAAGACCATTGAATAAGGCCTGCAACTGAACAAGATTTACCACTACCAGTATTTCCTAAAACAGCGATATGCCTTCCAAACAATCGATCCGGATCTACAGCAACATTAGCGTTATTCGCAAGCGGGCTTTGTCCGATGACAACTCTACGATTATTGCCAGATTCAACAATAGATCTAAGCTGTAAATCTGTTGGTAGTAAGATAGCAGAACCAATTGATGGAAATGATTCTGAACCTCGATGAAACTTGAAAGTATCAATACCTTGCTTTGAAACTCGTTTTAAAGTTCCTACAGGATTTAGACTGATTTTTTTTTGTGGGAAAGGTAAATTTACTAAACCAAAATCTTGGATATCCCTTTGTTTAGGATAAGGCGAGCGTTCAACGGCTAGCCACTCAATTTGTCCAACCAGATAACCATTATCACAAGATACTAAAACATAACTATTTACTCTTGGGAAGTTTCTCGGTGTTCCAGCATTTAAGGCAACAGAATCTGGTGAATCAATATCAAGAACAGCTCTGATTTCATTTGGTGATACAAAATCTACAGTGCCAACTCTTAATTGCTCTCCTTGCTCAATTGGTAGGGAGCTCATTCTTCACCACCAATTGTGCTTTGAATTGCAGCTGGATATAAGCCTCTTGATTTCAAAAGTTCAGCCATTCGAATTGAAGTGCGATCGATTGCGGCTTTAGGCAGGTAGTAATCAACTAATGTTTTTAAGTCTCCAAAATGACTGCCTAGTAATAAAGATATTTGAGCCTGACGCCCGCTATCCTTTATAAAACTCATTATTCTTCCAAGTGGATCACCATAGGCAATAATAACGATATGCGTTGAGGGTATTGTTAGCATATCCGTTAGAACTCGATTTATATGTTCGTCACCAAAACTATAGCCATAGGTGACTAGAGTACTATTTGGGCGGCATGTTGCTGATGCTAAATCTCTAAACAATTCTACATAGGGGTATTCTGATGTTTCACGATCTTTGACTGAATTTGGATAAATTATCAACTGTTGGTAGTTAGCTGTGCCAGCACCTTCGACTTGTAAAAATGGCTCTACAGAAGCCGCTCCAAAAGGTAATCCAAAACGTCTTATAGCCCCTTCGTTTTCATACCAATCTAATGAACCGTGAAGTTTGGTAAAACGAGCTACACCTTCTAAATATCTTGGCTCACCACGTATACCAGGTGGGTTATAATGATAATCAACCTCCAAACGTGATGACCTGAAAATGGGTGCAATACTACCAACGAACCGATCAACTAACCTAAGGCCTGCTAATTCAGCACCCGTTTCAATTATGCGATCATAATTAGTCGTGAATATATGCAATCTATCACGCGTTGCTATTCGACTTGAAAAACTCATTAAAAAATTAACTAAATAATTAAATGTTTCAGTTTTTTGTTCAGGTTCTGCATCGCGGATTGATTTTTCGCCATTGCTAACAGACTGAGCAAACAGCTGTAAACATCTTGAAAGCTCTTCTCTTAGCTGATTCAACTCAGTCGGAAAATATCTATAAGGTGGGTTTGGTGGTGGAGGTGGAACTATAGGTGTTGGATTTAACGCGACAAGTATTTCTAAACCTTTAATTAATTCATTAATTGAACGAATTTGATCTTCAATATTTCCCTTATCTCTGCCCGTTGCTTTAGCAGTTTTTTCTACATAAGCATCTATTTCTAACTTACAAACTTTTAGATCTTCTATCCATCCCATACCTTGCGGATTTTGCCCTGTTGCAGACTGCTGAACCGCAGTGCTAAGACCTGCACCAACAAGCAAATTAAGGTGTTCAGATTGAAAAAGTGCAGTTAACCAAGGTTCGATTTTTGAGCGTAAAGAGTCTGGAGTAATTTCATCTTCAGCTTTTGCCCAAACGCAGTCCCCTATAACTTTAAAAGCGCCATTGTCACCGTTAGGAGCTAACTCTACGGGCGATTGATCATCGCCTAACTTTAAGTATTGAGACAATTTATATACATCCTTATTTATTGGTGACACCTGAATAGGAGCTAACATTTTAATAGTGCGCACGCGCATTTACACATTTCAAAAACTGTCTAAATATCTCTATAACCAACTGAATTTAAAGTGTTTTATAAAGTTATTCATAATATCCAAAATTAGCTAAACGAGCGTGCGTGTTATCACGTTTATCCCCAGCACGTTATCTCTGCACTAGAAATTATAATATTATTAGGGTCATTAGGGTCAGATGAAAATAAAGCTCTATTTTCATCTGACCCTAATTGCTTATAAAATCTCGATTAGCCTAACGCCGTTGTTCAGCGGCAGCCTTGGCAGAGCAAAGCGGCGACAAGGCTGTCCGGTGGAGGGCCGTTTGGCCCGGAACGAACTGCAACTATTGGTTAAGTGTATTTCTCGTATCTGGGCTCCATAATTTCCGCCAATAATTCAGAAGATCCCACCACTCGACTATGCTGTTTTAGGTTTTCATTGGCGAAATCAATCAGCTTCGAAAGCGCCTCTAGGATTCTATCCAGCCAGTAATCACTTCCTATCGTATCGTAGTAATAATCTTCTCTGTTCCCACGGAAGTCCCATGTGTCCAATCGGTAACGTAGTCCAACTGGTAAGCCATCCATCTTGAGAATATCGCCTTCGTACTCGGTAACGATATCCTCTGGCAGATGAGGACGAATCTTCCTCATCATCTTTCCAATGTCATGACCATAATTCTCTATCCAATTTATGAGCGTCTTACCTTTCCTATCCGCATTTTCAAAATAACAGATCAAGGACTTCAAGACCGACTCGATGCCCATCCGCAGATCAATGAAAGTTTTTGTTCGCATTGATCGGGGCGTATAAAACAAAGGGCCATCGCTATTAATACAATGCTTATATCGGATGTAAAAATCCCGAGCATCATGGAAGAAATGATTTGAAACCTCTAGATATCGAGGCCGAGTAAATTCTTCGCTCATACTTCCTCACACTTAACATTTTTATTATTAGGGTCAGATGAAAATAAAGCTCTATTTTCATCTGACCCTAATTGCTTAGTTTTGGGGTAAAGTGGCGTAGCTACCCCAAAACGAAGCGTAGACCAAAACGTCAACTGGACAAACTTGTTAAATTTCGTTGCTCTACCATTTTTCGGTAGAGGTCTATTTCTTCAATTTCTTCTTTCAGCACACCGGCAAGATGCTCTGATTGATTTTTTGTCAATATTTCGCTTTCGTCGTTTGCCAGATATGATTCCAGAAACCTATTAAAGTCGTCCGCGCTCCACTGGCAGCGACCTTGCTCAGCTATAAGAATCGCAGAACGAAGGAAGTCACTCCAACCAACGTTACCGGATTGAAATTTGATAAATTCTACGCAAACCTCAAAAAATCCAGTTTCTGGGAATGGATACATTTCTTCAAAGTTATCATATGCCTCGCTAAGCAAGCGTTTAACGGCTGCATCTTTATCTTTCAATAAAGCAAGATCCATTATCAACTCGGAAGGCTCATCTTCTTTTAGTATAAGATCATCACAACATGAAATATATTCTTCAGGTGTGATCAAGCCTGCTGATACGATCGAAGCAAATATAACTATTTCTTTATTGCTCATACTTCCTCAGGAATTTAATGCCCGCATAAACTGCGGAAAATGTTGGACGCTTTTTTGCGTCATTTTCTTTTAATCAAAAAATAGGACAATGTGAGATGTCAGATTTGATGCGCTTGTTAAGTGGCTACTTAGATGAGCACCTGCTTTGTTTTAATTCCAGTTAATGAAGCTTTTGAAATTTCATTAAGTATTGAAAAATTAGATTTAGCGCAAGTAAGTAAGAATGCTTTAGTTAGATCTGAAGGCCATGAGTAACAAGCCGCTGCGATATAACACCTAGGGGTAATTAATATACCTTCATCCTCACAATTATTTACCACATACTTAAGAATATTTTTAATATCCTTATTCTCAGGTATGAATTCAGAAAAAAGCAAAGCAGAGCATGCACCCGAGATTAACAACTGATTAGAACTTTTTAAAATGCTATTTAGGTAGCTTAAATTACCAGACTTTATATCTTCGAGTAAGCAAATCGAAAAACCTAAATAACGATAAAGTACTAATGAAGAAAAATCTTTTAATGCTAATTCCTTTAAATAAGGAACGACTTTTTCTGTTCCTGTTATACCTATTGCCCTAATTATCTCAGCTTGTGCTTTCCATGATTTAGTTTTTTTCTGGAACAAAAAATCTAAAGTAGATATCAAGACATCTTCATATCCTTCAACACTGTCGTCTGCTATTTTTCTCGCAGCTTTTTCAATTCTTGGAGCAGATTTAGAACCTAACTCGTTATTGAATTCCATTTACGTAACTCCGATGACACTTAACATTTTAATAGTACGCACGCGCACTTACACATTTCAAAAACTGTCTAAATATATCTATAACCAACTGAATTTAAAGTGTTTTATAAAGTTATTCATAATATCCAAAATTGGCTAAACGAGCGTGCACTATCACATCTATTTATTAGGGAAGCACAGCCTGTTATCTTTGCACTGGAAATTATTATTCATTGATACTAAAAGACTTTTTATTTTTCTACCAGTACAAACGCGCAACAAGATAGATTGTTTTTAGACAATATCTGTAGCCATACGTAGGAGTTTAAAGGGAAATGCCCCCTTACATTGATGATGCCCTACGAGTCTTTTGGCGCTAAAAAAGTCCATTCGATGCAACGTAGTTGCGCGACTTGATGACGTTTCTGAGGCAGTGTTTGATAATGTATCTCAATCTAAAAAGGAGCTAAACACCTTCCTTAAATGATCGACGTGCAAACGTTTTTATATGCCACAGAAACTATACGCTAAAGGTCTTAAAGAGATTTTTTGCTTTTCTTTTAAAGTAAAGTTTTGCGGATCTGGGCAAAAGTTACACGCTCAGCAGAGCGGAATAAAGGTCTGGAAAACAAAGCGTTTGAATGGAATCCGCAAAACCAAAGACACAACCCTATCTTCCCCTTGAAGAAAAAGGGGAAGAAACTAACGACAGACATAAACCGTACTGTTCATCCAGTTTTTCTGTATTTATCAGGGTCAAATCGCTATAAATAAGCTCGTTCGATGCAACGAAGTTGCGCGACTTGATAGTGTTTCTGAGGCAGTGTTTGATAATGTATCTCAATCTAAAAAGGCGCTAAACACCTTCCTTGAATGATCGACGTACAAACATTTTTATGTGCCACGAAAACGATACGCTAAAGGTCTTAAAAGAGACTTTTTGCTTTTCTTTTAAAGTGAAGTTTTGGGCGCTAGCAAAAGGTTACCCGCTCAACAGAGCGGAATAAAGAGCGGGAAAACAAAGCGATTGAATGAGGTAAAAACTAGTTAGAGCTTCCAAGAGTCTTAATATTAAACGTACTTAGACTAAACAATACTGCTTGTAAAAATGATTGCACTTCAAAGAACTCTTCTTCATGTAATTCATCATAGTGGTGATGATCATCTGACCAATATGGATAAATTAGTTTAGCTTGTAAATGCTCAACTATCGCAACATTAGCAACTTGTTGAGCTTCTACTTGATTAAGGCTGATTATTTTATGATTTGAATCTTCATCAACTCCTTCAGGGTGCTTTCGCTCTAAAATAGCCAAGACTTCACAATAATTTTTAGTCTTACAAATATTATATATTTCATCAAATAATTCGTTTGAAAATACAGCTATGGACATTATTTTATCCTCTCATTTGTAGGGTACAAAACCAATATCTTGTATTCGACAAGTCTAGTGGCCACCAGCTGGAGGTCAAATCCCTTTAAACGCAACAAATTTAGATGCTACCAATTCCATAGAATCTTAAAGGGAAATGCCCCCTTACATTGATGATGCCCTACGAGTCTTTTGCCACTAAAAACGTCCATTCGATGCAACGAAGTTGCGCGACTTGATGACGTTTCTAAGGCAGTGTTTGATAATATCTCTCCATCTAAAAAGGCGCTAAACACCTTCCTTAAATGATCGACGTACAAAAGCCTTTCTGAGCTTCGGAAACGATACGCTAAAGGTCTTAAAGAGATTTTTTGCTTTTCTTTTAAAGTAAAGTTTTTTATCAATTGAAAAAAGTAACACGCTCAGCAGAGCGGAATAAAGGTCAGGTATACAAAGCGTTTGAATGAAACGTACAAAACCAATAACCCCATCTTCCCCTTGAAAGACAAAAAATGCCCAGCAAGTTACTGGGCATTTTAGTTTTTGTGTCAAAATAATCTATTTATGAGCAAACGACGTTTTCGTGCAGTCACCGTCGATTTTGTCTTTTTCTTCTTCTAGAATTTCATCGGTAAATTGCCCCATGAAGCAGCAACAGATGCCTTCGCCTATCATGGTTCTTGGTCCCATTGGGTGGCCGATGTGTTTGTAAACGCCGTGGCTGTGTCCGTGTGAATGATCGTGACTGTGTCCGTGCGAATGGTCATGGCTATGATCATGCCCATGAGAATGTGAATGCGCTTGTGGCGTCAGTACAGACGATGGTTTCTCGTCTGTTGCTGAGAAGGTGGCGTGTTTCACGTCAAAGTCGGACAAGCCTTGGGTGTCGTCTTGTGGGTCGACAAATTCGGCATGGTGGTGATGAACGTCTACTTCGCCTGCGGCTAGGCGGCGTTTGAAGGAGTTCATTAGGCTTTCTTCGCCGGTTGGTAGTTCTGATTGCATGATTTCTTCCACGCGATTTTGGAAGGCGTCGATGACTCTTGGGTGGTCGCTTAGGTATGGCGTTTGGATAAATTCAATCGCTGGGTTTTCTTTCGCCACTTTCTCTACGTAGCCTTGAATACGTTTGATCAATCGGCCAGTAAATAAGAAGTAAGGTGCAACGACGATGCGTTTGTAGCCTAACTTCATTAAATTTTCTAAACCAACGCCAACGGATGGGTAAGTGACGCCAGAGTAAACCGTGTCTGCCCAACCAAAGCCCATGTTTTCATTGACGATGCGCGTCAGTTTCGCGGCTTCGGCATTGGCGCCTGTGTCGGATGTACCACGACCCACAACGACTAATAAGGTGTCGTATAGGTTCTCTGGTGGGTTTTGTGGGTCAAGCCCAAGGGATTCATAAATGCGCGCTTGGAAGGCTTCAATCATGTCATCTTGCAAGCCCAGCTCGCGGCCATAGGTAATATGAAGACCGGCGTTTTTTTCTTCGTATGTGGTCAATACAGAAGGTATATCGTTTTTCGCGTGGGTCGCGGCAAATAACATGCCCGGTACAGCGTAAATTTCTTCCACACCTTGGCTCAACAAGCTGTTTAAGCCCATATGAATGTTCGGTGCTGAAAACTCCAGAAATCCGTATTCTACTGGTAGCTCTGGGAAGCGTTCTTTTAAGCCTTTTGCCACTAGGCCAAACTCTCGTTCTGCGTCTTTATCACGACTGCCGTGACCGCAAATCATAATGCCCTTTTTGGCCTGTTCTGTATTACTCATTGTTTCTCTCTACTTGGTTCGACTCGGCGGATAGTTAGTCTAATGACTATCCGCAAGGTTACCAGTGACCTTCTGCCCAAGGTTACTGGCTTTGCTCTTGCTGCTGATCTAGATCAAGCAACAAGGATTGAATTTGTTCTCTGTGGCCTTCTGCGTTTTGCCACATACCGCGCTGAATGGCTTCCAGTAGGCGTTCGCCCATTTCTTCCAATGCGTGGGGGTTATTATCGCGCATAAACGCCTGATTGTCTGGATCGAGCAGCAATCTGTCGGTGACTTGCTCGTATTGATAATCCGCCACTAAATCTGTCGTGGCGTCGTAAGCAAACAGGTAGTCTACCGTGGCGGTCATTTCAAATGCGCCTTTATAGCCGTGACTCTGCATGGCGTCGATCCATTTAGGATTTAATACCCGTGAACGCACTACCCGATTCAGTTCTTCTTTTAAGGTACGAATCTTTGGGGATGTTGGATTAGAATGATCACTGTGATACACGCTTGGGGCTTGCCCGCGAAACTCGGTCACTGCGTTAGTCATGCCGCCTTGGAACTGGTAATAATCGTCCGAGTCGAGAATATCGTGCTCACGGTTGTCTTGGTTTTGCACCACGGCATCAAGCTGTGACAAGCGCTCTACAAAGGCGGATTTCGCCTCGACGCCTTCTCCTTGGCTGCCGTCATCATTGGAGCCATAAGCGTAACCACCCCAATTCACATAGGCTTCAGCTAAGTCGGCTTTTGTGTCCCAGCAGCGCTCGTCGATCAATCCTTGTAAGCCTGCCCCATAAGCCCCCGGTTTACTGCCAAAAACACGATAAGAAGCCTGTCGACTCGCTTGTTCTGGGCTCATGCCCTGGGCTAATAAAGTATTTTTTCTCGCTTCTACATTGGCGCGAATGGTGTTGCCATTACCCGGCTCTTGATACTCTGCGATGGCTTGCACTGCGGCATCATAAAGGCGCATGACGTTGGCAAACGCATCACGAAAAAAGCCAGACACTCGTAAGGTAACGTCAACACGCGGTCGACCGAGTTGCATGCAGGAGAGTATTTCAAAGTCGGTGACACGATTAGAACCCGGCGCCCAAATCGGACGCACCCCCATTAGCGCAAACGCTTGAGCAATGTCGTCGCCGCCAGTACGCATGGTCGCAGTGCCCCATACTGACAAGCCAAGATCTTTCGGGTAATCCCCTTCTTCTTGCAAATGTCGTTGGATCAAGGCGTCAGCCGATTGCTGACCAATCGCCCACGCCGCTGGCGAAGGAATCGCGCGATTATCTACCGAGAAAAAGTTGCGCCCTGTGGGCAAGGTGTCTAAGCGCCCACGAGTCGGCGCACCACTTGGTCCTGGCGCAATAAAGCCACCAGCTAATCCCGTTAGTAACGCCTGAATTTCATTTTGAGCACTTTGCGTTAAAGCCACCATCAAGCGACGTTTGCTGTGCGCCAATAATTCTGCTGTTTGAGGCAGAGTCAGAGCTAATTCAGCAACTGATTCATCACCAATTAAGTGGCGTAATACTAGATGTTTGGCGAACAGTTCTAAGCGTTCTTTGGTGTCTGCATGGGTTCGCCAATCTGCCGTGCTCACGTCCATAAGTTCGCTTGGCTGGTTCCCCAACCAAGGCAAGCGAGTACTTTGCATTGGGTCGAAATCATCTTGCTCTAGCTTTAAATCCGCCATCAAGGCGTGCAAGATGCCTTTACTGGTAATCTCGCTGCCACGGGGTAATCGCAATAAGGCAACCAAGGTATCGGCTAATTTATCGTCTTCTGGTAATTCTCCAAGACGATGCAATCCATGACGAATCTGTGCTTCTTTTATCTCACATAAATAGGTATCGAGGCCTTCTAATACGCTCTCTTCCACCACTGCGCCATCATCACCTGATTCTATGCCTGCAAGCTCTTCTAACAAATGCGTTTCTTGGACTTTTTTGAGGATCTGCTCACGTAGCCAGGTTTCTCGACGCACATCCATGCCCATAGCTTGGTAATATTCGTCTACTAGGTTTTCTAGTTCGGCCATCTCACCATAAGTTTCTGAACGCGTCATCGGCGGCATCAGATGGTCAATAATCACTGCTTGTGTGCGGCGTTTTGCTTGCGCCCCTTCCCCCGGATCATTGACGATAAAAGGGTAAAAATGCGGCATAGGACCAAGGGCGATATCTGGCCAACATTGATCCGACAAAGCGGTCCCTTTACCCGGCAGCCATTCTAAATTGCCGTGTTTGCCCACATGCACAAAAGCGTCTACTTTATAAATGTGTCGCAACCAAAAATAAAACGCCAAGTAGCTGTGCGGCGGAATCAAATCTGGGTCATGGTAATTGGCGGCAAGATCTAAGTTAAAACCACGGGCGGGCTGAATCCCGATAAAGGTTTCGCCTAAGCGAATACCCGCTAACATCATCCGACGTTGGCCATTTTGTTCTCGGCATTTGTGGTCGTCTTCTGGTGGGCCCCAACGATCCCACACGGCATTCTGGCTTTCTAACGGCAGCTGATAAAAATATTCTAGATAGTCTTCCAGCGCCAAACTTTGCCAACACCCTCGTTCGTGGAGCGTAGTTGGGTTATTGGTGACCGCGCCTAATAAGGCTTCGATTAATCCGTTACCGTGTTCAGGAATGTCTTGTAGCGGATACCCTGCGGCTTGAAGAGCATTTAACAAATTCACCGTCGAGGCTGGCGTGTCTAACCCCACACCGTTGCCAATGCGGCCGTCTTTGGTGGGGTAATTAGCCAATACAAAAGCGATGCGTTTTTCGCCATTCGGCTTACTGGATAAGTTCGCATAGCGTTTCGCCAGTTCGGCGACAAATTGCGCGCGCTCGGCATGCAATTCATAACGCACCAAATCGACTTGGGCAAGTTTGTTATAATGACTCAGGGCTTTAAAGCTCACCGCGCGGGTGACTATGCGCCCATCCATTTCTGGTAAAACAATTTGCATGGCCACATCACGGCTGCGTAAGCCTTGAGTTTGTTGCTGCCAATCTTCTTGCGTACTGCCGGAAAGAATAAGCTGCAAGACAGGAATCGGTGTCGAAAACGCCGATTGAAAGTCCGTAGGCTCTGAAGCAAGGTCTGGGCTGCCAACTCGATTCGCGGCAAAGCCCGTGGTATTTAAAATCACCTTGGCTTGGGTGCGCTCGACGAGGGATTCAATCAAGCCTACCGATAAATCATCTTTTAATGAACTCACGGCAACCGCTAACGGCACCAAGCCTTGCTGCTCAAGAATAGCCATTAGCCCATCAAACATGGCGGTATTGCCGCTTTGTAAATGAGAGCGGTAAAACGCTAAGATCACTACCGCATGACCATCCGCCAAAGCGTGCTGATAAGTACGCTGCCACGCCGAGAAACTGGCCGAATGTCCGTTATGATAAATCAGTGCATTGGGTAACGGCGCGGGTTCTTGCCACGGCTGCGCGACGGCAAAATAGCGATCACTTAAAAAGTAGAAAAGTTGCTGACTGTTGGCTTGTCCGCTATCACGCAGATAGCGCCATACGCGATGGCTGTCTTCTGCTGGTGCGGTTGAAACCTTAAAAAGGGCTGGATCTGGTGTGTCGTCACCGGGGACAACAATCAAGGTACGGCCTTTCTTTGCTTTCGACCAGATTTGGAGTTGTTGGTAACCGTAGGACCAATAGTGCTCGCCACCAAGCAGCGAAACCACTACCACGCTGGCGTGATCGAGCACCTTATGTTCGTACAAATCATAAGCTGCAGGTTTGACCAACTGCATCCAGTTCGCTAGGCGAACACTAGGAAGAGCGACATTATCCGCAGACAGCTCATCAAGGGCACTACCAAGCGCTCCCAATACACTGTCTGCAGCAGCAAGTATCACCAGCTGCGCCGGTGTTTGACCTAGGTCGACAATGCCTTCATCGTCGACGAATCCGCCCGGTTTGGCTGCTAATAAATGCACGTCTTCTCCGCTTTTTGCTTAGATTTTTTCCGTTCTATTTTGTACAACACTTACTCAGTAGGTCACCCTATTAAGCGCTCAGTGCATCGTGCAAAATATTTTCTATTTTCTCTTGCTCAATGCCTTTACCAATAAAGACAAGCTGCGTTTGACGCACTTCTTCTGGCAGCCATAGACGGTCAAAATAACGGTCTAAACGTGTGCCGACTGCTTGGAAGACTTGACGCATTGGCTTGCCATGCACGGCAGCAAACCCTTTCACACGGAAAATATTATGCTCTTCAATCAATTGCGTTAGCGTTTCTTGTAACAAGCCTGATGGCACTTCACCAAGGGTAACCACAAAAGAATCAAAGTGATCGTGGGCGTGATCATGATGACCACCATGGGCATGGTGATGATCGTGGTGGTTATGAACCTCATCGATGCGACTTTCAGTTGCAGCATCAATCCCTAACAACATATCAAGAGCGGCTTCACCGTTTTCAATGTAAACCGTTTTAACGGTATTTGGCACCGCATGGGTAATGATAGATTGCACGCGAGCACGTTCGTCTTCGTCCAATAAGTCGTTTTTACTCACGACAACCAGATCCGCTGCGCTGAGCTGGTCATCCAGTAATTCTTGCAGGCTTGGGTCATGATCCAAACTGTCGTCGGCTTGGCGCTGAGCTTGTACTTGATCTTCATCATGGGCAAAACGACCAGCTGCTACAGCAGGGCCGTCTACTACGGTAATTACCGCATCGACCGTGCAGTATTCTTTAATACCCGGCCAGTTAAACGCTTGAACCAATGGTTTTGGTAATGCCAAACCACTGGTCTCAATCAAGATATGATCAATGTCGCCACGGCGAGCAACAAGCTGCTCCATCACCGGCAAAAACTCTTCTTCTACCGTACAGCAAATACAGCCATTGGCTAATTCATAGAAGCCGTCATCACTGCGTTTGCCGTTGTCTTGGTCTTCTTCACCTTCTGGACAATCCAATGGGCAAGAGCGCAGGATTTCTGAATCTATGTCTAATTCACCAAATTCATTAACAATAACGGCAATGCGTTTGCCTGCCGCTTGCTTTAGAACGTTTGACAGTAACGTGGTTTTACCACTGCCTAAAAAGCCGGTCACAATCGTAGTAGGGATTTTATTAAGTTGCATAATGAATCCTGCGGTTATTTTTTATCGTCTTTTTGACGGTGAATTTTTCGAAATATATGAGCCTGACTTTTATCATAAAGATAGGAGTCATCAAAGTCGTCCGTGTCTAGTACACGCCCAACCAAAATAAGGCTAGTGCGCGTGAATTTTTTCTCGCGTACTTTTGCCACAATGTCATCTAAGGTGCCAATAACATAATCTTGATCTGGCCAGCTGGTTCGGTAGCACACTGCTACCGGGCAATCCGCGCCATAGTGCGGAATAAGCTCGTCGACTATTTTATGAATACGTGTGACGCCAAGGTGAATCGCCAAGGTGGCACCACTTTGCGCTAAAGCAGGTAAACGTTCTCTTTCAGGAAACGGCGTTTTACCTTCATAACGGGTCATAATCACGGTTTGAGAAATACCAGACAAGGTAAGTTCTTTTTTCAGCATGGCTGCCGATGCTGCAACCGCACTCACGCCCGGTATCACTTCGTAATCAATGCCTAAGACTTCAATACGGCGAATTTGTTCACCGATGGCACCATATAAAGCCGGATCACCACACTGTAATCGGGCAACGTCTTTGCCTTCTTTGGCCGCTTTTTCAATGACCGCCGTGGTTTCATCTAAGTTCATTTCAGCCGTGTCGTAAATCGCTTCAGCGCTGTCGCGCACACTGTCGATTACTTGAGTAGGGATCAAAGAACCCGCGTATAGAACAATCGGGCAACGCTCCATGGTTTTGACCGCTTTGATCGTCATTAGATCTGGATCGCCAGGGCCTGCGCCAATAAAGTAAACCGTCATCTCGTTTCCTTTAAATGAATAAACGTTATAGCTTTTTCGAGTAGCCACGTGGAGTATAAATCCACTGTTTCTGGCCATTTACAATGTGCTTAGTATCAGAATTACCCACGCTGACCATGGTAAACATGTCGACGTCTTTGGCATCTAACTCACCCAGCGTTGTAAAAGTAATGTCTTCTTCTGGTCGCGTTAACTGGCGACCTATCATTACGGGGGTACTTGCTGGGCGATATTGTAGTAACACATCACGAGCATGATTCAATTGCCAATCACGCTTTTTCGATACCGGATTATAAAAAGAAACAACAAAGTCCCCTGCGCCACACGCATGAAGACGTTTATCAATGGTTTCCCATGGCGTTAATAAATCAGAAAGGGAGATGGTACAGAAGTCATGCCCTAGCATGGCTCCTACTCGGCTTGCCCCTGCTTGCATGGCAGAAATCCCCGGGATCACTTCGATTTCTACCTCCAGCCATTCAGGGTGATTTTCTTTGCCTTGTAATTGCAAATCCAACAATTCAAAGACCAAGGTAGCCATGGCATAAATACCAATATCGCCACTGGAAATTAAAGCGGTGCTTTTACCTTCTGCCGCCAATGTTAGCGCAAGGCGTGCTCGACCGATTTCTTCACCTAATGGCAGGTCATGAAAAACCTTACCTTCGCTCAGCTCACCAAGCAGGTTTAAATAATAGCCGTAGGCAACCCAGTCGCTGCAAGTTGCCAATGCTTTGGTCGCGTTCGGTGCAACCAATCCTAAATCACCTGGGCCCATGCCCATTACAAATAGCTTGCTCATTACATCTCTTAAAATAGTCGTGCGCCATCACAGCGCGAAATAGCGTTATTGTACACGCGAACGCTGAAAGAAGAGATGAAAACAGGCTAGATGAACGTGAGAGATCTTCAGGTAAATACGGTCGACATTAGATTAAGGTTCAAGATGGTTAAGTTGGCATTCAATATCAGGTAAACCCACCGCTGTCAGACTCGCTTTATGGCCTTTGATCCAAAAAGAAATATCGCTATTGAGATAATGCCCACCCGAAGCACTAATCACTTGTGTTAAGTCGTAGCTTTTTTCTTGCCATAGAATGTGTGCTTCTTCTCCATGAAACATCGCCAATAAAGACGTTCCCTCACAGGAGTAACTAACCACATTGGTTTGACTGTCCTGTTGACTAAAGGTGTCATCATTAAGCAGACCATCTGCCGATGGATCTGTGTCTATTGAACTGCAGGCAGTTAACCCCAGCAGAGCAACCGCCATACAAGAAGTAACGATACTCTGTTTATTAATACGCATTTTAAAAGCCTTTTTATCAATCTGTTATTCAGTAAAAACTCGAGATTTTCATGGCTATTATTACCTAGTTTAGCGGACGACAAAACACCCTTCGCAACGGCGATAGAATTATCAAGATAGCAATAAAAATGAATCTCTTTACAAAACGCTTTAACAGGCTTTGACAGCACTCATTAAAAAACCGTATATTGGGCCATCGAAAATATTCGATTTCGTTCTCGGGGCGGGGTGTAATTCCCCACCGGCGGTAAAGAATCTATTTCTAAGCCCGCGAGCGCTCATTATGCTTTACCAAGATGATGAGGTCAGCAGATCTGGTGAGACTCCAGAGCCGACGGTTATAGTCCGGATGATAGAGAGCGGGTCAGACAATACCTCTAGTGAAGTTTCCTCTTCGCTTGTTGTAAAACACCTCAGATAATGACGTGTAGCCTGTCCGTTCGCCCTGATTCACCTTTGTTTATAGGATTTAAAATGAATCAGAGCTCAACAACGAATACGACTGACTTCAAAGCAGAAGACCAACGTATTGCCTTTATCTATGCGTCTTGGCACAGTGAAATCGTGCTAAAAAGTTTAGACGGTTTTAAAAGTGAATTGGCCACTCGTGGCTACAACATGGATAAAATTGACGTTTTTCCTGTTGCCGGTGCTTATGAGATCCCACTACAAGCTAAGCTTCTTGCTAAAAGCGGCCAGTACGCAGCGGTAGCGGCTAGCGCTTTGGTCGTCGATGGCGGTATCTATCGCCATGATTTTGTCGCCCAAACGGTTTGTAATGCACTAATGCAAGTGCAACTAGAAACAGAAATTCCTGTTTTGACGGCAGTTCTAACACCACACCATTTTCATGAACACGATGAGCACTCTAATTACTACAGCCATCATTTTGTGAAAAAAGGCGTAGAGTTAGCCAACGCTTGTGATACCACGGTTCAGCTTACAGCGAAGGCGAAACGACACCTTAACTAAGCGGATAGTACGATAAAAAATGGCTCTAATGCTGTTTGAAAAAGGCGTGTTTATTTTAAATAAACACGCCTTTTTTGTACAAATCATAGGGGATAAAACCTCATCATGAGGTCAGAAAAACGCTTAATTCATAAAGTTCTGTGTAATATATAAGAAAATTTACTTTAGCTAAAAAACCTTTGACCCCGTCATAAACGCCCAACTTTATAGATTTTAGTAACATTTTCTCTAGATATACCGCCCTCACTCAAACTTCAACACACTAGGTTAATCCTCTTGTGTGTTTATTTCACCTAGGCTTTCACTTTCAAAAGAGTAGTATTTAAAAGGTCACTTTTTGATAAACACAATACATATGCTCTAAGTAAAACAGGGAGATAGTAGATGGATTTAACAAATGAAAGACTGGATAACAATACGACCGCTTCCTCGCAACACGCCACGACACAGGCAATACCCCAAACAAATAAACACACCTTTACCACCTCAGTAGAACGATGGATGAGCGTACAGCTCGCGAAAGCTGACATTACGATTAATGGCTCAAACCCTTGGGATCCACAGGTTCATAACTCTGCCTTATGGGATAGAATTCTCCGTCATGGCTCGTTAGGGTTAGGCGAAGCTTATGTAGACGGATGGTGGGATTGCGAACAAGTTGAAGAATTTATTTCTCGGGTAATTAGCGCTCGTCTAGATGAAAAAATGTCAGGGCGATGGGTCATTTTACGCCATTGGTTTATGGCTAAATTTATTAACCGACAATCTGAAAAGCGTGCATACCAAGTAGGTGAGCAACATTACGACGCTGGCAACGATTTATATCAAGCCATGCTCGATCCAACCATGGCCTATTCTTGTGGTTACTGGAACGAGGCGACAGATTTACATCAAGCTCAGTTGAATAAGCTACGTCTGATCTGTGAGAAAGCTCAATTAAAAAAAGGCGAATCAGTATTAGAAATTGGCTGCGGCTGGGGCAGTTTTGCAGAACTGGCCGCGAAAGAATACGGCGTTAAAGTGACGGGCATCACTATTTCTAAAGAGCAAAAAATCCTCGCTGATGAACGCTGTAAAGGATTAGCTGTCGATATAGCACTAAAAGATTACCGCAGCCTAGAAGGTCAATTCGACAAACTGGTTTCGATCGGTATGTTTGAACATGTTGGTCCTAAAAACTACGGTACTTATATGGAAACAGCTCATCGCCTGATGAAAGACGAGGGTATTTTTGTTCTCCATACGATAGGTAATGACATTACCGGCCGAGGAATTGACCCTTGGATCGATAAGTATATTTTCCGCAATGGGGTGATTCCTTCATTATCACAAATAAGCGATGCCGCAGAACCCTATTTTGTGATTGAGGATGTTCACAACTTTGGTCCTGATTACGCGACGACATTAATGGCATGGTGTGACAACTTTGAAGCCGCCTGGCCTGACCTAAAAGATCGATACAACGAGCGTTTTTATCGAATGTGGGTCTATTACCTAAAACTTTGTGCGGGGGCATTTCGTAGTCGATCATTGCAACTTTATCAAGTTGTCCTAAGAAAACGCTTGGATAGATTACCTAGATACCAAAGTGTTCGTTAGTTATATCCTATAGCCTAACGATGATTACCAATGAAGAAGCCGTTAACTATAACGACTTCTTCATTGCTGTATTGACGCCAGACTAATGATTCAATGATTTACTTTCTAACACCTTGTATAACGCAGTCTCTTTATCCGATTCAAAACAAAGACCAAGCATATCATCTATAAACAGCCCCATTGCACGTTGCTCAACCGCCTGAATACCTCGCTTCTGCTGAGGTGATAAATTAACGTATTTCGATGCGGCACCAAAATCCCCAAACAGAATATGCCCTGCAGGGTCGATTAGAATATTATGGGCATACAAGTCCCCATGAGAAATCTCTTTCTCTATGAAGTGCTGTAACACCTGCTCCATTTGCTCGACAATCAGGTTAATTTGATGAATCGAAAAAGCCTGACCTTGAGTAAAGGTGTCACGAGTACAGCTTGTTAAGCTAGGAGGCTGACCTAAGTTAACGTAGTTTTTAGGAATCAACTCCATGAGTAATGCAGAGCAATCAGGTTCTGATATTTTCGCTAATGGGCTGACTATGTTGTCATGAGTCCCTATGGATAAGCAGGCATCAAGCTCATCCTCTGGATAGCCATCGCTGGTGACCGCACCTTTAAATATCTTTACTGCAATACTATCAGGGAATGAAAAAGGGTTATTGTGCCAGGTGGCTTTTGAGATCACACCTGATGCGCCCTGCCCGAGTACTTCATGCATAATCAAATCACTAGCAGCAATGGTTTTAAACTCAGCGTGACGGTCACGATCCATACAAAATGGGTTACCTGAAAACGCTAACCAAGCTAACTTTGGCAAGGTCAGTAAAACATCAGGAAAACGTTGCAATGAATTCGCTGACAAGCGAATCAACTCTAAATTCTGACACTGTTGGATCGAGTCAGGAATACGCTGTAATTTGTTACCCGCCAACGCCAGTTTTTGCAATCGCGGCAAGCTCCCTATGTCATCAGGTAACACTTCAATTTGGTTATCCGTTAAAATCAACCAACGCGTTATCTTAGGTAACGATGCCCCTGATACAGTACGAATTTGGTTACTCTTAAACCCGATCATTTCAAGGTTTGGACAGGCACCAATCGATTCAGGAAGATGGGTAAAACGATTATTTGAACAAAATAAGATTTTTAACTTACTCAACCGTGCTAAATCATCAGGCAACGACGTTAACGCATTATTAGATAAGTCGAGAATTTCTAACGAATCCGCTAAATCATAGATTGCCGTTGGAAACTGCGTTAAACCCTCAGCCAATTGAAGGCGTTTAATCCCTGATAATTCACCATTATTAAGTTGTTCAACTGTTTGCAAAACCATCTACTCACTATAAAATTTTGTCCATTATAGCGACAAAAAAGCCGAGGGCTAGGCTCGGCTTTCATAATGCTGAAACAGAAACCCTTATTCGGCTTTTTTGGCAATGCGGTAAGCGTGTAAAAGAGATTCGGTGTAACCCGATGGTTGCGCTTTACCTTTAAACACTAAATCACATGCAGCCTTAAAAGCGATTCCATCAAAGCTTGGCGCCATTGGCTGATAGACTAAATCATTAGCATTTTGCTGGTCGACAATAGTCGCCATACGTTTTAAGGATTCCATTACCTGTTCGTTGCTGCATATACCGTGTTCTAGCCAGTTAGCAATATGTTGAGATGAGATACGTAAGGTCGCTCTGTCTTCCATCAACCCAATATCGTTAATATCTGGCACTTTAGAACAACCTACTCCTTGGTCAACCCAACGAACTACATAACCTAAAATCCCTTGAGCGTTGTTGTCTAATTCACTCTTTATTTGCTCTGCGGTTAACGCTGCTGGGTTATCCATTAACGGAATGTGTAGAATATCATCAAGACTCGCGCGCTTACGCTCAGCCAATACATGTTGACGTGCTCGCACATTAACGGTGTGATAATGCGTACTATGTAACGTTGCACCATTCGGTGACGGCACCCATGCCGTATTAGCACCAGACAGTGGGTGCCCAATTTTTTGCACTAACATGGCAGCCATTTCATCGGGCATAGCCCACATCCCTTTGCCTATTTGCGCTTTACCTGGCAACCCACACTCAATGCCAATATCGACATTCCAATCCTCGTACGCTTGAATCCAAGCCTGCTGTTTCATGATGGATTTGGGGACAAACGGCCCAGCTAGCATAGAGGTGTGTATTTCATCGCCAGTGCGATCAAGGAAACCGGTATTGATAAAGACCACTCTCTCACTGGCGGCGCGAATGCATTCTTTTAAGTTCACCGTTGTGCGACGCTCTTCATCCATGATGCCGATTTTCAGCGTATTTCTTTTTAGCTGTAATACTTCTTCTATTCGAGAAAATAACTCAACCGCAAAAGCCACTTCCTCAGGACCATGCATTTTAGGTTTAACAATGTTTACACTGCCTGCACGGCTATTTTTTCGAATGGTAGTACCATTTAAATCGTGCATGGCAGCGTAAGCGGTAATAAAACCATCCATAATACCTTCGGGAATGTCATTCCCCTCTTGGTCTAAAATGGCTGAATTCGTCATCAAATGCCCAACATTACGAATGAACAATAGACTACGACCTGGCAAGGTCAGCGTTTCTGCTGTTGGTGTTGTATAGATACGATCAGGGTTCATCGCTCGGGTGATGGTTTGCCCACCCTTTTCAAACTGATCCTGTAATGTCCCTTTCATTAAACCTAACCAGTTACGATACACTTCAACCTTGTCTTCTGCGTCTACGGCGGCTATTGAGTCTTCACAGTCCATAATAGTGGTAATAGCGGCTTCAACCAGTAAATCTTTCACTCCAGCGCGGTCTGCTTTTCCTACTGGCGTCGTCGCATCTATTTGAATTTCTATATGCAGGCCATTATTTTTGAGTAAAACAGCCGTTGGCGTTAGTGCTTCGCCATTAAAACCCACTAACTTATCAGACTCTTCTAAGCCAACGGTATCTCCCGTGGATAGTGTTACTAATAGCGCACCGTTAACAATTTGATAGCCAGTGGCATCACTATGAGAGCCACTCTTTAGTGGTGCCGCTTGATCTAACAATTGACGACCAAAGGCCATGACTTTGTTGCCACGAACAGGGTTATAATCACTGGTCTTTTCTGCGCCATCCGTTTCAGGGATCGCATCAGTACCGTAGAGAGCATCATAAAGACTTCCCCAACGAGCATTAGTAGCATTTAAGGCAAAGCGAGCATTTTTTAGCGGCACTACCAGCTGCGGTCCAGCTTGCTTAGCAATGTCTTCATCTACATTTTGGGTAGTAATGTGAAACGCTGGCCCTTCAGGTAATAAGTAGCCAATCTCTTGTAAAAAGGCTTTGTAATCATCAGCGTTATGCGGTTGACCTTGGTGTGACACATGCCAAGCATCTATTTTGCGTTGCAATAGCTCACGAGTGACCAGCAATGCGCGATTCTTCGGTAGCAAATCATGTAAAGCATCTTCAAAACCTTGCCAGAAAGCAACAGGGGTAATTCCTGTACCTGGCGCTATTTCTTCATTGACTAAGCGCCATAGGCTTTCTGCTATTTGTAAGCCACCTTGCTGGATTCGTACTGTCATCACCCTTCTCCTTTGTTATTTTTACGCTGAACTATTTACACCGAAATGAATTATTTTTATCAGTTTATACATTTCTGAAACATTTGAAACAAATAGACATTATTATCCTTATGACTTTTCCCTGTTCTGACTCACCAAAAGTAACATTCATCGCACTTTATGACTCTTTTTAGGTAACGTAATCTCGCCTTTTCACTAGTCATATAATGAAATATTAAATAAAAAAGTGAGATTTTTGATCCATTAAACTTTTTCATATGTTTGTTGTAGTATTTTAAATAGTCAATAAATATCAAACAGTTAAGGAAATAAAGTAATTATAAATGCCTAATATAAATGTCATGATATCGTCTAGAAATAACAAAAACATACACTCGTTTTGACCGCCGTAACCAAACTGTCATAAAACTTGTGCAATATGTCTTTCCAGACAAGGGTGGCCAGAAAAACATTCATTGTCTAGCACACGAAGATGAGATGAGATGAGAGACGAATTCGATCTAGCATCTCAGTTTAAAGAATGATAATTCACACTGAACACAAAAAGGATACACTCTCATGAAACGCATTTTTGCAAGCTTGGTTGTCTGCGCTGCAGTAAACGCTCTGACAGCAACATCAGCTTTCGCTGCCGATCAAATCACTGGTGCTGGTGCAACTTTCCCATACCCTGTCTATTCTAAGTGGGCTCAGTCTTACAACAAAGAAACTAACACTCAACTTAACTATCAAGCGATCGGTTCTGGTGGCGGTATCAAGCAAATCACGGCTAAAACAGTAGATTTTGGTGCTTCTGATAAACCATTAACTGCCAGCGTACTTGCTGAAAAAGGCATGATGCAGTTCCCTACAGTAATGGGCGGTATCGTACCAATCATTAACGTTGCAGGTATCAAACCTGGCGAAATGGTGTTGGATGGTAAAACCATCGCTAACATCTTCTTAGGTAAAATCACTAAGTGGGATGATGCAGAAATTAAAGCATTGAACCCTGGTGTAAGCTTACCTAACAAAAGAATCTCTGTTGTTCATCGTGCAGACGGTTCTGGTACTACCTTTAACTTTACTTACTACCTAGCTGATATTTCTGCTGAGTGGAAAAACAAAGTAGGTGTTGATGCTTCTGTTCAATGGCCTGTTGGTACTGGAGGTAAAGGTAACCAAGGTGTTGCTAACTACGTTTCTCAATTGAAAAACTCAATTGGTTATGTTGAGTATGCATACGCGTTACAAAACAAACTTACTTATTCTAAAATGAAGAACAAAGAAGGCCATACAGTATCGCCAACAATGGAATCTTTCCAAGCAGCGGCTGCGGGTGCTGACTGGAAACACGCTAAAGGCTTTTACCTAATCCTTGCGAACCAGCCTGGTGCGAATAGCTGGCCGATGACGGCAGCAACCTTCATCCTTCTTCATAAGAAAGTGGAAGATCCAAAAGCGACACAAGCCGTATTGAAATTCTTTGATTGGGCATACAAAAATGGTGATGCTGCGGCCGAAGAACTTCATTACGTACCATTCCCAGCGAATGTTAAATCTTTGATCCACGATGCTTGGAAGAAAGACCTAACAACGACTGGCGGAAAATCCGTATACATGGGCTCTTAAACGAATGACTAAACCCAACATGACTCTCGTCGAAAACACTAACACGAAAGCTCATGAAGAGACCGCTGGTTCATTCCAGCGGTCTCCTCGCTTCATGAATGGCGAAGGCTTCAACCGCACATTCAAGTGGCTTTCGATCTGTTCTGCTATGTTTATTCTTATCATCTTAGGCGGCTTTTTTGTCTCCTTGACGATGGGTGCATGGCCAGCCATTAGCAAGTTTGGGCTTTCCTTCATTTGGACCTCTACCTGGAACCCGGTTACTGAAGAATTTGGTGCATTACCTGCTATTGCAGGAACGCTACTGACTTCTGCCATTGCCATTATGTTAGCGGTTCCTCTGGCATTTGCCATTGCAATCTATATCACTCAATTGGCACCTAAATGGTTACGCCACCCTTTAGGCATTGCCATCGAATTACTCGCTGCGATCCCAAGTATCATTTACGGCATGTGGGGGCTTTTCTTCTTTGCGCCTGTTTTTGCTGAATTTGTACAAGAACCTATGATCAATGCTTTTGAAGATATTCCGTTTCTTTCTTATATCTTCGCCGGTCCTGCCATTGGTATTGGTATGGCTACCGCAGGTATTGTATTGGCTATTATGATTTTACCTTTCATCGCGGCAGTTATGCGTGATGTTATTGATACAGTACCAAAGCGATTAAAAGAAAGTGGTTACGCTATTGGCGCAACAGAATGGGAAGTGACTCGTGCAATTATTATCCCCCATTGTAAAACAGCCATGGCTGGCGCTATTTTTTTAGGCTTGGGTCGTGCACTTGGTGAAACCATGGCAGTTACCTTTATCATTGGTAATGCTAACCGTATTACGGGTGCTATTTTCGCTCCGGGTAATACCATTGCTTCTACCATTGCTAACGAATTCCAAGAAGCTTATACAGATATACACTCATCTGCATTAATTGCATTGGGGTTACTATTGTTCATTATTACTTTCATCGTACTCGCTATTGCGCGTTTGATGCTTAACCGTATTTCATCCTAGGAGTTGTCTATGAACGCTGTCGTTAGACGTCGCCAATTTGCCAACATTTTTGCTCGTATACTGATCGTTGCGGCAACCCTGCTAGTGTTAGCTTTTCTAGTGTGGATTTGTTGGGTGCTCCTTTATCAAGGATTTTCTGCATTCAAACCAAGCTTATTCACTGAAATGACTCCCCCTCCTGGAGAGTCCGGTGGTTTAGCAAATGCTATTATAGGCAGTTTTTTATTAGTCGCTGTTGCTATGCTAGTGGCAACACCAGTTGGCTTATTAGCCGGAACCTATCTCAACGAATATGGTAAAAGCACTATACTGGCCACCATTGTTCGCTTCGTAAATGATGTTTTATTAGCCAAACCTTCTATTTTGGCGGGTCTTTTTATCTACGAGATTCTGGTTGTGCCTATGGGCGGTTTCTCTGGTTGGGCAGGCTCAGCAGCATTGGCGATCATTGCGATTCCAGTGGTTGTTCGTACAACTGAAGACATGCTAAATCTTGTCCCGAACAGTATGCGTGAAGCTGCTTACGCTTTAGGAGCCAGTCGCTCTAAAGTGATTCTTAGCGTTAGTTATCGAGCCGCTCGCGTGGGTATGACTACGGGGATTCTATTGTCTGTGGCACGTATTGCCGGCGAAACAGCACCTTTGCTGTTTACCGCGCTAAACAACCAATTCTGGTCTACTGATATGTCTTCGTCGATGGCTAACTTGCCTGTGATGATCTTCCAGTTTGCTATGAACCCTTATCCGGATTGGCAAGCCCTTGCTTGGGCAGGTGCATTATTGATCACCTTGACCATCCTAGCTCTCTCTATTGTCTCGCGAGTAGTGTTACGCTCTGCGAATGCACAACACTAATTTTGGAAAAGCCGATGGATATGACCATGACGCCTGCAGAACTTTTAGACATTGAGCCAAGCAAACCAGCTCTGGCTACTGATATTGATATTTCGATTCGTGATTTGAATTTCTTCTATGGAAATCATCACTCGCTAAAAAATATCAATCTTGAAATTGGTCGCAATGAGACTACCGCAATCATTGGACCATCTGGTTGTGGTAAGTCCACATTATTACGTGTTCTGAACCGTATCTATACGCTATACCCTGGCCAAGAAGCCAAGGGTGAAGTCATGATAGATAACCAGAATATACTCGACCCTAAAGTGAATGTATCTGCCTTACGTGCTCGTGTTGGTATGGTGTTTCAATCACCAACCCCTTTCCCTATGTCGATCTATGACAACATTGCTTATGGTATTCGTCTTTATGAAAAACCATCGCGCCGTGAAATGGATGCTCGTGTTGAAAAGGCATTACGTAGCGCGGCATTATGGGATGAAGTAAAAGACAAGCTACACCAAAGCGGACAAAGCCTGTCTGGTGGTCAGCAACAACGTCTTTGTATTGCTAGAACTATAGCCTTGGAACCTCAAGTACTGTTGCTTGATGAACCAACCTCTGCTCTTGACCCTGTCTCTACCTCTAAGATAGAAGACTTGTTGGATACTTTGCGCGATGAATACACCATAGTCATAGTGACTCATAACATGCAGCAGGCTGCTCGTGTTTCTCAAAAAACAGTCTTTATGTATCTTGGTGAAATCGTAGAAGTGGCTGAAACAGATGAGATGTTTCTACGTCCAAAAGAAGAACGCACTAAAAACTACATCACTGGTCGTTTCGGCTAGCGTTGTGGTAAGTAATTACTAACAAGAACATTGTTATAGAAACCGGCCTGGTGTTTACCAGGCCGTTGGTTTTTACCTAAGCATCCGTTCTTTTCAAAAGATCTTATCTTCATAAACACTTTCTCAAAAAAACGCTTCTACCATCTACTAACGCAATCCACTAAAACAACCCTACTATTCCCTTCAAACCTTGAATAAAGCCAACTTGTACAAAAAAACAGATCAATATTAACACCAAGACATTGATCAAACAGGTTAGCCAAAAAATAATACGGAAGCGTTTTTTTATCGTTTTATGACGAAAAACCTTTTGCGCTAATATGGCCCCTGGCCACCCACCTAATAGCGCCAACCAATGTAACCTTATTTCTGGTACTCGGTGCTGGTCTCTTTTCGCAGCGCGTTTGTCCCAACCATAAAAAATGAATGTTACTAGGCTTAAAATGACATAGAAGAGCAGTATAAAAATAACGACAGACACATTTTGACCCCTTTGTGTATAAGCCGTCAGTTAACCATTAATAGAGAATCAGCTAAACGAACTTAGATCGTTTTTTCGAATTCTTTTGACTGCCTAGAAGATACATTGAAGAAAGGTACCTTAATAAGGTACAGGTAACAGCGTTATGACCTACGCTAGACAATCAGACAATGCTCTGCAGATGTTATTTCATTTAGCAAAAAACACCTGATGGCGAGCATTAGTAACCGTGGTAATGTCCGCTGGAGTTGTTTGTAAGCCTTTACAAAATCGTAGCTCAGCCACCATTTTTCTATTAAAGGCATTAATATTCATATCAGCTAAATAATCATCTACTGGCATCCAGCAGGCTTCGGCAACCTCTTGTGTATCGGTAATCAGTATAGTTTCATCAAGAGGTGTTAAACGACACACTATATACAAATTGGATTTATCAAACTGAACAGGATAACGCGTACGCAAACCTAACACGGCCTCAAAACGCGTATTCACACCCGTTTCTTCTAGCACTTCACGTACTACCGCTTCTTCAATATTTTCACCTTGTTCAAGATAACCGCCTGGCAACTTATATCCACGGTAAGCAGACCAATTATCACGCACCACTAATAATTCATCATTAGCATTAATAACAATCGCACCAGTACCTAACGTATGTGTGGGAGAAAAAGGCGCGTAACTCGTCTCTTCTACCCGGAAAATCATCGTTAAAAGCTCTTCACTACAAGTATGAAAGACAAAGTCGTATTTTGACAAAATAGGCACTACGTCTGTTTTACTTCGATCCAAGGTCAACCAGATCAGCTGAAACCTTCCCTTTTTTGCTTTTTCTAACAATAAAGCTAACCCGCTTTCAAACGCAATTAACGTCTCTGGCAACATGCTAGAGTCAATAATAATGCCACCAAAGCTATCAGTTTGATGCGGCAAAATAGACATAATAAATCCTTACGGTGACGTAAAATAAAATCAAAAATAATAGACTAATGAATTAATAAAGAAGGCGAGAAAAGTAGACTTAAAAAAAGGCAAGCGCGATAACAACCAACGCTACTACAGCCTCTAAAAGATCACTTTAAAACATCTATGGAGGGAGCTTTAATCATAGATGATAATTCTATTCTTGCCAGCTTTTATCTCAAATATTTTAACTGGCTATACTCGAAGATAGTAAATAAACAACCTATCATGACGCGATTAAACGACTGGACGCTCTTCGTATTGAGGAATCTCATCGCTAATATTATCCCACTCGGCTTTAGAAGCAGTATAAATATGCATTATTGGGCGACCTTTAATAGGTGTATCCAGCGTACCAATACGCAACCTTAGCAATTCAGGCTGACTAGGACGACGACTATACAACGGAGAGGCGCAGCGAGTACAAAAGGTACGAAAAACACCAGGAGTAGACTCATACTCCCCCACTAACGATTCTCCTGTTACGAGAACAAAAGCATCCGTAGGAATAGCTGCGTTAGTCGCAAAAGCCGTACCATTAGCTTTACGACACTTCTGACAATGGCATTGCATGATGTCACCCAATTCACTATGAACTTCATACTGAATGCCATGACACAAACAACTGCCTTTTAATATAGTACTCATAATATATCCAGCCTTGCCTAATTGACCCAGTTTTTGATTATTAAACATATGTCCGAAAAATCACTGAACTAAACTTGTTAACAATAATAGCGTTATAGTAAAGGCATGCTACACGGTTTTTACTATTGAATAAAAGCATAAAAAAAGCCTTTACTCTTTCACTAAAAGTAAAGGCTTCTAAAGACAGCAAGGAGCGCATTAAATAGCGCTAACGACAATCAATGAATCAAACTAAAACATCTTATCGTTTATCGCGTGTTATGCATTCTGATTGGACAGGTACTCATCATAAGTACCTTGGAAATCGATCACTTGATTGTTTTTGATCTCTATCACTCGGTTCGCCAAAGAAGAAACGAATGCACGGTCATGACTGACAAAGATAAGCGTACCGTCAAAATCAACTAACGCATTATTAAGCGCTTCAATGGCTTCCATATCCATATGGTTAGTTGGCTCATCCATAACAAGGACGTTCAAGTCCATCATCATTAATTTACCAAACAACAAACGGTTTTTCTCACCACCAGAACATACTCGGACTTTTTTATTAAAGTCATCTGCCGTGAACAACAAACGTCCTAACATTGCGCGTACTTTTAAGTCATCATGTTTCACGGTACGCCATTTAGACATCCAATCAAACAAAGTCAAATCACAATCAAAGTCGATAGTGCTATCTTGTGGGCAATAACCAATAACCGCATTTTCAGCCCATTTAATCTCACCAGCTTTTGCTTCTAGATCACGCATTAAACAACGTAAAAATGTGGTTTTTCCTGCACCATTCTCACCGATAATCGCCAATTTAGAACCAGCATCTAGGATCAGATTGCCACCACTAAAAAGCATCTCTTCTTCATAGCCATGAGCAAGATCTTCTAATATCAACGCTTGACGATGAAGCTTCTTATCTTGTTTCAATGAAATAGACGGCGTCATACGACTAGACTGTTTCACTTCAGACAATTCAATTTTGTCGAGTTTCTTCGCTCGTGAACTCGCTTGTTTAGCTTTAGATGCATTGGCAGAAAAACGATTAACGAAGGCTTGAAGGTCATCCATTTCAGCGCTTTTCTTCGCATTTTCTGTCAGTAGTTGCTCACGAATCAACGCAGAAGCTTCCATGAAGTATTCGTAGTTACCTGGGTAAATACGCAACTCACCAAAATCGATGTCTGCCATGTGAGTACAAACAGAATTCAAGAAATGACGATCATGGGAAATAATGATCATGGTGCATTTACGCTGATTCAAGACCCCAGCCAACCAGTTAATGGTGTATATATCCAAGTTGTTAGTTGGCTCATCGAGAAGTAGTATATCTGGATTCGCAAATAACGCCTGCGCTAGTAAGACTCGAAGCTTCCAACCTGGAGCAACTTGACTCATCAGGCCGAAATGGTACGACTCTTCAATACCGGCTTCTAATAAGATATCGCCCGCACGACTTTCCGCACTATAACCATCCATTTCAGCAAACTCAGCTTCAAGTTCGCCAGCTCGCATACCATCTTCTTCACTCATTTCAGGCTGAGCGTAAATAGCATCACGCTCTTGCTTCACTTTCCAAAGCTCAACATCGCCCATAATAACGGCGTCAACAACGGTGTATTCTTCAAAGGCAAATTGGTCTTGACTCAAAGTACCGACTTTTTCACCAGGGGTGATCGAGACGTTGCCGGATGTTGGTGTTAGCTCGCCACTTAAGATCTTCATAAAAGTGGATTTACCGCAGCCATTCGCGCCAATCAAACCGTAACGGTTGCCGTTGCCAAATTTTGCGGAGATGTTTTCAAACAATGGCGTTGCGCCAAATTGCATGGTGATATTTGCTGTGGAAATCAAAAAGAATACCCTGAGAATGAAGAGAAGAATTCACTTACTGTCGCCGATGAAAGCACCGTACAAAAGATAAGCACAAAGATGGCGAATATAGAGAGTTATAGGCCTAAAGTCGAGATTTAGATGGATTATCTCCAAAAAAACAGAGCGATTGATTATGAAGTGTCTTTCTTCATTATCAATCGCTCTGTTTTCTTTGTTACAACGCAGGTGTTGAACTTTAGAAATTACTCTTTCATCTCAACCCAAGCATCCCAGCCTTTCCATTCATACTCATCGCTTTCTACAGCAGTCGTTAGACGATTTTTCAATAATCGATTTGTGTTTAACTTGCTCATTAAATAACTCATTACGCTTTTCCTATTCAGATATATTATAGCTAAATACTATAAGGAAGTTGGTTTTATATAAAATTAGCTTTCACTAACGTCATAATAGACCTGCGCTATGAGCTTATTTCATACCCAAATGGCAATACATTAGTCGCGACTAACATATAGAGCCGCGTGTTCTAACAAGTAATCTCCTTCCAGCACCATACGAATATCTGCCGTCAGTAAATTCTCCGGCGTCTTACCATATGCCCACACCATTTGCTTCAAACCACTGATCAGGTTGACTACCTCGACCTCAATGCGTCGATAGCCATCGCTTTGTGTGATGCGCTCTAACTCGTCCATCTCTGCTAAGGCAGCATCATCTACACAAAACACCTGACCGACCACTGGGTGACCTTCTCCGGCGGATAACATCAACCAAGGGGAGTAACGCTCGCCAACCAACAGCAGAAGGTAGGATTCGACTGTTGTAAAGACGCCAGATACTCGCTCGCCTTTATTACGGTCAAAATTAGGAAAGCCTTCTTTTAACGTACCGAACACAAACACAGACTGCATTTTTTGCCACCTAGTCTTCTCAACCAACCATCATTTTGGCCATCTGTCATTCTCTGCTATCTGGTGTTCTGCACCCTAGGGTGCATCGCGATCCGTTGGCGTACGTGTAAAAGCAGAAATCAAGGCATGAGGGTCGCTTATTTCAGCTTGCCCAGCGCAGGCTTCTGCCCACCAAACAAGTTGGCTAAAGGTCCGATTAACATAACTGCCCCAGTGATTGTGGTCTTGACCTGCTTGGGTTGTGCCGTCTTCTTCAAAGACATTTTGCGCGTGAGGAATGTGCACCATGGAGGAGACTGGCAAACAGCCTAATTCACTTAAAAAGCCCCGCATACCAACCGCAGCGCGCATTCCACCCCACTGTCCAGAGGAATAGGTCACAATGGCGCTTGGCTTATAAGAAAACAATGAACTGCCGAAATGATTCAATAAATTGGCGAGTGCAGGGCTCATGCTGTGATTGTATTCAGGACTGACCATGATATAGCCATCTGCGGTTCGAATCTTATTCGCCAGCGCATCTAAGTCTTGCGGCACTGCGCGCTTGGAATAGGAAAAATGCGGTTTGAACACAGGGCCTAGCTCGTATTCTAACGGGTCAATTAGCTCAAGTTCATGTTCAGGGTAACAAGTCGAAAAGAAGGACAGGCACGCTTGAGTGACTCTTTCTCCCAACCGCGCAGGACGTGGCGGTGTGCTAGTTCGTACTGATCCAAGAAAGATCAAAAACTTCATTATTCTCTCCTTCTAACAAATATGGCGACCGAGGTGAGCAAGTCGACTTAGCGATAATACTTCTCTTCATCGATACGTCCTGCCTTCATGGTAACGGCGTGGTCACACATGTAATCAATCACGTCTGGATCATGACTCACCATGATCATGGTCAGGTCTCGGCTGGCTTTTAAATCATTTAATAAATTTAATATTTCAGCCTGCACCGACATGTCTAATGCTGACGTTGGTTCGTCTAGCAAGAGTAATTTAGGTTCCAGCAACAAGGCTCGAATAATGGCCACACGCTGACGCTGCCCCCCAGATAATTGATGGGGGTAACGATCTATCATGTTTTCCGTCAAACCTACTTGCTTAAAGCCTTCTCGAATACGGTCATCAATGTCCCGTATACCTAACAACTTCAGCGGCTCAGCAAGCGTTCGACGCAATCGATGTTTTGGGTGCAAAGACGCATAAGGGTCTTGAAACACCATTTGAACTCGGCGACGTAAATCACCAGTGAAGACTTTACCTGATTCTAATGGCTCACCAAATAGACGAATGTCACCTTCCCAATGGGGATTTAACCCAGCAAGCACCCATAAAAGAGACGATTTACCGCAACCTGATGGGCCCACTAAGCCAAAGCATTCGCCCGCTTCAACGGTTAAGTCTATGTCGTGTACGACCGTGTTACGCTGCAAACCTTGTGCGTGGCTGACACTGACTTTTTTAAGCTCTAACTGGTTCAATTTAAGGTCTCCAAATGCTGGCGATCTAAGGTAGGCAAGGGCTGGCCTCGCTTAGCGATATTAGGGCGACATGACCACAGAGTTTGAGTGTATGGGTGAGTGGCACTTGGTAAGGCTTCTGCCGGCAAATGATCAATCAACTTACCCTGATACATGACCATCACTCGCTCACAATAATCGGCGACTTGCTGAAGGTCATGACTGATCAGCAAAAGCCCCATATTACGTTCTTCTACCAAAGAATGAATTAAAGCAAGCACTTGATCTCGGACCGCATGATCTAAGGCTGAGGTAGGCTCATCGGCAATTAATAACTGTGGATCATTAATCAGCGCCATGGCTAACATCACTCGCTGCCCCATACCGCCTGACAGTTGATGAGGATACATTTTTCTCAATTTTGCAGGATTTGGAAGCCCTACTGCATCGAGCATATACTCGACTTTTTCTACCCTTGCCTTACTCGACATAGACTGATGCAATACCAGCGGCTCGGCAACTTGTCGGCCGATATTTTGCGTTGGATTTAGCGCGTATTTCGGATCTTGTAGCACCATGGAAACTTGATGCCCCCGTAGTGTATTCCATTGCCGTTGGCCATAAGTTAACACAGGGTGATCAAGTAGCTGAAAATGGTCGGCTTCGACGTACAAAGAATCCGGTAACAAGCCCATTAAAGAGCGTGCCGTGAGTGACTTACCAGAACCAGACTCTCCTACTAGAGCAACACGCTCGCGACCCATTGAAATATCAATGCCTTTAACCAGTTCGGTGCCGTCGGCAAGCCCAATCTGCAGGCCTCGAACATCTACCAATGAAGATTTATTTGTCATGACGAGGGTCCATTTTGTCTCTCAGCCCATCTCCGAGCAGATTAAAAGCAAGGCTGGCTAATAAAATAGCCACACCGGGCACTGCTGCTACCCACCACTGATCAAAAATTACGCGACTACCACTGGCCACCATTGATCCCCATTCAGCTGCTGGAGGTTGAATCCCCATTCCTAAGAACCCTAATCCGGCCGCTGCTAAGATAATACCGCCTAAATTTAACGCCGCTCGGACAATAGCACTGGGCAGAATCAACGGAAGAATATGACCGAAGATCAATCGAAAGCCCGTAATGCCCTGCATTTTTGCAGCAGAAAGGTAATCACTATTACGGATAGCAAGCGTCTCTGTTCTCGCTTGACGCGCAAAAGATGGCCAACTGGTAAAAGCCAATGCTAACGCCCCATTCATTAAACCCGGACCTAAAATAGACACCAAGGCCAAAGCAATGACCAAGCTTGGTAAGGACATAACAATATCGGTTAAGCGCATTAAAATACGCTCAACCCAACCACCAAAATAACCGGCAAAAATCCCAATCGCCAAACCGATAGGGACGGTTAGCAGAATAACTAAACTGACTAAAATCAGCGTTGGTCGTGCGCCATAAAGCACGCGAGAAAAAAGATCTCGACCAAAGCGATCGGTGCCAAACCAATGTTGTGAGTCTGGCGCGAGCAAGCGCTCTTGAATATTCTGAACATTAGGATCGAAAGGGGAAAGCAAGGGTGCCAATAATGCCAGCGCCACAAGAATAACCACCAAAATCAAACCAATATTCAATGTATTAAACGGGCGTAACCATCGAAAAGAAGCGCCCTTGTTTGAAATCATCATCGTGTTCTTGGATCCACCCATTTAGTCAATGTGTCCGCTAAGGCATTTAAAAGGACAAAACATGTGCCGATAAGTAGCGTTGATCCTAAAACCGCAGCCGTATCTGAAGCAAATAAAGCACTGGTTAAGTAACGTCCAAGACCCGGCCAAGCAAATACCGTTTCTGTTAACACAGCCCCTTCCAACAAACTGGTATAAGACAATGCCAATATTGTAATGAGTGTTCCCAAAACATTCGGAAAGACATGGACAAGCAATATTCGTAAACGACTGGCGCCTTTGGCTTGAGCTAACACAACGTATTCTTTATTACTTTCTTCTAGCATGACCGCTCGCAATAAGCGCGTGATCGATGCCATCGACAATAGAGCCAATACTGAAACCGGCAACCATAGATGAGCAATGGCATTTTTTACAATAGCCATATCGCCACTACGAAATGCATCTATCAGTACAAAGCCACTATTTTTCGTCATGGTATAGGTATAAATATCATCGAGACGACCTGGACCTGCAGACCAATGAAGTGTGGCATAGAACAGCAATAAGCCAAGTAAACCTAGCCAAAAGACAGGCACAGAATACCCTAACAAAGAAATAAAGCGTGCGAGATGATCTAACCAACTACCCGGTTTATACACCGCCAGAGTGGCCAGTAAAATACCGAAAAAAGCACCAAAAAACATAGCACAAGTTGCCAGCTCAATGGTCGCAGGAAACGTACGTAATAAATCACTCACGACAGGTTGCTGACTTAACTGAGAAACACCTAAATCACCGTGACTCAGACGACCTAGATAGTGCGCAAACTGCATCGGTAACGATTCGTCTAGCCCTAGTTCATGTCGTGCCTGTTGATAGGTTGCTTCACTTGCGTGATCTCCGACCAATTGTAATGCCGGATCGATTGGTGCCGCCCGAGATAAAACAAAGGTAAAAATCAATAAACCAAATAACGTTAGAGCCAATGAAATAAGGCCGCTTATCAAGTTTCGACTGCGGCCTATCCAAAGTCGGCGCATCGCGCCGACTGATTTATGTTGATCATTCATTATTTAGAAACATTTTGATAGTAAACCATATCTGGCGTAATACCTTGGACATAACCTTTTAGGTTATCTCGAATGGCCACTAATTTTTTGTTCTGCAAACCGACCACAAAAGGAGAGCTTTCACGTACTCGGCGTTGCAGCACTTGGTACATTTCAGTTCGTTTTACCTCATTAGTTTCAGCTCGTGCTGCAATGGTCATTTTACTTAATGCTGGAATCTGCCAATTTGCGCGCCATGCTAACGTTTTAGAGCCATTTCCAGGATTGTAAGCAAACGTTGATGCGTTGGTGTTCGGATCAAAATAGTCAGGCCCCCAAGCAGAAACGGTCGCTTCATAGTCATGCTCTTTCACTTCGTTAGAAACTTGGCTACTAATGCCTGGAATCAATTCAACCGTAATACCCGCTTTTGCAAAACTGGCTTGAAGTGCCTGTGCGACATCTAAGTATGGTGGTTGGTTTGACACAATCAATTTAAAGTGAGGATTTTTAATTCCTGCGTCTTTTAAAATCTGCTTCGCTTTTTCTGGATCGTAATGGTATGGCTGATCCGTCAAAGCACCATTGAACCCTTGAGGAAGAAAGGATTGCTGCACCTGAAACTGACCACGCATTAGATCGACAGCAATGCCTTTATAATCAAACGCCCAACGTGCGGCTTCCCAAAACTTAGGATTGCCTAAAACAGGGTTATTTTTGGCTTGCGTGTTGAACATCAAATAATAGAGTGACGCATAAGGCAACGCCAGTGTTTTCACACCGGGCTTACCTTGCAAAGATTGAAATTGGTCTGAACCCAAGTTGCGAGCAATATCCGCATCGCCTTGTTCGATGAGTAGCTGGCGCGTCGCCGCGTCTGGTACATTTTTCATCAATATCATCTGCATTTTTGGCGCGCCGCCTGGCGAGGTTTTGTTGGCCGACAATACCAATGCTTCATGAGGTGTGTACTTCATGATTTGAAATGGGCCACTACCAGCAGAATGATTATTTAACCAAGCGTGACCAAAGTCGCCATTTTTAGCGTGCATTGCAACTGCTTTTTCATCAACGATAGAAGAGGCTGGAGCAGACAACAAACTCAACACAAACGCAGAACCAACATTAACATCCCACGTTATTTTGACTTTATTGTCGCCAACTTTTTGTAAATGGCCATCAACGTTGTCTTTATCCCAACCTAATTGGGTCAAAATAAAAGAAGGCGCCAAATTCAATTTCACAACACGACCTAAAGAGAAAATCACATCTTCTGGACGAATTGGGTTGCCGCTCGCAAATTGCGCATCGCTCAACAAGGTTAAGGTTAAACTGTTAGGTGTTGATTCCCAGCTGCTCGCCAACGTTGGTTTTAATTGCGTTGGATTTTCAGGGTCAGACTGCACTAAACGCTGGTAGATATTAGTAAACGTTTGTACTGAGGTTAATTCAAATCCCTGAGCTGGGTCCAAACTGGTAATATCATCAAGTGATTGAGCAACCACCAAGGCATTTGGCGGTGTCGCCGCCATGGCCGCGAGGCTTCCTGTCAATAATATGCCGGTGGCAATCCATTTCTTAATCATCAAGTATCTTCCTAGCTAAAATAGTCAATTTAATCGAAGTGTAAGTGACCTAGACAGTTTGCGAAAGTGCTCACACGGCATTGGCCGTTTTATATTGGCGCTTTATATTCACATCCTAACTTTTTTTATGAGTTTATTTAACATAATCGAATAAGAAACATAACGCCCAACAGGCTCTTTCTTATTATTCCATGAGCTTTTACTTTTAAACCGATCGCCTATTCATTTAAACCGACGCGCTGTTTCTTTTTAACCAATCGCTAATCGCTTGGTTAATTCATACGCCGATATCGCCTGATACCCAGATGGGTTTTGTCCACACCAAAGCGAAGCAAAGTTTGTGCCGCCTTGCTGGACATCCAAAGCTTTTAATTGTGCTATTTCAATAGCAGCATGAGAGAACGCAGGGGCTACTGGTGAGATATAGTGCAACGCTTTCATCGCACGATTCACCACAGGTGTAGCAAGACGGCCGTGGCACCCAACGCCAATAACGCCTGTATATCTTGATGGTGTGCAACTCCCCCAACAGCAATAACAGGTACGGTCAGGATTTTAGCCAGCTGAGAAACAAGCCCACTTGGGTGGTGATGTCATCAACACCACGAGCCTCTAACCAAAGCGCCTCTTCTAGCGTAGTGGTTGAAGATAAAACCTTGCCACCTCAAGACTTTACTCGTTGTACTAATTCGGGGTCAGGAAGGCCGAAGTGAAAGCTAACGACCGGCCGTGAAAACGCCTCAATGGCGTCAGCGATGGCGTGGCTAAAAGGCGCTCTATTAGGCAGGTTTTTTGGCGTCGCCCCAAATTCCGTACACCGGCATTAGACACAGCTATTGCCATGTCACTGCCTTGGGCTCCGACCATTGGCGTCTGAATAATTGGATATTAACAACCAAGTAAGTGCTTACTGTCTGTTATCGTCATTTGCCCTATTCCTTATTCCCTAAGATTAAGCGAACTCATTTTACTTTTGGTAAATAGCGCTGAATGGCGACAGGTAGCACGCGCAAAAGCTGAGCACGCATAAAATGCCATTTCGCTGACAACAATAATAATCCGCCACCAATCAACACACCCGTCAGAGCAAAACTGTAGCCAATACCGCCATAGCTTTCGATGATGGCAGACACCGCATACAACACATAAATTAACGAAGACACCATAAAGGCTCGGCGGTCTACCGCAATCGAAATTGACGTCATCAACAAATATAAGAAGACCACTGCCAGCATACTTAATAGGCTTTCATTGCCATTGAGGATGCCTAGATTTGAAAAGATAGGATGGATAATTAAAGGGGCTGAAAGTAGGTGTAACCAAAAAGCCACGTCCGAGCGGCGAGTAATCCGCTGCGTATCAGACGCATCCCAACACATCGCCACAATAAATGCGGCAATACCACATAAAAACAGTACCAGCATCAAACCTTGTTGTGCAGCAGGGAAAACCACCAAAACAAGCGAGAGGAAAAAGACAAACAACACCCCGACTCCCACTGCAACGGTAATGGGTACTCTAAAGCGGCGCCAATGAAGGTAAGCGGATACGCTTGTTACCGCGGCGGCAAACAGCGATGTCGCTTGCACAGAAAAAGACGGGATCGAAGAAGAAATCGAAAAAACGCACCAAAATACACCTCCCATATAGAACAGCAATAAGGCAATCGCAGGTAAGGCCATTTTGCGCTTGCGCACAAAAAATTCAGCCAACCCCCAGGAAAGAAGCGCAAAAACCAACATAGCCAAAGATTCGTTTACAGGCCGAATAACCCAAGCGGAGGAAAATAAAAGCAAGGCACAAGCTATGACGACAAATATGTCGTTAAAACCGCCAATTAAACGAAAGTTTTCTTCATCAACCAACGCTGTGTGTGTTTCTTTTGCTAATAAAGAGCGAAATTCAGTCACCGAGCTATCGGTAAATACTCCCTTCTTTACCGCATAATTCAAGTCTTCATCCGTATACATACACTGACTACCTTTCTCGTATTAAATAATAACCACATTATTACGTTTTTCATTCTACGGAAGAAGTGTTTTTGTAAAGAGTACACAGAAAGGAAAGAGCGTAAAGAAAGACAAATAGGACACTATCTAGCAAGATAATCAAGAAAAGAAGGGTAAAAGAGCGGGTGCTAAATAGGCAGCCTGCTCTTTTCATAACAATAACTAAAGCTTATCCATCATATTACGAACATGTTCAGCACCAGGAAGTTGACTAACAATACCGCCTATCCACAACGCTGCTCTATGCATTGGATAACCACGAAAAATCCAACGCTTTCGTAGTTGATTGAAATTCGTAAAAAATACTTTTTTATAGCCAGTAATAGGTTGTTCGCAAACCGCTCCCCAGCCTTTGTAAACACCAGAAAGATCCGCGCCACGCATATAGCGTTGTAGCCAATTAGGAAAACGAGAGAAGGTCATGGCAGATTGAAAATCGATAAAATACGGTTTGCCATCCTTACCTAGAATAACATTTCCTAGATTACGCAAATCTAAATGCACTAGACCACGGCGATGCATCTCAGAAACCATATGTTCTAGCTGATTAAAAAAGGATTTGGGGATTTTTTTCCCTTGCTTACTTAACGTTCGCAAAGGCACGCCTTCAATAAAGGCATAAGCGACCCCAATAGAAGATAAGCGATAATACTCATCACTAACGCCATCCATACCCTGAAGACGCTTTAAGGCTTTGTATTCTTGATTAATAAATAGGCGAGCAAAGGTCTTTCGAATAAACCAAGGACTGTGTTGGAAGTCTTTAATAACGAAGTCTGATTGATCATCGCAATAACGATACACAATAGCATTCGCAAAACGCCCTTTATGAAGTACTTTCAAATTATCTATATGAAAGTGCCTCTCTGGAAAACATCCTTGTAGTTGTGAAATTAATACTTGTTCGTTCATAATCTACATCTGCATAAGTAATTGCCTAGACAACGACTTTAACAAAACCTTCATATACCGAACATAGATCAAGACTTATATCATTTTTTATTGCTAAGTTTCTTCAATTTCCACTCGATCCTGCTTTAATCCATCAAAAAATCTTAACAGCAAACCTCTTAACAGCTTTCTTTCTTCTTGAGAGAAATCCTTTAGAGCGTTATTAAATACAGCATCTACTTTGGGTAAAATATTCGGTAGAAACGCACGCCCCTTGTCACTTAGTCTCAAATATACTGAGCGCTTATCTTCTGTAGAGGGGTGTTTATTAATCAATCCTTTTTTTTCTAATCGACAAAGTAAACGACTCATCGCACCTCTATCACAGTCCATGTTTTCACATAAGTTCGCCAATGTCGTTTGACCATTATCAGATAAAATCATCACAACGCGATATTGGGCTGCAGTAAGTTCAAATAACGCTAATTCTTGGTCAATAGACGACACCATTTCTGCTTTAATAGCAGAAACTAACAGTCCTAAATCGCTCACTGACTCTAGTTTTTCTAGCTTACTCATATTGCAAACGCACGACATTGATACAATAACCTTTCATTAATAATTGATACTTACTACTTCAAACACAACCAATACATCGAGACGCATCATAAAATAAAGAATGCGAAAAAAATATTAAGAGCACTTAACATCAGTTCCAATTAGATATTTTGTGTACCACATAAAAACAGTATGCCCCTTTAAAAAGGGGTGTTAGTCAACGATAAGCCTGTTATAGCGCTAAAAAACGATCTATTTCTTCTTTTGATTTCGGTCTAACAATACGATTCACTTCCGTACCATTTCTTAACAAAATCAACGTAGGCCAAAGCTTAACGCCAAACATACGCCCAAGTTTTTTTCCTTTCCCGTCAAACACTTTGACATGAGGGATAGATAAATCCCCCAATACCTCTGCTACGATGGCACGAGATGCCTGACAGTAACCACACCAAGGCGCTCCAAACTCTAATATGGCGTCTCCTGTTAATTGGCTAATATCATCAATCGTTGGCGGATTTTCTGAATAGTCTGGATTAAACCCTTTTATACTAGCGTACATTTTTGCCTCCAAAACATGATTTTCAGTCTAAACAGCACCATAAGCGCCATACCAATATATAGAGAAAAAATGACAGACGGTGCCAGACAAAACAAAAAGATGCCAAATTAAATGACTATATTTCACACGAGAATCTAGTACATAAAACAACACACCCAATGTATAAAACACACCCCCTAATACCAGTAGAAGCAAGCCTTGAGTGGCCATTAATGCCATTAATGGTTTGATGGCGACAAGAATAAGCCACCCTAACAGCACGTACAAAGCAGTAGATATAATCGGGTGTTTAACCCTACCAAATGCTTTAAGAGCAATACCTAAGGCCGCTAAGCCCCACACTGATCCCAAAATAGACCACCCCCATGCGCCACGGAGCACACCTAGCATAAGAGGCGTATAAGTCCCTGCTATTAAAAAATAAACAGCCGAATGGTCAACAATACGAAAGACATCTTTGATCGCCCCTGGAGGGGTCGCATGATAAAGCGTAGAGGCAAGATACAATAAAATCATCGTTGCCGAAAAGATACTCACTCCGACAACAAACCCTGCATCAGCATTTTGTACCGCGCTGACAATTAAAAATGGTGTTCCAACTAATGCAGCAACCAGTCCAAGTCCATGACTGATACTGTTTGCTATTTCTTCACCTAAAGACTGCTCCCTTTTAATAGGAGCGAGTGAATCTTTCATTACGTGTTCTCCATCTATTACAACATTCACAGATGGCCTAGCGCTAATCTTAAAAAACCTCTAACAATTTAGCTACAGACGACCTATAAAGCTGATTTAAACATCAAATACATTACCTACCGTTATAACACCAAGCTAGGTAACCCATTAAATAAATGTTATTTGAAACGCTTTCCAATACGCTCAATCAGCCTATAGAAAGCCTTCTTTTCATCAATAAAAACCGTTAGAGGGTAGCTCTGTATTAGTCAATCGTAGAAGCGTGTACTTCCATTTGTTCTGCCAATAAAAAGTCTTTCTCCGACAACCCTTCTACATCCTCAGTAGTTAACTCGATATGGACTTCATTGTAAGAGTTTGACCACTCTGGGTGATGATCCATTCTTTCTGCGACTAAAGCACATTGCGTCATAAAACCAAAGGCTTGCTGAAAGTTTCTGAACGTGTAGTCACGAGATAACTTCCCTTGCTTTATTTCCCAACGACCATCAGTAGATTTATTCAATTCACTAAGTGACCATTCGATGGCTTCTTGAGAGAGCGCTTTCAATGACATAAATACCTCCAAAGGTTTTATTCTCGATGTTCTTTTATCCCCCCATATATACACAAACTATTGGAGTATAAAATGGAGATTTCAATTCTCTAGAACTAAGATCACCCTATTTGCGATATTCTTGCCTAATTAGGTTTTCGATCTACTCTATGGTTAACATAAATTAACATTACCAATAGACACTCTTACTTCCATTAAAATATCAGTTTTTAGCCGATGACGCCTTAAATGCTCGAGCAATAGAGACCGTGGCTTTAGTATTTTTAATCTTATTTAAAATCAGTTCTGGTTGACTATTAGCGGCTTGTTTAGCTGCCAATAAGGCGGCTGACTCAGCCACACCATAGACGCCGACTGTATTAAAAATGTAGTCTGATTTAGTGCTCAGCAACGCCTCCATCGGTGTGAGTTGTTCAGCACTATATGTATCAAAACGCCAATCATACTTCATGGCTAACGTTATTAAACTTTCTTCATCCGCTTTAATATCAATACTATTGAGCGATGATATATCACTGGGAATTAACTCTTTTTCAGCTAATGCTTCTAGCATCAAACTTTCTAAATATACTAACGGACAACCCCTTTCGCATCCCATACCTAAGGTATAAAGTGGATTTAAGTAAGCGTTTGCCGTCGTCATCACTAGTTGAGCATCAAGCACGGCAGCAACTTGCGCGCCCCACTCATTAGCGCCACCTTCATGGCCTGACAATAACGGAATAACGAACTTGCCTTGTTCGTCTAATACTAATACCGGCGGGTCTAAATATTTGTCTTGTATTACCGGCGCCAGTGTCCGCATGACAATACCTGTGGCACAAATAAAGACTAATTTCTCGCCTTGACGAAAAGCCTCTTGTACGGTGCTAGCAAAAGGTTTGGGCTTATGATCCAACACAGCATCAGGCCATATGAGCAATAGTTGACGACCTAGCAGTTCCCCTGCTGGCGTTAACGTCACAATACGTATCAACGAGTACCTCGTTCGCTTTTTGTCACCACAAACAATGAGAAATACGGACCTGCTTTGTCTTCAAGGGTAGAAACATCACGCACTATTCGTTCATTTTCACGCCCAATGTATTCAAGATATTTAGCATCTTGTACGCGGTTTGTTTTACGTAATGCAGTTAAAATACGAGGTCGTGCGCGGCCAGCTTTCATAATAACTACGCTATCGTGTTGCTCTAATGCTGTGTCAATTTGCAATGCTGAATGACGACCACTAACAACAGCAAAAGATTCCTTCAATACTGTTAATGGATGGTTTAAAGCCGATGACGCGGCATTTATAGAAGAGACACCAGGTACTACTTGGCAACAAAACTCACCTTCTAAACGCTCTAATAAATAAGCAAAAGATCCAAAAAATAGCGGATCGCCTTCGCATAGAAAAATCACATCACGCCCATTGCCTAATTCAAGGGCAATCAACTGTGCTCCAGCATCATAGGCTTTATTCGCTTCTGCTCGGTCCGTTGACATTGGCATCACAATCGCAATTTCATTTTGAGTGTGCGTCACACCTGAAAACGCTTCACATGCAATATTCTTCGCTTGAGAGCTGCCTTCTCCATTTGCTAAATAACTCACCACATGAGCAGATTGGATCAAACGTAACGCTTTTAAGGTAATTAACTCTGGGTCACCTGGCCCTACGCCGACGCCAATAAAGCGTCCTTTGGCCGGTTCTTGTGTTGTCTTCACGACAGCGTCCATTACTCGGAATCCTTTTGTGTATTAATACTCATAGCTAACCCTGTCGACGTTTTAGTAAATAAAGACAAGGTAACCGGTAAATTAGGGCGGTATAGCCGTTGGCCCGCAAGGCGATCACTTTTTGAGACGGCTAATTGTACACTTTGTTCATCCGCATCTTGTGCTTGTTCTCGTTGATTCGAAAATTGCATTACTTGAAACTTACTGTCTTCCGTAACCGCGCTTACCATCAAACAGCCACCAACGGGCAAACATAACCACACTTTCGCCATCAAATCATTCAGAGCGCCATCACTACCGCCAATAAAAACTCTATCTGGCAACGGTAAATCAGCTAATACATCGGGAGCTCGACCCGCTACAATGGATAAATTCTGGGTCACACCAAAACGGTCTTGATTGGCGCTCAAACAGGCTAAACGATCAGAGTGATGCTCAATCGCAATCACCTTACTACGACTGTGCCAATAGGCTAATTCCACACTAACACCACCACAGCCAGCGCCAATGTCCCACACTATGTCGCCATCCTGGATATTAAGATAAGACAAAATAGCCAGTCTCACTTCACGCTTAGTGATCATTCCTCGACCATTCCCTTTATCTGTCACAAAAGCGTCTTCAGGAATGCCAGGAGAAGTCGGATAAAAACCAGATTTACCTATGGTTGGCTCACCTGTCTTCACCACAATCACATTTAATGGATCAAACAACAGCTCTGTTGTAGCCAACAAATGAGTGGCTAAAAAAGCTCGCACTTGCTCATGGGGATACCCCAACGCTTCACAGATAATAATCTCACTTTGATCAAAACCTGCGGCTAGGCATTCTTCTGCAATGCTGTTTGGTTGGCTATTCTGGTCAGTCAATAATACTAAGGTTTTATTACTATGAAGATACCGACGTAGGTTAGAAAGTGGACGGCCATGAAGGCTAACAACATGAACATCTTGTAAGGATAAACCAAGACGATGGCAAGCAACTTGAATGCTTGAGACATTAGGGTAAAAATTCAGAGCATGGCTTGATGTCTGACCACCAAATGAGCGCACTAACCATGCGCCAATACCATAGTACAAAGGATCACCAGAGGCTAACACTACGACCTTCTCAACCCCTTGTTGTTGCCATTGCTCAAAATGCGCCGTCAGTTTTGATAGCTTAGGAAACGCCTGAATCTGCGCGTGATGAGTATAATCAACAAGTGTCTCATGTTGTCTCGATGCTCCCAACACAACATCGTGTACCGATAACTCTGCTAACACAGCTTGCGCACGAGAATCTAACGTTGCACTTGCTGACGCGCCAAGACCAATGACATGAATCTGCATTAATAATACTCGCCAACATTACAACGCAGCAATGCATTACAACTCGCCGATGTAACAGCACTACCGCCCATACGACCTAGCAAAGTAATACATTCAATTCCTAATGCTTTATGGGCTTGCCATAACGCGTCTTTTGATTCAGCTGCGCCAACAAACCCTACCGGCATACCAATAATTAAAGCGGGCTTGGGCGCACCCTGTTCTATCATTTCCAATAATCGAAACAATGCTGTCGGGGCGTTACCAATCAAAACAATGCTACCTTCTAGCGAGTTTGTCCAAAGGCTTAGTGCCGCCATAGAACGGGTTTCTCCCTGTTTTTTCGCCAGTATAGCAACCTGTGGATCGTTTAAAAAACATAACGGCTCATGCTCAATCATGCGCTTAGTAACGCCTTGCTTGACCATTTCCACATCACATAATATGGCATTCTGATTGGCCAATGCCTCTCGCCCAGCTTGTGTTGCATTAGCACTAAAACGCACAAACTCAGCTACGTCAGGTAACCCTAAGCTGTGCACAATGCGCATAGCCACTTGTTGCTGATCTTTAGACAATTTAGAAAGATCAGTCAGTTCACGAATCTGTCGAAAACTCTCATGCTCAATTGCTTGAGGATTATGTTCGTAATGTTGTTGTTCCATAGCTTGATTGGTCGCTTAACTTGTCATTTATTAAATATCTTGACTGCTCATTGGATAAGTTGAGCTGGTCACTGTTGGCTATCTTTTTGATCATTAATAGGTTTGCCCCAAGCGGCTAAACAAGCTTGTAAGCAAGTATCAGTCTGACTAAATTCTTTGTCTGCGGTGGGTAATATTGGGCGTTTATGTAGTAATACAGGAATGCCTAATTCGCGCGCGGCCTGTAATTTTGCATAGGTTGCCGATCCACCACTATTTTTACTCACAACAACATCGATACGATGAGAGATAAGTAACCTTCGCTCTTCTTCTAACGAAAAAGGGCCTATGGCTTTGATCCATTCTACTCGATCTGGTAAAGGAAACTTTGCGGCAACGGCAGTTCGCCAAACAACGGAGCTTATACTACCATTATCGAGAATCATTCTCAACAATGACAATGGTATTTGACCTGCACTTAATAACGGTGTTTTAAAGTTTGCTAGTCCAGCAACTAAATCAGCATCACTTTTATAATACTCCCACCGATCATCCTCTTTTGCTTGCCAAGCAGGACGTTGGAAGCGCCAGCAAGGAATACCGACTTCACGCGCAGCCACTACGGCGTTACTGCTCATGGTTTGAGCATATGGATGAGTAACATCTAAAATCATACTAATCTGATTGGCTCTTATATAAGCGGTTAATCCGCCAAATTGACTAAAGCCACCCACCACCAGCTCGCAATCTACTTTCGGTACCCGAACCAAGCCAGCCAAGCTGTAAATCACACGAATACCAGCCTGATGAAGCGAATCCGCCATTCGGCGTCCGTCCGCAGTACCGCCTAATAATAATAGTTTCACTCTGTTACCTCAGGCAGGTCAGTCTCAGCGGCATGCCCGACAAATTGACCTTTACGATCAATCGCCCACACTTCTAGTTGAATGTGCTGTGGAATATAATGTCGTGCGAAAGACAAAGCCTGAGCACATACTGCATCAGCCAGTGGAATATTGGCTTGCTGAGCAAACTTCAACGCCTCGACACTGGTATTCGCGCACGTCATTTTCATCTCAAGTTCATGGTCCGCCCCTAAGCTAACCGCCAATGCAGCTAGAGCCACAAGGTCAATGCTCGACACTCGGCTATTTAAATCCATATGCTGTTGCGACAACTTGCTAATTTTTCCAAAACCACCACATAAACTGAGTTTAGACAACTTGCTATCTAGGCTCTTTTCTACTTTTCTAATGTGCTTCAGCACGGCTCCAACAAAATCTCCCATCTCAATCAGCGCCATATCATCCAATTGGTACAAGGCTTTAATTGCGTCTTCACTGGCATTACCAGTAGTAGCGGCGATATGGGTTATGCCGTTTGCTCGTGCCACATCAATACCTTGATGGATAGATGCGATATAAGCGGCACAGGAAAAGGGACGCACAATTCCCGTTGTACCAAGAATCGATAATCCGCCAAGAATACCCAAACGTGGATTCATCGTCTTTTCGGCAATTTGAGCGCCATTCACAACCCCTACCGCAACAGTAAATCCACCTTGATAAGAATAAGTCTGAGCAAAGCCTTCTAAATGCTGCGTCATCATTTTACGAGGTACTGGATTGATAGCAGGTTCTCCCACATCCAACAATAACCCTGTTCGAGTCACAGTCCCCACTCCTTCAGCGGCATAAAAATGCACACCTGGTCGCGGGCTAAGTGTTAACTCAACAAATACCGTCGCTCCGTGGGTGGCATCAGGATCATCTCCAGCATCTTTGATAGTCGAAGTTCGAACGCTCGATTCACCCACGTCATAATGCTCGATGGTCAAGTCAACGACTTTCCCTTTAGGTAAAGTCACCTGAACTGTTTTAGCTTGGCATTGAGCAAATAGCGCTTGAGCCGCCGCGACACAACACGCTGTTGCACAAGTCCCAGTGGTTAAACCAGAACGTAATGGAGCCGGTGCTTCTGCGCTTTCAGGCCACATACAGTTAGTGCTCTATTCTGCTATTCAAGCCTAAAAATAACGCTGCGGTGGCTTCTAAATTAGACGGGAAAAATAAGTGTAGGTAACTTGCGGTTAACCCTTGATGCTGATAAATAGCTTCTCCTGGAGCAGGATGACGCTGACGGCGTCCATGACCTATTGGCTCTGGCGTATTCGCACTTCGTGAGCGATGATGAGCATGACCACGAATATCACCTTGTGGCATAACGGCTGTTTGCATTCCTTGGCAACCGCGCTTTCCACGCATTGCACCTTGGCCTGGTAATACCCCCAACATTGGATAGCAATTTTCTTCTAAATCCGTAAGAGTTTCCAAGCTATAAAGCATGCCACCACATTCAGCAAGAATTGCCTTACCAGTGGCAAAGAACGCCTTAAGAGATTCGCGCATTGCAATATTTTCAGACAGCACCTGAGCATGCAGCTCGGGATAACCGCCAGGTAACCAGATAGCATCAGCGTCAGGTAACGCGACATCCGTTAATGGAGAGAAAAAGACAAGGTTCGCTCCCAAATTAGTTAACGCATTCAGGTTTGCGTCATAAATAAAACTAAAAGCCGCATCTTTTGCGATCGCTATAGTCTTACCGGCTAAATAGGGCTTTACCTGTGTTTGTTCATGGTTCATTTTGGCAGGAAAAAAGGCGATCGGTTCAGGTAAAGACAATAACCCCGTATCGTTTGATTGCTGCAGCCAACTAACGGCCGCTTCAAAGCGTAGCTCAAGCTCATCAGTGACTTCTTCTGCTTGTACCAAGCCTAAATGACGTTCAGGCAAGGTGACTTCTTCATCCCGCTTTAAGGTCGCTAATAATGGTAAAGAAGAAGGTAGAGCATCACGAATTAATTCGGCATGCCGTTCACTACCACAGCGATTAGCGATCAAACCAACTACTTTTACATCATCACGAAAATTGGCCAGTCCAGTGGCTAACGCGGCCGCTGTCTGTGCCATTCCTTTAACATCCATCACAATCGCCAAAGGAATACCAAAACGTGCAGCTAGATCAGCACTAGAAGGATCACCGTCAAACATGCCCATAGCACCTTCAATCAAAATAAGGTCTGCAACTTGGGCAGCTTGATACAATTTATCTTGGCAATAATCATCACCTGCCATCCAGATATCTAACTGTTCTACTGGCTGCTTAGAGGCTTGTGCCAGTATCTGAGGGTCTAAATAATCAGGTCCTGTTTTAAACACTCGAACGACTTTTCCCTGATTGGTAAAGTAGCGAGCTAATGCTGCAGTGATGGTTGTTTTACCTTGATTAGACGCCGGAGCAGTCAGAAAAATAGCAGGGCAATAAATGGCATTTTGACTCATGATAGTGTCTCTAAAAGCGAATTTAATAATAGGTAATCAGCACCAAGCTGCTGTGCAATGTCTTGCCCTCGACCACGTTTAATCGAAGCGTTTTCTGTATCAATTAGCAGACAATGACCTAATGGGGCATGTTGTTGGCTAGCTACCAAGTCAGTAACATCCGCTTGAGTACGACCATCCGTAAGAATATAGGTTCGGCTTAATAAGCCAGACGTCGTTTTATGCTGCTGAGCCAGATACTGTATCGCCTTTTCTACCGCTATGCGAAATGGCGTGCCACCACCAGCTCCGAGCTGATCTAATAAAACTGAAATTTCTTTAGGAGCTCGAATACGAGGTAAAATAGACGATACCGATTCCTGACCAAAACCTAAAATAGCAATGTGCTCTCGCGCTAGATAAGCTCGATTCGCAATGTCTAAAATTACACCTTTGGCTTTGGCAAAAACGCCTTGAGCCAAAGTAGACGCTGAGGTATCCAATAACACCAAATGCAATACCGATTGCCCCGTTTTACTGGCTTTTTGTTGAAATTGATTCGGCGGCCAAGAAAGTGGACTGGCAGCAATACTTCTAAACCAATCGATATTATTTGATTGCATAGAGGCTTCTGAGCGATAACCACCCTGCTGTTTACCTCGGCGCTTTCCCGGCGTTACCTCGCTATTTCGCACCGATACTTTTTCAGCCTGTTGAACCGCTGGTGACTCAGGCATGTTAATTCGGCGGCTGCTTGCCTGACGTTGAGGCTGCATACTCCCCCACTCACCCTGTTTGGCGTCGCTATTAGACGAGTTTGTGTTATCGGTTTGAGCTGAATCCATCTGATTCAGTTTTGTACTATTATCTTCAGATTGGTCTGGGCTAGGATCAGAAGGACGACGCGATGGTGGTGAAGACGGCTGCGAAGATGGTGGTTGTATTTGTCGACGATGCGCTAACACCAGCTCTTCTACCGCTTGAATATCAGCCATAGTCACCGCGCTAGCACCACGCCATGCAGCGTGTGCAATAGCCGCTCTCACCCACACAATATCAGCACGAACACCGTCAACCTGAGCATCTTGGCAACAGCGAGCTATTTCCAGTCGTAATACATCACTACAACGTACTTTAGGTAAGCCCTGTCGCGCTATTTGAATGCTGTTTTTTAGATTACGCTGTTTGTATTTAAAGGCATCGCAAAAAGCTTTGGGATCTTGATCGTATTCATCTCGTAACCGTACGATTTGCACACGCTCTTCCAAGCTATATTGATTATCCAATAACACCATAAAACCGAAGCGATCTTGCAATTGTGGACGCAACTCACCTTCATCAGGATTCATGGTACCTACCAATAGAAAGCGCGCTTCATGCTCATGACTAATGCCGTCACGTTCAACACGATTCACACCACTAGCAGAGACATCAAGCAATTGATCAACTAAATGGTCACTCAGCAAATTCACTTCATCTACATACAGCACACCACCGTGTGCTCGACTCAATAATCCCGGCTTAAACTGAACTTGTTTCTCTTGTAACACCTGCTCCAGATCTAACGCTCCGAGTAATCGGTCCTCACTCGCACCTAGTGGTAGGGTCGCAAAAGGAACGAGGGCTTCGCCATCAACCGCAGGCATAACACCAGATAAGCCACGGGCAAGGGTGGATTTAGCTGAACCACGAGGGCCACTAATAAGCACGCCTCCAATTCTAGGATTAATAGCCGATAAGATGAGCGCTAACTTTAAAGGCTCCTGCCCAGCTACTGCGGTAAAAGGAAAGTTGCAATGGGCTAGGCTGCTCATGGTGTTACCTGTCGTCGGTTTCGTTCAAATTAAAAGTAGAAAACCGCCTATTGTAGGCGGTTTTGCTGTGTGTTGTCTCGTTTGAACCTTATCCGTGACCTCTTATTATGTCAAATTCAAAACGCACCATTAGACATGAAATAAAAACATGGATGACAAACAACTACTCGTCATTCTCTAAAAGGATATCAGGATAAAAACGGACGATTAACTCTTCCACTTTCTCCAAGTTAAAACATTCAATGGCTTGTTTTATTTCTTGTTCCTCCGATGTCGATAATTTCTCTGCTAGCAACGACAATTTTTCAGTCGTTTTATTGATATCACCACTTTTCGCAGCATGATAAATCATGCCCCAATCCTCAACCTTCATTAAGCTGGTTAGGCGATAATCATTTTTATTTTCTACAGATGTATCGATAACGTGCTCTTCTTGTACACCCAACGTAGGAACAAAACGAACATCAAGGTGAGAAACTAGAGCGTCATACACCTCCTCTACCTTATAAGGCTTAGCAATCACCTGCCAGAATCCATCTTTTTTTAATTCCGCTAATTCATGTGTCATCGTTGAAGCGGTTACAGCAATAATCGGTATAGTATTCTCAGTATCTAATGCCATGACGGCTTTAAGAAGGTCTCGACCCGTTTTATTCGGCATCCGAATATCCGTCATTACCATATCAGGCCGACATGCCTTAAAGCACTCTATTGCGACCTCACCATCTTCTGCCTCAACAACCTGACAACCTGCGTTTTCTAACAAGGACACTAAAATATCTCTAGACCACTCATCATCTTCAGCAACCAATACCGTAATAGGATGATTCAAGCGTTGATTGGCGCCTATGTCGAAATCGGAACCTTCAACAGCCCTCTCTTCAGTCATATCTGAAATAGGTAACATTACGGTTACATGTGTTCCTTCACCAAGATGACTGCTCACAGATAATGAGCCCCCCATGAGCTTAACTAGAGTATTAGATAAGGCTAATCCAAGACCCGTACCACCTTCTTTACGACCCGCCTCGCCCTGTACAAAAGGCGTAAATAAATCGTCTATTTGATTAGGTTCTATCCCTTGTCCGGTATCTGAAATAACCAGCTTTAGTAAATCCTCTTGATAAACACTTCTGATCGTCACCGTACCTGCGGCAGTAAACTTTACCGCATTGCCTACAAGGTTAGTCAGAATTTGATGGAATTTGACAGGATCAATCCATACTAACAATTCATCTGGCATATCAAGATGAGCGTTAAGCTGCAGCCCTTTTTTCTGAGCTTGACCATGTAATAATTTAACGACTTGCTGAATCTCTTTTCGTAAGCTGACCTTTTGCCCATGCAATATCATACGACCAGATTCAATACGCGCAATGTCTAATATATCGTTAATTAACGCTAACAAGCGCTCACCAGCACTTTCAATCGCATGAAAGCGCATTTGTGTCGTACTATTTAACGTCATGTCTTCTCTGATTAGCTGGGCATAGCCAATAATGGCATTTAATGGCGTACGAATTTCATGGCTCATATTCGCTAAGAAATTACTTTTCGCTTGGTTTGCTTGCTCTGCGATTTTTTTCGATTTTTCTAATTGCGCAGAGACATTTTTCTGATCGCTAATATCACTCATAATATAGCCAAATGACGTAACGTCGTTACTATCATCACGCAAGATAAAATACGTTTCGTAGGTTGGAAATATTCGCCCATCCATGCTTTGGACTTGCATCTCACCTTCCCAAACGCCGTGCTCTTCCATGTAAGGAATGACAGTATTCAAAAGAAAGTGCTGATTGTTAGGTGGGTAAAAAGTAAGACAATTTAAATTGCCCAAGGGCACATCATTGCTGACCGCTAATAAATCCCGCAGTTTTTTATTCAAATAGGACATGTCACCATTAAGCGCTGCCATACCGAAACCTTGAGCTGAGTTATCTGCAAAACGTTTAAATAATTGTAACTCGCTAATCAAGTGATGACGTTCAGTTACATCCCGAGCAATCCCTAACACACCGGTAAAATTCACGGTAGGCTCTTTGATAGGGACTCGATATACTTCAAACAAGCGGTTGTCACTTCCATCTGCAGGCGTACCCCAACAATGTTCATGAAAAATCTCCCCTCGCGCTAATACCTCATCGTCCATATCTTGATAATATTGACCATTATTATCTAAGTTTAATTCACTGTCTTTTTGCCCCTGAACATCACTCTGCTCTAAACCATTAAACAGACAAAACGCATGGTTACAGTCCAAATAACGACCGTTTTCATCTTTAGACCAAACAGGGTCTGGAATATTATTTAGCAAAGCCGATAAAATAAGCTCTCGTCGCTGAGCATCTTCACGGGCCGCAATTAATTCATTTTCAGCGTCAATAAGATGGTTAATACGCTCAAATGTCCCTCTCACCATCTGCACTCGATGACGGCTGTCCCAACCTGTCACACTGCCTCGCATCTCTATCCACTGACTATCACCAGAAACATCATTCACCCGGCAACGTAATAAATGCGGAAATGTTTTTGTGCTCTTATCGTTTAATAGCGCGTCAACCCACGCGTCTGCTATGCCTCTATCGTCTTTATGAAGGTACATTAACCACCCATTAAGACGCTTAGGCACATTTTCTTTACCAAATCCAAATTGATCAAAAAACTCAGGAGAAAGATAAAATTGCTGGGATTGCGGGGACCATTCCCATACGCCAGCCTTAGTCGCTAAGATAGCATTGGAATAGCGTCTCTGAAGATGTTTAAAACGTATAAAGAAGATGACTTGAAAAGCGACTAGAATAATCGCAGTGATAATAAATAAAATGATCTGTAGATTAAAAACATCAGGTATTTCAGTCGACATTGGCTGATTCCTTCGCTATTTCAACGACCTCATAAAGAACGTACCCGCCCAACGAGTAACAAAACACTCCAACTATTTCGACTACAGTTTTTCCGGCTTATGAAAGTGATATCCTTGCCCCCACTCAACACCTAGTTCCTGTAGCTTCAAGACAATGTCTTTATTTTCAACGAACTCAGCCACTATGGGTTTATTTAGCATTTTAGCTAGCTTCACAATCGAATCGACCATGCCATGATGAATGCTATTCACATGCATGTCTTTTACAAAAATACCGTCGATTTTTATCAAATCAAACGGCAAATCCATTAAATAAGCGAAAGAAGAAAACCCTGTACCAAAGTCATCAAGGGCAATACTGCATCCCTGCTGATGCAATAAAGTCATAAAGTGTCGAGTATCAACAAAGTTATTTAGCGCTTCAGTTTCCGTAATTTCAAAACAAAACTTATTGCCATCTAATTGATACTTATCTAACTGCTGAATAATGAAATAAGCAAAATCAGTTTCACGCACAGATAGAGCAGAGACATTTAATGCAACCTGGCTGATACCTTCCCATAAATGAGGGTTATCAGAGAATTTCTGCATGGTATGGCTAATCACCCAACGGTCTATTTTTGAGATAATACCAAAGCGTTCAGCCGCGCGAATAAAATCATTAGGGTAAAGTAATTCACCACTGTCCTCATCTTTTAAACGTGAGCGTCGGTTAAACCCCACATAGTAATCTCAGCCCAAACCCATAAAGTCT
>JBQEFB010000011.1:0-92642 GCA_052107635.1 Marinomonas sp. | reverse complement strand
AGTTGGTAGAGCAGTTGACTTTTAATCAATTGGTCACTGGTTCGAATCCAGTACGCCCCACCAAATATCACCTCACTCCAAGCAGCTAAAGGGGTTATGATATGTCTGAAGTTATTGATAAGGTTGCGCTACGTTCTACCGTCCAAAAGCACCTGTCTTCAGTTGAAAAGCCTTCAGAAAATACCTCCTTAATGAATGATGCTCTTCGTAAAGAAATTAAGTCACTACTTATTCAAAAAAATGCTGTCCTAGTCGCTCATTACTACACCGACGATGATATTCAAGCGTTGGCAGAAGACAGTGGTGGAGTGATTGCTGATTCACTTGAAATGGCCAGATTTGGTGCCAATCATCCGGCGTCTACTTTGGTTGTTGCTGGTGTTAAATTTATGGGTGAAACAGCCAAAATATTAAGCCCTGAAAAAACCGTTTTAATGCCAACATTGGAAGCGACTTGTTCTTTGGATATTGGCTGTCCTGTAGATGACTTTTCTGCTTTTTGCGACCAACACCCAGATCGTAAGGTTGTTGTCTATGCGAACACCTCCGCTGCCGTGAAAGCACGAGCTGACTGGGTTGTTACCTCAAGCATAGCGCTTGATGTTGTTAATCATCTTACTGATATGGGTGAGAAAATAATTTGGGCGCCTGACCAACATCTTGGTGGGTATATTCAACGCGAAACCGGAGCAGATATGATTCTTTGGGACGGTGCTTGCATCGTTCATGAAGAGTTTAAAGCAAAAGGCATTCTTGATCTTAAAGCCGTTTATCCAAATGCTGCTGTTTTAGTTCATCCTGAATCGCCTGAGTCTGTTGTTGAAGTCGCTGATGTTGTTGGCTCTACGTCGCAACTGCTAAAAGCCTCTAAAGAAATGACTAATGATACCTTCATAGTTGCTACTGACAGAGGTATCTTCTATAAGATGAAGCAAGCTTCTCCAGATAAACGTTTTGTAGAGGCGCCAACAGCTGGGTCTGGTGCTAGCTGTCGTAGTTGTGCTCATTGTCCTTGGATGGCACTAAACTCCCTAGAACTTCTTCGTAACGCTTTAAGAGATGGTTCAGGTGAGGTTTTCGTGGATGAAGCAACGCGAGTTAAGGCGTTAGTTCCATTGCAACGAATGTTAGATTTTCAAATTAGCTAATAACTGAAGAAGTGGTTAATCAAAGCCACTTCTTGTTCATTCTCTCCTTTCTATTTTCTCTCCCTGACTATTTTTCTCGATATTTACAGAAAATGAGTAGACCTCAAAAACCTTTATATGATATTCATTATCATTAAATTTTTATGTGTTCTTTGAACTAATTAGTGGTAAGTGATTTTCTATGAGCAATGATTTTATACAATTTATGCGTCACCGAGTGTCTCAGCCAGGGCTTGAGCTTCCTGCGCCAAATAAAGATGAGTGGTTAGCAGTATTAGATGCGGCTAGTCGCGCCGCAGATCATGGCGGACTTAAGCCATGGCGTTTCCGTATTTATGAAGGAGAAGGGCGTCAGGCGTTGGGGCAGATATATTGGCATCAAGCCTGTAGTGAGTTGCATGACTTAGATCCCTCTAAAGAAATGTCATTTATAAAAAAAGCCTTTAGGGCGCCAGCTATTTTATTGGTATATGCACACACACAAGAGCATCCTAAAGTCCCTCCAATTGAGCAAATAATGGCAACCTCAGCTGCAGCTCAGCAGGCTATGCTTGGATTAAATGCATTGGGCTATGGCACCATGTGGCGCAGTGGGCCAGCGTGTTTTACACAAAAAACCAAAGATTTATTAAATCTAGACATGGTTGATCAAATAGTGGGCTTAATCTATGTGGGTACGCCGACAAGCAAAAAAAGTCATCCAATTGAAAATACAGGAATTCATGATCGTGTTGAATGGATAGAGAAGTAGAATGCATATTTTTTAGTAAAAGTGTTGCAATTCAATGACTTCATATTTATTATACGCGCACAAATTACGCAGAGCGTGATTGGCCGGTATTGGTGAGCTGTCCGAGTGGCCGAAGGAGCACGCCTGGAAAGCGTGTATGTCGTAAGGCATCAAGAGTTCGAATCTCTTGCTCACCGCCATTATCCCTCTAGAATCAAGGGTTACAGACTGATTTTAGAATTTGTACATCAAAAAGTACATCAATAGAAAACCAGTTAGATTAGCTTCTAACTGGTTTTTTTTGTTCTTAACACGTAAATAATAGTCTGATTTTTGCTAATCCAATTGGTTTCTTGTTAGTTAAAAAGCTCCAGAAAAGCTTTCTGTAAAACGTGCTCTTTCGATTTCATTGCTTCCTTTATCTTCGCATTCTAGTCCGAAGTACAACATTTTTTACTTCAGCAACTAAGTGCTTTTTTAGTAGCGCTATGTGTCGTTGCTTGAACCCTAAGCACTTTTTGGAGTGATTGTTTATTCGTCTCATTGCGAAGTCTATTTTCTCTCCTTAATGCGTTTTAAATCACTCTCCTTGCGCATAGCGCGTATACTGCCTTAGAAGACTGTTGTTATTTTCATTCGCTCCACGTTCCCAAGAGCTATATAGATGAGCAAAGCAGAATTTCGTTTCCTATCTCAGCGTGATAGGCAAACTCTCCACCATTATCTGCTGTATGGTCTTTAAAAGGCATTAATAGCTCTATGGCCACTTCAGTCATCTCTTTGGCTGACTTTGAATTCACTTTCTTTATCAGATAAAAACGCGTCTTTCTTTCCAATAAAGTCACGATAGACCCCGCGCCATGTTTGCCCACAGCCGTGTCTATTTCGCAATCTCCAAAACGTTTTTTTGTAACCACAATTGTTGGGCGCTCGTCGATGGAGACCTTGTTCTTAATGACTTCCGCCTTCGTTCGCTTACCTTTTTGGTAGCGCTTTTTTTTTGCCTCAAATGGCGATGAAGTGTGCCTTTGTTTCTTTTGTTATAATGGATATACTGATAAACCCACTCCAGACCACCAGGAGTATTACGGTTTTTGAGTGCGTTAGAAAATTGTTCAGAGATCTTTTCGACTTCAATGTAAATACGAATAAAATGAATTATTTTTGATTATATATGGTATTTAGTGAATGCTTTTATGTTATCAAAAAAATATTTTTGATTTTTTAGACTCATATTCTGTAACTTTTTTATTTCTTTACAACTCAAAGTAACTCGTAATTCTATGAGGGTTTACTGTTCGTTTAATATTTACTAGCAATATTTATTGTTAAAAAAAAGCCTAAGTCTGGTATCTTTTAATTTCGATTAACTGCTTGGTAATATATGTTGATACTGTTTTATTCTGTGGTAAGAAGAATTATGTAAAATTCAGTAATAGGCTTTTAACGCCTAAGTAGTGGTGGTGAAAACATCTGAATGTGGGCTGAAAGATATTGCTGTAAAGTATGCTATTTAGGATGGATTTACCTTTATATTTTAGTTGATAATGCATTGTTTATAAAATCATATAATATAAAAATTATGGAAGTAATTACTCCCTAAGGTAAGATTATTTATACTGTATTTCTTTTGTTGTATTGGTCTAAAATAGAGTTCTATTTAATAAGTTATTTAATGTTTTGATAGTGTCTGTTAAAGTTGAGTTATCTTTTTCAAGGCTTTTTGTTTTGTTTCTTAGTTCGTCTAGTAATTTTTTGTTTTCAATGTATTTTCTTTCAAGTTCTTTTAATTTTCCCATTTTATTTATTAGTATTCTATTTTTGTCGTCTAGCCTTGCTATCTCTCTTTGAAATACAGTTTCTTTAATTATATATTCCGCTGCTTGGCTAAGGTTGTTTAATTTATTTCTTTTTTTTATAGATTCAAAAAGACGGTATGTTTTTTCATCAATACTAACGCTGTATGATTTTTCACTAGGCTTTTTCCTACGCTTGTACTGCTCCCATGAACGTTTCATTTTTGATAGGTTCTGATTGTTTACTTCATCATTAATATTAGCTGAAAAGTAGCAAAACGCTTGATTTAAAACATTATTTTTTAAAGTCCCAATGCTTTCATTTCTTTGTGTTGGTATCTTTGCTACTCCCTTTTTTTGAAAGTATTCTGCAGCCCAATCTAGCATTTTTCTGTTGTTAAATTCCATCCATTTACTAAATTTACCTTCACTATAAAAAGACATTTAAGCTCCTAGATTCTCTACTTAGATGTAGTGTTACGTGTAGTGTTACATGTAATAAGGTAGTAATCAAATTAACTGCATGATACTTTATAATAGGTATTATAAAGTATGGTTCTTCATTATGACTGATGGGTTATTTGGGATTCTAGGGGTAAAAGCCCAGGATAAATTCGTATACATACGTTGGTTTTGGTTTTCTCAAACCTGCAGAGATCGATATATGTCGATTTCAGAGTTAGCAAGTGAATTTCAGCTCAATTTCTCGATGGTAAAGAGTTGTGTTGCACGGCTTTACGAGAACGGTTATGTGACAATGCTACAACCACATCATCACTTCCGTGACCAGGGTTACGCGTTGGTAAGTAAAAAAAATCCTTTGGTTATTTTTAACAGCGCGAAGAATAGTTATGTACGATCGCTTTTAGGTGTTGATGAAAACTTAAAAAATTGTAGGGCTGAAGAGCTGGCTAGAAGATTGCTGAAAGCACAATTGGTCGTGTTGAGTGATGATATAGGCTTGGTGTTAAATGTTAGCTTAAGTAAGCTTGCTAATTCTACGGGGTTATCTATACAACGAATTCGTCGGTATAAAGATGAATTTCTGGATGAAGGCTTCATGCTAAATTTTATATCTGGTGGTAATGCGCCAAACACATACCCTAGGTGCAAAGCTATTTTTATTTTAGACCCCAGTTACTTTGGTGGTGGATTCATTAAGATAAAGAAGTTCCCTGAAAAGAAGTTTTTTGGTTTCACAGTGAGGGAAATAGTTGATAATGCGTTAAGAAGGCGTATTCGCATAGAAGGTAGTGTTACGCTAGAATCAATTATAACCGAGATTAACAAACAAAAATTATCAAGTCGAATTTATCTTTATTTTTACGAGTTATTGTGTGAGCATATTACTGAAAAAGGCTGTGGTATAGGCAAGGAGTTTACTACTCATATGATATCACATTCAAAAAATGCAGAGATGAATAACGCTATAAAAAAATTTTGCAATAAAAGATTCGAGCATTATGAAGCTTTAATTTCCAAACTTTTCCAATGCCTTAATAGTAATAGTTGTATTCCTAATAAAAGGCTTGATTTTTATTTATTTCAAGCTTTTGATGATTTCTTTATTGTTTTTAATTTCAATAAGTCATTTGAAGGCGAGATCAAATGGACAACAAATGGAGCTATTAGTTTTAAGGGTGAAGATTTTTCTTGGCCGTTATAAAAATAATATAACCTTACAGTACTTTTTTGTGCGTCTTTGTATGTGGGACGTGCCCTAAGGTGTGATTTTTTCTTCTGTCTGGTTAATATACAAATATCACGTATTCAGTATATGGCTAAAGGTGACTATATCCATATGGTGGTAATTAGACAATAAATACATAAAAAATAACATTGATAGTCTTTATATGGATGAAAACATATAGAGGCTAAAAATGAGTAATAATCGGAAACGATCACAACAAAATAAAAACCTAACCCTTACTACTAAAAATAACTTTATGGGTAGGCCAATCCAAACTAGCCATGGAGCACTTTGTATCCCATACCTTTCCACAATCTATAACACTATCGAAATGGCTCTGGCGAGCTACCCTAGACTAATGGCTATACGAGTAGACTTAAAGTTTCCCAAATTAAAATCAAAAAAAGAATGGGGTAATGTCATTCAACTTTTTATGCGTTCATTACAGTCTCAGATTGATTGTTCTGCGCGAAGAAGAGAAAGACAGGGGTATCAAGTTCATTCATGTACAGTCCGCTATGTGTGGGTAAAAGAGCGCTCTACATCATTAGCTGATCATTATCACTTATTGTTGCTGTTTAATAAGGACCGTTTTAATTGGACTGGTACAACAAAAGATAAAAAAAATAGCTTGGGCTCATTCATTGTAGATGCCTGGGCCCGTGTTGTTGGAGTTGATTACAGCGAGGCTAATGGCTTAGTGTACTTCTCCAAGGATGGTGACAGCATTGCCATTCATCGGTTAAACAATCACTCGAATAGTTTTGATGATGATTTTAATAAGCTTTTTAAGCATGTTAGTTACCTGGCAAAAGAAAAAACAAAGCACTATGGCGAAGGAGGCCGTTGTTTTGGTGCTAGTAGTCGATAAATATGTCAGGGGCCAACAGGCCCCCTGACTTAACGTTTTGTTAAATCCCATGTTCTCCATTGGGATGAGTCTAAAAACAGCTTAGCATCCTTTTTAAGCTGCCTGAGAGCGAAGGTTGTTGATGTAAGGTCTCCTGTGATGCAGTAACTACAAAATTGGTGACAGTTATTGTTCAATAGGGAATAGGTACTAAAGTGTCCGATCATCTTTTCAGCATTATTAGCAATGTGCTCATGACCTACTGGCTCTCCATTACTATCGCAACTTATGTAGATGGTAATAGCGCTAATGGTATTTTTGAATTGATTTACCGATACGGGTTCAACCAACCCCTGACCATTCTTGTGAACTACTTGGTTATTGCCAATATAGATACCGGAATGCTCAGCGGCACCAAACGCCAAATCACAATAAAGAATGCTTCCTCTGACGGGACCATTCGTTTTGTAGAAAAGATTGTCGGTTAGACTTTTAGCTAAATTACCTATTAGTATATTTCCTAAGAGTGCTAATGGATTCATAGATGATTACTCAGTTGAGCCGGTGTGAACCGTTGGCAGGTTTGTTGGTGGGTATTACTTAATCTGGTAGTTGTTCTGTAGCTACAACTCAAGCGATACAAAGTCTTTGTCTACTTCATCTTGGGTAATGCCTATATAACGTAAGGTGACACCCTCCGAGCTATGGCGAAGCATCTTCATTACTCGGGCAATGTCCTTCGTTGCTTGATACAAAAAGTAACCTCGTGTTTTACGCATAGAGTGCGTTCCTAAAATAATATTCACCTCCTTTCCTACTTGTTGAAAAGCCATAGACACGGCACGTCGTGAAATCGGTTTGGGTGCTTTGTGCTTTATTTGCTGACATCGATGGGATTGGAATAGATAAACATGTGAAGGGTACTGAGCTTGAATTCTTGAAATATGCTCAAGGGTTTTAGTGTTCAATTGAATATTGGCTAGTTTGCCTGTTTTGCTTTCTCGAATGATTAGGCGGTTTCCATGAATATCTTCAAAACGAATTGAAAGCAGATCTGATATCCGTAACGCCAGGTTAAGGCCAATGTTCCATACATCGGCCATTTGAGGGTTAAAGCGAATACTTAGTAGGTGGCCGATCAGATGGATAGTGTCACTGTCTTTTACCGCTTGCACTTCAGCCATTGTCTGTTTCCTTTTTTGTCTTTAGATGGAAGTTTTGAGAAGCAGAGAGGAGGCGCGATAGCTAAACCCTTATTCTACGTGGGTTTGCAGCTTCCCGTTTTAACAATATGGGAAGCAGTCGCTTGAGTTGCTCTCTGTTTTCTTGGTTTTGTGTTCTAGTAGATGGAGGGGAGCTTAAGAGAGGAGGTCGACCTAAAAGCCTTGAACTTCAACGTGGTCGAATGCACCAATATCCAGGTAGCAGATAAAGTTGCTTTCCCAAAGTTGATAGAGCTCACTGATACCTGGTGAATCAATCTCTTTCCAGCCTGAGTATCGAGTAAACGCCACCGAGTTACCAAAGTCGAAATCCAGTTCTTTTTCTAGCTCGATGTCTTCATGGTTGTCATAACTAAAATCAGTCACGTACTGAATCAAAAACTGGTCGTTAGGCATTTTAGTTAACGCTATTTCCACGGGATGATAGCCACCACGATCTGCAGAGTAGCTTTGGTCTTTAAAGTTGAGAGTGATGTATTGCTTATCTAATAAGTTCACATGTTTACTTAGCGCGTGTTGTAAATGATTTTTGAATGCTATGGATATAGGAAAAACTGAATCACAAAATGAAATAGCAGGCGTTTGAACAGACATAAGTGCTCCTTGGTGTTAGCGAACTAACACCATTTGATTATTTATAAGAAAGGAAGAGGAAGTATTGGAAATAGTTTGGTTAGAGAAGAGGGGCTATTTAGATCAAGCCTCTTTCAGCGAGCGACACGCATTGTTCACCCACAACGATATGATCGAGCACTCTAACGTCAATGAGCTTTAGAGCACTGACGAGTGTGTTGGTGATGTTTATATCGGACTGCGAGGGTTCCGGTGATCCAGATGGATGATTGTGAGTCAAAATGACAGCAGCGGCATTGGCGTGTAAGGCGGCTTTGACGACTTCCCTGGGGTAAACCGCAGCAGCATCAATTGTTCCGAAAAACAGTTCCTCAAATCGAATTAGCTGATGCTGACTGTCTAGTAACATGAGTGCAAACACTTCACGTTCATAAGAACCTAATTTTAGCGTGAGATACTTTTTTACATTATTGGCATTAGTAAAAGTGCCTTCTCGTTTGTATTTCTGTGCAAGAGCCTCAGCGGCTTGTTCTAACAGTTCAGTGATGTTTGTAGTCTGATGAGAGGGATAGCTGGATAGTTGCTTAGGCGAACGCATAGGGTGCCTCCTTTGGCATGGATGAATGGGCTATGCGTAACGATGATATATATCTGAAAATGCTTTCAATGAAAGGGGGCTGATTAAAGACCTGGAGAAAGTTTTTAAGGTTAAAAAATACACACGCACTGTTCTTTATGAAAGAAAGGCATAACAAGACTACACAATGATATTTAAGTTTTAAAAACCAACTCAATAGAGCCGGTGCAGTGATGTATCGGCTTTTTAGTATCTGGAGAAAAGTAAAATGGCTAAAGAAATTTATGTTGAAGCGGCTGCTATAGAAAGACAAAAAGATGGTCCCTGTGGCGGCACTGGCTTTGTGGTGCTTGATTACAACGGCCAAATTTCCTATGAGGGTTGGATGTGCTTCGAGAACACAATAGAAATGATGCGTTTGGACCTGTTGGCTCTTATTGAAGGATTAGAGTTTGCCAGTGATGGTGATGTCATTTATTCAAGTAGTGAATATTGTGTCAAAGGTTTTAATGAATGGTTAGACAATTGGAAGTGTCGAGGCTGGCGAAAAGCAAGTAAAAAGCCTATTGCCAATAGGGAACTTTGGCAGCTGGTGGATAAGCTACGTTCAGAAAAATTTCTTGAGGTTGAGAAAGTTAATCCTATGGTTGTGGGGAAAGATGCGGCCTCTAAACTTGCGTATTTAGCGGCAAGCCGAGAGCTTTAATAACAATGAATCACTCACTGGCAGGACCAGTGAGTGATTCATACTTTTTGCTGCTTTAGACCTGTATTATTTATTAAGAAGATAGCGGGCCAAGTGTTTAAGCTGAGCAAAAATTGGAAATAATACTGTAGCCTTATGAGTGTATGAGATTTGGTACAGAATTGAGATAGCTGATTGAGTAGTGAGCTTCATGTAATAACCAATACCGTTCATTACGGTTTTTTTTAATGTGGAAAGTAATCCATTGGAAGAAATCACATTAATCAGGAGATTCCAATGAGACTCATGAAATTACAAGAAGTTATCCATACCACTGGCTTAGGCCGATCTAGTATTTACAACTACATGAGTAAGGGGCAGTTTCCGAAGAATGTCGTACTTGGAGAAAGGGCTGTAGCTTGGCTTGAATCTGAGGTGATTGAATGGATTCAGGCTAAATTAAATCAAAGAGATAAGTGATCGTTACTTTCTCGATCGTCTATCTATGCTTATATGGCAAAAGGCGGCTTTCCTAAACCAATAAAGCTAGGACCTAGAGCGGTTGCCTGGGTCGAAGAAGAAGTACAAGGTTGGCTTGGTGAGAAGCTCCAACAAAGACGGCATTAAATTAACCTAATACATTGTTCACTCTGAGCAAAAGTCACAGCTCTATTCCTGTCAGTGCCGATGTGGATCACTATAGTTAATACTTTTTCATGTAAACTACAGTTGCATATAACGTTATCATCCCAATTTTGCGATTGTATTTTTAATGATGAACCTTCTCCTCAAAACCAACTTTTTGGCACACCTTCTTGGCAAACGACAACAGATAAGCGTTAATGAAGACGGTGTTACTATTTTCAACGACAACATAAAAACCTTGTACAAGTGGGGTGCTATAGTTGCTCCTCCGGTTGCTAAATTAGGTATTTCAGGTGGCGTTTTGTCGTTTGAAACAAATGGTGCCAATTTATCCGTTCCGATGTTGAGTTACCTATTCGCATATCGACACAAGCACATCTTCTTTCCTTTTTGGGCCAACACTAACGCTCAGAAACTAATTCCATTTTTGGAGCAAGTCGAAAATGCCTCTGTCGAAAGTTTTATTAGAACGTCTGAAACTCAAAGCTTTCAAAAAATCGCAAATAAAGAAGCGAAAAGGTGGAAGGGATGGCAGTCAGCTTTAGGGTTAAGCGAACTAGCCCAAAAGGTCGCTCAGGCACTCGATGTGATTTGTGCCTGGAAGCCGTCAGATATTGAGAATATGCGCGATGCCTACATTAAAAATCAGCTAACAGAATATGGAGTGTTTTTCGACAACGTTGAATCTAATCCGTTAACAGAGAAGCAGAGAATCGCTTGCATTACAGATAACGACAACAATCTGCTTTTAGCCGGAGCGGGTACCGGTAAAACGAGTGTTATGGTTGGTAGAACTGGGTATCTGATTAATAGTGATCAAGCGACTGCAAATGATATTTTGCTACTGGCTTACGGCCGTATTGCAGCTAAGGAAATGGACGAGCGTATCAAAGGTAAACTGGGTTTTGATGGCCTGAGAGCCAGCACCTTCCATAGCTTGGGTATGAAAATCATCGCTGAAGCTGAAGGTTTAAAACCAAACCTATCCCCATTTGAAGACGACATTAAAGCTAAATCAAAATGGATGAACGATAACCTAGAGCAACTCATGCTTGATGATGGCTACCGTGAGTCTTTACTTGAGTACTTCAGCTCGTATTACTTTGTTGATAAGAACCCTTTTGAGTTTCAAAGTGAAGGTGAGTATCTACAGTACTTAACTGACAATGACATCCGTTCGTTGAAAGGGGACCAGGTAAAGAGTTACGGTGAGGTTGTCATTGCCAACTGGTTATTTAGAAACGGAATTAATTATGAGTATGAGGCGAGCTATCGATTTGACGTAAGTACAGAACAATATCGTCAATATCACCCAGACTTTTATTTACCAGACCACGACATCTACATTGAATACTACGGTACTGATGAGCACGGTAATACAGCCCCGTGGATTGATAAAGATCGCTATCAAGAGTCGATTAAATGGAAACGCCAAACGCACAAGCAATACCAGACAGGTTATGTTGAGGTGTTCTACCACCAGCATAAAGTTGGAAAGCTTCTTCAGGTGCTTGAAAAAAAACTGTTGGAGCGTGAAGTCGAATTTAACCCCATCCCGCCCCAGGATTTACTTAGTAACCTACGCCAGTTAGGTCAAGTAACAGAGTTGGCTAAATTGTTTAGTGCTCTAGTGGATATGTACAAAGCGGCTTGTCTTGATGATATTGCGATAGAAAACGTCATTAGAAATTCAATCGACCCTAGGCAAACAGAGAAAGCATTAGAGTTGTTGTATCCACTATACAATCGTTATGAGCTGTTTCTTCGTGAAAACCAGTGTATAGACTTCAATGACATGATCAGTAAAGCATTGATGTATGTCCAAACCGGACAGTTTGTTTCACCCTGGAAATACATCTTAGTGGATGAGTTTCAAGATATCTCAGAGCCTAGAGCTAGGCTAGTCAAAGCGTTGCGTGATTCATTGCCTGGTACGTCACTGTTTTGCGTTGGGGATGATTGGCAGGCTATTTATCGCTTTAGTGGCGCGGACGTTAAGCTTACTACTAATTTTGTTGAATATTTCGGTGCGACTTCGGAAACAAAATTGGATTTAACGTTTCGCTTTAACAGTGCGATTGGAGATGTAGCAACGCAATTTGTCACCAGAAACCCAGTACAAATCAAAAAAGACATTCAGTCCTTGATTAAGGTTAATAAGCCTGCTGTATCGATACTCAGACAAGGCAGAAATGAACAAGGAGTATCCCCCCTAGAAAAAGCGCTTAATGCTGTTTTGGCTTGTGTTCATACCTCAGGTAAACCAGCGCAGAATAAGGTGTATCTACTGGCTAGGTTTTGGCATCAAATGCCTGATTACCAGCTGCTTCAAGAAATTAATAGACAATACCCATCATTACAAATTACTTGTCAGTCATTCCATGCCTCTAAGGGTAAAGAAGCCGACTATGTAATCATTACGGGATTAACAACGGGTAAACACGGCTTTCCGTCTCAAAAAGTAACCCCTCCGCTGGTGGACGCACTATTACCTAAAGGTGATGATTACGAGTTTGCTGAAGAGAGGCGTCTTTTTTATGTCGCTTTAACCAGAGCAAAACATAGAGCGTACCTATTAGCTGATATGACTGATGTCAGTGATTTTGTTGTCGAACTCATAAAGAACAAATACTTTATAGATACCGATGAATTTGATGCATCGCTTGTACAGAAACTGTTTGAACAGATTTCTTGTAGCAGCTGTAAAACAGGAATATTGAAAGAGCGCGTTAGTCGCTACGGTAAGTTCTGGTCTTGTTCTTTCTATCCTCGCTGTAAACACAAAGAAACCCCTTGTAGCCACTGTGGCAGCCCGATGAGCAGTACAACTAAACCCGGCTTTCAGGAATGCATTAACGAAGAGTGTGGCGACATTCGACCGCTCTGCAAGCGTTGTGGCAGTGAGATGAAGCTAAGAAATGGTAAGTACGGTCAGTTTTGGAGTTGTTCGACATATAGAAAAAATGCAGATAAAAATTGTGGTTATACACTTAACTGTACTGCTAACGAACTTTGATTGGGCTAGCACATGAAAGTTGGCAGTGCGATTAAACGAAGTTATCAACACCACGGGTCTTTCTCGATCATCTATCTACGCTTACATGGCAAAAGGCGGCTTTCCTAAACCAATACAGTTAGGACCTAGAGCGGTTGCTTGGGTGGAAGAAGAGGTTTAAGGTTGGTTTGCTGAAAAGCTCTTACAAAGAACAAATTAGGTTGTTTGAATGCATTGTTCACTATTTGGTTTTCTCGTATCCTAGTGAAAATATTAGTAATAGCTGTAGATATAAAGGATGGATTCTTTGTTATTGGATAATAAAAACAATGGATATGTAGGGCATGAGCTCAAAAAACTCTCATTTGAGAGATCTAAGCTATCGGTGCTTTCTAGCCTCTTTACGCTGTACGGATTCGCTTCACTCAAAAAAGAATTGTCCAAACTCCAAGAAACTCGACTATTCCTAACAGATTGGCAAAGTGAACTTGGCCTTCAATCTATCATAGGCAACGATCAAGAGCTAAGGCTCATAAATCAACTAGACCAAAAACGGATAGCGGTTGAGTGTGCAAGATGGCTCAAAGGTAATGTGTATGCGAAGGCCAGCAAGCACCCACAAGCGGGTCAAAATCTCATACACCTTCAGTCTACCGACGGCAATTTTGCGGTTCATGGTAGCGCGTCTCTCTCTCCCGCTGGTCTTGGTGATGTTCCCTCTGACAGTCTCCAAATGAATACAGGCATCTCAGATGCCGAAACCACTAAGCAGTTAATGACGTGGTTCGATGGTATATGGGCGGATGAAACAAGCGCTAGAGATATAAAAAACGAGCTGATTGAAAAGCTTGATTTTATCGCCTCTGATAAGCCCGCAAACTTCATCTACTTTCTCACTCTATACAACATCTTCAAAGACTTCCTCGAAGATATTGATGAAGAAAATATCATCAAAAGTAAAACAGGTTTTAAAGACACCATTGTTTGGAACAAACTCTATAAGTTCCAAAAAGATGGTGTGCTAGGTGCGATAGACAAGCTGGAAAAACACAACGGTTGCATCATTGCCGATAGCGTGGGTTTGGGTAAAACCTTCGAAGCGTTAGCGGTTATCAAATACTACGAATTACGTAATGATCGAGTATTAGTTCTTTGCCCTAAGAAACTTCGAGATAATTGGACTGTTTATACGATAAACGATAAACGTAATTTGCTGTCAGCAGATCGCTTTAATTATGATGTTTTAAATCACACGGACCTGAGTCGATCTAATGGCTTTACTGGTGAGATTAATCTGGAAACACTCAATTGGGGTAATTACGACTTAGTTGTGATCGATGAATCACATAACTTCAGAAATAATCCCAATAAAGCAGATGGGCAAACTCGTTATAAGCGATTATTGGATAATATCATCTGCGCTGGAGTTAAAACGAAAGTATTAATGCTCTCTGCAACTCCAGTTAACAACAAAATGAATGACCTAAAGAATCAGGTGGCATTCATAACAGAGGGTAAGAATGATGCATTTTTCGAGAATGGCATTAAGCATATTGAGAACACGCTTAAACTAGCGCAAAAGCAATTTAACAATTGGTCAAAAGAGCCTCCTGAAAAGCGTACTACAGCAACACTGCTTGATAGTATGAGCTTCGACTATTTCAAGTTACTGGATATAGTAACTATTGCTCGCTCACGTAAGCACATAGAAAAGTACTACGGTACCGCTGATATTGGAAAATTTCCAAAGCGATTACCGCCTAAAAATGTATATGCAGATATCGACCTTTCCGATGAATTCCCGCCACTAAAAGACGTTAACCTTACTATTAGGCGCTTATCTTTGGCTGGATACTCGCCGTTGAAATTTGTTCGCAACGACCTCAAAGCAGAATACGCAAGACGTTACGATAAAGCCGTTGGTGGTGGTAAAGGTGTCTTTAAACAAGTCGACCGTGAAGAGAGCTTGATTCATCTTATGCGTGTGAATCTGCTTAAGCGTATGGAGAGCTCTATCCATTCATTCACACTAACGGCAACCAAACTGGCCAATCAGGTGGAGATATTACTCGCCAAAATTGATGCCCACGAAAGCGATGAGCTATTTGAACTTAACATTGAGGAAATTCATGATGTGGAACTCAATGCCCCAGAGTTTGAACCGTATATGCTGGGCAACAAAACCAAAGTGCTCATTCAGGATATGGACTTAATCCGCTTCAGACAAGAACTTGAAGCCGATCGCGTGTTGCTAGATAGTATTATCGCTGATGCGAAAAAAGTCTCTGCCGCACGAGATGCAAAACTTGAACTGCTCAAGCAAGAGATTAAGTCAAAGGTTCATGCTCCGCTAAACCTCGATAACAAAAAAGTCATCATCTTTACCGCGTTTGCAGATACTGCGCAGTATCTATATGCCCATCTTGTTGAATGGGCACAACAAGAGCTAGGTATTCACAGCGCACTCATAACAGGCGGCGGAACGAATCAAACCACATTGGCGGGTGTTGGCTCTGAATTGAACAACTTGCTTACAGCCTTTTCACCAGTATCAAAAGAGCGCGATAAGGTTGCCCCTGATGCTGTTGGTGAAATCGATTTACTCATAGCAACCGACTGTATCAGTGAAGGGCAGAACCTGCAGGATTGTGACACACTGATTAACTACGATATTCACTGGAACCCCGTGCGTATCATTCAGCGCTTTGGTCGTGTTGATAGGCTTGGTTCCAAAAATACCCAGATTCAGCTAATCAACTTCTGGCCTAACATGGAGCTTGATGAGTATATCAACCTAGAAGCCAGAGTCTCTGGCCGCATGGTGCTACTCGATATATCTGCCACAGGTGAAGAAAACGTAATCGACGAAAACTCGACGGAGATGAACGACCTCGAATATCGCCGTAAACAATTACAACAGCTCAAAGATACAGTTGTCGATCTGGAAGACATGGCTGGTGGTGTATCACTTACAGACCTCACGCTGAATGACTTCCGCATGGATTTGTCGGATTACATGAATATAGGGAGCCTTCAGGCGAGCGATAGCTCTGGTAAACAAAAGCGATCTAACATGGCAAAACTGGAGCAAGCACCATACGGCCTTTATTCGGTTGTGCCGCTGGATGAAGATTTAAAAAACGATGGCATCACGCAAGGTGTCGTTTTTTGCTTAAAAAATATTCGACAAGGCAAAGAAGCCGTACAGGTCGATGACAACTACCCATTAGCGCCATATTTCCTCGTCTATGTTTCGGACAATGCCGTGGTAGAACTGAACTTTACACAAAGCAAAAAAGTGCTCGATCTACTAAAACGGCAAGCTTTCATTCATAGTGAAGTAGAGACAGATTGTGTTGAGCTTATAAACAGCAAGACAAAACATGGCCGTAAGCTTGAACATTACCAACACCTGCTCGCCGTTGCAGTTGATAGCATCGCAGGTAAAAGTGAAGAGAAAGGTGTTGAGAGCTTATTTACCAAAGGTGGAACAGTGCTTACCGCCACCAGTAGCCAAGGTATAGAAGACTTCGCGGTAGTTTCCTATCTTTTGTTGGTAGATATGGAGGCATCGCAAGCATGACAAGCAACGACTTATCTACCCAATCTATTAGCTTTGATGATTTTCTTGAAATTTTAGCCGTTCCAAGCTCATGCGAACTGAACAAGCCTATTTTCAAAAAGATGTTTTCAGAGGCAAGCGATGGCAAAAAATGCATTCTCGATGCTGCCGATAAAAAAGCCCTAAAAGACGATGTTGAAAAAATACGTTGGCTCTACACTCTAAAGCCAAACACGATCAATATAGCGCCTTACAAAGACAGTGAACGTGAATACCCCGAAATAGCCATTTTACATGTCGAGCTATCAAGTACAATTAGCAGCAAGAATATATACAAGCGAATAGCGCATTTTATCAACCGTGCCATTCCATACCCACTTGTCATTCTTTTTACCTTTGAAAAAGACGGTGCACAAAACCTCTCGCTAGTGCTGACCGATAAGCGCATTAATCAGGCCGATAAAGAAAAGTGGGTTATAGAAGAAAGCATACATTCGTATTGGATCAATTTGGCCTCAGTAAGCGCAGCGGAGATAAGCTTCTTTGAAAGCCTCAAAATAAATAACCTGCCGTTCACCAATTTCTTTGCCTTTTATCAGGCTTTAATTGACAGGCTGGTAGCCATCAAATGCGCTGAACATAGTGGTGACTTTTCTCTTGGGAAGACTGGCCAGCTAAATGAAAAAGCGTCCAGCACTGCGCGGTTAGATAGGTTGCGTGAATTGGAAAAGCTGGAATCGCAACGCTCAAAAATATCGAACAAGCTGAAAAAGATAAAACAGATGGGTAAGCAGGTTGAACTGAATACTCAAATTAAAAAGATTAATGATGAGATTGCCAACATCAAAGGCAGTCTATAGAAAGAATATTGAAGATTCATAATGGGAAGCGAAATGAAAAAAGTAGAGTTAGAAGACGGCCAAAGCGCCGATATCGTATCTGAAAATATTTCAAAACTGAAAGAGCTGTTTCCCGATGCATTTTCAGAGGGCGGTGTGAACTTTGATACCCTTCGTCAGTTACTTGGTGATGCATCCGTTTTGGATGAAGGCGAAGAGAAATACGGCCTTAACTGGCACGGGAAAAAGAAAGCGCGCCAAATTGCGCTAACACCATCCACTGGCACACTAATGCCATGTTCGAAAGAGAGTGTGGATTGGGATAACACTCAAAACCTCTTCATTGAAGGCGATAACCTTGAAGTTCTCAAACTTCTTCAAAAGAGCTATGCCAATAAAGTGAAGATGATCTATATCGATCCGCCCTATAACACAGGGAAAGAATTCATTTATCCTGACAGGTTCCAAGAAAATTTAGACACGTATCTTAAGTATACGGGACAAGTGGATGATCAGGGTTTGAAAATAACTACTGATACAGAAAAAACAGGTAGGAAACATACCAATTGGCTAGGCATGATGTACCCAAGATTAAGGCTTGCAAAGTCACTCTTGAAGGACAATGGACTTCTATTTGTGTCTATTGGTGATGATGAGGTTCACAATCTGAAGTCGTTATGTAATGAGGTTTTTGGTGAAGAAAATTTCTGTGCCCAGTTTATTTGGAATACCGAAGGAAATACCGATAACCAATACAAAGTTAAGGTAAATCATGAATATGTTTTGGCTTATTACAAGAATGCAAATAGTGCTGAAGAGTCTGTTGGTAGGGTTATTGACCCGAACACACCAGAAGATAGCAATTTGAGAAAAGGATATGCCGATAACAATATCAATAAAAATAATCCAGAAAACCCACCGGCTGAAGTAGAGCTTCCGATCGGTTTTCCTTGTTCCGAAGATAGCCTTTTCTACGAAGCGAAACAATTAGATGATTCATTTTTCAAAATCACGAAAGAAGAGAAGTTTATATCTGATGAAGTCAAAGAACAGTACTCCATAGAGCCAAAATCAGGATTACCAGTAAAGCTAGATGACATGGTTGTAGAAAATGGGAAGCTTGTAAAGCCGTGTCGAATTTATGTTGGTATGGCAAATAAAAATAAGTTGTTAGAGTTTATTGTTGGTGGCTGCAAAGAGGTAATTGAGGATGGAATGCCAGTAACATTCTATATCAATTCTAATGCTGCCGTTCGCTATAGAAAAAAGGTGGAAAAGCCAAGAAATATTCTTTCAGTTTTGAGAGGTTTGGGGACTACAGAGAAAAGTAAAACATACCTCAAGAAACTGGGTGTTTTTTATGACTACCCTAAGCCTTTAGGTTTGCTCGAATATCTAATTAAAATTGGTTGTGAAGATGAAGGAATCGTCATGGATTTCTTCGCAGGCTCCAGTACGACAGCAGAAGCTGTCTTGAGATGCAATCAAATAGATAGCGCTAATCGAAGATTTATCCTCATTCAACTCCCTGAGACGTTAGACCCTTCTAAAAAAGAGCAGAAAGCTGCTTATAAGTTTTGTACTGATAGAAGAGTTCCTCCAGTTGTATCAGAAATAAGTAAAGAGAGGGTTCGCAAGTCGATTGACGCAATAGCTTCTGGAAATGACAGTGCAGATAGTGATTTGGGGTTTAAAGTGTTTAAACTTTCAAGCTCGAATATACAAATTTGGAACCCTGACCGAACAGACCTAGAGGAAAGTTTACTATCTCATGAAGAACACTTGGTTGAGGGGCGCACTGAGCAAGATGTCCTATATGAGTTACTGTTAAAACGTGGCGTTGACCTCGCCGTTCCTATCGAAAGTCGTGAAGTATCAGGTAAAAATATCTATAGCATCGGCTATGGCGTTCTATTCGCCTGCTTGGATGAATCGATTACAAAGGATCAAGTCGAAGATATCGCACAAGCTATTATCACTTGGTATGGCGAGCTTGCGCCAAGCTCTGATACACATGTGTTCTTCCGCGATAGTGCGTTCCGAGACGATGTTTCAAAAACCAACATGGCTGCCATTTTAGAGCAAAATGGCATTACCCATGTTCGCAGCTTATAGGAAGATAAAACAATGAAGCTGCATTTTGAAGATGATCTCGATTACCAGAGAGCCGCGATTGATTCAGTCGTTAACCTGTTTAAAGGTCAGGAAATTTCTCGCTCCGAATTTACTGTTACCTTTCAACCAGATTCCAGCCCAAACTTCTCATTGGGCATGGAAGAAAGCCAGCTTGGTATTGGTAATAGGCTGTTATTGGTTGATGAAGAGATTGAAGAAAACCTTCGTAAAACTCAATTAACGAATGGATTGCGCCCCTCGGAAAAGCTCGCCAGCGGTGACTTTACCGTAGAGATGGAAACGGGTACGGGTAAAACTTATGTATATCTGCGCACTATATTTGAGCTAAACAAAAATTATGGTTTCACCAAGTTTGTGATTGTTGTGCCATCCGTTGCCATTAAAGAAGGTACTTACAAAACCCTGCAAATTACCCAAGAGCACTTTGAGGGTTTGTACCCCAAGGCTAAGGGTTATGAATATTTTCTCTATAATTCGTCAAAGCTTGGTCAGGTGCGTAACTTTGCCACCAGCTCGAACATTCAAATTATGGTGACTACAGTCGGTGCCATTAATAAAAAGGATGTAAATAACCTCTATAAAGAAAACGAGAATACCGGTGGTGAGAAGCCAATTGACTTGGTTCGCGCCACTAATCCGATAATTATCGTGGATGAGCCACAAAGTGTTGATGGTGGCCTAACGGGTAAAGGGAAGGAAGCGCTAACGGCAATGAATCCGCTTTGCACCTTGCGGTATTCAGCTACCCATGTCGATAAGCACCATATGGCCTTCCGCCTAGATGCGGTGGATGCCTATGAGCGTGGTTTAGTGAAGCAGATCGAGGTCGCTTCATTGCAAATTGATAGCGGAAATAACAAGCCCTATATCCGTTTGGAATCCACCAGTAACAAAAAAGGTTCCATCACCGCCAAGGTCGAAATTGATGTTCAGCGTGGCAAAAATATTAAACGTGAATTCTTAACTGTTGAAGATGGTGATGACCTTGAGCAAATCACCAATCGCGCAATCTACGAAAACATGCAAATCGGCACGATTACTTGCGGTAAAAGTAATGAGTCTATCGAGGTCAAAGGTATTGGTTTTGATCAAACGCTCAATGTCGGCGAAGCCATTGGCGGTGTAGACCCAGATGAAATTAAGCGCCTAATGATCCGCCGGACGATCAAAGAGCATTTTGATAAAGAGCTAACCTTTGCCGCCAACAAGCAGCCCATCAAAGTATTGAGCCTCTTCTTTATTGATAGTGTTGAGCACTACCGCCAATATGATGAAGACGGCAACATTGTTCTTGGTAAATACGCAAAGATGTTTGAGGAAGAATATCGCAAACTGGCCAAGTCGGCGGATTATCAAAGCCTTTTTAAAGAAATTGATTTGGAGACGGATGCCTCTGAAGTTCACAACGGTTACTTCTCCATAGATAAGAAAGGTAAATCAGTAGAAACAGCAGAAAACAATCAAGCAGGCCGTGATAACGCAGAGCGTGCCTATAGTTTAATTATGAAAGAAAAGGAAAAACTGCTTAGCTTTGACACCAAACTGAAATTCATCTTTTCTCACTCAGCCCTGAAAGAAGGCTGGGACAACCCTAACGTATTCCAGATATGCACCCTGCGTGATATGGGCAGCGAGCGAGAGCGCCGTCAGACGCTTGGGCGTGGGTTACGCTTATGCGTAGATCAAAGCGGCATGCGCTTACGTGGCAATGAAATTAATACACTGACCGTTATTGCCACCGAAAACTACGAAAAGTTTGCTGAAAATCTGCAAAAAGAGATCGAGCAAGATACGGGTATACGGTTCGGTATTGTTGAAGAGCACCAGTTTGCGGATATCAGAGTCGTATCCGAGTCTGGCGAGCCGAACGCACTTGGTTTTGAGCAATCTAAAAAAGTATGGCAGTTCTTAAAAGATGAGAACTTCGTTGATACCAAAGGCAAGGTTCAAGATACACTCCGAGCAGCATTGAAAGATGGCACTTTTGAGTTGCCAGAAGACATCAAGCAAGAGCTAGTTGAAACGCATGGTGAAGCACAGGCAGGGATAGTAGCGTCTGATATTCAAGGTGTGTTACGCAAACTGGCAGGCAAGCTTGATATTAAAAATGCCGATGACCGTAAGATTATTCGCACTCGGGAAGCCGTGCTGGAATCTGATGAATTTAAGGCGCTCTGGGATCGTATTAAATACAAAACAACCTATCGCGTCGAGTTTGATAATCTTAAGCTTATCAACGATTGTGCGGAAGCTATTCGCTCATGCCCTCCAATCACAAAGACTCGATCACAATTTCGAAAGGCTGATATTGCCATTGGTAAGGGAGGCGTGACAGCAGATGAAACCTCCGCATCGGGATTCACCTCAATCCATGAAAATGATATTGAACTGCCCGACATTATCACTGACCTACAGGATAAAACCCAGCTAACACGTAAAAGCATCGTGCAGATACTTCGCGATAGCCGAAGGCTGCAAGACTTTACCCGTAACCCTCAGCAATTCATGGACTACTGTTCCGAATCGATCAATCGTACTAAGCGCTTAGCATTGGTAGATGGTATTCGATACACACAGATAGGTGAAGAGCATTACTACGCCCAAGAGCTGTTCCAGCAGGAAGAGTTAAAGGGCTACTTGAAAAACACACTGGAAACCAATAAGTCCGTTTACACGCATGTAGTCTATGACTCGGCGGGTATAGAAAAAACCTTCGCCGAAGACTTAGAAAAGAACGAAAAAGTGAAGGTCTACGCCAAGCTACCAGCTTGGTTTAAAATACCTACACCTCTTGGTACCTATAATCCTGATTGGGCTGTGGTCGTAGATGATGAGGGCGAAGAAAAGTTTTATTTCATTGTCGAAACGAAAGGTAGCATGTGGTGGGATGATCTTCGCCACCTAGAGGGGGCCAAGATCAAGTGTGGTGAAAAACATTTCGAAGAGGTTGGTAAAGTATCTGAAAGCCCAGCTAGGTACATCAAGTCTACCGATGTTGATGGAATAATGAGGTATGTAGATTAGGTATTGAGTTGAATTTGGTCTGGATGGCTGGTTATAAGTTCATCTAGGCCTAGTTATTAGATCAATTACTGTACACTACTAAAAAATTGTAGTGATTGATTTTGTCGATTTTAATCATTTATTCTTAATAATTCCTTGCAAGAGAAACAAGATATCTATGTTAAAAACGGACTTAAAACATATTAATTTTAATCTTTGGCTGGCCTTAATTGTTAGCTCTTTCATTCCTCTTATTTATACAACTACTCGAATACATTTTATTGGAAGTATGCCTGATAGTTGGTCGCTCAGTATTGCGGCCCAAGTAGCCTGGTTAAACATTGGTTATGAGGTCATTGGTGAAGCTCTCATGCTTCCATTAGCCTTCATATTGGGACAAGCTTTCTTAAACCCCGTAGAGTTTAGAAAAAGGGCAGTTTCATCTTTAGCTATCATTGTTTTGGTTTATGCCATCATGACGGCTTTTGTCGTTCAATTTACTCCTCAGCTTGTTACAGCCATGCAGCAAAACAGCATGCTATTGCAAGACACTATTGTTTATATCCGCTTAGAAGCACTCGCTATTTTTATTTCTAGTGGGTATATGTTTATGAATTTGCTTCTTGTGCTTCATAGTAAGTACAAAGCACTGTATACGCTTTTAGTCATCCAAACAGTACTTACCGTAGTTAGTGATAGTGTCCTGGTTAGCCAACTACCGTTCTCTTATAAGCTTGGTATAAATGGTATTGCAGTGACAAATATTTTGGTGAATTCATTGTTGATTGTTGCTGCTCTTCAGTTACTTAAACGCAATGCTATTAAGCTGTCTTACAAAGACATACGTTTTAAAAAACAAGCCTGGTTAAGGTTATGGTTTAACGTAGGCAGCAAGTCTGGCTTAGAGTCTTTTGTTAGAAACACCGCATTTGTGGTTATGATTCTTCAGTTGATGAATCAGCTTCAGCAGGCAGGGACGTTTTGGGTTGCAAATGGATTTATTTGGGGATGGTTGCTATTACCTATATTGACGCTAGGACAAGTGGTTAAGAGAGATGCAGCAACGAACAACGGGCTTAGTGAGGAGCGCGTTAATAGCTATTTAATGGTCACGCTAGGTGTAGTTGCACTGTGGTTGCTGACACTACCATTTTGGGAAAGTTTTGTTCACAACGTCATGGGCATAAACAATGCTTCTGAAGTAACACATTTAGTGATGGTTATGATTGGCTTCTATGTTGTCTTTGCCTTCAACAATGTCATCGATAGCTATTTTTATGGTATCGGTCGAACAGATTTAATGCTCTATCAATCATTGATTGTAAACACCCTGTTTTATGGCGCTGCATTTATCTATTACCAGCAAGGACTGTTTGTACCTTCACTTAATAAAATCGCGATTATGTTTGGACTAGGCATCACTCTAGATGCGGTCATTACTTGGCTTTTATATCGAATGGTAAGGAAACAGACAAAAGCTATGGGGAAAGACTCCGAGCTATCGTTCTCTTAAGACTAATCTGAATTTAGTAATACATAATACTGATTGTCTCAGGTTACTCTTACCACTTTAATTTAGGAAATGTTCTATGCCCTACACGCCACCATTTGAATTGACCCACACTATGATGCGTTTGGTCGCTGAAATCTCTCAGCAAGTCGGTGAGTGGACGGCAACGAATAAAGATAAGCTTGTTCCTAAGCTAAGAAAAGAGAACCGCATACGTACTATCCAGGCATCTCTTGCTGTAGAGCAGAATACTTTATCGCTAGAGCAGGTCACGGCTTTGGTAGATGGTAAGACGGTCCTTGGTTCACCAAAAGAGATTCAAGAAGTTCATAACGCCTTCGCTGTTTATGAATCTATGGACAAATGGAATGAAACAAGTGGTGATGATTTGCTTGAAGCGCATGCCATCATGATGAAAGGGCTGCTAACGGACGCAGGACAATGGCGTAATGGCGGTGCCGGAATCTATCGCGGAGATCAATTAGTTCATATGGCACCACCAGCAAACCAAGTCCCTCGACTCATGATTCAGTTAATGGATTGGTTGAAAACGACGGATGCACATCCACTTATCGCCTCTGCAGCATTTCACTATGAATTTGAATTTATTCACCCTTTTAGTGATGGGAATGGCCGCATAGGACGTTTCTGGCAGACATTAGTATTAAAGCGTTGGCATCCTCTCCTTGCATTTTTGCCTGTAGAGACCGTCATCAAAGCGAGACAAGAAGAATACTATCAATCGCTTCGAGAAGCGGATGCTAAGTCTGACTGCAGCGTCTTTATTGAATTTTTGTTATCTGCTATTAATGAGTCACTTACGGAGGCTATTCAGTCAGAAGAAAAAGCGACGGTAGAAATGACGGTAAAAACGTCGGTAAAAACCCCAGACCAAATTCTGGCGGCGTTAGCTGTAAGCCCAGAGCTTACATTGGCAGACGTTTCAGTGAGAATAGGTAAGTCACTAAGGGCAGTGGAGCGTTCTGTGTCGAAGCTGAAGACTGAAGGGCGCTTGGAGTATCAAGGCCCTAAGAAAAATGGGGTGTGGGTGGTCAAAAATTTTGATTCGTAAATAATAAAAATACACTAAGTAAGAGATTAGATTATGGCGACGCTAAAACGTGAAAAAGTTAAATCCACTCCTTTTTCAGATTTCATCCGCTATGCATCAACGTCTGAAAAACAAACGTTTTTTGAGAAAATAAGAGATTTGGCCATTGAAGATCAGCGGCAAGTGATCGCTCAGTCTGAAGAGCTAAAGCATAAAAAGGCAAAGTAGTTTTTCTGACTGCTTCGAAATTTGTCAAAGAGTGGTTTTTTAAACCACTCTTCCATCAACAGTCTTTTCCACCACGCTGATAGGCGGCTTCTGCCTGGTCTGTGAGTTTATGCGTAAGTGAGTGTTCGAAGGTCTAGCGGTATCAGACATATTTAATTCCAGCCGGTGGTGTTTTCATATCATCATCTGAGCGCATACTTTTACCAATACCATCTCTTCGAAAGTCAAACATATTCATTTCAAAAGTACTGATTGAAACTTGATTATTGCCGATCGCATGAGCGATAAGGCGTTTGTGAGCTTCTTTGTATGGTGCTTTGGCATATGAGCCGCCGAATTCTCCAGTATTTACTAGTACGACTGGTTGGTGCATGTGGTAATGGAGGGCATCCACCATGGTATCAAATGTATTGGTGTCTTTATTCAGTGCTGAGATTAAAAATGCGTTGGACTTATCTTTAAGGTCAGCGCTTAGATTAATATCTGTGGCATCGAAGCAGACAGCACCAGTCAGGACAAAACCCTTCGCCAGAGGGAATTTAGGATGTTTAAGCTCTAGCATTAACTGGTAGGGTCGCCACGGTTGAATGTTCCCCTTTCTTTCGTCGGCCATCATGTTGTGTTTGCCTTGTAACCGCATAACCTCGTTCTGATTGCCGTTATGTTTTTTCGGTACAATCCAGAGTGCGCAGTTGCGAAGATCTTTACCATTAGGCTGCTTCAAGAAGCCTAACCCAGCAAAGATAATGGCGTGTGTTTTTTGTGAAAGCTGTTTTAAGATATCGATATCGTCCTGATGAACTGCTAGTTCAGGCAAGATAATTAGATCGATATCCTGTTCCCGTTTTCCTTTTTCAGGCTTATCCAGATGCTGAGCTTCAGTTTGTTTTAGTACTAACTGAGCTACTCGGGCAATATGGCGACGATGTTTTGTACGATATTCCGGATCATTCAGTTCCATACCGTATTTCATAAAATCACCTTTAAAAGGCATTTTTGACTGTACCATAGCCACAATCAGACTTTTTTTGTCTTTTGGCCAGTCTGGCTGAATCAGCTCCGATAATCCGGGCATACCGGAGAGTTGGCAATAGTTCTGCTTGAGTCTTTCCAATCGCTCATTAACTAGTTTATTTACATTCTCTATCGTGAGTTCAATTGGCCACTCAAAACCCTGGTCGTTGACGTGAATGCCCGGCCAGCGCAAAAGTTTAGCCAATAATGTTGTCAACCATGTGGAACATTGTACGCCTTCTCCAGCTAGTGATTCTGGCGTTGTCATCATGCCCAACTGGCGTTTGTATTGTGTAGATTTAAGACCACGATATCCGGTGCGAGGGGAATGTGAAATACCAAAGCCGGTTGGATCAGATGACCCGGAAAGTGCAGAGCGAAGGCAAAGGGCAGCCCGTTGGAGGTATCTGGTTTCTTTATTATCTATTTCTAAATGTTCAGAGGTAGGACCAATGCCGCTGTGAAACTTTGCATCCGAGTCGATTTCTTTTTCAAAATCTTTGAACTTTGGCGGGATGGAGTAGCCGTTGAATTTTACTGTCGTGTTTCCCAGATCAAAAAATGGGTTGTTGATTTTAGTTTGCTTAAATTGATTGAAATTCTTTTCTTTCAAAAGTGACAAGAGTAGTTTTAACGAAATGGCTTCATTAGCGAATGGGTTGTCTGTTCTGCTGATAAGTTTGTAAAGGCTGGTTGCGCTAGTAATTTTTTCCAGAGGTTTTTCTGACGGCAGAATGCCAATATAAAGTTTTTTAGCTAGATCTTTCACCGAGCCACTCAAAACCCAGTAGGCGCTCAAAGGGCGTGCATGGAGTACCATGGACTTAAAAAGAGCAGGGTCTTGAGCTGCTATCAATTCTAGAATGGTTGTTGTGTTTGTTTGTATTTTGCTTTGAGAAAGCAGGGCGTTGGTTGATCGCAGCAGTGGTTTTATATTTTCCAGTAAATGGCTGGCAATTAGTATGCAGGTACTTATACGCTCGGGCTGCACATCGTCAATTTCAATGTTTCGAAACCCCTTCGCCAGCTTAAATATCAAATCTTGATCAGCGTCACCGGAATCATGCTCCAAAAGTGTGTCGAGGCGGGTCAGTAGCAGAAAGCGGGCTTGTCCCAATAGAAGATTAAATTTTGGACGGGATGAGCTGTTCTTCTGCTGATCCCTCAGTAACTCAACGGCATAGTCCTGCAGAACTTCAAAATAGTCTTCAATATTGGCATGTGCTGGAAAGGCATGTGGGTCTTTTCTGTGAATCACAAATGCCGAGTGTCGAAAAATCTCAGATAAGCAATAATCTACAACTGCACCCTGCTTTCGTGTATTAGAATCGATGCTCGAACCTGCAGACCCTTTAATAAGCTTTATCTGCTTAAGAATGGGGTTAAGTAGCTTTGTGCAAGGGAATAATTCCAAGCCTTTTTTTAATAATAAAACTAATGATGGGTCGTGACTCCAGCAGGCGATTAATCGTCTGGCTAAACGTTCTTGCAGATAATCCCATTCACCGGGCTTGGGGTTGCCATTGTCGTCAGTCTCACGAGAGGTGAAGTGACGTATCTCGCTTAGTTTTTTCGAAATTTTGTTGGCCGCAAAGCGTTTTAAAGTATCTTCGCGTATATCAAAAATATTTTTTTCAATGTTGGCGAGTAAATTTGGATCACATTTGCATTCGGCGTCAGAGGTGTTGTCGTCTTTGGGGAGATTAACATCAGTAATAGCCTTTTTTATCTGGGCGAAAATCTCTTCAATCTCAGAATCTATTTCCCTGGCGGTTTCGGGGCTTTCTTGTGATGATAGTTTGATCAGCTCTTTGATATGACGAGAGAGTACAAGATCACCCCCGTATGGTTTTTCTATGGTTACTTTTTGACTTGGAGGAGACAACATTAGCAGCGATTCAAGCTGTGTCAGTTGCTCTTCTACGTCTTCCATAGACATGGGACCACTGCCTTTGGATTGAATATCCTGAAGAGTCTTTGAGATTCCAACAGATTTCCCTCGATAAATCTCAACCTTAGTTTTTTCTTTGTTGAGGTGAAGACCGAGATCTTTCAATAAGTCTTCAGCCAGCTGCTCTATTTTCGATTTAATAAATCTTATCGTATCGGACTCGAGTTTCTTACGGCTTGGTCCTACAACTACTAATCGCATGTCATCTACATAACGGCAATAGTCGATGATTTTGACTTTTTGCTCGGTCTCTTCTGTTTCAGCTATTGCTTTACCGATAGATTCTTTAAGGGCTGTATCAAACTCCAGCATGTAGATATTGGCTAGAAAGCCAGATGCGACCAAACCTTGAGGTAAACCACTCGGTGGGGCAGAGACTTCATCTGTTTCGCATAAATGGTAATTTATTGCCGTGTTATCAGACCATGACCAGTTTTCAAAAATACCCAATACTATGTCAACATTATCTTGCTTATCAGAAGCGTGAAATGCTTGATTATCCCTGATGTCTTTGATTTTTTTAATCAGAACATCTCGTTTAACCAAATCAAAGAATTGCTTAAGGTCTAGTTCAACCAAATATACTTCTTCATCTGGTGATATCTCAGTTTTTTCTTGTGCAGCAAAGTAGTAAGGACGGTTCAGAAAGGTACGATAATCACTAAAAAATTTACTGAATACCGTTGTTGCACCGAAGCTATGTTCAGCTTTGCCATCTTTATATTGGCAATAAAGTCGATTTCCGTAACTGACAACACCTTTGTCATGAACATCATCATAGGCTGTTGATGGGTCGCCTTGTGCTGTTTCAACATCGTTGGCTATACACATCATCATAAGGGTCATGACAGATTGTTCTTTAATGCCAATATGCGCCAGCGGTCGTAATCGTAGGTTTTTATAATCGGAGGGGTACCAGTCGATACAAAGCCCTGATTTTTCTATAGTTTCAATGTCAGGCCCGAAAAAGGAATCAGAATACTTCCTGGGCGAAAGATATTCATTTTTAAACTCCCATACGCTGGTTTTAGGCGCTGGAACCAGTTCTAGAGGAGAGAATTTTAGATTGTGATTTTCTATTTCTTCTACCCATTCCCCGCAATGTTTAGCCAAATTTAAGGACGACTTATCCAGCTCAAAATTATCGGCATACCAATTCGTCGTTCGGATATAGTGGTGGGCTTTTTTCCATGCCAGAGCCATTAGGATTGGGTCAGTCAAATATTGATCTTTCAAAAAAAGCTGATCGTATTTTGTATCAATTAATGGCATTTGTTGTCCTTAACCTAATAGAGAATAAGTGGGAGCTGAGCAAAAATTATTAGTTTATAACACATTCGGTAAAACCAATCCCAGCCTTCAGTGTCTGGCTGTCTCGTAGACTGGTATGGAACCACTTTTGTAGGCATCACATAGTTGTTTAATAATAGATTACTTACCAAAGTGGGTTTGATATGTTTCATTTAAAGGGTATTCATATACCAGTCTTCCATCAACAGTCTTCTTTTCTGTAGCAGATCCCCTCGCTGATAGGCTGCTTCAGCCTGATCTTTAAGCTTATGTGCTAGGGCGTGCTCAATCACTTCTCTCGGAAAGCTGGTGGTTTCACCAGCCCAGTCACGGAAAGTTGATCGAAAGCCATGCTGGGTTAAGTCTTTTCGACCCATGCGCTTAAGAACGGCTGTAAGCGTCATATCTGACATCTGCTTACCTTGTTGACCAGGAAAAACTAAATTGCCACCAGCGACCCTAGGGAGCTCTTGAAGTATCTTTATTGCGCCAGATGATAGCGGAACACGATGCTCTTTACGTGCTTTCATGCGCTCCGCTGGAATAATCCATATCATGTTATCAAAATCTATTTCATCCCAGGTAGACCCACGGACTTCACCTGAACGAGCAACGGTTAATATTGAGAATTCAAGCGCTCTGGCTGAAAGGCCAGGGCGCTTGGATAGCTCTTTCATGAAATCAGCAATTTCTGCATAAGGAAGGGCGGCGTGATGCTTTCGCTTCTGGATCTTACTTGGTTCAGGTAATAGCGGTTTGAGCATACCTTTCCAGCCAGCTGGGTTATCACCTTCTCTAAATTCTTTTGCTTTCGCGTAGTCTAAGATCGTTTCAATACGCCCACGTAGACGGCTAGCCGTTTCATTCTTCTCAAGCCAGATAGGTTGAAGCACTTCAAGTATGTGAGTCTTGTTGATTTGATTCACGGAGAGGTGACCAATAACAGGGAAGGCGTAGTTCTCTAAGCTAGAACGCCATTGAGCAATGTGCTTTATGTTCTTAAGCTCTTTTTCTTTCATGTTTAAGACTAATTGAGCGCACTCACTGAAAGTGGTGTTTCTACCTTGTTGACGAATGGCTTCGGCTTTTCGCTCTTTCTTGGCATCTAGTGGGTTGATGCCTGCTTTGATTTCACTGCGTAGCTCTCTCGCTTTATCTCTTGCTTCTGCAAGCGTTACTTCAGGATAGCTGCCTAATCCAAGGAAAAGCCGGTTAGGGACTTCCTTGCCTTCTTTGTTTACTCTAGTTCCCATAAGCATGTTGAGTACCCAGCTTCTAGAATTACCTGATACTTTTAAAGACAAGCCACTGACACCACCAACGGCATGACGACCATCCTTTTTAATCTTAGAGACAGCGAGGGCAGTAAGCTCTTTTGCAATTTTTGGCATCGAATTCCCTTGTACATCAACTAGTACATCAATAGAAGTGAGATTTTAGTATATCTGGCTGGACGCTATTGGAAAAGAGTTTAATGTAAGTTGCTGATATATAATGGATAAATATATAGCAGTGTACTTTACTGGAAGCTATTATGGCGGACTTGCTCACCGCCATTATTTATTGGTTCTGGATTCATTCAGAGTCAAATTAGAAAGCCCTTAGTATTCATTTACTAAGGGCTTTTTTGCGTTTTCTAGCATGCTATTTCCATTAATTTCAGACAAGAAGAAAATGGCTAATCGCTCTACAAATGGATAGCAAGTCTGACTTTAGCGCCTTCTGTAATGAATGGATTACGTGGAAGCGGTTCATTCAGAAGAAAAAACGCGGGTAGAAGTGATGGTAAAGCTACAGATCAAATGAGAGTAGTTGAAGCTATGCTTGGAACCTAGAAGGGAAAAATTGTAGCGCTGTGTTATGTCGATAATGCTTAGTTTCATTAAATTCCCTAACGAAAGTAGGTGCTTCAGTTATCCAGTATTTAGCAGAATAACTCTGCTAAGACAGCAACTTACACTCATTGAAATTTGAAGGAGAGACGAGTATAAAGAGCTAATAAAAAGAAATCTGAAGCTAGCTTATTTTTCCGAGTAATACGTCACTTTGTATAAATAAGCTCACAGTTCGTTCAAGGATAGAGTGTATGGATAAGCTAGAAGATCTTAAAGAGCGTCTACAAGGCTTTGCAGATGCACGTGACTGGGATCAATTTCATTCTCCTAAAAATTTATCTATGGCGTTAAGTGTTGAAGTATCCGAGTTAGTGGAGTGCTTTCAATGGCTAACCGAAGAGCAATCAAAGTGCCTCACCCCACAACAACGTCAAGCTGTCATTGATGAAATGGCTGATGTGCAAGTGTATCTATTACGCTTAGCCACCAAATTAGATGTAAACTTACTAGAAGCTGTAGAGCAAAAAATGCAGATTAACGCCGCTAAGTATCCTGCTGACTTAGTGCGGGGTAATGCGAAGAAGTACACAGACTATGAGCAGAATGCTGACCAAAAATGCGATCAAGTTTCGGATAAAAAAGCATGATAGTCTACTCCGCTACCAAACAGCAATTTGTTGATGATGTGCGCGCCAATGCCATTGCCGAGATCATAGAAAACGAAGTTGCGAGAAAGCTAAACCGCAACTCCCCACGCAACGAATTTATCTCTTGGCAAAATTCCTTGCAATATATGTTCAATGTGTTGTAAGACCCTGAAATTCCAGCATCTGCTGGTGTATCTATAGAATACAATATTCCCCTAACCAATCGCCGTGTTGACTTTATTCTCACAGGCAAAGACGCAAATCGTCAAGACACCGCGGTAATCGTCGAATTAAAGCAGTGGCAAGAAGCCCTAATTACCAACAAAGACGCCATCGTAAAAACCCGCTTCCAACACGGTGAAAAAGAAACAAATCACCCATCGTATCAAGCGTGGTCTTATGCCGCACTGATACAAGACTACAATCAAACGGTGCGTGACGAAGCCATCACATTGCAACCTTGTGCCTACTTGCATAACATGAAATCAGCTCATGTTATATGTGATGATTTCTATAGTGAGCACCTTAAAAAAGCCCCTGTATTTATTTCACCTGATGCCCTTAAGCTTGCAGAGTTTTTAAAGCAATCCGTGAAATACGGTGATAGCGATAACATTATGTATCGCATCGAACATGGCAAAATAAAACCGAGTAAAAACCTAGCTGATGCCTTGGTCTCCATGCTCGATGGCAATCCAGAATTCATCATGATAGATGAACAAAAGTTAGTTTATGAAACTGCTCTCGATCTTGCTCATAAAGCGCAACGAGGAATCAAACAAACTCTCATCGTAAAAGGGGGGCCAGGTACTGGTAAATCCGTCGTTGCAATAAACCTACTTTCAGAACTTACCAAGCGTGAATTATTAACCCAATACGTTTCTAAAAATGCCGCCCCCCGTGAAGTGTTTAAAAAGATGCTCACCGGCAGCCGTAAGAAAACCCACATAGACAACATGTTTAAAGGCTCAGGTAGCTACATAGATACGCCTGAAAATACCTTTGGCGCCTTGTTAGTTGATGAAGCCCATCGTCTAAACGAAAAGTCAGGGCTATATGGCAACTTAGGCGAAAACCAAATAAAAGAGTTAATCAGAGCCAGTTATTTCAACATATTTTTTATCGACGAAGCACAACGTGTCACCTTGAAAGACATAGGCAGTGTAGAAGTCATAAATCAATGGGCCTATGCTCTAAAATCAACTGTTACTGAGCTAGATTTATCATCACAGTTTCGTTGCAATGGAAGTGATGGCTACCTAGCGTGGATTGATAACAGCCTACAAATTCGAGAAACAGCCAACACCTCACTAGAAGACATAGACTACGATGTAAAAGTTTTCGACGACCCAAATGAACTACGCAAAGCGATATTCGAAAAAAACCGTATAAATAACAAATCCCGCATGGTGGCTGGGTATTGCTGGGAGTGGGCCAGTAAAAAAGATAAAACAGCCATGGATATCATCATTCCAGAGCATAACTTTGCAGCGCAATGGAATTTAACTGACGATGGTAGCTTGTGGTTAATTGCAGAAAAATCAGTAGAACAAATTGGCTGTATACACACCTGCCAAGGTTTAGAGCTTGATTATATAGGTGTAATCATAGGCAACGACTTTGTCATCCGTGACGGTGAAGTAGTAATACAGCCGTTAGAACACCCAGGCAGAGACAAAGCACTAAGCGGAATTCGTGGTTGGTTAAAAAAAGAACCCAAGGCAGCACTAGACGCAGCGGCCGAGGTGATTAAAAATACCTATCGCACGTTAATGACACGGGGTCAAAAAGGTTGCTTCATATACTGTACCGATCAAGAAACCCGAGAGCACTTCCAAAAAATAACCCACAGACAGCTAGCTCAAGAAGAATTTGCCGAATTAGGTTCTAGTCGCACCTATAAGGGCCTAGATTTACCTGTTGTTAGCTTTGAAGAAGCAACTCCCTACCAAGGCTATGTCCCCATATACGATTTAGAAGTTGCTGCAGGTGGCTTCAGTGATCAGCAAGATTTAGAAAATGCAGACAACTTAGAAGACAATGAATGGGTTCAGTTACCAGAATACATCAATACTACAGAGGGTATGTTTGTTACCCGCGTAGTGGGTGAGTCGATGAATAAACGAATTATTAATGGATCTTGGTGTTTGTTTAAAGCCAATCCTGGTGGTAGCCGTAATGGAAAGATTGTAATGGTGCAACACCGAAATATTGAAGATCCAGATCATGGCGGCACCTACACAGTTAAAACCTACCATAGTGAGAAAATAGAAGAAGATGGTGTGCTGAAGAATAAGCGCATCGTGCTTAAACCGGAAACTAATGCTTATGGTTATTCGCCGATTGTTATTGAACATGATGGTGAGGAGTTGACTGTTATCGGTGAGTTTTTATCGGTTTTATAAAACCTTTTTTGTATGTGAATCAATGAGCATTATGCACTGAACTCCCACAGGCTTTACTTGATGTCTATCTACGGTTATAAATTACTTAATTACATTAAAAAAGAGAGTCGCTTATGTCGATGATTAAAAAAGAAAAAGTGAAATCGACGCCTTTTTCTGACTTTTTTCGATATGCGAAATCTGCAGAAAAACGCCAGTTTTTTGATCGGATCGCCAGAGAAGCGATCAAAGAGCAGCAACAAATGCTCGAAAAAGCGAAGAAAATACCCTAATAGACAGACGAACATGACTTTTATAAGAGCCGCTTGATTGCGGCTTTTTTGTTTTTTAGCACTGCCAAGCAATCCAATCTTTTCCTATCCATGTTGCCTTCATTTCGCTCGTCCAAACGTGCTGGCTGAAATGACATGTTCCTTGGGCAATACTTAGTCAGGACTTTATCTGTGACTTCTCATGCTAGGATGGAACCAGATCTGACAGGTTGCTCTCACTAAGTTTTGCCTCAAAAGGTGTCAGAAAAGCCTTTTGGCTCTCTCGAGGTACAGAGTCAGTTGACCAAATTTTAGTTATGATACGTTCGGTTGCTGAAATATCTCAGCAAGTCGGGGAGTGGACGGCGACAAATAAAGATAGGCTTGTTCCAAAGCTGAGAAAAGAAACCCCATTAGCTTATTAAGAATAGATCCGTCATATCACAACGATAATAAAAAAGTGTTACGATATAACATATCTATAAAGGCTATTGGAGAAAAACATGTCGAATAAAATTCCTGTTACCGTCCTCACTGGTTTTCTTGGTAGCGGCAAAACCACTTTACTGAATCGTATTTTGTCAGAGGAACATGGCTTGCGTATCGCCGTCATCGAAAACGAATTTGGTGAAATCGGCATAGACCAAGACTTAGTCATTAACGCTGACGAAGAAATTTTCGAAATGAACAACGGCTGTATTTGCTGTACGGTACGTGGGGATTTAATTCGTATTTTAACAGAATTAGCTGAACGAAAAGATCAATTTGACCGAGTTATGTTAGAAACCACTGGCATGGCCGACCCAGGTCCCGTCGCCCAAACCTTTTTTGTTGACCCTGCCATCAGCAAATTATATGAACTTGATGGCATCATCACTCTGGTGGACGCCAAACACGTCAGCACCCATTTGGATGAAAGTACCGATGAAGTTATGGCCCAAGTGGCGTTCGCCGATCGCATTATATTGAACAAAGCCGATTTGGTATCAACACAAGATATGTCGAATCTGAAAACACGTTTGCAAGACATGAACCAAATGGCAGGCTTTTACTCAGCGACTATGGCCGATGCACCTATCTCTGAACTCCTAGACATAGGGGGCTTTAATATTCAGCGCGCCATGGACATGAAGCCCAATTTCCTAGAGCCAGAATACCCTTTTGAATGGGGTGGTATTTGGCAACTCCCTGCAGGCCAATATCGTTTCCAGTTTGCCAATGGTCCAGATCCAGACATGGCTTTTCTATTGTCTGATGTCAGTAACAAATTGTCTGATGTCAGCCAAAATACCGAAGCGTCCGTATTAGTACTGGCCGAATCTGTGTTTGTTGAGTTTTCAAACGAAGGGGAGGCCATTTCTCATCAACAAACATTGACCCAAACGGGAAAATGCTACCGACTTCAATTGGAAGGCCAAGACCAGTATGACTTCCATTTAGATCTCACTGAACCCAAGCACATCGCGGTATTTTCTCAGCATACGCCAGAAGAATTTGAGATGAAGCTTCTTAGTCAAAACGGGATACAACACCAACCTATCGTGGAACACTTTTTTAACCCTGAGCATGAACACAATGATGCCGTGACATCCGTCGCTGTTGAACTATCAGGACGATTTGATGGCGATATCCTCAATGCCTGGCTTGGTATGTTCATACAAGAAAAAGGCGTCGACATCTACCGCATGAAAGGTGTAATTGGCATACAAGATGAAGAGCATCGCATTGTTTATCAAGGGGTTCATATGTTACTGGGCGCTCAGCTAGGCGAACCCTGGGGAGATGAAATCGCCTCAAACCGTATGGTCTTTATTGGCAAAAATTTAGACGAAGACTATATCCGCTTTTCTCTAGAAAAATGCTTATATAAATAACCTATCCAGTAAGACGAAAGGCCATCCCTGTAAATGACCTTTCGTATAAAATATACAATACCGCCATAACAGAGATGCTTTAGCTTTATGAAAGACATAAAAAACGTATTCCGTAATCTAGAAAAAATGCTAAGAAACGCAAACTGGTTCGAGGACGGTTGGGACATCTACAACCGAGGCCCATACCTGCAACTCTACAAATCAAACTGGCACAACCAAAACCAAGGCGGTGTTCACTTTGAAACCTATATCGAAGCGCCGCAAATCAAACAAAAATCTTTCCCTATCTGCATGCACGCAGAAGAAGACTGCCCATCTCAACCGGAATTTATTAACACGTTTCTCGCAATAGAAGGCAAGCGCATCAAAAGCTGGAAAGGCTACCAAACCATCGGTAAGGGCTATCATATTTGTGAACGCACACTACCCCTTAACTTCAAAAACCTAGAACAACGCATCTTTGAAGAACTCAACCGACTACGCCAACTTGCAGACGGTGTGGAACAAGCCCTCAATGAAGTAAACGGAGAGCCTGAATGGTAAAGCGTCAGAAAAGCCCTTGCATCGACCTTTGTGACTTCTCTGGCCCAAAAGGCTGGTGCCTAGGCTGCGCCCGCACTCGACCAGAATGCAACCAATGGCAAAAAATGAAACCCTACGACCGCAACAAAATAGAAAAAGACCTGCAAAAACGCATGAATCAAATAAAAAATCAAAATGGTTAATAACCGCCGTAGTCATTAATAGTGCGATACATTGATAATTCAATGTGTCGCAAACCTATCAAACTTTTCGCAAAACTAACCCTCTACATCTACATCTACATCTACATCTACTGATAGCAGGTAGTGTTATGACAGAAGTACCGAGGTCTGCATCGCTATACATTAGCTTTGTTGCTAACGAATTCTTTTATGGATGACATATCACACTTTATTTTGCTTAGATGCTAACCCTCAATTGTGGGTTAGCATTGTCTTTATTTATTGATCTATTTGAGTTTTTACATCTATTAACTTTATATATTGTTCGATTAATGTTAAAAATCACTTTTATTTGCACTTAATGAGCTTGTCATACAAGACCTTTGTCTAATCGATCTTATTTTTTGCTTGGTATACGATAGAACTACAATAATTATTGGCTTTATAAAAAGCTGTTTTTACATTTTGAGTGACGATTATGTTGCTGGAGAGATTATGAACCCTACGCCACAAGATGACATCCAAGGTAAACCGTCAACTGATAATGACAATGTTACCGAGAGTTATGAGAAGCTTCACAGGCCGAGTTCTGAGTTCGATAGTCGAGATGAATATCTCGAACACGAACTGCAAATTATGCAGCCTAAGCGCTGGCGCCCGAACTTACCTTTTAGGGATTATCGTTTCGAATTTGAAGATGCTATTCCCGCTATGGCGGCAACCATTGGTAAAGTGGTTATGGTTGGTGCGATTGCAGCAACCTTCGCAGGTCCATTAGGTCTAGATGATGGCTTTGTTCTTGAGAATGTGCGATACGAACTGCTTATTGTCTCTGTTTTCATTATTTTATTTTCAGGCTTTATCTTACCAACGGCTAACTTGGCCGGTACTCATGGGCCGTTAATTCCGTTAATTCCGATAGTCGTTGCCGCTGGTGGACACCCAATGGCCTTTGGTTTACTTATTGGTGCTTTCGGGTTAATTCTTGCTTTTAGTAAAGGGGGGAGTCTACTCGCTGGATTAACCAGTAAAGGGGTGTGTGGTGGTTTGCTGATTTATTTAGGCTTTATCGGAACCATTTCCCAAGTGAAGAAACTATTTGCTTGGGCAGATTCTATTGATATGACCCATATTGCTTTCATTGTCATTCTTGCCACTATTATTCTCTATGCATTATTAGAGCATTTTAAAAAGCGCTGGCTTGCGGTTCCTCTTAGTTGTCTGTTAGGTGGTGGGGTTGCCTTCTTATTGGGAGCACCGTTTGAATTCCATACAGCACCGGGTCTTCCGCACATGAACCCAGCATACTGGTGGGGCGAAACTACAGGCTGGATGTTAGGCCTACCAACAGCAGAAAGCTTTATTGTCGTATTGCCTTTTGCGATTCTTGCCGTTGCAATGTGGTCTCCTGATTTCTTAGGTCATCAAGTATTCCAAAAAATAAGTTATCCGCAGCGTACTGAAAAAGTACAAATGAACATTGATGACACAATGTTAACTGCGTCGGTTAGACAAACATTTGGCTCTCTATTGGGTGGTTCAAACTTTTCCTCATCTTGGGGGACCTATATTGTTCCAGCAGCGATAGCAAAACGTCCAATACCAGCAGGCGCTATTTTAACGGCATTGTTCTGTATTATTGCCGGTGTCTGGGGTTACCCAATGGACCTTGCAATTTGGCAACCAGTGTTATGTATCGCATTAATAGTTGGTGTGTTTATTCCACTTCTGGAAGCTGGTATGGAAATGACTCGTGAAGGTAAAACGACGCAGTCGGCAGCCATTGTTGTTTTTGCTTCTGCGCTTGTTAACCCTGCGTTTGGTTGGTCTTTGACTATGTTACTTGATAATTTAGGCTTGATTGGATGTAAAGAAAGAAGTGCAAAATTGACTCACATGAGCCGTTGGGTTATCCCACTAGTCATGTTTGTTATTCTAACTGGAGTGATGGCTCTAGTAGGAATGCTACCAGGTATTCCGGCACTTATGTCTGATTTTAGATAACGAATTATAATGTAAATAGAAGACCCTATTTACGATCATTGAATGGTTAATATCATTATATAAACCGATTGGGTTAGCGCCCAATCGGTTTTTTTACAAAGTAAAATAGAACGTCTACTGCTCCAGCTGAATTAAAATCCCCCCTTTATTTGCTACTGCCTAAACCATATAGATGGATGTTTGTATCAGAGCAAAATTCTTCGTTATTTGAATAACGAAGAATTTTGTGAATTTGGTTGTTGAATATATATTGTCCCTATGACAATATATATTCAACAACATAGAGAACATGATTATGACTATCTCAATCACGACCGATCTAAATGATGTAATCCAATTAACTACGCTTGGTTTTTCTGGGGGAGAGCGCCACGTACAGTTGTCTAGCCTTCCGGAACAAGTACCGCTTTTTATATCTATAAAAGCTTACTTAAATAACTCTGATGACATTTTTGATCTTTTATTAGTTACTAACGCCTTAGAAAATCACTATAAACAACCTTTAACATTGTATCTTGAAATTCCATATTTACCGTATGCAAGGCAAGATCGAGTATGTTCACCAGGGCAAGCATTTTCTTTGCAACTGATGGCAAAAATAATTAACAGCCTCAATATAGACGCTCTTACTGTATGGGATTGTCATAGTCAGGTAGGTCTTGATTTAACTGGCGCAATAAACATATCAGCCACTGAGATCATTAACAGCAGTCCATCTCTTTTAGAGGTATTGAGGCTGCCTAACGCCGCTTTAATTTGTCCCGATAAAGGAGCGTTACAACGCTGTACAGAGCTAAAAGAAGCATTACAGATTAACAGTATGGTGGTATGTGAAAAACGTAGAAACCCTGCGACAGGAAAAATTACGCACACCGATGTGTTGGTAGATGACTTAGCGGGTAAAGTGGCGATTATTACCGATGATATCTGCGATGGTGGGTATACTTTTATTAAGATTGCCGAGCAGCTAAAAGCCAAAAACGCGGAGAAAGTCATTCTTTATGTTACCCACGGCATTTTTAGCAAAGGACTAGGTGTATTTGAAGGGCTCATCGATGAAATTTATACCACCAATAGCTTTAAACACCCGTCTAGTAGGCTATTAAATATCATCGACTTTGAAACACAAAATACCAAAGGAGCATAATATGAACCCATTAATGGCTATCGATTTTTATAAAGCAGATCACAGAAGACAATATCCAGAAGGTACAGAATACGTTTACGCCAATTTCACACCACGCTCTGCACGTTTGGCAAATTTATTAGACGGCTATGATGAGCGGGTTGTGGTAATAGGTATTCAAGCTTACATCAAGCGAGTCTTGATTGAACAATGGAATCAAGCTTTTTTTAGCAAACCAAAAGAGGTGGTTATTGCTCATTATAAGCGTCGGATGGACGCATCTTTAGGGGAAGGTGCTGTTTCTGTTGACCACATAGAAGCATTGCATGACTTGGGCTATTTACCTTTAAAGATTAAATCATTACCTGAAGGCAGTAGGGTGAATATCCGAGTTCCAATGTTTACTGTTGTGAATACATTACCAGAATTTTTTTGGCTGACAAACTACATAGAAACAAGCATTAGTGCTGACATCTGGAAGCCCTGTACCACTGCGACAATTGCTTATGAATACAAGCGTTTATTAACTCAATATGCAATTGAAACAGGTGCGCCATTAGATTTTATTCCCGTTCAAGCACATGATTTTAGCTCTCGCGGTATGAGTGGAATGTCAGATGCTGCTGCATCAGGAATAGGGCATTTAGCCAACTTTATTGGCACAGATGCAGTGGCCGCTATTGATTATGCAGAAGAGTATTATGGCGTTGAAGGTGTCATAGGTGTCTCTGTCCCGGCAACAGAGCACAGCGTTATGTGCATGGGTCAAAAAGACAATGAAATAGAGACATTTAAACGCTTAATTAATGATTTATACCCTTCTGGCATTGTTAGTATTGTGTCTGATACTTGGGACTTTTGGAAAGTAATTAATGACTATACCAAAGTATTAAAGCACGATATTTTAAATCGAAAGCCAAATGCTTTAGGACTGGCCAAAGTTGTTTTCAGGCCAGACAGTGGTGATCCGGTTAAAGTAATTTGTGGAGATCCAGAGGCACCATTGGATTCACCAGAATACAAAGGAGCGACTGAGTGTTTATGGGATGTTTTTGGTGGCACTACTACTGAAAAAGGCTATAAGATCTTAAATGAACGCGTTGGTCTGATATATGGCGATTCAATTACACTTGAGCGTGCTCAGGCTATTCTGAAAGCATTAAAAGCAAAAGGGTTTGCGTCTACCAATATTGTATTTGGTATCGGCAGCTATACTTATCAATACATTACACGGGATACCTTTGGTTTTGCTATTAAAGCAACGTGGGGGCAGGTGAATGGTGAAGAGCGAGAGATCTTTAAAGATCCTATTACCGACAAAGGCGATAAAAAGTCAGCAGCAGGTTTATTACGTGTTGAACGAACGAATAATGGTTTTGAGTTGTTTGATCGCCAGACATCATTGCAAGAGCAACAAGGAGCATTAGACGTTGTTTTTGACAATGGGAAGTTAATGAAAGAAGTCAGTTTTGCTGATATCAAAGCTCGATTAGCTTGAAAAATCTAACCTGTGATATCGCTATATCACAGGTTATTATTATACGCTTGAGAAAAAAATGACTGAAGATGAGTTTTTAGCGCAATACAATATACATGATTACAATGTTCCTTTATGCACGGTAGACATTGCCATATTTTCTTTAATAGACAACCAAGTGCATATACTTGCCGTCCAAAGAGATGAGCACCCATGCAAAGCTCAATGGGCGCTTCCTGGTGGCTTTATACACTTAAATGAAGATTCATCGACAGAAGCAGCGGCTCATAGAACATTACAACAAAAAACAGGGATGAATTCAGCTTACCTTGAGCAAGTCACAACCGTCAGTTCACCTAACAGAGACCCACGAGGCTGGTCTCTTACGGTATTGTATTTTGCTTTAGTAGATATTCAACAAGTGGTACTTGATGACACTGAAAATAAAGCGTCTTGGATGCCACTTTCTGAATTAACACACACAAAACTCGCATTTGATCATAATGACTTAATTCATATCGCAATGGCCCGTTTACGTGCTAAAGCAACTTATACGGCGTTGCCGATTGAATTAATGCCCAAAGAATTTACATTGACTGAACTGCAAAGTGTGTTTGAACTGATATTAGGTCGAGAGCTACAAGCAAAAGCATTTAGAAGCCGAGTACTTTCAGCCAATATGGTAGAAGAAACAGGAAAGAGTAAAATAAGTGGTAAACGTCCTGCTAAATTATTTCAGTCTACCGGTATTAATAGAGAGCTGTATTTCAACCGCCCATTAAGTAATGTTTAATGGGCGAAAACAGTCGATATAAAAGTTTAAGTGGCTACTTATAAGGTCTGGCACCATCCTTCTCTGTGTCCACCATCATAAGGGCGGGCGTTACCTGATGTAATAAGCTCTTTAGAAAGAGACTTACCATCTACGTACACATCCGCAATCAGGCGAAAGTATTTCCCACGCTTTAAATCCCTAAGCTCTATTTGATGCCCTTGTTTTAAAAAATGATTAGTGAATTCTCTAGCCGCTTTGGCTTGACGTTTTTCGCTAGGGCATTTCCCTCTAATTTCAGCCGCATCAACACCATTGACTCGAATCGACATGTTACTCCCAATAATTGTAGGCCAGCTATCAATATCAACTCGAAAAGTATCCGCATCATAAATAGATCTAATTCTATCAACCATGATGGATTGAGCATGAACGAAGGGAGTAAATAATAGTACACAAAACACTAAAACGCGGAGCATCTCTTTATACCTCAAAGAGTGTATCTACACATCCTGTGCTGACTTTATTTCCTTATAGTTATAAATTAACTTATTAATTTATAACATATTTATAGGAATATTGAGTACGTTTTAATGAAAATAAGAAAAGAAAATTGCGGATAAATACATAGTCACTTGTGGAGTTTGGCAATTTGGCTGAGTGGTATAATGACGATGGAAATCAATTATGAGGGTGATCGCAAAAAATTACTGTGACTGGTTAGCGGCTTTTAAGAAAAGCCCTTAGAAAAGGCACTTTTCTTATAAAATTTCTTGTTTCTTTATTTAATAAAGAGTTAAAAATCATACTAAAAAAGCTGATTGGCTGCTTCAAAGACAATCGGCTTGCCATTTTCAGTAATAGAGGCAATGGTCATTTTAGCGGTTAGATACACCGTCTTACTTTCTATATTGAGTATTTTTTGATGGAAAACAAATTTAAAGCGTGACGTTCGTTCTACAGAAGTCTCAACAATGAAAGCGTCACTGCTTTTCAATGATCGTTTATAGTCTAATTCTGCTTTCATAAGTACAAGATGAATACCACTTTTTGTTATTTCGGCAAAATCCAATCCCTTGGATTTAATAAAAGCATGTCGTGCATGCTCTAAGTAGTTTTGGTAAACCGAGTTGTTTACGATTCCCTGCATATCACATTCGTAATCTCTCACACTAAAATTAATAGAATGAGGCGGAGTGATGCTATCCTGCATGAATAATCCTTACTGTTTTTTATCGATCTGAGGTTTGATTTTTGCCAGCTTGTTTGGCGTGTAATAAGTTAGTTCGTGCTCTGTTGAGGAAGTCCTCAGGACTTTCTTCTCCTAGTAAGGTTGCAATGCCTATTGATACGGTAACTTGAGGCATATGCACTTTACTTTGTTTGTAGCGAATTTTTTGAGCGGATACTTTTTGTCTAATCAGTTCGGCAAAACGATGAGTTACATCCAGAGTTGCTTCGTTCATTAATATACAAAAAGTCCCTCCTTCAAATCGAGCTAGCAATGTTTTTTCTAATTTCAACGCTCGCATTAATTCGGCAAGATAACGAATTAATGCGGTGCCTGCTCGTTTTCCAAACTGCTCATTGATTTCGTTAAGATTATCAACATCTAATAAAATGATGCTAATATCATCTTCTGCTTCCGGTAACCACTGATAAAGCTGACGTTCTAAGCCTTTTTTGTTACTGAGTTGCGTAAGTTCATCTACTTCTATTTGTTTTTTAACCTCTTCAAATTCCACCTTCAGCTCATCCAATTCTTGTTGAACGAGAGACAAAGACTGGTGAAAATGAGTCGCTTTTTGAGACGCTAATAAAGTGCCTTTTTCGATGTAGTGAATAACCTTATCAAAATGCTCTTCTTTATTGGCATGTTTCAGTATCTTACGACTTTTTTCTAATACTAGGTTTAAGTCTTTAAGCCCTTGGCTCATTTCTTTTGATGAAGACTCTACTGTATGAATAATGGTTTTAAGTTGCTTTTGTTGCCCATGGCCGGTATTGAATTCATCAGGTAAAAGAAACTCATGAAAGAGTTCACGGGATAAAAAGCTAGGAATATTGCCAAGCTTACGAAGGGTGCTATCCATTATTTGATTCAGCTTTTGGTTTCTATTCGAAACGTATGCATACCATATCCCATAATTATAGGGTGTAGGGGATATGTTTAGCTTAAGCATCAATGGTACCGCTTCTTGCATAAATTCTGCGGCTTTTGTAGGATTTTCGTTCTGCATTAGTACCTCTACACAGAGAAAAGTTACCTAGAAATCCATTCTATCAGGCTATGAACATTTATAAGTTGGCGTCTTACGTAAAAGACCTAAGATAATTAATAGTCTATCGGCATAAACAGTGAACACTTTAGCCATATATTATGGCTGACCACCAGAAAATTTACTGTGGATCCCATCTTTTTCCAATAACGCCTTGAGCTTTATTCTATTGTCACCTTGAATTTCAATCTGACCATCTTTAACAGCACCCCCGGTACCACATTGTGCTTTCAGTTTTTTACCTAGCACTTTTAGTTCGTCCGTGGTCATTGCAAGACCAGAAATAATGGTTACTCCTTTACCTTTTCGACCTTTCGTCTCTAATGTTATCCTAACATTGCCATCGCCAATAACTGAGCTTGCTTTACATATGCAATTATCGACGGACGCTTCACAGTCAGGACATAATCGACCTTGGTCTGTGGAGTAAACGAGATTTCTTTTTTTCATTTGAACTCTGCTCTATGTATTTGTAATTTATGTGTATTTTATCATTTTTAAAATACTAGCCTAAAGGCTTTTCAGACAAATTTACAAATAAGACTTAACCTTAAATAGTTATACAGCCAAGTTACTTATTTACTTTATAAGGTTCTAATTTGTTCAAAATGGACTGTAGATTGTCATCAATGTTAGCACTAAAGGTAACTGTCTTATGCGTATTAGGATGAAAAAATGTTAATGATGATGCGTGTAGCATCAAGCGTTGCTCATTTGGCCAAAGCCCTCTAATGACCTTATTGACATGACGGCAACCATAGCAAGTGTCACCAACTAAAGGATTAAACTGATGTTTAAAGTGTCGCCTAATTTGGTGTTTACGGCCTTGCTTTGGTGATACTTTTACCCAGCTCAGTCGCATAGAGTCATATCGGCTTACAGGAAAGGGGAGTTCATAGTGTTGTAAGCAAGAAAACTCCGTAGTGGCCTCTTTTTCTGTTCCTTCAATTTTAAATCGAGATTGACCTTTTTGTTCATTCAATTTTGCCAATGGGTAGTTTATGACGCCATTTTCAAGGCAAAAGCCTCTTACTAAACAATGATAGGTTTTCGCAGTAGCGGCATTGGCAAATTGTTCAGATAGCATTCTTGCCGTTTGTGGTGAGAAGGCCATGACTAGAACACCTGAGGTGCCTCTGTCCAATCGATGAACAGGAAAAACCCATTGCCCCGTTTGATCCCTTAATCGTTGTACAACGGCATCTTCTTCTGTTTTGTCTAGTTCTGTTCTGTGGACTAACAAGCCAGACGGCTTATTAATAACAACTAGGTACTCGTCTTGAAACAGAATATCTAGGCTCATACAGACGCTTCAGAAAAGCGTTTGATGCTATTCATTGCAATATCGACTAATGATTGCATTGCTTCATTACTTGCCCAAGCAATATGCGGCGTAAGTAGAAAATTAGGCAGTTGAGTCAATGCTTGCAACGGATGATCTATAGGCATAGGTTCTTGGGTTGCAACATCAAATCCTGCTCCTGCAATTTTTTGCGTAGTAAGCGCATCAACTAATGCGTCTTCATCCACTAAGCCACCTCGACCAGTATTAAGCAGCACACTGGTTGATTTCATTAGTGCAAATTCATCATAAGAAATCATATTTTTCGTTGTGTCTGTTAAAGGACAATGAAGGGTGATCACGTCCGCAATTTTTATAGCATCAGTAAATTTTGTATAACCTGGACGAACAGACAAAGCATTTTTATGCTCTACAAAAATCACCTTCATCGAAAAAGCCTCTGCAATGTTCGCAACCTTTTGGCCGAGGTTACCGCCCCCTATGATTGCCATCGTGGTATTGGCCAAATCTTTTATAGGATGATCTAGAAAACAGAAATATTCTGACTCTGACCAACGGCCATTTTTAACATCCTCAAGGTAAGAAATAAGGTTACGACGTAGTGTCAAGAGGAGTGAAAAAGTATGCTCAGGAACACTAATACCTGAATATCCGTCAACATTTCGTACTGTGATCCCACTTTCTTCACACGCCACCTTGTCAACGTTATTTGTCCCCGTCGCCATAACCTGAACCAATTTTAAGGAAGTGGCAGATTTAATAGAAGCTCTGTCTAACACTACTTTATTGGTGAGAACAATATCCGCGTCTTTAATGCATTGCTGGACATCACCCGGACGCGTATTTTCAAATTCGATGACATCTGTAACACACTCTGGATACTTAATATTCACGGACTTAGGAAAAGAACCGCGATCTAAAAATACTGCTTTCATAGTGTTATCTCTTTATTTAAGAGTGGAACAAGATAAGGAATTATATTTTTTAAAACGGTCTTTTGCCCTTCTTTAGTAGGGTGTAAACCATCCTGTTGCATTAATGCTTTATTGAGCGCTACATTTTTAAGCATAAAAGGTAAATAGGCAACATCATATTGATCTGAAAGTGTTTTATAGAGTCCGAAAAACATATCCGTATAACGCTTCCCATAGTTTTGAGGGATGCGATTACCAATCAATAAGACAACAGCATTGGCTTGCTGAGCTTGCTCAATCATAGTGCCTAAGTTTGTTCTAGCTTGATCAAGAGGGTAACCTCGTAAAGCATCATTTGCCCCTAACTCTAGGATTACCCATTTAGGAGCGTATTGCTGTAATAAAGTCGGAAAGCGGGAAAGGCCTCCTTGAGTGGTTTCCCCACTGATGCTGGCATTTTGAATAACAACATTGGGATAAGAATGTGCAAATGACGTTTTTAATAAACTAACCCAACCATCTTGTTGTCTCAAGTTATGAGCAGCGCTCAGACTATCACCCATAACAAGCAATGTTGAAGAAGCATGGGCAACACCAAGTGTTAACATCATTATTATTGAACTGATCAGAAGCCGTATTTTTAATGGCATAAGAAACCTTAAGTGAGAATTCTTTTTATGGATAAAATTATCGCCCTTCAAACACATAACCTAACGCATACGGTCAGCTCTAAAACAGGCAATTTAACTATATTGAAAGGAATCGATTTAGAAATCAAGGAAGGCGAATCGGTTGCTATTGTTGGTTCTTCCGGATCAGGAAAATCAACCTTGCTTGGATTATTAGCAGGATTAGATCGCAATACTTCTGGAGACATTACACTTTACAACCATTCATTAATTTCTTTGAGTGAGGAAAAGCGTGCCTTATTGCGTGGGCAATATGTCGGTTTTATTTTTCAGTCGTTTCATTTATTACCCAGTCTAGAAGCCATTGAAAATGTCATGTTGCCATCAGAACTTAAAGGCGATAAACAAGCGCGTGAAAAAGCAGAAAAATTGCTAAAAAAAGTCGGCTTATCCCATCGTCTAACACATTACCCACGACAGCTATCTGGGGGAGAGCAGCAACGCGTTGCTATCGCTCGCGCTTTCGCCTCTGAACCCAAAATATTGTTTGCGGATGAACCCACTGGTAATTTAGATGAAGAAAACGGTAAAACGGTGATTCAGTTACTGTTTGATCTGAACCGGTCTCAAGGAACCACACTGATCATGGTGACTCATGATAATAAATTGGCGAGTATGTGTGACCGTCAACTGACCATGTCTGCTGGGCAACTTAAGGAAGGTAGCTAATGGGTTTTGCTTTACGCTTTATTCTAAGAGAAATACGAAGCAGTGAGGTTATTACCCTTATTGTGGCATTAATTATTGCGATTGGTACTGTCACCTCAATCAGTTTATTTGTCGATCGATTACAACTGTCTTTTGAACAAGAATCCGCTAATTTGTTGGCGGCAGATCGATTAATTCGTTCAGACGAACCGATATTAGAGCAATGGAAACAGTACGCTACACAAACAAGTCTAGAGCAGGCAGAACGTATTTCTTTTACCACTATGCTTTTTGCAAACAACAAGCTCCAGCTTTCTCAAATTAGCGCAGTCAGTAACAATTACCCTTTAAAAGGCAATTTCTTAGTTGATAGTGCCTTGTTTGCCCAAGGTACAGTGACAAGACAGTCGCCTAATAAAGGTAATATATGGCTTTCTTCGCGATTGGCCAGTTTGCTAAACGTGAGTATAGGGCAGCAAGTGGAAGTAGGAGAGACTGCTTTAACCGTTTCGAAATACCTTGTACTCGATCCAGGTTCTAGCACATCAGCGTTTGCTATTTCTCCCCGCGCCGTGATGAATACAGAGGATGTTGCTGCCACTAAGGTTATTATTCCAGGTAGTCGAGTGCGCTACTCTTTGCTGCTAGCGGGAAACAGAGACGCCCTGAATCAATATGAACGCTGGATCGAACCTCAGCTAAATGATGGGCAGCGTTGGCAAACCCCTAAACAAAAAGGCCAACGTATTGGCCAGACTATCGATAAAGCCGAATCTTTTTTACTCTTGGCAGGCACTCTTGCGGTTGTTCTCTCAGGTGTAGCAATGGCCTTGGCTTCTGCTCGATTCGTCAAACGTCATTTAATGCAAGTCGCTGTACTGAAAACCCTTGGGGCAACACCAAGAGTTTTGGCTAAGCTATTTTCACTGCAATTGTTAATTCTTTTTGTCATTGGTGCTTCTGGCGGGCTGTTAAGTGGCTGGTTTATACAAGAAGGAATTTCATCTCTGCTATCCAGTTTGATGACAACAAGATTGCCAGAACCTTCTCTTAGTCACTTATGGCTTGGCGTCGCAACCGGTTTGATTTCAATGATTGCATTCTGTCTTCCATTAATGGTCCGGCTTATTCAGATATCGCCGTTATCTGTTTTACAGCCTTCTGCCAAGATAGAAAAGAATGCTTTAGCTATTTATATCATTGGTTTTATTGGGTTATATGGGTTGATGTGCTTGTATACTCAGGGCTTTATGTTGCCCAGTATTATGACCTTAGCGATTGGTGGTGTTGCGCTGGTTGTTTATCTATTAGGTTGGTGTATGTTTCGGCTAGGGCGGTTGGCAACATCCGGTGCCACTAGTGGCTGGCAAATTGGCTTAGCGTCGTTATATCGTCGCTTAACACCCAATTTATTTCAGTTATTAGTGTTTACTCTTATTATCATGTTAGGGCTTATCTTAGTTGGCATTAAAACGAGTTTAGTCGCTGATTGGCAGGCACAATTGCCTAAAAATGCCCCGAACCACTATTTGTTTAATGTTCAAGCCAGTCAAATCGAAGGCATTAATGACATATCCCATACATTAGATCTCACCTCATCCAATTGGTTTCCTATGGTAAGAGGACGAATTACTAAGGTAAATGATGATCTTGTGGAAACGCTTTACCCTGAAGGCGTCCCTGAACCGGAACTATTTGAACGAGAGATGAATTTAACCTGGGCAGATGATGTTGGCAAAGGGAATCAAGTGCTAACAGGGGACTTTCATGCCGAAGGTATTTCATTAGAACAAAAAACCGCAAAAGAAGCAGGATTAAAGCTAGGTGATAAGTTAACGCTTAATATTGGTGGCATCCGTTATACCATGCCGGTGACGTCGATTCGCTCTGTAGACTGGGGCAGTATGCGGCCTAACTTTTATGTGATTGTTCCTAAACAGACACTAGAGAATTATCCTGCTAATTTTGTCAGTAGTTTTTTTATCACCTCCGATCAAGCGCAATCATTTTATAAGGCCATGTCTCGTTATCCGACTGTGTCTATTTTGAATGTAGGAGATCTATTGAAGCAAATACAAACTATTATTGGACAGCTTTCTCAAGCCATTCAATTAGTATTGCTGTGTATTTTAGCAGCGGGAGCGCTGGTGTTAATCGCGAGCATTGGCTCAACACTAGAAGAGCGACGTGAAGAAGGCGCTTTACTTAGGGTTCTCGGTGCAAAAGCGTCTCTGGTCAGGCAAGCATTAATAGTCGAATTTGGCTTTCTCGGCTTGTTTTCTGGCATGATTGCTGCGTTTGGCGCAGAAGCATCTTTGTATGCAATACAAGTGTTTATCTTCAAGTCAGAAGCGAGCTTACACCCGCTTCTATGGGGGTTAGGGCCTATCATTGGTGTGCTGCTCATAACGAGCATTGGTGTATTCGCAAGTCGAACTGTGTTAAAAGTGCCGCCTATGCTTCTATTGCGTGATTTTTAACAAGACTTTAACAAGACAATTTGGTTTATCGATGTTTGTAGAAAAAAATGGCTATATCATTAGTCGCCATACCAAAGAGGTAAATGGGCAGCTCGAAATGAGCCTATTTGTCAAAACAGAACAAGGCACAGTACAAGTGTTGCCTGATCGACAATTTAGTACGTTTTTTAGTGATGCTCCGCGACATTACTTTCCTGAGAGTATGCCAGGAGTACGCGTTACAGAACCGAGTTTTAAAGCATTTAACGATCAATATGTGACCTTGATACAAAGTAAAAGCTTGGTACTCCACCAGCAAATGGTCGCCTTGGCAAAAAAGGGGGGTTATGGGGTATATGAAGAAGATATAAAAGCCCATAACCGTTACCTGATGGAACGTAATATACGAGGCAGTATTCGTTTTATTGGTATTCCCGATAGCAGTGGTCAGCGCTATACAAAAGCCAAAGTAATCCCTGGTGAATGGCAACCTGACTGGAAGGTTTGGTCATTAGACATTGAAACCTCGGTCACCAATAATTGTCTACTGTCTATTGGTATTACGTCAAAGGACAAAAAAACAGGAAAGGATCAAAGGATTGCGTTTGTAGTGACAGAACAAGCGGTCAATTCCACTATTATTAGAACTTACCCTAATGAAAAAACACTGATACTCGATTTTATTCGCTTTGTAAAAAAATACTCTCCTGATATTTTTATTGGTTGGAACTTAATAGGTTTCGATCTTAATTTTATTAATCAGCGTTGTGAGCAGTTAGGCATTCGCCCGTCGTTTGGCGTGAATGGTGAAACATGGCGGATCCACTCTTCTGATAATCAAGGTAAGTATTTTGCGACTATTCCAGGTCGTGTAGCGTTAGATGGTATTACCTTACTAAAAGTAGGTGGCTATCATTTTGAGTCATACAGCTTAAACAATGTCAGTAAAGAAATTCTGCAGGATCAAAAACTGTTGCAGGGTGGTGATCGCTGGCAAGAAATAGAACGACTACATCAAGAAGATGTACAAGGTTTTGTAGATTACAATTTACAAGATTGCGATCTCGTCTTAAACATTTTTGAAAAACTAAAACTGATTGAATTACAGCAAACACGAGTAGACTTAACAGGTATTCCTTTCGAACAAACAGGCGGATCTGTGGCTGCGTTCGAAAACTTATATTTACCTAGACTTCATAAGGCAGGTTGGGTTGCTCCAGCGTGGCGAGATGATGTGTTTGTTTCAAGTCCAGGTGGATTTGTTATGTCATCTATCCCCGGGTTGTATAAAAACGTTTTGGTCTTCGATTTTAAAAGTTTGTATCCCAGTATTATTAGAACTTTTTATATAGACCCGCTGGCAAGAATTACGGCAGGTCAGAATAAAGACTCGGTAACGCTGGTGGAAGAGGCCGATTTAGTGCCAGGTTACTTGGGCGCAAATTTCAATCGTAAAGAAGCTATTCTGCCGGAACTCGTGACTGAACTTGCTCATGCTAGAGAAAAGGCCAAGCGTGAAGGTAATGATATTTTGAGCTACGCCATTAAGATTATTATGAATTCTTTTTATGGTGTGCTTGGCTCGAATGTCTGCCGGTTTTATCATGCAGAGTTAGCAAGTTCGATTACCATGCGTGGCCATGAATTACTCGGACGCACTCAGCAATGGATGGAAGAAAGAGGCGCCAAGGTCATTTATGGAGATACTGATTCGTTGTTTGTGACGCTACATGATCAGCAAACAGACCCTCAATTATTGGGTAAACGATTATGTGAGGACATGAATACTTTTCTCACTGAGTGGTGTCAGGAATATGCGCATTTAGACTCTTATTTGGAACTTGAATTTGAACGTGTTTATGAACGTTTCTTTATGCCAACGATACGTGGACAAGAAGAAGGGAGCAAAAAACGCTATGCAGGACTGTCGAACGGTGAACTTGTTTTTAAGGGATTAGAAGCGGCTAGAACGGATTGGACTAAATTAGCAAGAGAGTTTCAAAGGGCTCTTTTCAAAAAAGTATTTAATGATGAAGACCCTATTGATTACATAAAAGAGACGGTAGAGCGACTCCAAGCTGGAGAACTTGATGATTTACTGGTGTACAGCAAACAATTAAGTCGACCACTTGCCTCCTATCAAAAGAACATTCCGCCTCATGTCAGAGCGGCAGCTATGATCGATGCAAAAAGAGCAGAGCTAGGGCAACCGCTTGAATACGATAAAGGCCGTAAACGCGTTAGCTATGTCTATCAACATCGTGGGGTTATGCCGTATGAAAGCTCAGCAGATTTAGTGGATCTTGATTATGAGCATTACATCAGCAAACAAATAGAACCGATTGCCGATAGCATACTGACCCATTATAAAACCAGTATGGAAGCTATTTTAAGTAAGCAAATCTCATTAATCTAAGCCTATTAATACGGTTGCTTTCATGAGTATTAAAAGCCCACTATTTTATTAAAACAGTGGGCTTTTTACGAATAGGCTATTGTTGTTGCGTTAGTATCCTGTCTAAATAGAAAAGAGACGCTGTGTATTGTCGCGGGTATGGACGATAAGCTCTTGTGTATCGATGCCTTTCAGTCTGGCTACTTCTTCAGCCACCCAAGGAAGGTACTTAGGGTGGTTCTTTTTAGGCCTTGGTCGAATGTTTCTTGGTAACAGGTAGGGCGCGTCTGTTTCAAGTAATAATCGATCTAGTGGAATATGCGGAACGGCTTGTTGTAAGGATAATCCCCTGCGTTCGTCACATACCCATCCGGTGACACCAATATACAACCCTAGCGCTAAATAGTTCTCCAATTGTTCGGTTGTGCCAGTAAAACAATGAATCACACCTTGTATTTTTTCTGTCCCTGCTGCGTTTAACATTGCCAGCATGTCGTCGTGGGCATCGCGCTCATGAAGATAAAGCGGTAAGTTGTGTTCTATCGATAATTGTATTTGCGCTTCAAAAGCATCACGTTGTTCATCTGGCGTAGAGTAATTTCGATTAAAATCCAAGCCTGTTTCACCAATCGCAACGGGGCGATGTTTATTTATCAAATGAGTAAGTGTGCTGACACTCTCTGCATTCCACGTATTGGCCTGATGAGGATGGCAGCCAAAAGTAGGCCATAAGGACATCTGGTCATGACAAAGTGACTCAAGAAACTGACTTTCTTTTATATCGGACGCAATGCAGATAAAGCCATCGACTCCTGCTTCCTTACTTTGGGCCATCGTGTCTGCTAAATCATTAAGAAAGCAGTCGTGTTGAATATTAACGCCAATGTCTATCATTATAATTGGTAAATCTCTTTAGCGGATTTTAAACTTTCAATGTAAAGCTTACGAAGTTGATTATTCGATATGCCTTTAGCGGCTAATGATTTGAATTCTATTTCCTCCCATTGCCCAGCTTCATAGTGTTTTGCTAGCAGTAAAATATCCCCTAAGTCACCTTGATGATCCGTTAATGCAATAACTAGGCTTTCTTCTAAGGGCAAATCTTGCAGTATTACAAACTGTTGGCCTTTACCGACGATTTGTTGTCTACAACAGCTTGGCGACTAAAAAGAAAGTCTTTACTAATCATTAAATTGTCTCTGTAAGCGCAGTTAATAAGAAAAATGTACTGTAACGTAAAGCCGAATACAATATCATGGTTGCCATCAAATAGAATCCATATAAGTTAAACCATCTGGAGTAGTACATGGCCGGAATGCTAGATGCCGTAGATCAGAGAACAAAATTGGTCGGTGAAAACCGTTTAGAGCTGCTTATGTTCCGACTCGGCGGTATGCAAACGTTTGCTATCAATGTATTTAAGGTGCAAGAGGTAGTGCAGTTACCGCGTCTTAATTTAATGCCTCATCGACATCCATCTGTTGCTGGTGTGACACATTTTAGAAATCGTACCATTCCCGTTATCGACTTATCCGAGTCGATTGGCATGAAACCAATCGATCGCACTAAACCATGCAACCTAATAGTGACGGAATATAATAATACCGTGCAAGGTTTTATGGTTGGTGAAGTCGATCGTATTATTAATATGAATTGGACTGAAATTTTACCGCCACCACAAGGTGCCGGTAGACAGCATTATCTAACCGCGATTACTCGTGTTAATGAGCGCTTAGTAGAAATAATCGATGTCGAAAAAGTGTTAGCGGTTATATCACCGTACGACACATCCGTTAGCGCTCATATACTCGATGACAACTTAGTGAGTCTGGCAAAAAATATGGAAGTATTGGTCGTTGATGACTCTTCTGTTGGCCTAGCACAATGTCAATCCACACTCGATATTTTAGGTATTAAGGTTCATACGGCGACCGACGGTAAAAAAGGGTTGGCTAAACTAAAAGGCTGGGCTGATAGTGGTGAAAATGTACCGGATAAACTATTAATGTTGATTACCGATGCTGAAATGCCAGAGATGGATGGCTATCGCCTTACCAGAGAGGTGCGTGAAGATCCTCGCCTTAAAGATCTTTATATTGTGCTTCATACTTCTTTAAGTGGTAGTTTTAATAAAGCTATGGTGCAAAAAGTGGGCTGTGATGATTTTTTATCTAAGTTTCAACCGGATAAATTGGCCACATTAATTCAAGAAAGAATTCGTACAGTCATGACGACAGACTGAGTTATTGCTGTATAGGGTTAAAAAGCAGGCCGAGCGCCTGTTTTTTTTATTTAAATAGTGCCGTTAATGGCTTTTGTTGTTAGGTCGTCATTAAGTGATTATTTCATTTCTGTTGTTTTTATGTGTTACCGGAGCCGTCGCTGGAGCGCTTTATGCGATGACAAAAATACCGGCGCCATTATTTGTTGTATCGATGATTCTTTTATTTCTACCAGTGTTTGGATTTAGTCAAACAAAGGCTTTGTTGCCAGTAATAGCAACAGCAATAACTTCTTTTATTCCTGTTTTATTACTGCAATGGCTAGAAGATATGAAGGCTCAGAAAGTCGATGCGACAGCATTGATCGCCTTATCACCCGGTGCCGCCATGGGCGGAGTGATTGGTGCGCAAATCGTGTCTTTTATGGTGCCTATATTTTTTCAACTGACTTTAAGTTTTATCGTATTAGTTCTTACTGCAACAGTGTTAATAAGGTTGCCGCCTTTCAAATCTATTGTGATAAAGGGCTTGTTCAGTGATCTCAATACGCATTATTTACGTATCCCTATGGGATTATTAATTGGCACTATTAGTATTATGGCTGGTGGACCGGGCAAGAGTTTAGCCTCTGCAACACTCACCATAACGTCTGGCAAAGAGCCATATAAAAACGGCACATCAACAGGAATTGCGTTATTTGTCTCTATTGCCGCTATGGTCGGTTTTTCTGTTCCTGCGAAAGCAATACATTATGACCTGATCGATGGGAATATTGGCGCTATTCAGCTTACTTCTTGTATGGTGTTAGCAATAAGCCAACTTGCGTTTTACAAAGTTTGTAAAAACAGAGGGAATCGCCTTGATCAAACTGTTTTAACCCTAGGTTTATTGGCATTCCTTATTATTGCTGTATCGAGAGTATGGTTCATGGCGTTATAAAAAAGCCATCGATTCTAAATAGGATGTTTTTTACTAGAGGTCATAGATGTTAACAATTGATATCATTGAAGATAAATGATGAACTAGAACATAAGTTCTGGTCACGTATACGATAATAATCACCTAAAATGAATAAAAGGTTTGTTATGAAGAACTCACCAAAATACGGTGTATTAATGATTAACCTAGGTACACCTGATGCTCCTAAAACACCAGATGTACGTAGATTTCTAAAAGAGTTTTTATCCGATAAAAGAGTCGTTGATTTAAACCCTCTTATTTGGAAACCAATATTAAACTTGATTATCCTGACCATTCGTCCACCTAAAGTAGCGAAAATCTACCAACAAGTTTGGATGGATGAAGGGTCGCCTTTGTTAGTACTAGGTAACAGACTAAAAGATCGCATTAAATCTTCCTTAGAAACAGAAAACGGTCAGGCTATTCCGGTTGAAATGGCGATGACCTATGGTAATCCAAGTATGGAAGTGGCTGCGAATAATCTTCGTGCAGCAGGTGTGGATAAAATTCTAGTCATTCCCATGTATCCGCAATTTTCTGCCACTACTACGGCGGCGGGCTATGATAGATTGATGGCCTCTCTTAAGTTATGTCCACATTGGCCAGCTTTGCAGCTTGTTCAAGATTATGCTGATCATCCTTTGTATATTAAAGCGCTAGCCAATGCGATTCGCTTACAATGGGATAAACAAGGTGAAAAACGTCACCTTGTCTTGTCTTATCATGGCATTCCCAAACGTTATGTTACAAACGGAGACCCTTACTCTAGACGCTGTGAAACCACCACTGAGCTGGTTGCTAAGGAATTAGGACTTACTTCAGATGAATGGACTCATGTCTATCAGTCTCGATTTGGTCGTGAAGAGTGGCTGAAGCCTTATGCTGATGTCACTTTAAGGGCGATGCCAGATAAAGGGATCAAAAAAATTAATGTGATTAGTCCAGCGTTCTCGGTAGATTGTATTGAGACACTGGAAGAGGTGAGTCTTGAACTTGGAGATGAGTTTAAACACAGTGGCGGCACTGAATTCGATTATATTCCTGCCTTAAATGACAATGATGACCAAGTCGCTTTATATCTAAGCATCATTAAGCAAAATACTAAGCAATGGGAGCTGGATGTTGAGTAACCCTGTTGTATCGCCATTTTCCGTTATTGCTTTTGATGCGGATGATACCCTTTGGCGCAATGAAGATATCTTTTTATCCGCTCAAAACGAGTTTATAGGACTGTTGTTGAAATATCATAACGACACTTATATACGATCACACCTTGCAGAAGTTCAGATCAGAAATCTAAAGCACTTTGGTTATGGTATTAAAGGCTTCACATTGTCCATGATTGAAACCGCAATAGAGCTGACAGAAGGGCGTGTTAGTGGAACAGAAATACACAGTATTATTGATCTCGCTAGGCGTATGCTTGAAGCGCCTATTGAATTAATTCCTGGTATAAAAAACGTACTTGAAAAACTGCAAAATGACTATACATTAATGGTTATTACTAAAGGGGATCTTCTAGACCAAGAAAGTAAAATAGCGCGTTCTGGTTTGGCGGATTACTTTGATATTATTGAGGTGGTAAGCGATAAAACAGCACTAGTCTATCAAAAACTGCTAGAGCAACATCATATTGCCGTTGATGGATTCCTAATGGTAGGGAATTCCTTAAAATCAGATGTGTTGCCTATCTATGATATTGGCGCCACGGCAATCCATGTGCCTTACCACACCACGTGGGCACATGAAGAAGTTGCATCAAGTCTATTACAAAATTACCCTACGCTGATTACATTAGAGCAAGTCACATTACTGCCTGACTGGTTATTACACACTAAATAAGAGGTGTTATATATGCGCATATTATTACCATTGTTATTGTCTGTTTTTCTATTTTCAGCATCATTGGCCCAAGCCGAAACTAGCCAGTATGATAACGCTAAAGAAAAAGCCACAGAGCTATGGGGTAAAACTAAAGATAAAACAGTTGAGCTGGCTCATGTTACGTCTGAGAAAGCCACAGAGTACGGTGGAATAGCCGCAGATAAAACGAAAGAAACTAGCGTAGTGGTATGGGATAAAATGAAAGAACTAGGATCAGCAACTGCAGATAAAACAAAGCAAGGCGTAGAAAAAATACGTGAAGCGACAAATAAAGAATAAGTTTTGTGATAATGGCGTACTTTAGTGGAAAAGTAGCAACATGAGTGATCAACAAGATAAAAAGCACTTGTCATCAAGCTATTGGGAGCAAGAGTTTATCTCACAAGATGATACTCACTTAGTAACCCCTAAAGTACGTTACCGCTGTCCTAAATGTGAAAATCTACTGGTTCAAAAAGAAGGTAAGAACGGTATTTTTTGGGGATGTGAATCTTATCCACACTGTGATTACACCGCAAATGACGAAGCAGGCAAGCCCGTGCGAGCAAAACGCTTTCTTTGCCCTAGTTGTCAATCTACACTTAGGCGTAAAACGTTTAAAGGTAATACGTTTTGGGGGTGCAGTCGGTACCCAGAATGTAAAATCACGGTGGAAGATGATGCAGGTGTTCCATCAAGTACAAAGAAATACCCTTGTCGTGAATGCGGTCATTATTTAGTACGAAAGAGCAGTAAAAATGGGTATTTCTGGGGGTGTATTGAATACCCGAAATGTACTAATACGCTCAATGACGACAAAGGTTTACCGGTATTAAAAAGAAAACGCTAACGTCCCCAGTGCTTTTTAATATTCATTAACGCCTTCGTTAAATCTTCATATTGAAAGACAAAATTTTGTTCTCTTAATCGTTTTGGCTTCACTTTCGCCCCATGGGTCAGTAAAGAAGCCATTTCACCAAATATCATGTTAAATACAAAAGACGGTATAGTAAAAAAGGCTGGCCGGTGAAGGGAGTTGGCATAGTGCTGTGCAAATGTTTTTTGCTGAACACAGCCTGGTGACACTAAGTTATAGGCCCCCTCAAATGTTTCGTCAGAAAGCGATTCAACAATAGCGCGTACGACATCATTAACATGTACCCAAGAAAACCATTGATCCCCTTTTCCTATTCGACCGCCTAGCCCCATCAAATAGGAGGGCCTCATTTTGCTCAAAGCACCACCGTTAGGTCCAAGCACAACACCAAGTCGAAACAGAACGACTCGTGAATGTAAGGTTGAAAAGGCTAGCGCCGATTTTTCCCAAGCAGTACACAACTCATGAGCAAAACCATCTTGTGGCGGACTGAACTCATCAAATTCCTTATTACTCATGCTGCCATAATAGCCAATCGCAGACATTGATATAACAGTATTAGGTGTATTGTTGAGCTGTTTCTGAACCTGCTCTGTCAAACCAACTCGGCTTTGATAAAGTGCTTGCTTACGCTTATCAGACCAGGCTTTATCGGCAATGCCTTCACCTGCTAGATTAATAAAAGCATCAATATGGACATCAAGCGCTGTTAATGTTGCTAAGGTATATTGTTGAATGCTATCAGTCAGTCGATTATCCACCTTTCTAACCAATGCAAAAAGTCTATGTTCAGATGATTGTAGTAATGGAATGAGGGTTGTTCCAATGAAGCCAGTCGCACCAGAAATTAGAATATTCATCTAAGCACCTTAAATATAAGAGTTATCATAATTAATACGATAAGAGCGTGAACTTGGATCAATAACTTATGATTTTAAAAGGAAATATTCGAATTTATCGTAAATTTTTAAAAGCAGGTAAGCTTTTTCTATTAACACCTTCTTTTTCTTAGATAGGATGGCTAAAATGGGGAAGTTGAAACGTTAGGTATCAAAATGCTACATAATGAATACGATCACATCATACTTCTTGCACATGGCAGCCCTGATCCATCATGGAAGCAGCCTTTTGAATCCCTGTATAAAAATACAGTAGAGCAATATGGCGTAGAACACGCCAGTCTGGCTTTTATGGAATTGACGACTCCCACGTTAGAAGACGTGGTGGCACAACTTGATAAGAGCGTTAAAAAGGTAGCGGTATTGCCTTTATTTTTCGCTGTTGGACGCCATCTTAGAGTGGATGTCCCAGCACAGATTGAAGCCTTGCAAAGCGAACAATTACACATTGATCTATTAGCCCCAATTGGCGATGACACTCTTGTTAAAAATGCAATGCACAATGCTATTGCACGTCATTTAGGGAAAGAATAATGACACATTTACTACAGATCTTTGGAGCACGATGAATGCTGTTTAAACATTTACCTGACGAAATATTCCAAGCACTTTCGGGTTCTAATAAAGCATTAATCGAAGCCGTTTTATATGATCTGGCAGATGTGTTCTATGATCATGCAGAAGACCCTATTAAAGAGAAATCGGCCATTATCGAGTCGATAGAAGACACTTTACATAAACTGGAAACGTTGGCTTGGCATGATGATCAAAAAGATACTTTTGAATCACCAAAGACGATTCATGATTATGCTCTTAGAATTTATCACCGTTTAGTCAATACCGGTTGGTTAGTAGAAGAACTAGAGTTGTATCGTATTAGCGTACTAATGACCCCCCAAATTTCTATGCTACTACGTTCTCTTGTTGAAATTAGCCGACACGGTAAACGCAATTATGGGGCTACGGTACTGAGTATTCTAAGTAGCCTAGAAGCGGTCGCCAAACACCCTAAGGAACGTGGAGTGACATTAAGTCAATCTGCTGAAGCCTCGCGCGATTTCTCAGCACATTTGAATCAAATCTTACTTGGTATTCGAAGCTTACAAAGAGAGCTATTTTCTAGTCGTGACCCTAAAGCGATCGTGGCGGGTTTCTTTGATTTGTTTGTTGAAGGTATTTTAATTGCCGATTACAAAACCATTAAAACCAGCAATAACCCATTTCGCTTTCGTCGCCAAATCCTTGAACATGTACAAGGGTTTCTTTCAGATCCGAATTTATTACAAGATGTAGCTCAATGCTATGTTGATCAACAAGTCATTGGCATGACAGCAGCGAAGGCTCTGGTTGAAAAAGATTGCCGCGATATCATTCAAACATTTAGCAATATTGAACAACGCTTAGACAGAATTGATGAGTATCGTTATCGTCTTGAAAAACGAGCGGCTGATACTGCTCGATATATGGACAGTTCACGTCCGGGTATGGCAAATAAAATTGCAGGCATTATATCGGAAACCGCTAAGTTTGAACCGTTACCAATATTAAAAAATGTAGTCGGTTCAAAATTTGTTGGTATGGAATCGGCCGCACAACCAATGAATCGACGAGAACCACCGGCACCAAGAGTGATGACGCCAGCAGAAGTGTCGGAAAATGCAATTCGTATTAGAGAGCAACAACGTCGTTTTCATGAAGCACGACAAGTGACTGTGGTTAAGCTACAAAGTTATCTAGAGCGACAGATGAAAAATCAATCTACTAAACATATTTTAGATTTTTCGATCCAGTCAGTAGAAGATTTTGTGTGTTTTGATCACCTCAGATATGTTGGATCTCTAGGTGTAACCGCAAAAAAAATCGAAAATGCATTTGATGTTCAGTTTACCGAGCAGTTTTTAGACGTACATGATTTTATTGAATGTAGAGAGTTTAATGTGATCCGTAGGAGCGAAGCGTAATGCTTAAAGAGTTAAAAAAGGTAGTCGAAGAGTCAGGGAAGGATGCTCAAGAGTTTCAGCATACGGCTAACTTCGTTCTTGCTAACCAATTCGCTAGTGCCTTTAAACATGGTCAGCGTAAACATTATTTATTACTGGAATCCTACCAAGATTATTTCTCCAATCTTTTTGATGCGCTAGGAATGAAGCTGTACATTAATGAGAATGAACGATTGGCAGGGGTATTACCCGTTCAACGAGAAGCATTTGTACGCTTAAAAACAGATGAAACATTATTTTTACTGATTCTTCGTCAGATTTATGAAGAAAAAATTGAAAACTTTGAAGTAGATAATGGTTTTGTCGCAACGAACACTCATACGATTCTTGAACGTTATGTCCAATTAGTCAAACGAGAGATTCCAACTGAAACTCGCTTTAAAGATATCTTAGCTTTACTCAGCCGACACGGTGTGATGATTCGTGGTAAAGCGTATGAAGAAGACAGTAAAAACGTGATGATTAATATTACGCCTGTAGTGAGGTTAATTGTAACAGAAGCCTATTTAAGACAATTAGAGTCTTTTAATGGCGCTGATCCAGATGAAGACGATATTGATACAGAACAAACTTCACCCGTAGACGATCAGGAATAAAAAGGGCCAACACATGAAAAAGCTCAATCGAATTGTATTGGTTAACTGGTACCTACTGGGTGCAGAAGAAATCAATATTCGCGGCAATACGGCGATTATAGGGCCAACAGGCTCTGGTAAATCCTCATTATTAGATGCGATTCAAACTGTATTAACAGGGGCGAGTAAGCGCCATCTAAACTATAACGCCAGTGCGAATGATGGCAAAGCCAGTGGTCGTAGTATCCGTTCTTATATTCTCGGTATGATAGATGCTGGGCTAGCAAATAATAAAACGGTAGGAACACAGCCACGACAAGACGCAATTAGCTATTTAGCCTTGGTTTTTAAAGACAGTATTACCGGTAAAGAATCTACCGTTGGCCTGAGTTTAAGTGCCTCGTTAGCATCGCCAGAAGAAGATATTCTAGGTCGTTTTGTGCTTTCAAACTACGGAGCGAGACGTACTGATTTTATTGATGCGATGGAAGGGAAGAGCTATAAAGCAAAACCTTGGATCGAAGTTCGTGAAGCAATGAAAAAAATCTGTTTAGACCCTTACATCAAGTCAGGCAGTGCTTCAGCAACACAATATATTAATCGCTATTTAGAAGAGTTAAGTCCTAGCGCTGATCATTTAATTACGCTTGATAGCTTTTTGAAAAACTTTAAAAATGCACTTAAGTTTGTCCCTATCGCATCCCCAACACGCTTTGTGCAAGATTTTGTATTGGCTGAAGCGCCATTACAAGTAGGAGCTTATCAGAAATCACTCCATGAATATCGAGAGTTAGAGAATAAAACCCTCGAAGTCGCAAAGCGTATTGATGATTTAAAGTTAATCGAACAAGATTGTGATAAAAAACGCCAACAAGAACAGTCGGCTATTAATTATCAATGGATAGCAACAGAAGCTCGTTTTGATGAACTTGGTACCAAGCAAGATGACATTCAAGATCAGCACGAATTGCACAAAGAGCGTGAAGACGAAATTGATGAGCAGTTAACCACTCAAAGTAGTTTGCTTAAGCAGCTACAAGGACAGTTGATACGTTTAGAGCAACAATACGAGCATTCCGATGTAGGGTTAAAACTGCAGCAGTTAGAACAAAATAAAAAGTTTTTAATTCTGCAAGGCCAGCAGGATCAAAAAGCCATTGTTCAAGCTCGTGATATTACTTTGCTTTTGTCTTCATTGAAAAGTTTTGAAGATTTTTTGTCTGCTGAAACGAATAAAATCATCGCTAATACCAGCCAGTTTATCGGCCTTATCTCTGCAGAAGGTAAAATCGAAGGCAGTTTAAAGCCTCTAACTCAAATGTTGAGTACGCTCAATACAACGTTAGACAATGAAAAGTCTCTCGTTTTTAGACAAAGATCGTCTTTAAATCGCACCATTTTGAATTTAAAAGATGATTGTAAGCAGCTAGAGTCAGATGTGTCGTCTTTAAAAGGAGGCGTTAGCCCGCTTTCACAAAATACCAAACGACTAATCAACCTTTTAGCTGATGCAAATATTACTGCCACACCGTTGAGCCATTTGGCAGAAGTGACTGATCGTAAATGGCAAGATGCCATCGAAGGTTACTTAGGCGCTCAACGTGAAGCTCTTATTGTTGAACCAGAAGATGCAGAAGAATCCATTCGTATCTTTCGGGCCCATCGTCGTCAATTGATGGGGTGTCGAGTAATAGACACAACCCAAACCCGTTTATGGCTAAATCGCGGTAACCATAAATCAGCGCTTAAATTTATTCGTTGTCACAATGACCATGCTCAAGCGTATTTGAATCGTCGACTAGGTGGCATCTTACCCGTTGAAACAGAGCGGGAATTGTTGCGCGAAGACAGCGCCATGACTGCAGATGGCATGCTTAAATTGTCGGGTACCATTTCGACGATACGCTTTACGCCTCACATGATGGTCGGTATTAACACCGAAGGTATGCGTGAGTCTCGTGAGCAGCAGCTAGCAACACTGAGCGGCGAGTTGATGGACCATTTAAAATCTGATCAACGCTTAGAGCAAGCTGATAATTTGCTTGGCCGCGTTATGGCCAGCAATCAATTTGATGCAGAATCACTTAATACAGCAAGCCATGCAGTCACCCGTTTAAGCCAAGAGCTAGGGAATGTCGAAGCTGAAATAAACCTTTTACAACAGCATGATGATAAAGATCTTCAAGAAAAAATCGAAGAACTAAAGAATCGAGTCGCTAGCGTTGAGCTTGATCAGAAAAAACTCGACCGAGAGCGTCAGCAGATTGCGGAACAATATGGTGCTTTAAACACCCAGAAAAACCAGCTCAGTTCCGCCTTATCCGCACTAGATGAAGAGCGTAATCGACTTACCTCAAACCCTCTTTACAATGCAGAGTTCGCGAGTGAACGGTATGCATTGCTTGAAAATAGCATGGTCAATGGCGCTGCCATTTATAAAGAAGCCATGAGCAGAGCAGAAAAAGCGGAAGATAAAGTGCGTAACTTTGACCAAAAGGTGCGCAAAGAAGTTGCAGATCATTATGCTAAGTATCATCAGGCTAATTTGGACAACGATATTCAATTGGATTATTTAGAATCTAAGTTTGAAGAGTTTCAGCATTACGTTACCTATCAAATTGATGTGTTAAGTGAAACTGAATTGGCTAAATATGCTAAACGTGCAGAGTCAGCACGCCGTGAAGCTGAAGAAACGTTCCGTTCAGATTATGTTTCAAAACTCAAAGATTCGCTTGATCAAGTCGCTCATATTATTCGAGAGTTGAACCATAGCCTTAAGCGTCGACCATTTAATCATGAGACGTATCAATTCCGTTACTACCCTAACGGTGACATGAAAGATATTTTAGATCTGGTTGAGCGTTTTAGTGCTCAAGATCAAGCAAATATTGGGAGTTTGTTTGACCCTGAAGTAAATGGAGATCCTGAACATATTCGAGCGATTAACGCGATTCAAGAGTTAATTACGGACGAAGGTAAGCAACAAGATTTGGCTGATTACCGTAAGTTCTATAATTTCGAAGTCGATATTTTAGATGAAGAAGGTAATAAGAAAACAACCTTGAGTCAGCGTATTCAAACTGGGTCTGGTGGTGAACATCAAATCCCATTTTATCTCGCTATTGCTGCTGCATTGTCCACAACTTATCGTTTACATGAAACGTTAGAAGGGGAGATTGTCGGTGGTTTCTCATTAGCTATGTTCGATGAAGCCTTTAATAAAATCGATATGGTAAAAACGTCAACCTGTATGGGCTTTATGAAAGATATAGGTCTACAGGTTATTGCTGCAGCGCCGGATGATAAACGTGCCGTTATGGCTGCTAATATGGACACTATCATTAGTGTTTGGCGTGAAGGTGGGGCTGTTTCTATTGATGTTGCTTATCCCAAAGAGAAAGGCCAAACACTATTAAATGGAAACTCTGACACTGAGTTAACGTCATTATGAGTGAGGAAATTATGAAAATTCAGAACGAAATAGAAGCCGCAATTAGAGCCGAATTTGATATAGAATATTTATCAATTGAAAATGAAAGCTATATGCATAATGTCCCTGCTGACAGCGAATCGCATTTTAAATTAATTTTGGCGAGCGATGCCTTTTTAGGGAAATGGCCAGTACAACGTCATCAAATAGTTTATGCTGCATTAGCGGAACAAATGCCAAAAATACATGCGTTAGCACTTCATCTTTATACAATCGATGAATGGAAGGAGCGCGAAAAGATCGCGCCAGTTTCACCAAAATGCCAAGGAGGGGAAAGCGAGTAGTCTTTTTAATCACTCGAAAATACTATGACCATTTCAATTAATGTAAACGAGGCGACAAATGTCGTTGAAATAGCAATATTTGGCAGCTTTGATTTTTCATTATTTCATGATTTTCGAGAGGCCTACGCAGAATTTATTGGCAACAGAGCGCACTTTTCAGTAGATCTATCTCAGGTAGAATACTTGGACAGCGCGGCGCTAGGTATGCTAATAAGTATGAAAACAGCGCTTGGAGAAAATAGCGTTGTTGAGCTTGTTGGTGCTAATGATTTTATTAAGAATATCTTGATAATTTCTCGCTTTGATAAACGCTTTGATATTCAATAAGAGCCGATAATATGAAGCTTTTATGTGTAGACAGCGAGCCTATTTATCAAGAAATTATTACGCTATGCGCTGAAAATGATGGCATGCAAGTAAAAGTCGCTTCCTCCTATGAGGAAGCGCTTACTCTTTATAAAGAGTGGCAACCTGATCTAGTCACGCTAGAGGTAGTTATTCCAGGTGGTAGTGGCCCTGCGCTTGCTCGCGAATTTAAAGGGATAAATCCAGAGCGGTTTATTCCAATTATATTTTTGACGTCACATGTTTCTGATGTGGTTATGGAACAATGCTTTAAAGCTGGGGCAGATGACTTCATTCCTAAGCCTTTCAATGAAATGCTTTTTAGCACGCGTATAAGTACCCATAAACGACAAATTTCACTTATTCAAGAGATGTATCGTAAAAACCGAGAGCTCACTTATTATCAGACTATGATTGAGCGCGAACATAAAATGGCACATCAAGTACTAGACCATATACTGAAACGCAGTGAAAAAAACAGCCAAAAATTAGCTATTACTCGATTATCAGCAACGAATTTCAATGGCGATTTAGCACTCGCAGGAACTCGGCTAGATGGATCAAGGATTGTGTTTGTTGGTGACTTTACTGGCCATGGCTTATCAGCTTCGATTGGGGCATTACCCGTTGCGCAAGTGTTTTTTGATGCCATTGATAATAATATTGAATTAGCAGATCTTGCCGTACAAATAAACAGGCTATTATTGACTATTTTACCAGACTATATGTTTTGCGCTGCGTATATGACAGAAATAACATCAACGGGTGAAATACAGTATTGGGGGGGAGGTATGCCCAATGCGTACCTTCGTCGAGAAAACGGTACTGTAAGCTATGTAACCTCGACACATATGCCTCTTGGGATTCTGAGTGCAGATGAATTTGAGGCGACGCTAGAAAAAACGTTTATGGGACCACTTGATACTCTGGTGATTGCATCAGATGGTATTTTAGAGCTTAAAAATTCGCAAAATCAGATGCTCGGAGAAAAAATGATGGAGCAGTTGGTTGTGTCTTCTTATGGAGATAAGAACCTAATAAACGCTCATCATTCTATGGAAGCTCACTTATCCTCTTTTCAAGGGGGCTCCGAGCAGCTTGATGATATTACCTTGGTGGCGATTAGGATGTATTAGTAGGAAGCAGCCACTCGATACCGTTTTTATTATCAAGTTAGCCGCATCTAGGATTTTAAATATAGTTAGCGCTTTTTGCTTTTCTTGTTTTTATTTACATGCTGTTTATTACCCGCATGCTTTGATTTTGCTGGAGTACGTTTTTCCGGCACCGTTCTTAATACGAGAAAAAGATCAGTAACGACATCTGGGATTTGCTCAATACATGATTGTGTGAGCTTCTCGCTTTGACGAATTTGAACAACTTCTTCATCATCGAAAAGGTCTGAAGCTACCATGATCGGTAATAAAAGCTCAGCAATAACGTCTTCTTTTTCTGATTCGAACCAATGTTGATCAGTCATGAAAACACCTTCCATAAAACCAGTTGCCCATTCTTGCAACTCACTAAGTTCTTCTACGGAAGCGCCCATTTCAATGTCACATGGAACAACAAACTCATCTTCTGATTCAAGTTCTATTTGAATTTCTAATGAGAGGCGGCTCAACAACTGGAGAATCTGTTTTTGTTGCTTTTCATTATCAAAGGTCGGCGTGTTCTCAAAGATAACTGGCAGCCACTGTTCTTCAGATATCGTAAAAGGGCAGATTGCTAATGCTGTTAAAAAACCATGAGCCATCACGAAATTTTGACATTCTTCATGAACCAGATCTGACTCCAAAAACGCTTCTAGTGTTTCTAATTCAAGATCATCAAGAGGTTGGTGTGCCATTTTACAATTCCTAATACTAAATAAGTCTGCGATTCTAGCGAAAAGAGCGCTAAAAATCGATGCACAATCGATAGGGTTAAGAGATAATTCATTAATGAATCAAAAGAACATCATTCTTTCAAAATTAGGCTACCTTAAGTATCGACCGTTACAGGAAGAAGCTATTGATGCTTTGTGTGCGGGAAAAGATGTTTTACTGGCGGCGCCTACAGGCGGTGGAAAGTCACTTGTGTATCAATCTGCAGGGTTGATCAGAGATGGTGTGGGGGTTGTGATCAGCCCACTTATCGCGCTGATGTCTCAACAGGTTGATGTGTTAAGAGCTAAAGGCGTTCAAGCATATTTCTTGAACGCTAACTTGCAACCAAGCGAACATGACGATCTTATGTGGGCGCTACGAAATAACCACATAGACTTATTATTCCTTTCTCCTGAAAAACTGGTTCAACCGACAGTTATTAGCTTTCTGCAGGGCATTGATATCTCGTTATTTGCCATTGATGAAGCCCATTGTATTACTCAATGGGGAGGGGCATTTAGGCCTGAATACAGTCAGCTAGGACAGCTCAGAGGAACTTTTCCAACGATTCCTATTATTGCTTTAACAGGAACCGTCGATGAGCAGACAATAGACTCAATTCAATCATCGTTGCAGATGCAAAATACGCTTATATTAAAAAGTAGCTTTGATAGAAAAAATATCGAAATACATATTTCTCAGAAAAGAAAAGCCAAACTGCAAATATTGTTTTTTCTACACAATGAAATGGCAGGAGAAAGCGGCATCATTTATTGCCGTTCACGCAAAAAAACAGAAGAACTATCGACATGGCTAAATGAGCTTGGCTTGCCCAGCTTAGCCTACCATGCCTCCATGAGTGATCATCAACGACAAAGCAACCACAGGCGATTCTCGAGTGAGCCTGGGGTTATTATGGTTGCTACGACCGCGTATGGTATGGGGATTGATATTGCTTTTCTCCGTTTCATTATCCATATTGATCTACCTGATAGCCCAGAATCTTATTTCCAAGAAATAGGCCGAGCGGGTCGTGATCAAAAGCCTGCCAAAAGCCTTTTACTATACGGTCTGCAGGATATGCTTAGCGCGCAACAACTGAGTAACTTTCAAGAGCAATATTTTGAAACAATCAAACCCAAAGTAAATAATTTATTTAGAATTTTTGAAGAGCGAGGCTGTCGCCGCAAAAACCTTCTGGCTCATTTTGGTGAAATCACTGAGCCATGCGGTAACTGTGATCGCTGTTTGTCTCCTGCAACAGAGCAGAATGTCACGATAGCGAGTCAAAAGTTACTATCATTGATTTATCATACTAAAGGCATTCAACCCTTTAGTGTTTTAATTCAGATACTGTTAGGAAAAAATACCAAAGCAGTTAGGGCTATTCAAGGGCAAAAACAATCCTTGTTTAGTAGAGGAAAAGAGCTTAATGAAGCCCAATGGAAATCAGTAATACGGCATCTGATCGCATTTCATTATATTGATGTTCATCAAGAGAGAGCATTCTGCATACATTTAAACGAAAAATCTCGTAGTGTTCTTAAATCGGAATCGCAAATTGTATTAACACAAGAAAAATATTATCCCGCATTAAACAATGAGGAGGATATAAAAGAGACAGCAAGATGGCATCAGTTAATGAGTTGGAAACATGCACAGAAAAGTGACACATTAAGCGAAAGTCAATTGAGAAAAGTGTATCAACATAAGCCTAACTCTATTGCTTCTTTAAGTCGCCTGACTGGGCTATCTAAAGAAGCGGTTTCTATTTTTGGAGAGTCCTTGATCTTCTTATTGAACACGGAAGAAAGCGAGGAGAAGGATTATATTTATTGATAAACAACACTCTGAGAATATTGATGATGTCACTGTATCAACGCAAAGAGTTCAATATCAAGTTTCTGTTTGCATGGCAAAAGCGGATGAATTTTTTAGACAAGAATTTCATTATCCTAAGGTTAATTTCAAACAAAAAGGCCGCGCGGCTGGTACTGCTCATCTTTACAAAAACGAATTAAGATTTAACTTTTTCATGTATCAACAAGACCCGGCGCTTTTTCTTAATACCGTCGTTCCTCATGAAGTCGCACATATTATTGTTCATCAAATCTATGGTAGACATGTAAAGCCTCATGGTAAAGAGTGGCAAGCAGTTATGAAAAAAGTGTATAACCTAGAACCAAATAGAACTCATAACTTTGATGTTCCGTCACCTAAGCAAGCCTTTACTTATCAATGTCAGTGCCAAAATCATATATTCACGCAGCAACGACATAACAGAGCACTAAAAGGAACTGAATATATATGTAAGCTGTGTAAGTCTCGCCTCCATTTTCTGTCAAATTAATCAAATTTCGGCAAAAAAACCAGAAGTTTACATGAGAGCTTTCATTTTTTGGTGCTAGCTAGATATCAGTATAGTAAGATAGCCGTATTTCGTTTAAAGCGTGTGAATCATGGATTTAACTAACAAGCCAAAAGAAAAACTGGAGCTAAATAAGCTTCATAAGCGGTTACGTCGACTAACTGGACAAGCTATTGCTGACTTCAATATGATTGAAGAGGGTGATAAAGTCATGGTCTGCCTATCAGGTGGAAAAGACTCTTATACTATGCTCGAAATCTTGCGGAACTTACAAGCAAGCGCTCCAATTAGTTTTGAATTGATTGCCGTTAACCTTGATCAAAAGCAACCAGGTTTCCCTGAACATATCCTGCCAGCTTATTTGAAAGAGCAAGAAGTCGATTTTCATATTCTAGAACGAGACACTTATAGTATCGTTAAAGAGATTGTGCCCGAAGGTAAAACAACGTGTGGTCTTTGTTCTCGCTTGAGAAGGGGGTCACTGTATGGTTTCGCAGAAGAAATTGGCGCAACAAAAATTGCGCTTGGTCATCATAGAGATGACATTTTAGAAACTCTCTTTTTAAATATGTTTTTTGGTGGTAAGTTAAAATCCATGCCACCTAAACTATTAAGTGATGATGGCAAGCATGTGGTTATTCGCCCTTTAGCATATTGTAAAGAGAAAGACATTGAAGCCTTCTCGATTGCTAAGGCGCATCCTATTATTCCTTGTAACTTATGTGGCTCTCAAAAGAATCTACAAAGACAAGTAGTAAAAGATATGCTCCAACAATGGGATAGAGACTATCCAGGTAGAACGGATATTATGTTTACCGCAATGCAAAATGTAGTGCCATCTCATTTAGCAGACAATAAACTATTCAATTTTAAAGAGTTAAAGCAATCTGAAGATGCTTTTGATAAGTTAAATATTGTATCAATATAGGATTAATGGACATGAAGCTAACACATAAAGTCTTACTACTAACAGCAGGAGTTTTGAGTTCATCCATGGTTTTAGCATCAGATGCTGATATAAGCTTAACCAATGATTTGATCAAAGGTAATGTAAACCTAGATTTGGGGGCTTTTGCTTTAAGTGCTGGCGGTAATCATGACTCTGATGATGATACCTCTTCTGCATATATCGGTCTTAATGTTCAGGATTCAGATGTTAGTGGTCCGCTGCAAATAGGCTTAGGTATCCGCCTTTATGCTATTGATGATAACTTAAAAGGTAAAAATGATGATATTGCATTCGCTGCCGCTTTAGGTGGTTGGTATCGTTATACATTACCAATGGCCAACCGTTTGAGTCTCTATGCTTCTGGGTACTACGCACCAAAAATCCTGTCTGTCTCCAGATTAGATCATATGTATACCTATGACTTAAGAGGGGAGTACATGACAACTCAGAACACTCGTGTTTACCTTGGTTATGGAAGTACTGTTTCTGTTTACACAAATAATGAAAGACGTGAAACGGATAATGGTTTCAACATCGGTGCATCAGTTAATTTTTAAACCGATGATAAATGCTTTGCAATAAAAAAGGTGGCTTTAATAACCACCTTTTTTATAACGATCATAAATACATCAACGATATATTATTCGCCTTCAAAACCACATAAACTAAAGACAGGGATATTACTGTCTTGTAGCTTTTGGCTTCCTCCTAGGTCTGGTAGATCAATAATAGCGGCGACTTCTTTGATTTCAGCACCTTGGCTCGTCAGCAATTTAATGGCAGCACATAAAGTGCCTCCAGTCGCAATCAAATCATCAAACAGTAACACTTGATCGCCTTGCTTTACCGCATTTTCTTGGATTTCAAGTTCTGCAGAGCCATACTCTAAATCATAGCTTTGAGAGATAGTTTTTCCTGGTAGCTTGCCTTTTTTACGGATCAAAATAAGAGGCTTTTGCAATTCATAAGCAAGCACTGCCGCAATCAAAAAACCGCGAGCATCAATGCAAGCAATATGGGTAATATCATTGTCCATATAGCGATGCACGTAGGCATCAACTACCATACGCATACCTTTAGGGTCACTAAAAATAGGTGTAATATCGCGGAAGCTAATGCCTTCTTTAGGCCAATCTTCGATAGTACGAATTAATGATTTAACGTAGAAGTCGTCGTAAAGCATGGAATTCAAGGGCCTTTTTCAATCAAATATCGGCAATTCTAGCACAATCTTCAACCATCCCAACTAAGCTTTCTATTTCTCTAAGGTTGATGATTGAAATTTCTTTCCCTTCAACCTCGATCAGTTTGTTTTTTTGAAAACGCGTCATAACTCGACTAACGGTTTCAACTGCTAAGCCTAAATAGTTACCCACTTCGCCTCGAGACATTGCTAAACGGAACGATGTCGCTGAATACCCGCGTCTTTTGAAGCGACTGGATAGATTTAAAAGGAAAGAGGCCACTTTTTCATCCGCATTTTTTTTGCCAAGTAATACCATCATTTGTTGGTCATCACTGATTTTTCGGCTCATCACTCTAAAGAGTTGATGTTTTAATGAAGGTATTTGTGTTGTTAGGTTTTCAAGGTGGCTGAATGGAATCTCACATACTGTCGTCGTTTCTAATGCTTTTGCGGTAATCGGGTAAGTATTAGTATCAATGCCACTTAAACCAACAAGCTCACTTGGACAATAAAAGCCAGTGATTTGCTCTTCACCGGAAGCAGTAATATTGAATGTTTTAAGCGTTCCTGTTCTGACAGCAAAAACAGAATCAAAAGCTTGTCCTTGATGAAAGAGTATTTCGCCTTTTTTTAATGGGCGCTTTCTTTCAATGATCTGATCTAGACGATTAATATCTTCATCAGCTAATGCAATGGGTAAGCAAAGGGCACTTAGGCTGCAATTCTGACATTGGGAAGTAAGCTTACTATTAAACCTGGATTGAGCATTGACGATTGACATGTATATCTCCCTGAATTCTGTTTATTATATTACTTTAGAGTAGTTAATTGAGCTGCTTAGATATTTATCAAATACCATGCAGACACAGCGAATCAACAAACGTCCACTTTCTGTGATTCGAATGACAGTATGTTCTTCAATGTGTTCAATTTCAACAATGCCATCATTTTCTAAAGCACTTAGTTGCTGCATTTCTTCGGCAAAGTAATTATTGAATCGAATTTTGTATTTTTTCTCGATTGTTTCGGTACATAGCTCAAATTGACTGATTAACGCCATAATAACATCATGTCGTATGAGGTCATCAGTATTGCTAATATATCCTTTCATAATAGCCAGTTGGCCATTCTCTATACTGTTTTGATAAAGAGACAAATCTGTATGATTCTGAATATACACACCATTGAGATGGCTAATGGCTGACACACCAAAAGCAATCAAGTCCGTTTCAGCATGTGTAGTATAACCTTGAAAATTTCTTTGTAACTCTCCTTTTTCTTGCGCGATTTTTAAGCTATCAGTTGGTTTGGCAAAGTGATCCATACCAATATAGTCATATCCAGCGTTTGATAGTAACTCTATCGACAGCTTTAACAGGCTTAACTTTAGTTCTGGGGAAGGTAAATCACTGTCTAATATTTTTTGTTGGGGGCGAAATCGATCTGGTAAATGGGCGTAGTTAAATACGGAGATACGATCAGGGTCTAACTCAATCACTTTTAACAAAGTAGCCTTAAAACCTTCAAGGCTTTGCTTAGGAAGGCCATAAATGAGATCGAAATTAACCGACTTTATTCCTAGTGAGCGAGCATTGGTTAATAATGTTTCTACCATTTCTACTGGCTGGACTCTGTGTATTGCTGTTTGAACATCAATATCAAAATCCTGCACCCCAATGCTGATTCTATTGATGCCGTTCGCGACTAGCAGTTGCATTTTTGACAACGTGATTTCTCTTGGATCTATTTCAATACTGTAATCTTGACTACCATCTTGAACCAAAGTGAAATATTCATTAATTGCTGAAAATAAATGTGTAAATTGCTCTTCAGATAGAAAAGTTGGAGTGCCTCCGCCAAAATGAAGTTGGGTAACTGGACGAGTACAATCTAGCATCAAGCTTCTTAAGCGCATTTCTTCTTCGAGTAGCTCTACGTATTCTGCCCCTTTGTCATACTGTTTTGTTACGACTTTATTGCAGGCGCAGTAATAGCAAAGGTGAGCGCAAAATGGGATGTGAAAATATAAACTAATAGGAGTGTTGCGTGACAACAACATTTTATCGATCAAGGCTATTTTACTAATTGCATTGTCGAATTGCGGAGCTGTTGGGTAAGACGTGTAGCGCGGCCCAGATAAATTATATTTTGTAATCAGAGATTGATCCCAGAGCATGACAACTTCCTATTAAATTTTCTAATGGAAAGTTTACTATTAGAGTCTATTGTTGCTTATGATGTAGATCAAGGTTTACAAAACACGGGGTGTAAGATTCATTATTAGATTTCAATAACATAGCCCTTCAAAGGTTATGGTGTATCTGGTTTAATGAGTTTTTTATTGGTGGACTGATTTCTATGTCTAAAATCCCTATTTATCTTGCTCATGGCGCAGGTGCAGGCCATCAGTCTAGCCTGTTTTTACAAATACTGAATAAAACGCTTCTTTCTCGATATAATAGAAGAGTCATCCCAATTACCTTTCATTATATGAGTGAACAAGAAGCGACTGGAAAAAGGCGACCTCCATCACGGTTTGCCTCTTTAATACCTGAGTTTATTGAACAAATTCCCACAGAAAAAAGCATTATTGTGGCGGGAAAATCGATGGGAGGACGAGTTGCTACTCAGCTAACTGAAATCAAGAATGTTAAAGCAGTGATTTGTTTTGGCTTTCCATTCTATCCTTCAGGAAAGCCTGAAAAACACAGATTACCTTTCCTAGACAATATACAAGTGCCTTGCCTTATTATACAAGGAACTCGTGACTCACTGGGTAAACCTGACTGGGTGAATGCTCAGGTATTAAATAGCAAGATAGAAATTCATTGGGTAGAAGGTGCTGATCATGATTTTAAAACATTGAAAAAACAACAGTTAAGCCAAGAAGCAGTCATCGAGAATCTTGCTAGTATTATAGAAGAGTGGCTAGAAAAACATGGATTGGCTAGATAATAGTCTAGGTCTATAATTAAGAAATTTAATACAGACAACACAATGATTAAGTAGGGTGGATACAATGAATCATCAAGTGGAATTAGATACTACAGGGCTGCTGTGTCCTGAACCCGTAATGATGCTACACGTAGAAATGCGAAAAATGGCAGCAAAAGAGGTGTTAAAAGTGACTGCTACAGACCCATCTACTACCAGGGATATTCCCAAGTTTTGTAATTTTTTGGGGCACACGCTAGCGCAAAAAACAGTAGAAGAAGGGGTCTATTACTATTGGATTCAAAAAAAAGAGGGCTAACAATGTGATGTGCTCATTGTATAAAAATGAGCACTGTAACCCTCTAAAGAAGTCGTTATTTTAAAAGGTGCTAAGCAACCTGGCTCTTGGTGAATAATTGTGCATCGCCTAGTAAAGCAATTTTATAAATATTAATAAAATTAGAAAAAGCGACATCAATATCCAGTTTCAATTTTCGGGCTATATCACTTGAAGAAACAATCCCTCTTATCGTTTTATTCGTTTGATCAATTACTAAAAGATGCTGCAGCGCATTACTTCTTTGACTGTACAGTAAGGTCTCAATGTCTGTATTTTTTAATCCGTTGTAAGATAGAGCTAATAGAGATTCCTTAGGTCGCATTAAATCCGCTACAACCAGTTCTGATCGAGAAAAACCATTGGCAACATGTTTAATAAAGGCTTCTTCACAAAGATCTTCCACGCTAATGATACCAATAAATGTATTGTTAGCGTCTACCACAAGCTTCATTCGCACATGCTCTTTTCTCATTAGCCTGACTAATTCATCTGCAGGGGTATTAGATTCGATCACTCGCGGTGGTATTTCATTAAAATCGGTAAAGACATTTAACGCAGGTGTGTATAAATTAATTTTATTAACGGTAACTGGGTAAGTTAATTCGCTAACATCTTTAGTAGAAACGTAAGTAAGTGTTTTCATGGTTATTCTCTAAAAAAATATAAAAGGTAACAATATTTGTTGAGTTAACTAATAAAAACAGGAGGTGCTCGTGGTTGCGCTTTTAATTCGAATATTGACTCGATGTGATCATCATGTGAAGTCACACACCTACTATAAAATGGAATACTTGCCAACCCCATGAATGGGGTTACTAGAAGCTTACAATCCTTTAATGTGACACGATGAGTTGCGTTAGATTCAGAAAGCTGTTGGTTGGTGCTAGAAGGGGTCCAGCGATATTTGCTTATTTCTTGTGCGCTCAATCGCTGTGATAGCGTCAATATAGACGTTATCACAATGGCAATGATAATAAATAAATGGGCGTTCATAAACAGCCTTAACGATTGATTTATATAACTAAATATATGCCTCTCCGTCAATAAAGCTAGTCATTTTTTATAACATACCTTGAATTTACACGATCGAATATCTTTTTGGCAAAATGAGGCGATTCATACTTTTTATCACAAAATACATCACCATTAACGAAAAAGCGCAGAAAAATCTGCGCTTTTTATTATTTTTTCTTTATAAAATCACTCAGCAGACGGAACCATAACAATCGCTTCACCCGTTACGACAGCTTTGCCGTCACACTCACAAACTGTCTTTAATGTTACTCGACGACGACGTTCATTAATTTCCACTACGGTAATCTTAGTCACGACTTCCTGCCCAATAAAAACTGGCGCACGAAACTTAAGATTTTGCTCTAAATAAATACAACCAGGACCAGGCAGTTGAGTGCCTATTGCAGCAGATATATAGCCAGCTGATAGCATTCCATGGGCTATTTGTTTTCCAAAAGATGTTGTTGCAGCATAGTCAGCATCCAAATGGACTGGGTTGGAGTCACCCGTTACAGAGGCAAAAGTATGTACATCATCCTCAGTTACTATTTTACGGTACTCGATACTTTGATCGATTGATAATTGCTCTAACGTGAAGCCAGAAGTCATTGCTAATCCTTATCTTACATTTTTACGCTATGTTACACTCTTGCCGCATCATTCTTAAGAGGTATTGCATGGTTAAGTTAGTGATTTTTGATTGGGATGGCACTCTTTTTGATTCTATAGCAAGAATTTGCCATAGCATGCTTGAAGCTGGGCAGAGAGTTGACGCACCAGAGCGTGAGTTTGATGACATTAAAAATATTATAGGTCTCTCTCTCGATACTGCAATTAATACGGTTTGGCCTGAATTAGAGACAGAAAAACAACATGCATTAGCCGACCATTATAAAGATATTTATGTCAGCAATGATCAAACGCCACCGAATGCTTACGATGGTGTGATTGAGCTGCTAGAGCAGCTAAAAAAATCTAACATTAAGCTAGCTGTAGCAACAGGTAAAACGCGTCGAGGACTTAATCGTGTTATGACGCTAACCAATACAACACGTTTCTTTTCTACCTCTCGCTGTGCCGATGAGGCCCAGTCTAAGCCTAGCCCTTTAATGCTTGAGCAAATACTGGAAGAGCTGAACATTTCTGCTGCAGATGCCATTATGATTGGCGATACAGAGTACGATTTGAATATGGCTAATAATGCAGGGATGCGAAGTATTGGCGTAAATTACGGTGCACATAACCAGGAAAGGCTAGCAGCCTGCCATCCTTTGGCGATTATTAGCGATATAACACAATTAACTTCACTTTTAGGATTAAAGACCAATGAGCTGGACTGAAGAACAAGATAAAAAAAACGCAATGGATACCATAACCGAAGCCCCTGAATCCATTGAGTTGCAAGAGCAAAACGAAACCGATTCGAAATTATGGCTTTTACTCGAAAAAACACTTAATGAAAGTCTGATTGAAAAGCGCCGTGCACGCCGTTGGAAAATATTCTTTCGACTAACCACCCTTGTTATTATTTTAGCTATCGTTGGGGGCACTATCGGGAAAATGACGCTAGACACTAATAGTTTGAATGATAAAGAAGTCGCTATTATTCCTATGCGGGGGGTGATCGGGGCTGGCTCAGAAATTCAGGCCTCTGAATACGTTAGTTTATTAGATGATGTTTATAAAAGCACTAACTTACAGGGTGTCGTTATCGAAATGAATAGCCCTGGTGGCAGTCCTGTTCACTCAGGCATTATTTATGATGCGATTCGTCAAAAAGAAGAACTATATCCAGCTATTCCAGTGATTGTTGTCGTTGAAGATATGGCTGCTTCTGGCGGCTATTATATTGCTTCTGCTGCGGATGAAATTTACGCAGATAAAGCCAGTTTAGTCGGTTCGATTGGGGTTATTTCAGCAGGCTGGGACGCTACTGAGTTAATGGAGAAGCTCGGAGTGGAGCGTCGAACCTTCATATCAGGCCGTAATAAAAACTTTCTTGATCCATTTGTCCCAATGAGTAAAGAAGGAAAAGAAAAATGGCAAGCCGTCCTCGATGAAACCCATAAGCAGTTTATTCATGCGGTTGAAATTGGTCGTGGAGATCGTTTGAAAATCACCGATGATATCTTCTCTGGTATGATTTTTACTGGGGTACAGGCCCAAAAAATTGGCTTAATTGATGGGTTATCAAGCGCACATGATCTTTTACAAGAGCGTTTTCCTGATGCGACCCAAGTTATTTATGCTCCACAACAAGATCCATGGGAAAAAGTGGCTAAAAAGTTTGGCGTTGAATTTGCTACCCAACTATTAAGCACAGCAAGACTGCAATAAAAATAACACTCGTTTACCTACGATGTTAGCATTATTCGGGAATAGTCATCCTAAAGGAGTAGTATGAATAGTTTTGAGAAAGTTTATTTTAAAAGCAAAGTTGTCGGTAAGCTTTCTTCTAATCATTTATGTAAGTTGAAGTCCACGTTACAAAATATTGAAAGTGATAAAAAGAAACTAAGCTCAAAAATAACTTCTACAACAGAAGCTCTCAACACCGCTGAATCGCAACTTAATTGGATTAACTGGTTCCCAGTCAATTTTTTGTTTAAAGAAAAAATATCACTTAAAAAACAAACCATTCTTAGTTTGAAAGGTGATCTAAATACTCTGAAATTAGATCACGAAAAACACCAACTTGGCTTAGATATTTCATTATCTGATCAACTGGAGGCTGCTTTTGGGACTCTTGATGATAAGTTTTCTGGAATTATGTCAACGGAAAAAGTATGGGATGTTACGACTTCACAGATAATTGATCGAGTAATAGAACGAACCACTGCAAATAATACAATTGAACGTACATCTGTTGCTCTTAGAAGATCGGATAGCTCAAGAATATTATGTGATTATAAAGCTCTTCATTTTGAAAATGCTAATGGTGGCGATCTAAATATTTTTCCACAGTTTATATTCATTGAACATAATAATGACTTTGCACTAATTGATATATTAGACATTGATATTCATTGCACTCTAGTAAGCTTTCTAGAGAGTGAGAGTGTATCAAGTGATACAGAGGTAATAGGCCAGGCGTGGGCCAAGGCAAATAAAAATGGTGATAGAGATAAACGCTTTGCTGATAATTATCAAATCCCAGTAGTTCGTTATGGCGAGCTTCATTTTACATCTAAGTCAGGGATTAATGAGGTTTATATGTTTAGTAACCCAGAGCCTGCATTTGCTTTTAAACATATGTTTGATGAGTACAAGGAAGTATTGGTTAAGTCATAATGCTCAATTGGACAAAACACGGCTGGCTATTTTCGCCAACCAATTTTTCCCGTTAATGTGGGCGTTCCCAACGCCTCTATTATGTAGAGGCTTTTTTATATAAAAAATCAGTCATACTATTCCACATAGTAAAATATCTTTTAAATGATAAAAAGGATAATATAATGACATTATTGATCATTATATTGAAAGGTTACGCATAATGGCTAGAAAGGCAAACATAGCAAGAGAAGAAATCCATCAAGCTTGCTGGGAATTATTGGAACAAAATCAATTTCCTAATATTCCTAGAATTGCAGACTATTTTTCCAAAAAAGACGGTAGGCATGCATCAAACACAACACTAATGAATGCAATCATTGATTGGGAAGAGCAATACAAAGAACATCAACAGCACCAACTTAAAGAGCTTAATGATTCATTACAGCCAGCCTTTAATCACTTTTCGCGTGAAATAACTCAAACATTAGGAACCTTGCTAGATGAAAAACTACTTGACCTAGAAAGCCAGCAGTTGCTGAAAGAAAATGCGACTCATCAAGGCTTTCTTTCTTTAAGTAGTGTGTTGTGTGAAACCCAAAGTGCATTGGATACAATAACCATAGAGAAAGCTCAATTAGAGCAGTCTTATCGAGAAGGGCAAGAACAACGACAACACATCCAACAACGTTATGATGATGTGTTGTCTCACAATAAAGTGATTGATGGCCAGTTAAAGCAATCGCAACAAGAAAAGAATGAGTTACAAATAAATATCTCTCAAAAAGAAGTTGATCTTGCTAAATTAGACAATAAAGTATCTCAGCTAGAATTTGAAAACGAACAGTTGAAGAATCAAATTAAAATGCTTATTGATCAACAGCATAGTGAACAGGCGCGCCCATTAGAGAAACTTAATAAACAGTTAGAAGAATTGGCTCAATCTATTGCTCGCATCCAGATCAAAGATAGAGACGATAAACAATAAAGGCTATAATGGGACTCCGTTTTATCCCATAAATGGCTTAATAGTTATGAGCAGTAGACAATCCGCAGTTCGCGATCTAAATACCATAAAAGACTTTATTCGCTGGACCTTTAGCCGTTTTCAAAAAGCACAATTATTTTACGGTCATGGAACAGATAACCCTTGGGACGAAGCTGTTCAGCTAGTCATGGGGTCTCTTAAGCTTCCCCTCGATTTCGATCGAGATATGTTAGATTGTGCATTAACCTATGACGAAAAGAAAAAAATCCTTAAACTAGTACAGGCTCGTATTACAAAACGCGAGCCATTACCTTATTTACTTGGTGAAGCCTGGTTTATGGGTCTACCTTTTAATGTCACGAAAGACACTTTAATTCCACGATCGCCTATTATTTCACTACTAGAAAATGAGTTTGAGCCTTGGCTTACTCATTACCCATTAAATATTTTAGATATGTGTACAGGTAGTGGTTGCTTAGGGATTGCCGCTGCACTCGTTTTTGAAGATGCTAGTGTCGATATTTCAGACATTAGTGAGGCGGCGTTGAAAGTGGCTAATGAAAATATTTTACGCCATCAAGTTGAGGATCGTGTGCAAGCAATACATTCTGATATGTTTGCGGCATTCACTGGAAAGCAATATGATTTAATTATTTGCAACCCTCCATATGTTGACCAAGACGACTTTCAACAAGCACCAGCAGAGTTCCATAATGAACCTGAATTAGCATTAACATCTGGTACAGATGGCCTTAATTTTACGCACAAATTTTTGGCTCAAGTCGCGCATTATCTTCATGATGACGGTATATTAGTATACGAAGTAGGCAATACTGAAATCGCTTTACAAGCAGCATACCCAGATACTCCTTTCATGTGGGTTGAGTTAGAGCAGGGTGGCAACGGGGTTTTTATCCTAACTAAAGAACAATTAAACCAACTATTACACGAGCAACAGTAGCATTATGTCTGGTAATACATTTGGAACACTTTTTAAAGTCACCACATTTGGTGAAAGTCACGGCCTAGCATTAGGCGCTATTGTAGATGGCTGCCCTCCAGGCCTAGAAATATGTGAAGCAGATCTTCAGCGAGATCTTGATTTACGTAAGCCTGGCACATCAAAACATACCACTCAACGCCGCGAGGCAGATGAAGTGAAAATCATGTCAGGTGTTTTTGAGGGTAAAACGACCGGGACACCTATTGGTTTAATCATTGAGAACACAGATCAGCGTTCACGTGATTATGGCAATATTAAAGACACGTTCCGCCCAGCACATGCCGATTATACATACGATCAAAAATATGGTTTTCGTGATTATCGAGGTGGTGGACGATCGTCTGCTCGCGAGACTGCGATGCGCGTAGCGGCAGGCGCCATTGCTAAAAAATATCTTAAACAACAATTTAACATTGAAATTCAAGGTTTTTTGTCACAACTTGGCCCGATTAAACTTGAAGTTAAAGATCTTAGCCAAGTTTATAATAATAGCTTTTTTAGCCCAGATCCTGATGCTATTCCAGAACTTGAAGAATACATGACCGCTTTGCGTCGCGAAGGCGATTCTATTGGCGCTAAAATCTCTGTTATTGTTAAAAATGTCATGCCTGGACTTGGCGAACCCGTTTTTGATCGCTTGGATGCAGACATAGCTAAAGCTATTATGTGCATTAATGCCGTTAAAGGGGTAGAAATAGGTGATGGTTTTGATGTAATTGATCAAAAAGGCAGCCAACATAGAGATGAAATGACCCCCGAAGGTTTTTTAAGTAACCATGCCGGCGGCGTACTAGGTGGCATTTCTTCGGGACAAGATATTATTGTTCATATGGCACTTAAACCAACTTCTAGCATTACAATTCCTGGAAAAAGCATTAATCGTGCAGGTGAAGCCATTGAGGTAATCACTAAAGGTCGCCACGATCCTTGTGTCGGTATTCGGGCGACACCAATTGCTGAAGCGATGATTGCATTGACTATAATGGATCACTTGCTAAGACACCGAGCTCAAAATGCCGATGTTGCATGTCCAACACCGATTATTAATGCACAAGCATAATTAAAATTGAACAACTAAAAGCCGCAATCTAAGATTGCGGCTTTTTCATTTCAGGAAAAATAAAATGTCGAACATTGTTATTCGCATCCGAGTAGCGTCAAAAAATCCGGTAAAAGTCACAGCGGCGCACCAAGCATTTAGCCTAGTATTTCCAAACCACACAATTCATTGCGAAGGAATGGAAATAGAGTCAGGAGTGGCCGAGCAACCGATGAGCGAGAAAGAAACACTGCTAGGCGCAAAAAATAGAGTCCGTTATTGTGCTGAACACGACCATAACAAAGAAGAGGACTATTTTGTTGCAATGGAAGGTGGCGTTGAGAAAAATGAGGAGGGTGCCGAAACTTTTGCATATGTTGCCATTTCAGGACGAGATGGAAAAATCCATACTGGTCGCTCTGCTAGCTTAACATTACCGAATTCCATTTACCTTCGCTTAAAAAATGGAGAAGAACTTGGTGACGTTATGGATGATGTATTCCAAGTTGAAAATGTAAAACAAAAAGGAGGGGCTATTGGTTTACTTACTAACAACCTAGCCACACGTGAAAGTGTGTACACTCAGTCGATAGTATTAGCTTTAGCGCCGATATTGCACCCCGATTTATACTTAGAAGGATAAATTTAATAAATGAATTATGAATGGATTGTTTTTGATGCCGACGAAACTTTATTTCATTTTGATAACTTTACAGGATTAAAGCATACGTTTTCTAGATATGGTGTTGATTTTTCTGAAACAGACTTTTATGAATACCAAATCATTAATAAGCCATTATGGATTGCTTACCAAAATGGAAGAATATCCGCTAAAGAGCTGCAGACAAGCCGTTTTGAAAAATGGTCGAATTATCTAGATATTTCTGCAGAGCAAATTAATTATCAGTTTTTAGAGTCCATGGCAGATATTTGTCAGCCATTGCCAGGAGCTAAAATATTGATGGAATACCTGATAGCGAATAATATTAAAGCAGCCATTATTACCAATGGTTTTACACAACTTCAACAGGTTCGTTTAGAGCGTACGAAATTCGATCAATATTTTTCTCATGTGATTATTTCAGAAGAACTAGGCATTGCTAAACCAAACGTTGCTATATTTGATCATGCTCTTAATAAGATGGGCAATCCAGATAGAAAGAAAGTGCTGATGGTGGGCGACACGCTAGAGTCGGATATTTTAGGTGGTATCAACGCGAAGTTAGATACATGTTGGCTAAATCATCATAACAAAATGCATCCTGAAGATATTATACCAACGTATCAAATACGATCTTTATATGACTTACTGACAAAACTAAAAATGAACATTAGACGGTAATGAGTTCATGCATGACGATAAATAATTTTAAGACTTACAAACCAAATAACAATAAAGGAGCGTTACACCTTCACTATTTCCGGTAAATGTTATTATCGGAATTAGTGAATATTAGTACTTATACTGTTTTATGGCTCAATTCCATGCTGTTTAAGCTTTTATCAAGTCTACTAAATTTGAACCCAATCCCTAATAAATCTCCCTCGTGTATTTATGGGAGCTTATTCTTCTCAAAAAACAACAATGTAGAAAATATACTTTCTAATATCTCTCTAGCCAATTTACTTGTGCGGATATTCAATTCTTCGTCCATATAAGCGTGATGAGCAAAGTAATTTCTGGCTGTAATAAACTTCAATATCGTACGTACGAAGAATATTTTTTCTTTGAAGCACCCTTTATAGTCATATCATCAATCATTTGAAACATATCTCGAGGCTGAGAATTTAACTTAGTACTATCTGAAATCTTATTACATGCGCACTCAACAAATCTTGAAGATTCCTCCTCAAGTTCAGGCATTGTAGCTCTCAGAAAAGTAGCCATATCTCCATTGATTTTCGTCTTATCCAGCTTATTTCGAAACATCTCTCGTAATACAATTTCAGCTCGAACAGACATAACAATTAGCGAATCAACAATGCGACTTTGTTTAAAGCTAACTACAGGCTTCACAGGATCATTGATCGTATTATGTAAGTCGTAAAAGGCACGCATCCATGAATCAAAACCTGTGATATTAGACAGAGAGTTGAAAATGTCTTCCGTACAGGTATATTCCCATTCAGAAATTCTTTGGCAATAGTGTTTGCCGAATGATACAAAGGACTTCTTCATTCCAAGTCCTTCAGCTCTAAGAACTTCCCCAAGTGGTGTGTAGTCACCTACCCAATTATCAGGCGTAAACTCATCAAATATCTCGCCTGACGACAAACCTAATAACTGCAATTGTACATAAATGATATAAGCATCTTTAGTCAGTTCTAGCCTTGCCTTTTCAAGTACAGCGCAGCCAATCTTATTGATAATTGAAAGCCACTCTGCATCAAGTTCTAATAATTTAAGCAAGTCAGCCTTCAATAGATCAGCCGTCACAGTGGCTTTCTCTTTCATGAGTGCCATTAACTCATCATAAGTGAAGTGTGAATTACTTAACTGTGCTCCTGCTGCAATGGTCTTGTACCAAGATACACGTTCAAAAGCCTGACCGTACTTTTCAATAAAAGAAAAGTATTTGCCTGCGCCCTCGTTATATTCAGTACATGCTCTTTAGCATTACTTGATAAAGAAGCTGCATGTCTAATTTTGTAGTAACTACTAGCAATAGCGTAAGCTTGCCAGTAAGGAATATACGCTTAGGCTAATATTAAATGGGAACTGTTCAATTCCTATTTCTTCCAGATATGCACCGAACTTACCTTTATACGATGGGCTACGTTGCGAAAGCGGTAAATCAATAGAAAGGTATCGAGAATAAAGCTCGTCTTTACGCCATCTTATTGACACACTATTATCTAAAGTACTCATAATGTAATTCTTTCCTTGAATAACTAGTTGATCCCAAAATAATAAAATAACCCATATTTCCCTACGGCGCAGTAAATACTCCCTAATACAAATGGAAGACTCAAACTAAATGGTCGGCTAGCGTAGAGATTAAAATATTTTTTCTTTAAAAAGAACGCACCTAAATTATAGGGGCACTTTCGAAAAATAAAAATTTTAAGTAAACATCGACTATTTCCGATAATATTATTTATAGTTCACTCTATAGAGAAACTCTCGTATTTTTCGCAATTAGCCGACTAATCCCTACTAAAATAATTGCAAATAATGACAGTATTGCTCCAGCACTTGGTATCCAAACATAGCCAAAACCAAAGGTAATAACCGCACTTCCCAATGCCCGCGCCTAAAGCATGACCTAAATTAAAGGCACCAATACCAAGCCTAGCCTAGGGCTTGATTTGCAACTTTCATCATCTTCATTTGCAAAGCCGCGCCACTACCAAATATTACAACGCCTCAAAAGAAACTGTCGTTCGAAAAAGTGTTTAGAGCTCAAGCAACTAGAGATGGTTTAAAAAAACGCGCTTAGTTGCTTGAAATGAAAAATATCGGACTTGAATTCGGGCCTCTTTAGTGTGGCTTTTTAAATTATTTTTTATAAAAAAAAATTGTTTTGAAATTTTTATTTTTCGAAAGTGCCCCTATAATTTAGGTGTGCCCTTTATAAAGGAAATAAAATATTTTAAGTACATGCCGACTATTTCCGATAATATTATTTATTTGTAGTTCACTCTATAGAGAAACTCTCGTATTTTTCGCGATTAGCCGACTAACCCCTACTAAAATAATTGCAAATAATGACAGTATTGCTCCAGCACTTGGTATCCAAACATAGCCAAAACCAAAGGTAATAACCGCACTTCCCAATGCCGCACCTAAAGCATTACCTAAATTAAAGGCACCAATATTAATAGAGGAAGCCAGGCCTGGGGCTTGATCTGCAACTTTCATCACCTTCATTTGCAAAGCCGCGCCACTACCAAATATTGCAACGCCCCAAAAGAAAGTCATAATTGCTGCTGTTATTGTCGAGTCTACAACTAGACTAAATAGACAAGATACAACAATTTGTGCAGTTAATACCGTAAAAAGAGCCAAATCTGGTGACTTATCCGCGAGTTTACCACCAATATAATTACCACAAGTAAAACCAATGCCGACCAAAGACAGCATAATGGCAATGGTTGTGTTAGAAGCATTCGCTAAAGTATTCAATATAGGTGCAATATAGGTATAGAGAGTAAACATCGAACCTGCGCACAATACGGTGGTAGAAAATGCACGCAAAGCCGCTGGCTGAATAATCGCCATTAATTCTTTTCGTACATTGGGCTTATTCGGTACCGGCATAACGGGCAAATTTCGAACAAGACCAAACATCGCAATCAAACCTAATAGCGCAGTCACTGCAAAGGCGACGCGCCAATCAAGATTTTGCCCTAACCAAGTAGTAACAGGTACTCCAATAATATTGGCGATGGTTAAACCTAAAAAAATAGAGGCTACCGCTGACCCTTGTTTATCAGGTGGTGCTAAGGTCATAGCAACCATCGCACCAATGCCAAAAAAAGCACCATGCGCTAAACTTGTAATGACCCTAGCGAGTATTAATATCTCGTAACTAGGCGCTAATGAAGCAAAGACATTGCCAATAACAAAGATTACCATCAAACCAATGAGTGAATTCTTGCTACTAAATCTTGTTAAATACAAAGTAACTATCGGTGCTCCAAACATTACCCCCACAGCATATGCACTAATAAGTAATCCTGCGCTAGGAATAGATACATCGACACCGTTTGCGATGACAGGAAGTAATCCCATCGGCATAAATTCAGTGGTTCCCAGACCAAACGCACCTAGCGCAATGGCAAAAATACCCCATTGATAAGATCGCATGTAACTCCTTTCTAATGATTTCACAAAATATTGACCATAAAAAAGGAAACCATAGAGTGCTATGGTTTCCTTATCGTTTAATCGGTTATCTTTAATAATGCTAATAATACCAGTAAAATCTTAATTCTCTCAGCATCTATAATATAGAAGACACTATTTCATGATTAGTGCTTTATTAGGCGCTTTACCACAACAATGAGGGACATGATTTAAATTGTCACAAATGTTTTTCTCTACTTGTTTTGCTAAATTCAATCGCCAATCGTAAAACACTCCTTGCCTAAGGGCCATTCCAGAAAACTGTATGCCATTAATGATCTCCGCTAATGAGAGCTCAAGAACATCATAGTGGACAAGGATACGATGTTTTTTCAGTTCAATTTTTAGAAATACAATTCCGTGTCGATATTGAAACTGCTGAAAAAAATCACTCGCTTTGAACTGAGTGATTCCTGATACTTTAAGTGTCACTTTGGCTAAAGAGGCAAAGTTTTTATGATTCATGCGACCTTCCCTATTTCTTATTGTTTGGCATCCAGAACCACCAAACAATCATAGTAATAAGAAGAACACCTAATAAATTGATAAAAACAGTCATATTTTTCTCTTATTTACGATTAGGTTTAAAGCGGCGTAGGCGATTGGCATTGGTCACTACGGTAATAGAGGATAATGACATTGCTGCTCCAGCAATAATTGGACTCAGCAACCAGCCTGTAAATGGAAATAACACACCGGCAGCTAAAGGTATCCCTAAACCGTTATAGACAAATGCTCCCCACAAATTTTGTTTTATATTCGCTAGCGTCGCTTGGCTTATGTCTATCACTTGCGCTACGTTAGTCAGGTCACTGCGTATTAAGGTGATATCTGCACTTTCCATTGCTACATCAGTCCCAGCGCCCATGGCAAAGCCAACATCTGCTTGCGCTAAAGCAGGTGCGTCATTAATTCCATCACCAATCATGCCAACAATTTCACCCTCACCTTGAAGTTTTCGAATCCAATTCAGTTTATCATCTGGCATAAGTTCTGAGTGATATTCGTCAATATTCAGTTGTTGGGCGACATTAGCAGCACTGTTTTCATTATCACCCGTTAACATGATGACGTTAAGACCAGCTTGTTTGAATGCTTTAATAGCACTTTTTGACTCTTTTTTAATCGGATCTTCAATATAAAATACCGCTAAAATCTTTTTAGTATCGGTTAGATACACCTTTGTACTAAGTGTGTATTTATCATCAAAATCATTTAATTCAGAGTTATCAATCTTTTGTTGCTTAACCCAGGCGGCATTACCAAGAAAATAGCACTCTTCATTGATTTCCGCTTTCACGCCTCTTCCAGCAATAGATTGGAAGTTTGTTACCGTATAGGTTTCTTTAGTGGTAAGTTCTGAATAATGAAGTAAGGCATTAGCCAGTGGATGATTGGCTCCTTTCTCTAGGGAGGCAACCAATTTAGCCACTTCAAATCCACTCCCATTAACCGCTAATACATGATGTACGACAGTAGGCTTACCTTCGGTTATCGTACCTGTCTTATCCAATACAATTGTGGTCAACTCACTAGATCGCTGTAAAGACTCACCGTTACGAATTAATGCACCATATTCGGCGGCTTTTCCGACACCTATCATAGTAGAAATCGGAGTCGCCAAGCCTAAAGCACAAGGGCATGCAATGATTAATACTGATACCGCAGCTACCATCATGTGAACAATGACAGGAGTATTTCCAATGTTAAACCAAGTTAATGCGGCGAGAATCGCTATTATCATTACACTAGGAACAAAGACAGAAGAGACTTTATCGGCCAAACGACTGATCGGTGGTTTAGAGTTTTGTGCGCTTCCAACCATATCGATAATTTGCGCTAACAAAGTATCAGAGCCAATGCCCGTGGCTTTATAAATTAACGACCCTTTACCATTAATCGTTCCGGCAGACACTGGATCACCTTGCCGTTTCTCGATCGGCAATGGCTCTCCTGTTAACATAGATTCATCAACACTAGATTGACCGTCTTCGACAACACCATCTACCGGAAATTTCTCACCAGTTCGAACTCGAACTCTATCGTTTAGCTGTATACTTTCAACAGGTAAAGTAATCTCCAGATTATTTCGTATTATTAATGCCACCTTGGGACGAAGATCTAACAGCCTTCGCAATGCCGCACTGGTTTTACCTCTAGCGCGAACTTCTAACGCTTGCCCTAGGTTGATCAGTCCAAGAATCATCACACTGGCTTCAAAATATAAATGCCGAGTGTTTTCAGGAAAAAAACTAGGGGCAATAATAATTGCCATCGAATATACCCAAGCACTCACAGTCCCAATCGAAATCAGCGTGTCCATATTCGATTGACGAGACCGGAATGCTTTCCAAGCACTGCGATAATAATGCTTACCCGCAACAACCATTACCAACAAAACTAAAATACCTACCGCCCCCCAACCGAGTCGCTGCAGTGGCGTTTCAACCATCATATTTCCACCGACTACGCCATAGAGCATCAATGGAATACCAACCAACAAACCTAAAATAGACGCGTTACGCTTAGCATAAAACTCTTTCGTATTGCTCGTTTGACGCGCCACTTCAGCTTCATTCCTATCCTCAATAAGAATGGCACCATAACCAGACGCTTCAATCGCTTTAATTAATACCTCAGGTGTTGTAGAAGAAAACACTTGAGCCGTTCTACTGGCGAAATTCACCTCGGCAGTTTCTACCCCAGACAGTCTATCCAAGGTTTTTTGAATAGTATTAACGCAAGCGGCACAGGTAATACCAGTCAAAGAAAATTGATATTTTTGAGCGTTATCATATTTATTATTGCGAGCTAATGTAGATAACGAATCGAAACTTGCCTTATCAAGTTTTTTCTTAGAATCATCTATTAATACATCTGTTGTGGCTTTCATTTTCTCTGCCGACTCAACAAAATTTCCTAGATAACCATATCCCATATCAGTAATGACTTGGCCAATGCTTTTTTGAGTAAGAGTAGATATAACATTAAGACGATTTTCTTTAGGGACTCCTTCTACCTGTGCATTTCCATCCAATAACTGAATACCGCTACGTACTTTACTCACGCATTTTTGACAAGAAAGACCTGTCACTGCTAAATAATATGGTGTGGGAGTGCTATGCTCGATTGAAAGACTTGTCGCCAATCCCTCAATATCAAAGTGACCTAATACTTGGTATCCAAGCGCTTTAATACAAGACTCTACTTGTCCTTCAGATAAAATGGTTTGAACTTCTAAACGATTATCTTTTGGAGTGCCTACCACTAAAGCATTAGCATCATAGTCTTGAAGCTTACTTCGCACTTTTGAAACACAGCCTTGGCAAGACATTCCACTCACTTTCAAGTCCATTTCGAAGATATGAACATCAGTGGCTGTGAATTTTTTCTTACTATCTGACACATCGCCTCCTTAATGATTTTAGTTATTTATTTTGTCTTCTTCCCACTGCTCTATAAGACAACAAATAGATTGGCTATCTGGAGTGCCATTCGGCATGTTTTCCCACGTCATTAAAGCCTCCTCCATTGTTTTCAAGTGGGACTGCAATTGAATGATTTTTGCCTTTGTTTCTGGGACTTTTTTTAATAACAAATCGTACCATGGGGCATGCCGAATCACCACTATCAGCTTGCTCTATGATGCTTTTAATTTGCTTTAAGCTTAATCCTAACGTCTGTGACTGCTGAATAAACTGCATTCTTTTCAATGACGCTTCATTGTATATTTGATAGCCATTATTAAGGTCACGCTCAGCATGAAGCAACCCTGATCGGGTGTAATGTCGAACCGTCTCACTTGTTACATTCGCTTTTTTTGCAAGGTCGATGACGCGCATAAACACTCCCTAGTAACTTTGATTACTGATATTGTAAAACCTATTGCTAACACATAGGTCAAGTGATGATAAAAAACAGTATTAATCTCATTAATTGCTTTATTTTTCAGGTAATTGCCATTTTTTAGACACAAAAAAGCCGACATATGAAGTGACCCCCAATAGTTGGACTATCCAATTACTGGGGGTCTTTTTATGT
>JBQEFB010000010.1:0-105648 GCA_052107635.1 Marinomonas sp. | reverse complement strand
ATGTGCTTAGTTGCTTGAAGTGAAAAGTGTCGCACTTCGGACTTGAATTCAGGGTCTTTTATGGGGATCCTTTGGGTGTTGGGCATTTTTTGCCATCTGGGGAGGATACGCGCTGCATTTAGACATCAATGGCACTGTCGATTTACAATCCATTCTTAGTCAACAAGGTATCCCTGCTACCGTGGTCGCCGTTCTACAAACGTTACCGGCATCCAATATTATTATTCCGCTGTTCACATTACTTTGCTTTATCTTCTTGGCAACGACCGTGGACTCCTCTGCGTACATGCTTGCAGCCGTTTGCACTAAAGAAATCAGTGGTTACCAAGAACCTGCTCGTTGGAACAGAATATTATGGACGCTATTACTAGGGCTAGTTGGGGTGGGCTTGCTGTCGATGGGAGGGTTGAAAGTCGTACAAACGTCAACCGTATTAGTTGCCCTACCAATGATTCCGGTACTCTTTATTATGAGCCTCTCTCTGTTACGCTGGGTCAAAGAAGACTTTCATTATGAACTAGCGCCAAAGATTGTAGCGAACACAGATAAAAGCAGTAAAACCGAAAACGCTACGACCTTGTCAGAAACAAAATAGCACTATCTAAACTAAATGAGAGCGCCTTAAAGTAAGTAACTCGTGCCTATAGTTACTTACTTTTTGCATCTCATAGCTTATATTTCAATATCAAAAGCTAGTAACACTTATCCTCACGTAAAGCATCAAAACCGATAATAGTAGTTATATGCTGCCATACAACTCTTCAGCTAAGCTCTTATTTCAAATATAAAAAACGATGCCTTTTATTTCCGATAAGAAGATGTCGTTTAGAGTAACTTTTAGTTAAAAATTTAAAACAGCAACCCGTAATAGATTGCAGCCTTAATAGGTTATTTTCGATCTTTGAAGAATTTTAAAATGGAGTCGATCGGCATCCAAAGCTTCGAGGTGTGCTCTTCTTTCTGAAGGAAGATGAAGCCGCGATTTTGATAGAATTTAACGAGATCATCGTCTTTGGCGTCTACAAACAACCCAACGACGCCCATGTTTTCGTTTATTCGCAGTGTACGCCGCATTGCATCGATTACCATGATTTTGGCGATGCCCTGCCCTTGGTAACCTTCATCCACTCCCATTCTGGCTAATGTCACGCCGGGCAATGGGTTAGGGTATTTCTTGTACATTTTATGAGGTACAGGAACTTTGACCTCAATATTGCTGAGCGAATAGAAGCCCGCTATGTCTGTTTCATCGCTTCCTTCCAGAACAAATGTCCTAGATAGGTTTCGTTTTGCTGCACTGTTCGCAGACTCTTTTAAAAATTTGTTAATTCGCTCATTGCCACAATCAAAGCGTTTTCGATTGTGGCTTTCTTTCAAAGGTGACAGTGCCATTTTCATAATCCTCTAGCGCCTTATAAGCGTCATCTAGATGTTGAATTTTTGGCGGATTGTCTAATGCTTCAAAAAATCGGTTAGCCCCTTCCATAGACAACATTAGCAGTCTACTTCGTTCTACCACTTCTTTTGCCTTATCTAAGGCTGCATCAATCATAAACTGAGACATTGAAGCACCGGATAATTCCGCCGCATTAGTAATGATCTCTTGAACATCTTTTGGCGCTCGAGCAACGAGCCGCACATTTTCTTGTACATGAGATATAGTCATCGCTTTCTCCTTGACCTACTTATAATTCGGTCAAATTTTTTGTATTTTTCTCTATTTCGTATTGACCCCATTAATTGTTAAGTTACTGCTTTCACATTTAGATTTTTCATTTCATTTCTCCTAGTTAGTTTAAGATAAAGCAGAAAAAGTACTGCTTGGTGCCATTATGGCACCATACTCACACAAATGTCAATGTGTTGCCAAAATGGCACCATTCAAGCAACCTCACTCGCGACAACACTACACCGATACCCTGCTTTACTGTCGCCGCGTGCGGTGACTTTATCGATGGACCAGTTGCCTTTCATTTCGGGTGGGAAGGTGTCGTTTAGGGTGAGGATGTCTTCTGCGACGAGTTTGGGGTTGCCTTGCAAATCAATTGTGACGCTGGAGCCTTGGCTTTTGATGAAATCGTCTTGGCAGGCTTGTGTTACATAGGGTGCAAATTAAAAAGCCGAACGATGAAGCTCTTGGCTACATGGTTCGGCTTAACCCACCCTGTCCCGAAATACCTTGAGCTTTTTTCGGCTACTGGCCTCGGCTTTTCACCTAGTCTAAGACAAGCTACAAGGACACCAAAATACTCATACTCGACCCCAGCCTATGGACTGGGGTGGAGCGTCTCAAAAGACGAATATTCATAATTTAGTTGTATATCAACTATAAGTTGAGGGTTTGAGCCCCTCTTGCTCTTTGGGTTTGGACCATGATTTTAGAATGGTAAGTAATCGCTTTGCAATCCTGATTTCATTAATTTTTGATAAAATGCAAATTCAACTGGATCAATACATTTTGATGTGAAAAGTCCATTTCCATGCGCCTTAAATATAAGTAGGCTCTTATTATTAAGCATGTTATTCATCAACATCTTAAAATTTAATATCAATGTATCGGTGTTTTCGCACTTTATAACTTTATCGAAAAACCAATTACTCTCTTCATTATCACTACAATAAAGTTCATCTTTATTTATTGACAATGAGTTTTCTTCAACCCCCCCCTCACTATCAAATCGTGCTCTAGAATAATTAATAATTCCAGCTCTATATTGCACAACAATCTCATAGCACCCTTTGTATTCCAAAACAACTAGCCTCAATACACGCAGTGGATTCTTAGAAGAGTCTAGTAAAGTAGATTTTATCTGTGTTTTAAATAAAACCTCACCTTCTAGTTTAAGATAAGACAGAGAAAGACCTTTATCTTCTATACTGAGTGTATGTCCATAAAACAAATGTTCTAGTTTTTTCTTTAATAGATGACCATATTCTTTAATGAAATAGTGCATTTGCACTTCAGTTGCTTGAGCCTTTCCGTTTCTCCATCTGGAAACTAGCGAAACAGACTTATCACTAAGGCGAGATTTTTTCGCAATTTCGGCATTCGTGTAACCACTCTCTTCAATTGCTAGCCTTAACAACTGCTTTGTATATTTATACTTCTTATCTTTGTCTTCCATTACAGCCTCTATAGCACAAAAAAATACCAGTGACATTGTAGTCACTGGTATTCGTTTAGTCATCCCCTAAGTAGTCGTCATTGTTAGGGTTGTGTACATCAGCCCAATCGTCCATGTCTGCATCATTGTTAGGGTTATTAATGTCAGACCAAACATCTAGTTCGTCTTGAGATAAATCTTCTGTGTTCATGGTTAAGCTTCCTTCTTATGTGATTTATAAAGTGGATTATTAGGGTTCAGCTGGTTAGCTCTATTATCAAGTGCTTTTTGATAAGCATCATTGTGACCTGATGTTCCCGTATTACTATTCTTCTGATCTGATCTATGATTACGCTGTACTTTACTCATTTAAGAACCTCTTTTTCGTTATTTGGAAGCGCTTATAGTAATCAGGAGAAGGACAAATCAACGATGATGGAGCAGTGATTGTTTAATGATTATTAGTGATTCTTGGTGATTTTTAATTTTTTCTATCTTTTACGGTGTATTAAGCCACCTCACTAGCCACCACAGTACACCTGTACCCTGCTTTGCTGTCGCCTCGTGCGGTGACTTTGTCGATGGACCAGTTGCCTTTCATTTCGGATGGGAAGGTGTTGTTTAAGGTGAGGATGCCTTCGGCGACAAGGTTTGGGTTACCTGGTAGGTCTAGGATGACGCTGGCGCCTTGGCGTTTTAGTTTGGTTAGTTCACTTTGGCTGGCGGCGATGGCGTCGGTTGGGGGTTGGGGGTTGGGGGTTGGTAGATCTGGCGTAGTTTCTTGTATGGGGCTTCACCTACTTCTATGGTGGCCTCTTGGCCTGTATTGTTGTCTGTCCAGTTGGCTTTCACACCGTTGAAGCGGCTGCGGCTTGGGTTGTCCATTTGGCAGTTGATAAAGCGGTTTTGGTTGCTTGGGGCGTTTTGCGCGGGCAGTCCAACGACGACAGGCGGGATAGCTTGCCCTGTGATGGTGTTCACTTGGCCCCGTTTGGCGAGTACGTACAGGTCGTTGACGGGTTTGGCGATGGCGTCGCGTTCTCTTGCCAGTCGGGCTAAAAAGGCGCTGTCGGTCTCGTCGATTTGGTCCATGTGCTCAAGGACGACACTTTCAAACTCCTTGGCCACGCGTGGGCTGAATCCGTGCGACGTGACAACTTGGCGGAACAGATCGGCAAGGCTGACGTTATCGAAGGTGCGTGTGCGGCGCTCTTTAAAGCCGGTCTTGTCTTCTACCTGAAACGGCGCGGCGGTGGCGACGATCGTCACGCTGGGCGGAAACAGTTTCGGTACGATGCGAGTGATTTTGAACTGGCCTTTGTCGATCAGGTTGTCCCCGTAGCCTTCTTGCCATGTGAACACCGCGCCCTCTTTCGGCAAGCCTGTTTGCCCTGTGGTGTCGATGTGCAAGGTGAGTTGGTCACTCTGTGTTCCTGCCGCGTCTATGCGCTCCCACGAGGTCAGGCGGTTGTTTATGATGCGCTCACCTGCTCCGCTGACGCGCACGCGAGGTAAGTAATTGGATGGATTGTCTAGTCCCATATATTAATGACCTTTTCTGCGACCTTTTCAGGTAAAGTGGGGATCTCGATCACAACGCCAGCGGGTAATACTGGCCCGTATTCTTCTAAGCCGAGGTTGAGTTCGAACAGGGCTTCTTCCGCTTCGTCGTCGTTGCGGTTTAGGGTGATCCAAAGAATATTGGAAATGGTGTCGCCGTCGCGGCTACGAAGGGTCGTCATTGGCGTATTCCTCTAACTCGATGGTGAAACCAAGAACAAAGGCCGTGCCGTCGTCGATGATCCTGTCTTGTTTTTCTTGCACACGCTTGATTACCCACTGACCTAAGTTATTACCGTAACCATCGACCAACACCAACGGCTCCCGCTTGTTTTGCAAAGTACGCAAGGCCGCAAGATGGCTCATGCCTTGGGACTGAAACCACGTCCCTGTTAGCGTGATATTTTCCAACTGTTGGCCTGTGTTCTGGCTGAGCGGCTTTTGCCCATAACGGGACACGGCAACCCAACCACTATCGCTCGTGCGTTGCAGCCCTTCGTAAGGCGTGCCCTCGCTAAGTGAAAAGACAAAGCCACCGAGAGGCATCATTTGAGGCATAGGGATTCCTTAATTTTGTGGGGAACAGAAATGAAAAAGCCCATCTGGGATGGGCTTGGAGGTGTTTGGTTTTTTGGGTGGAGACTATTTTTAATCTAAGCCAAAGCTGAAATATTCGGTAAACTCATCGACAATAAATGGGATATACGATTCTTCACTGTTTTCTAATATCCGACCCGAAATCGTTGATGAGACACCAAACATGAACTCTTCTTCAGAATTTTCTAATGTCATATAGTAAGGCATTCGACTTAGACTATTTTTCAAAAATTCGCTTAAATGAGGAGGAAGGATAGATAATAGTTGTTGGTAACGCTCTTCATCAAAATCAAATGAAATAATACAATCTATATCTCCTGTAATCACAGTATTTGTTGTGTATTCGTTATCAGAGAGCTTGGCTATAAATTTAGAATGTACTGCCAAAGCGTCAAATTTAAAATCATCAACAGCACCGATTTTTTTGATAAAAACACCATAATCAGGGTGGTATTCTAATAATTCCGGACTTGCCTTAACTTCGGGATTCAATATTCTAAATAATGCATCCCAGTTTTCAGCAATATTTTCAATTTTAAAACGTAAAATTGGTTCAAATTTTCTGACTTCAAATAGTGCAAATTCTCTTCCATTACATAATGCATATAACTCAGCTCTTATCTCTGGGTGAATAGCGTAACTGAATGCCTGCTCTACATGTTTACTTTTTATGATATCTTCAGTAGGAGATTTGGCGTCTAAAATCCAATATGGTTTATTATCAGAATAAAAAACATAGTCAGGGACTATGGATATTTTTCTCTGTTTGGAACCAATCGCTACATAGGGATGTACTAAAGATTTACTTCTAACTATTTTAGAATTTCCCGTAAGCGCATAACCCAGATTTTTAATAAGTGGTAAAATAATTTCTTCGCGAACCGCATCTTCTTTAAATTCAGGGTCTTGCAACACTGAAAAGTCAAAACTTTCAAACATAAAAAACCCTTTAAAATGGTCGAAATCGACATTAGCAAAACTATAGTACGCATACGTATTTACATATTCATTGATACTAAAAGACTTTCACGATTCCTACCAATAAAAACAACAACTAAAGCCCACTTTCGCAGGCTTTAGTTGCTCACTGCTTAAAAGTCTACAAAGCTGCGTTGGGTGTAGTTTTTCATGCGGTCGATGTTGTCGTTTACCCAGTCGGGTGTTTGTAGTCGTGCTATTTGGGTTTGGTACATGCGGACGGCGTGGATTAGGTCGATGAGTTCTTTTGAAGGAACGACGACGGGGTCGCTTTGTATCTGCATGGATTTGACGATGTTGTTGAGCAGTTGGTATTTGTCGGTTTCTGCAACGGCGGTATTGTCGGTGGTCGCGGGAAGGTGTTTTTGCTCGTTGAGCTGTTTTTCTATTTGGTGCTTTTCCATTTGGTTGAAGGCGTTGATGTAGGCTTCTTTGAACTGGGCGGCTTTTGCGCCAGTGAAACCCATGGCCAGAAGACGAAGCCATCGCGGGTGATGCGATAAACTCGCTCTCCTCGTTTTGCGCTCTTTCCTATTTCCATCTGAATTATCATCGGCTCAAAATTGAGCGCATGAAGATCTGCACTATATTCAAGGCTTTCTATTTTAACGAAGAACGTTCTTATGATGCTTGGCAATGTCAGTTGAGGTAGTCGTGATTTGATCGTTGGTAATTTGTAACGGGGCGTCATTGCTTGAGATAAGAGAGTTAACCACCGGTGGCCTCCTTGAATATTCGTTAACCGTCACTTAATGAGCCCAATCACTGGTTGGTAGTAATAAACAGGGGGGACTCCCGTGCTCAAGGAAACGGCGAACACAAGGCTCCTCGAACCCCTCTTCATTACAGGAAATTTGCACACAAAAAAATAAGTAAATCGTCAGTTTATGGCTGACAAAACGTGACTGGTCACATATCATTCAGAAAAATTTAAAGCACACAGGGATTGGGCGTGGTAAGAATCAGTAGAAAAAAAGCTTTTTTGTATAAAATATCTGACCTTGTCATCATTGTAGCATCAGCCCTAATAGGATTAATGTCATTTATTAATGATGTAGATTCAACCGATAAATGGATAGAAAATAGGCCCTATCAGTGGCACTTGATTGAATGGATACAAGGATACGCAGTCTATTTTTTCATCGCTTTATTTTTAATCTCAATTTTCTTTACTATAGTAAAGAAAACGAAGAACCCATGGATCTGGGAGCAAATTCAGTTCATTTTAGATCAATATCAAGATAGAGTGTTTAATCATATTTCAGATGATCCACGTGATCACAATAGAGTAACGTTATTTCAAGTAAAGAAACGATGCTTTTTAAAAAAGCATTGGTCTTCTAAGAAGACGCTAAGACCGTCGGGTAAGCACCCTCGCTTCTCAAGTTATCTAGTCCCTGTTCTGAGATCAGGTCATCTATCTAAAAAAACGAATGCACTGTTTTATGTTAGTGATAAAAGTGATGAGTGCGAAGGTATAGCAGGACAAGCTTGGGGAAAAGGCGGGACAACAGTTGCAACCGATTTACCTGAACTAAAATATGACAAAAATAATACACCTTCGAGAAGATCAATTAATAATTATGCTAGAGCCACTTACTCTGATCTAAAATTAGTTGATCAGTACATTGAAAATAAAAGGATTACTCCTAGATCTATTGCCGCAATACCAGTAGAAGTAAATGGGGAACCATGGGGAGTTGTGGTACTGGACAGCAGAAGACCACATGGCGTTACTGATAACTCTGTGCAAAACTATACATTGACCGTATCAATGATCGGACGATTATTGGAGCAAGCATGAATACTATATTTGATAAAAACGTATGGAACCGCGTAAAGCTTTCTCAAGAAGCTATGCAGCAAGGAAAAACAAAGACGAAAAATGGCGCTAAAATTAGTGTCTTTTTATCGCCTACGGATGTGCCATATCAAATGAGAACATTTATAAACAAAAATGACGATGCCATTATTGAATTCAAGTACCTCTCCAGTGACGAGCCTACCAAGCAAGCAGAAGAACAAGATGGTGTCACCATTACACTTGGCAAACGTAGCGGTAAAATCTATCAAGTTCAATTGTCTAAATCTCTACTAGAGAATAACAATAAATTCGAGCTCGAACTTGCATTTGAAGTGGCCGAGCACTCAGTTGAAAACCTACAAAACTCTAACAATAAGCTTAGAGAAGGCAATGTTACAGCTATTGCCAATTACTTAAAGTCATTAGCTGGATCAAGAAATCAACTAGCCCATTAATAGCATCACGTCTACACCAAATGACCTTGGTGCAGACGAATATAGACATAGTAAACTTTCATTTAACAGTAATGCTTTCAACATATAGTTTTCTTTTACGACCCTAGCTTATCCATCAAGCTCCCATCGGCCCTTGTCGCTACGTCCATGTTCTCCATCATACCTTGTGCAAATTCGGCTTTGAGGCGTTCGATTACTTGGTCGCTGACTTGTTGATCGTAGGCAGGGTTGCCTGTGGGTGTAAGGTGGATGGTTGGCGCAAAGGTCATGCTTTTATGGAGTTACTAGGACACCCATCTTAAAAACCCCCGGAAATGCTGGCTTCGTGAGGTGCCTGTCCTGTTAACAGCAGTAAAGTGGTCAAGGGAGATTTATAGTTTGCAGCTACAAAAAAGCCCCGACGTTGTGAATAATCAACAATCTATCGAGGCTTTCTGTTATTACTTAATAAGGTGGTAGGGCTAGGCAGATTCGAACTGCCGACCTCATCCATGTCAAGGATGCGCTCTAACCAACTGAGCTATAGTCCTAAAAAGTGTTGCTTATTATACGCAGGAGTTTGTCTTTGACAAGCCCTGCTAGAATTTTTTTGAAGTGTTTGTTTTATAAAATAAAAGTCTTCTTTATGTATCAAACAGGTATAAGTAACTCATGCCCCACTACTTCGTCTATTAGGTGATAAGGCACTTTGTATTCCTTTCCACGAAACTTAACAACAGCGTATTCATAACACATAGAGATAACGGTGCAATTTACGATAACGCCATTATCAATCACTCGAACAATATTGTAATTACGAAGTGTGATAGCCATAACATCCTCAATTTTTTTATTATAATTCTTTGTTACATTAGCCTTCGCCAACGTCTTTCAACTTGCGTTGTAACTGATGGATTTGGTCACGATAGCCTGCTGCCAATTCAAATTTTAAACTTTCGGAAGCTAATACCATTTCTTTTTGCAGCTGTATCATTGCCTTACGCACTTGAGCAACATCTTCCATGCTTTCAACTTGATAATCTTTTGCCGTCTCGGCAACTTTCTTCGCTTTACCGCCACGCTTACCTGCAGCGGGATTGTAAGCACCTTCCAAAATGTCTTCGACTGATTTAGTGATGCCTTTTGGTATAATGCCATACTTTTTATTATGTGCTTCTTGCGTCGCACGACGACGATTCGTTTCACTCATGGCTCGCTCTATAGAGCCTGTGATTCGATCCGCATAAAGAATCGCTCGCCCCTTAACATTTCGTGCCGCTCGTCCAATCGTTTGGATCAACGAACGCTCAGAGCGTAAGAAACCTTCTTTATCGGCATCCAAAATAGCTACTAAACTCACTTCTGGAATGTCTAGACCTTCTCGTAACAGGTTAATGCCCACTAATACGTCAAACTCGCCCAATCGTAAATCACGAATAATTTCGACGCGCTCTACAGTATCAATGTCCGAATGCAGATAACGAACTCGAACGCCATGGTCACTTAAGTAATCGGTTAAATCTTCAGACATACGTTTGGTTAACGTCGTCACTAATACTCGCTCACCAATAGGCGCACGCTTATTAATTTCTGAAAGTAAATCATCTACTTGTGTTGCTACTGGGCGAATTTCTAATATTGGATCAATCAGTCCGGTCGGACGAACAATTTGCTCAACGACCCAGTCTTGATGTTCGGCTTCGTACTTACCTGGCGTTGCGGAAACAAAAATAGTCTGTGGTTTGATTTGCTCCCACTCTTCAAAACGCATCGGACGATTATCCAGAGCCGATGGCAAACGAAAGCCATATTCTACTAAGTTCTCTTTGCGTGAGCGGTCACCTTTGTACATGGCGCCAATTTGTGGAACGGTCACATGAGATTCATCAATGACCAGTAATGCATTCGCAGGCAAATAATCAAACAGTGTTGGTGGTGGCGAGCCTTCTTCCCTTCCTGATAAATACCGTGAATAGTTTTCAATACCTGAGCAATAACCCAACTCTTGCATCATTTCTAAATCATAGCGTGTGCGCTGCTCAAGGCGTTGCAGCTCTACCAGTTTATTTAAAGACTTTAACTGTTCTAGTCGCTCATCTAGCTCCACTTTAATACGCTCAATCGCAGCAACTACCGTTTCTTTTGGCGTAACATAGTGCGTTTTAGGGTAAATGGTGACGCGCGGCACTTTACGAATGGTTTTATTCGTTAAAGGATCAATCATCGATAATTGTTCTACTTCATCATCGAACAGTTCAATGCGAATCGCCATGTCTTCAGAGTCCGCTGGAAACACTTCAATCACATCACCACGTACACGAAAGTTGCCACGCTCTAATACCAGATCATTGCGTGTATATTGCAATTCTGCCAAACGGCGTAATACCGCGCGCTGATCAATACGGTCACCACGATCCAAATGCAACATCATCTTCAAGTACGATTGCGGGTCACCCAAACCATAAATAGCAGAAACAGTAGCAACAATAATAACGTCTTCTCGCTCCAACAAAGCCTTGGTGGCAGACAAACGCATTTGCTCAATATGTTCGTTAACAGACGCGTCTTTTTCAATAAAAGTATCGGACGCGGCCACATAGGCTTCAGGTTGGTAATAGTCGTAATAAGAGACAAAATATTCAACGGCGTTATTAGGAAAAAACTCTTTGAATTCACCATACAACTGAGCCGCCAATGTTTTATTGTGCGCCATAACAATAGTGGGGCGTTTCACTTGAGAGATCACGTTTGCTATCGTAAAAGTTTTACCTGACCCGGTCACACCCAACAAGGTTTGATGGGCTAAACCAGCCTCAACCCCTTGTACAAGTTTTTCGATGGCTTTGGGCTGATCACCCGCTGGAGAATATGCAGAAACAACTTGAAATTCTTGTGACACGGCTCTCTTCCTAGGAATGGCAAACGACTTAACAGAATATCAAACTTTTTATATCAAGTCTGAAAATACTCAATAAACTCAGGAAAACAGCCCCACTTTCACGCAGTCTAAAAATCTTATTAACTCAATATAACCGCTAAAAAAAGCCAGGTGAATTGGAATCAACCTGGCTTAGAAAGTCGTGTTATAAGGACATAGCATAATAAAAAATCAGTATTTAAAGCGTTAATCGCTTGCTGTTTTTTTGTCTGGAAAGCGTATTTCAATAACCTGTATAAGTGGACGATTACGCTCTAATAACGCGTCACCTAAGCCTTTCACTTCAACCAGTTGATCAACTGTTTTAAATGGGCCATTTTTGTCTCGATAAGCAATAATTGCTTGCGCTTTTTTCTCACCAACACCAGACATGACTGCAGCAAATTGGTCTGCTGTGGCTGTATTAATGTCCAGAGGTTCAGCTGCAAGCAGACTGAATGGTGAAAGCACAAATATTAGGAGGGAGCAGCGCAACAGCGCTCGAATACATTGAGTGATATTCATCATAAAATCCTTTTTAATCAGTGAAATAATAGCATCCTGCCAATAAAAAACCGCTATTCACTCTTAATTTAAAGAGCAAACAACGGTTTTAGAATAAGAGCTTTTGTCTATTTCCGCAAGTGAACAAACAACTAAACAGTAATACCTAATTCTGTATTAACTTGAGTTAATGCTGCAACAGGGTCAGACGCTTGCGTAATAGGACGACCCATTACTAAGTAATGACTGCCTGCTGCCATCGCTTGCACTGGCGTCATAATACGCTTCTGATCGCCTTGAGCAGAGCCAGCAGGACGAATACCCGGCGTGACAAGCACAAACTCTTTGCCTAGCTCAGAAGACAACATAGAGGATTCTTGTGCAGAGCATACAACACCATCCATACCAGACGATTTCGCCAGAGTGGCCAAACGTTTTACATGTTGCTCAGGCGTTAAATCGATACCTACTTCAATCAAATCTGATTGATCCATACTGGTTAACACGGTAACAGCGATCAATATGGTGTTATTATCAGCCCGCTGCGCCAAGGCATTCGCCGAGGCTTCCATCATACGACGACCGCCAGACGCATGAACGTTAACCATCCATACCCCCAAATCTGCGGCTACATTCACCGCATGAGCAACGGTATTTGGAATATCATGAAACTTAAGATCTAAAAACACCTCAAAATCTAATTTATGAAGTGCTTCTAAGATTGCGGGACCTGCGGTAGTAAACAGCTCTTTACCCACTTTTACTCGACACTGAGTAGGATCAAGTCGTTTCGCCATCTCAATGGATTGCGCCATGGTTGGATAATCTAGGGCAACCACTATAGGGGATTGGCAGTTCATTCAATGTCCTCTTTTTTTCTATATAACATGCTCTACTATTACCAAAAACATGGCGCTTGAGCAGTATTCTGATTGACGGTTTATCCATTAATACTCGAAGTACTAACGGTTTATGTTCTACTTTTTTAGCTGAAAGCTATTCACCTTCAAGGCCATGTATTGGCTTTACAACCCCCCAACTTTTACAACTAGGGCATTGCCAATGCAATTGATAACCTGAAAAACCACATTGGCGACACTGGTAATGAGGTTTCGCCTGAGCAAGCTGATCTATTAGCTCATAAAGTACTTCAAGATGTTGCTGATTTTGACCTCGTGAGTCTCCCATCTGTAAACTAATCAGCTCTCGAAAGCCTTTTACAGTGGGGTGTGAGCGTAATTGTTGCACCAAAAACATCTCAGCGTATTCTTTATCGTCTTCCATATAATGCTGAGCCAGCGCTAAAATAAGCGCAGCAGACGGTTTTTTTTGGTTTTGTTCTTGGATAAATTTAATAAAACCACTACTACCCCAGACCCGTTGATAGCAATCTTTTAACCTAGGTATAATAATAGAAATGAATTCTGGGTCTTGATCCGCAACGTGCTTCAATTCTTTTATCGCATCGCGATAACGTCGCTGACTACTAAGTACATCAGCAGCACCAATGCTTGCTCTAACACAGCTAGAGTCAACATCTAATGCTTGCTTATAATGTTGATACGCCTCTTTCCATTGTTCTTTCTTCGATAACATTTCTGCCATCTCACAATGAAAATGCGCTAAACGCTTAATTTCTTTCTTACTTGGTGTGTCTTTAATCAGCTCACTGCTTACCTGAATCGCCTGATCCCAACTTTGCTCGAACTCATACAAATCGACTAACAATGTCAGAATCTTTGAATGGAATTCACTTTTCTTAGGGATAGTCGCCATATTAAGCAATAAGCGACTGGCTCTGTCGAGCAATCCTGCAGACATAAAATCACTGGCGAGTTCTAATTGCACCATGTGCATTTCACGCTGGGATATTTCTGGACGAGCTAATAGACTTTGATGAACATTGATGGCTTTTTGAATTTCACCTTTTTTACGGAATAAATTCCCCAATGTTAAATGGATATCAAAGGTCTCAGAGTTAACTTCGAGAGACTCGACAAAAGCATCAATCGCTTCAGAGTGTTGATCATTAAGCCCTCGAAAATAGTTCGGCGGGACCTTTTTCTTATCACGCTTGGCCTTTTTAGAAGGATTTTTCCGCCCCATTGCCCAACCTAAAAACAGCGCAGCAAAAAGAACAATAAACAACCCAACTTCGGTCAACGCGGTTACTCCTTCCCGTCTGAGAGCTCTTGAGTGATAGACGCTTTACGCAGAGTATCTACTTCATGTTGTACTTTCTCAAGACGTTTATTAAGCACTCGTACCTGACGTTCAGAACGAAGGTAGGTAACAGAACTAACCAAAAGAGCAACACAAGCACCAATAGTAAAAGACAGAATGGTATAAAGAGCGACACTCAGCTCCGGACCTTGGATGAAAACCAAATCAAGATGGATAAGCTGAGGGTTACTGATGGCAAAGAAAATACCAACAGCAAGGAAAAAGACAATCAGAACTGTAAGCACAATTCTTTTCAGCCATTTAAGCATAAAACACCCTACCAAATTAGAATGGCAATATTATGCCGTGATAGCTAAGAGATTTCGAGGCATTAGAGGTAAATTAGTTCAGTTCATTTATCTCTGCATCTGGCAAGTTTACCAATTCACGCAATTCTTTACCTGGCTTGAAATGCGGAACGTACTTTGCAGAAAGCTCAACTGACTCACCTGTTTTTGGGTTTCGCCCTACTCTTGGCGCACGATAGTGTAATGAGAAGCTACCAAATCCTCTGATCTCTATGCGTTCACCGTCCGATAGTGAATCCGACATATGATCAAGCATGGTTTTTATTGCTTCTTCTACATCTTTCACTGGCAAATGTGATTGCTGATCAATTAACAGTTCTATCAGCTCAGATTTTGTCATTCTCATCTCCGCGACTATATTTTGACCACACCTAAGACTAGCTAAATCTAGAAAGAAAGCAATAAGTTATAAAGGTTTCAAGCAAATTTAAAGCATTTTTTATGTTTTTTACAAATATTCTTAACCCAATCCCCTCCATAACTGGCGTAGACCTTATCGAGCTTTTATAATGTCGGGCATATTCAACACCACTGGAAGATAAAACAATGAGCTATAGTAAAATTCCTGCCGGCAAAGATGTACCAAATGATATCAATGTAATCATTGAGATTCCGGCTCAAGCCAATCCTGTAAAATACGAAGTAGATAAAGACATGGACGCGCTTATTGTCGATCGTTTCATGACTGCCCCTATGTTTTACCCTGCTAACTACGGTTATGTTAACCACACACTAGCTGATGACGGTGACCCAGTCGATGTATTGGTCATCACTCCACACCCTGTTATTGCCGGTTCTGTGATTCGCTGCCGTCCAGTTGGTGTTCTAAACATGTCTGATGAAGCAGGCATGGACGCAAAATTGGTTGCCGTTCCTCACGAAAAACTAAGCAAAGAATACGGTCATATTCAAGATGTGAACGACATTCCACAATTGCTACGCGACCAAATCGAACACTTCTTCGAAAACTACAAAACCCTTGAAAAAGGCAAGTGGGTAAAAGTAGAAGGCTGGGCAAACGCTGCAGAAGCGAAAAAAGCTCTAGTTGAAGGCGTAGAAGCTTACAACGCACTGTAATTAAAGTCGTATCAGCATAAGAAGTTCAATTCAAATACTTCTTTATTCTGAATAACAGCGCTAAAAAAACCGATCCTAGGATCGGTTTTTTTGTTATTTGCCAAGCGCTCCAATCATTAATCGGCTCGCTTAAAAGATCACTCTAAAGAATCTAAGTAGCGCTCTGCATCCAGTGCGGCCATACAACCAGTTCCAGCGGACGTAATTGCTTGACGATAAATATGATCACTCACATCGCCTGCTGCAAACACGCCTTCAATGCTTGTTTGTGTCGCATTTCCTTGTGACCCAGTCTGAACTTTAAGGTAACCATCTTTCATTTCCAATTGATCTTGGAAAATTTCAGTGTTCGGTTTATGACCAATAGCAACAAACACACCTGAAAGAGCAAGCTCTTTTTTCTCGCCTGTTTGACTGTTCTTGATACGCACACCGGTTACCCCTGTAGCGTCACCAAGTACTTCATCTAGTTCTGAATACCATTCTATATTTACATTGCCATTTTTGGCTTTTTCAAGCAATTTATCAGCAAGGATTTTTTCAGAACGGAATTTTTCACGACGATGGATAATCGTAACGGTTTTCGCAATATTAGCGAGATACAAGGCTTCTTCAACAGCAGTATTACCGCCACCAATCACAGCAACGTCTTGGTTACGATAGAAGAAACCATCGCAAGTAGCACAAGCCGATACGCCCTGTCCCATGAATTTCGTTTCGCTTTCCATTCCTAAATACTGAGCACTAGCGCCAGTAGAAATAATTAAGGCATCACACGTATAAACACCACTATCGCCTTCTAAACGAAAAGGACGATTTTTAAGGTCTACTTTATTAACATGATCAAAAATAATTTCTGTTTCGAAGCGCTCTGCATGTTTACGCATACGCTCCATTAATTCAGGACCTTGCACACCTTGATCATCACCTGGCCAGTTATCCACTTCTGTTGTGGTAGTCAGCTGGCCCCCCATCTGCATACCAGTAATCATTACAGGGTTTAAATTAGCTCGGGCCGCATAGACAGCAGCGGTATAACCTGCAGGGCCTGAACCCAAAATCATTAATTTAGCGTGTTTAACATCGCTCATGTCATTGTCTCCTGTCGATAAATGTCTTTCCGGCAATGATAGCCAGATAAATGTCTTGAGGCGGATTCTAACGAATCTACGCCAAAATGCTTAGCGATAAATGTTAATAACTAAAATAGGGGCCTTCTATCGCTTTTCAACCGTAACACTTCCTGGTTTAAGCGGTTCGATCATGACAACATGCACATTCTGGGTCTTGCGTTAAGCGCATTTCACGCCAACGACCTTCTAAGCCATCAAATAATTTAAGTAGCCCATGCTCTACTCGCCCGCAACCACTGGCAATTTTTAATGCATCTAATGCTTGCAGTACCCCCAAAGAACCCACTACAGGTCCAATAACGCCGCTTTCACTGCAACTCAATTGATTATCAGACATAGAAGGGTAAAGACACTCATAGCATGGCGTAGGCATCTGATCGTAGAGAAAACTAATCAACTGCCCTTCCCAACGAATTGCGGCGGCGCTAACCAAAGGGGTTTTGTTATTTAAACAAGCTCGATGAATACTTTGACGGGCGTTGTAATTATCCGTGCAATCTAATACAACGTTAGCAGTCGCTACTGCCTTATTCAGTACATCACCACTCAACTGCTGCGCTAAGACATCAATTGTAATTTCTGAGTTTTTCTTTATCAGCTGCTGTTTAGCGGCAAGCGCTTTATTTTCACCAATCAGCGCTTCATCATAAAGCACTTGTCTTGGTAAATTACTCATTTCTAAATGGTCACCATCAGCAAATATTAATTGACCAACCCCTGCACTGGCTAGGTAGGTCGCGGCGATATTACCCAACCCTCCCATACCAATAACAAGAATGGTCGAATTTGATAAGGCAAGTTGCCCGTCAATATCAAAATTGGGTAGTAAAAGTTGTCGACTATATCTATCTAGCTGTAATTCGTTCATATTTCTCTTACATTTATTTTAGATAACTGCCCGACCGATCAATGTTTTGATAGACTAAAATCATTAACTTATCAGCGGACAACAGTATGAAATTTCCAGGTAGACGCAAAATAAAACACTACTTTCCAGTTTCCGACCCAAAACCTGTTTTACCTACCTATGAAGTACGTCCCGATAAAGACACCTACATTGTCGGACTAGATGAGACCATTGTCGATGTTATTGCCTATGTCTCTGATGATTTATTACAAACTTTCAATATTCAGAAAGGCTTATCCAACCTTGTTGATGTCAATACGGCAACGGCCATCTACGCTGAGTTAACCGCACAGAAAAGCATTTCTGATCATTTTGCCGGCGGCACCATAGGCAACACCATCCATAATTACTCTATATTGGCCGATGATAAATCCATACTACTTGGCGTTATGTCATCAAACATTGCTTTAAGGTCTCCTGCTTATCACTACATTTGCCACACCAGCAGCAAGGTAGATATGAGTCATCTACAAGGCGTCAGTGGCGATATTGGCCGTGGTATTACACTTATTACACCAGATGGTGAACGCACTTTTGCCATTGCGCCTGGCGATATGGATGAACTTAATGAAGAGCACATTCCTGAAGAGATTATTGCTAATGCCGCTGCGTTTGTCAGTTGCGCCTACCCACTACGTCATCAAAATAAACCCATTAAAAATGCCATGTTAACGGCAATGAAATACGCGACTAAGCATAACATTCCAACCGTATTAACGTTGGGGACCAAACATCTAGTTGAAGACTACCGCGATGAACTGCTAGAGCTCATCAAACGAGATATCAACATCCTCGCAATGAACGAGTTAGAGGCTGAAGCACTCACCGGTTTATCCGACCCTCTTCAGGCTGCAGACGCTATACTTGAGTACGTTGATATAGTGTTGCTAACAGCTGGTCAAGATGGCTTGTATTTATGTGGACACACAGAAAACACGTTAAAACGAGAAACGACCAACCCAATAAAATCAGCCAATATTACGGACTTCAATAGATGGGAGTTTAGTCGCCCCATGATGCGTCAAGCTTGTCAAAATCCCATCAAAGTATTTTCTCACATTAACCCCTACATGGGAGGACCAGATAAAATACGCAATACCAATGGTGCAGGCGACGGTGCCTTATCGGCTTTATTGCATGACATCTCCGCCAATCACTTTCACCGTCTCGCTCAGCCTAACTCTAGTAAACATGCTGCGCCATGCATGACATACTCATCTTTTGCGCAAATTTGTAAATACGCAAATCGTGTGAGTTATGAAATACTTGCGCAAAACGCTTCGCGCCTATCACGCGGCTTACCAGAAAGAGAAGACAGCTTAGAAGAAGCCTATTGGGAACGCTAAATCGTATAATCATGATAATCGTAAGACATAAAAAAACCATACGATGGTATGGTTTAGATATGTCTGCTGTTTAATTACTAGCAATGAGCTTACATTGCTTCAATGCCTAGCGCCTCGTTACGCTCAAACATACGATCTAATTCAAGCAAGATAACCAACTCTTCGTCTTTCTGATACACGCCTTGAATAAACATTAACGCCGCATCATTACCAACACTTGGACTTTGCTCTATTTCACCTTGATAAAGGTAAAATACTTCTTGAACCGCATCGACTAATAAACCAATTTGTTCACCATCATGCTCAATAATAATAATTCGAGTATCATCTGTAATCGTACATTCTGGTAGCATAAATCGAACACGAGTATCAACAACAGTAACCACATTTCCGCGCAGATTGACTATACCTAAAATATAAGACGCTGCGCCAGGAACAGGTGCTATTTCACTATAACGTAGCACTTCCTTAATTTGAAGTACGTTAATACCATACGTTTCGTCGATCAATTTAAAAGTAAGGTACTGTAGCAATTCGCCTTTGCTGCTTTCTGCTAAGGCTTGTCCAGATGCTTTTATAGGCGCTAATTCTGACATGGCGTATATCCATATTCGGGTTTAATTAAAGTAATAAAACGGATGAGCCTTTATAAAGCTCATCCGTTATAAGAAGTGACTGAGTGATATAGCAATTAACTATCTTGCTGTATACCTACAATAGTCCAATTGCCTTTCTCGTCAGACATATTTTTTTCTAAATGCCAAACTTCATTGGTATCAGAAGTCTGATCGCCTTCTTTAATCCAACCAGAAAACCTCAACGATATAGACGCAATTGAACCAATATATTCACCGCGAATCAGCTCAACCATCAAAGATATCACTTCAGTACGAGGCATATTTTCACCGTGCTGAGCTCTTTCTCCTTGAAGCATAGTATAAAGGTCAGCGCTTACATAGCTGCGAATCTCATCGAAGTTATTATCATCCCATGCTTTTTGCAACGCAATATAGTGATTCTTCGCTTCAGCAACAAACGCCTGCTCATTAAAACCAGGTGGTAATTTAATATCTGATTCTGCACCAAATCCAGACACACCTGACATCGGAGATTCTTTAAATTGATCTCGTGTTGATGTTGGCGTTTCACGATTCATAGTGCTTCCGTATCCTGCCGCCTGTGCTTGCGCTGCACGACGCTTTGGTGCAATAAATAATTTATAAATTAAGAAGCCAATCACTGCAAATAATAAGATATCACCAAATGATATACCGTCAAAAGCACCGCTTCCCATTAAGGCTGCAAAAATACCACCAGCTAATAAACCACCTAATAAACCACCACCTAACCCACCAAGAAAACCACGTTTGTTAGGTGCAGCGGCAGCTGAATTAGTTGCTTTAGGAATAGTGGAAGCACTACTGCTTTTGGACTTAGAGAAAGAAAAACTCTTTCCAAAGCTCTTACCACCGCCAAATTTTTTCGCTTGAACATCGGTACTAAAACCACCCACGCCCATCGCTAAAACAAACGCCATTAACATGGCATATACAGTTGATTTCACAAATCTCTCCCAATTATTTAAAATTTACAAGACCAACCGCATTACGAAGGTCTGAAATGAATCCACGTACACGAACTCGAGCTTTCTCTGCACCAGCCTGAAGAATCTCTTCAACATAAGCAGGGTTTGCCATCAATTCTAAATACTTTTCACGAGGCTCTGCTAGTTGACCATTGATTAGCTCAAAAAGTTCCTTCTTCGCTTGTCCCCAAGCAATACCTTCTGCAAATTTTTGACGCATTTCAGCCGTCTGCTCAGGTGTTGCAAACGCTTTATAGATATCAAATACCGTAGAGTCATCTGGATCTTTCGCTTCTCCAGGCTCTAGCAGATTTGTTTTGATCTTATTAATGCCTTTTTGAAGCTTTTTCTCAGTCTCAAAAAGTGGAATTGTGTTGTTATAGCTTTTACTCATTTTACGGCCGTCTAAGCCTTTCAAAATAGAGCCTTCTTCACCGACAACCGCTTCAGGTAACACAAAGTGCTTACCAAACAAATGATTAAAACGACCAGCAATATCACGAGCCATTTCAATATGCTGAATTTGGTCACGACCTACTGGGACTTTATTGGCGTTAAATGCCAAAATATCAGCAGCCATTAGCACTGGGTAACAAAATAGTCCCATGGTGATACCAAAATCCGGGTCTTGGCTATCAGCAAGATTCGCATCCACGGCACCTTTATAAGCATGCGCTCGGTTCATCAAGCCTTTTGATGTCACACAAGTCAGTAGCCAGTTCAGTTCTGCAATTTCTGGAATATCGGATTGACGGTAAAAGGTCGCCTTGTCTGTGTCTAAGCCACAAGCAAGCCAGGTCGCTGCAATCTCTTGACGGGACTGTTGAACACGCGCTGGATCTTGGCATTTGATCAAAGCATGGTAATCCGCCATAAAAAAGTAAGCATCGGTATTTTCCTGACGACTTGCTTCGATTGCTGGACGAATCGCTCCCACGTAGTTACCTAAATGTGGAGTACCTGAGGTTGTAATACCGGTTAAAACGATTTCTTTTGCCATTACTGCTACTACTCTCTTTCTACTGTATTTAGTGTCTAAATTTGCGCCTACCCTACCATAAAAGAATCACAGCAAGAATCTTACAAAAGCCTTTATTGCTTTTCTAACGCATTGGGCAACGAGGTATATTAATTAATGGAGTCAAATATTCTATTATCAAGCGCTTGGCCAAAGCTCATCCGGTAAACCTGAGTTACGCTGAATTCTTGAGTGCGCAGCGGCTGACACTAAATGCGCTGCGCCCCACAGGGTAAAATCTTGTTTTGCTCTCGTAATCCCAGTGTAAATCAACTCCCGTGTTAACACCGGCGAAGGTGTGAGCGGTAACAATAACGCCACGCGTTCAAACTCCGAACCTTGAGATTTATGCACCGTCATCGCAAATACCACTTCAAATGCGCTTAAACGACTCGGCAACAACCCGGTAAAAGAACCATCAGGCTGCATAAACCACACCCGTAATCGTTGTGCATCATCCGGCATACACAAGCCGATATCGCCATTAAACAAGCCTAGACTGGCGTCATTACGCGTCAGCATCACGGCTTTTCCTGGATACCAAACATGAGGATCTTTGACTCGCCCACGCTGATAAAAATACAACTCAAGATGTTTGTTTACTTGTTCAACACCAAATTCACCTTGACGCACCGCGGTCAAAATTTGGTAACGAGAGAAAGCCTGATAAAGCGCGGCAATGTCTTTTTGCTGTCGTACTGCGTCCCAGTACTCGTCGTAGCCCTTGGCTAAGGTCGCAATATCCGGTTTCGTCTGCTGTTCTGTTGGCACCTGCCAATGCACATCGTGCGGGTTATTTTGCAACTGATAAATCGCCCCTTGTGCGTCGCCTGCATTCATCGCTTTTGCCAAATGTCCAATACCGCTATTAGCATCGAAGCGATAACTGGTTCGCAACAAAGTCAAAGATCGGCTAATCAAGGGGGCCTCTGGATTCGCAAACTGACTAACATTTTCACCAGTAAGTTGCGTTAATCGCTGCGCCCAGTCCGCCTGAAAGTACGCCGTTTCTATGCCTAACGACAAATCCCCTAGTACACTGCCCGCTTCCACTGAGGCCAACTGGTCTTTATCACCCAATAAAATCAGCCGAGCATGAGGCGGTAAAGCATCGATCAGCTTCGCCATCATCGGCAAATCCACCATGGAAACTTCATCCACCAGCAGCACATCTAAATGCAGCGGATTGTCTTTATTGTGTTTAAAGCGGCTGCGACCAAAATCACTGCCAAGCAAACGATGCAAAGTACTGGCTTGCTCTGGAATCGCGGCTTTAATATCTTCCGCTAATGGCAATGCACTTTTGGCATTGGCAATGGATTCAGTCAAGCGCGCTGCGGCCTTACCTGTGGGCGCAGCCAACTCTATGCGCAACATCTTGCCTTGCGCTACCGATTGCGAAACAAGTAAAGCCAGCAACTTGGTCACTGTGGTTGTTTTCCCTGTGCCAGGGCCGCCACTGATCACAGAAAAGGGCAAACTCGCCGCATTGGCAACCGCTACTTTTTGCCAATCCACCGTGTCGCTTTTATTGGGAAACAAACAATCAAGAATTGCAGCATCGGGTTCAAAAGGCGTCGCACTAGCGTGACTGTTAAGATAAGAAAGTACTTGTTGCTCATAATTAAAATATCGATATAAATACAAACGAGTACCGCTTAATACCATAGGCCTATCAGTCAATCGCGTCGCTAAACCAACCAATTGACTGTTCCCAAGAGCCTTACACCAATCAGCAACAGAATACACAGCACTTGCTGCCAGCTCTGCTTTTAACTCACTGATTGACATCCCTTCTGGTGGTTTTTTCCAAAGATGAGCCAGGTCAATACAAATGTGCCCTGCACCTAAATAGGCACTACATAGAGCACCAGCAAACCGTACTGCATAATGATGCTCACCTGAATGATCTGCTAATTGCTCAACCCATTGACGATCAATGGCCCGAAACAGCCCTCGCTCCTGCCACATTAGCAAGCCCATTGATTTAATCGGCTCAGCTGATGCTAATAAGTCTAATTGATTAGAAGAGTCCAAGTTGTTCCTCCTCTTTCGATAGAGTGCCATCGAATAATTGATCTAATGCTTCCACATGTCGCTGTGATAATCGCGTATTAAAAACACCTGTTTTTTGCCCTGGCGTCATGCCTCGTAGAAACAAATAAACCACACCACCAACATGGGTATCATAATCATAATTGGGCAACCGTTGTTTAAGAAAACGATGCAACGCTAAGGTATAAAGCTGATACTGCAAATCGTATCTATGCTCAGCAATTGCATGCTCAAGCGCATCGCCTTGATAATCGGCAAAGTCATCACCTAAATGATTCGACTTATAATCCAGCACATAATAACGCCCTTCCCATTCGAAGAGTAAATCGATAAAGCCCTTTAACATCCCCTTCAAAGGCCGATCCTGAATGCTCGGCGCGGACCTTGAAACCGCATCGTGTTCTCGTGCAATACGGTCTAATTGCAACGCATTCATGCCATTGACCGGCATAAAAAACTCCAGCTCTTTGCGGCAAGCCGATGCCGGTAAATCTCCCAGACAAACACCTGACATCAATTCGGTATTAATAATCTCAAACAACCAATCATTTAATACGGAACGCCACTCACCAAACCCTTGTCGCTCATAAAAAGCCTCCATGTGAGTTTGATAGCTCAGCTTCAATAAATCTCTGAAACTTGGGACAGTAACAACCGCTTGAATGGCTTTCCCTTCAAGCGTGTCATGTAAAAACGTCCCAGGCTTAGCACCTCGCGGAAAACTAAAACGGTTCTGCTCTGGCTCTAACGAGGCATCTACAAGCGGGGCAACTTCTTCTAATTCATCATCAAATGGATCTTGAAGTCGCGTCATTTCATCTAAGCCGGGCAAACTTTCATCGTTTTTCTCAGTGGCTTCCACCACCAAAGAAGAATAACTGCCCACCCACCAATCGCGCTCTATACGGCCACTAAAGCGTCGCGCTTGAGGCTCATCGAGACGTGCTTCAAACATTTTAAAACGTGGTAATTCTGGCGCGTCACTGGGCAAATTTACTAAACTCATTTTTCCATCTGGATGACGACCAATTAAACGCGAGATAGTCAGGACTAACCCACCAGCATCAAGCGCCTCGCCTTCACACAACAAGGCGCCAACACCACTTAAATGCACATCGCAAATCGCCTCTCGGGATTTGGTCGCACCTTTGCCGACTTCCATACAACCAATAAAACAGGCTTCTTTAGAGCGCGTCAATGCTACATACGCCAAGCGAATTTCTGCCGCATAGAGTTCTTCTACATGACGCTCAGACTCGTCTTCGTCTGGGTCAATAGAAATCCACAGTTGCTGTTGATCATCATGATAAAGCGCAGACTTGCCACGATTCTGGAACGGCGTTAACGCAAACGGTAAATAGACAATGGGATATTCTAATCCCTTACTTTTGTGAATCGTGACGATCCGCACCAGTTCGGCGTCGGTTTCTAAGCGGATTTTTTGTTCGTCACTGTCACCATTGGGGTTCTGAATCGCCAAGCGTAAATAACGTAACACGCCTTCTTTGGAGTCCAATTCTAGGGATTTTTGTTGTAGTTTTTCAGTAAGGTGCAAAAAGTCGGTTAACTTTCGCTCGCCACCAATTTGGCGCAACATGTGAGTTGCGAGATTCACATCCGCCATAAACTCACGCAACATAGGTAACAGACCTTGGCTTTCCCATAATTCAAAATACCCTTGGAAAGACTGCACCCATTTTTCGTACACAACATCATCGTGATTAAGCGTATCCAACTCTTCTAATGACCATTCCACCAAACTGGTCGCCAATGCTGAACGCATTTTACTTTCTTGTGCATTGGATAGAATTGCCGTCAATACGATTAATAATTCACGGGCTTCCACGGTTTCAAATACCGAGCCTTTATCACTCAAATAGACACTAGGAATGCCTCGTTGTCGCAAGGCATCTTTCAACGCATTGGCTTGGCTAAAATTTGTTACCAGCAAAGCAATATCTTGGGGACGTACGCCTTGCTCACCGATCAAAGCGTCTTCAGTTTGTCCTTCTAGTAAGATGCTGTGCAAATGCGCAGCACAGGCTTCCGCCATAGTAGCTCGATATTGCGCACTAGAAACCGGATCATCACTTTGCTGATACAAAAACTGCAATGCCGATTGGCTCACGCCGTGACGAGAGAATTGCCCTGCCGCCCCACGATCCTGAACTTCGACAAATGGAATACCCGCTACATGAAATGGCGCTTCATGAGTAGTAAATAAAGCGTTCACCGATTGAATCATCGCCGCTGAAGAACGGTAATTGGTTGCTAAAGAATAGACACTATCAACACGCTGCTTAGCCGATAAATAGGTGTATATGTCCGCACCTCGAAATGCATAAATGGCTTGCTTCGGGTCACCAATCATAATCAGACCCAAGGTGTTTTGCTTGGAGTCGGCTGGCTTATATATCGTGGAGAATATGCGATACTGAACCGCATCTGTGTCTTGAAACTCATCGATCAAAGCAATCGGATACAAATGACGAATACGCTCCGCCAGATTACCCGCTTCATCTTCTCCTAACGCTACGTCTAACGAGGTCAACAAATCTGTAAAGGTCAGTGACTGCGTACTGCGTTTCCATTGCGCCATGCGTTCTTGGGTTTTAACCCAAAGCTGCTGCAACAAGACCGCCTTTAAACGTCCGGTTTCTGGGAAAGATTCTCTTAACACTTGTACCGAAGTAAAAAACGGATGCGCTGGCAGTTCGCCATTTTTACTCAAACGCGTGGCGTGTTCACTGGTGTCGAACTTCTCAAGGCTTTTATCCAATTCAAAACGCGTCGAATGAGCCCATTGGGTCATTGCCTGTATGTCTTTGGATGGGTCTTTGCGCCAAAAAGTGCGCTTAATGCCGCTTTGTTCTAATGCATCAATAATGTCTTGGGATTGCTCAAGCCATGCCGCCCTTACCTTTTCAATCGCTTGCTGAGACTCGACTAAGGCGTTTTCCCAGTCGTAATTTGGTGATACTAACTTAGCGTCTGGCTGATTCTGCAACAAAGACAAATCTTTTTGTAAGGCATCAGGAGAAGACCAAATAGGCTTAATCAACGCTGCTTTGCTGTCGTCTAATGGATAAAACTCACTGCGCCAAACGTCTTTTACCGCCATCGATAAGGGGGCTTGTTCGTCGGTTTCTATGGTTTGCTGGAACAGCATGCGGCTTTCGAACGCATTCTGGCTCAGCATCCGCTGACAAAAACCATGAATAGTAAAGACCGCGGCCTCGTCCATTTGTTTTTCCGCGTAGAGTAACTTTTCAATCGCGTCAGACTGCTGGTTGTCATTCATACCAGCCAACCAGTCTTTTAGGAATACGTCGCTTGTTTCCCCCATCATCAAGGCTTTACGTGCCACTCGGATACGACCACGGATACGCGCTTTTAGCTCCGCTGTGGCGGCCTCGGTAAAGGTCACCACTAGAATTTGATCTACCGTTAGTGGTTTGTCTAAATCGCCTGCCTGTCCGGTTGGCACTAACAAACGTAAATATAAGTTCGCAATGGTGTAGGTTTTTCCAGTGCCCGCACTAGCTTCAATTAAGCGCTTGCCGAAAAGCGGAAAGGTCAAGGCGTCCAGTAATTGGACCGACTGATTCACCATTACTGAGGTGTCAGCAGAATTGTCTGCTTGCATGTCACTCATTCAAACAACTCCAAATGGCGGTGCATCGGCAGCCAAATCGTTTCACATAACTGAGTAAAGCGTTCGCGTTGCTCAACCAAAGAAGGAAAATAACGCTGCCAATAAGCGTCTTCTACTTCGCTACTGCTAAACGCACTGCTGCTGTCTTGGTAGATTTTAATCGCTTGCTGCCAAGCCGCCTCTTCATCTTCGGCGGTTTTCGAAGCGCAATAGCTTTTACACCAAGCATCCGCACTTTTTGATGGCAAAGGGATAGGCTCACACAAGCCTTGCTCTAATAAACCAATAATCTGCATGAGATGCGCTTTCGCCTCATTAGGCGCAACTAGGATAAAGCCATGCTGGGTGACTTTGCCGTTTTTCGCCAAGTTGATCAGATGATGCTGCTTTGGTGTACCTTGCGCGCACAAAGCCAAATGCTCGACCCAAGCTTGCATTTTTTGGTGAGCAGAAAGATCGCCAATACGATACGACAAACGCGTCGTTGCTGTGTCTAATTTGAGCCAGCCCTGCAAAGCGATCGAACCGATAGTCAGGTTCACTTCCAATGGCGCACACGACTCAAGCGCATAACCTTGTAGCACCTCAATCAGCTGCCGACATTGCTCTTGATATTGCTGTAATGAGAGTCGCCCAAAGGCGCCATAGGGTAATACCCCCATCAAAGGCAATCGTTTAAAAAAGGTCTCATCATCACCTTGTAACAGCGCTTCCAGCATGTCTGCTCGCAATAAATAACCAGACAAGCCTTCTAGGGTAAATGGCTCATCTTCAAACTCTTCCTCTTCACGTAAACTTAAAAAAGCTTTTAACCGACGCTGAGTAAAGTAGCGCGCCGGATTTCCTATAAAGCGTGACAACTCGTCGAGAGGTAACTCAGTACGGATGCTTTCTTGTGCCGTTAACGGTGACATTAACAATTTATCTTCCGCTACCTTAGAGGCTAATAAAGCAGGTAACCATTGTTCACTATAACTGTATAAGCGCGTATTTTGCTGATAATACTCTTCGTTAAAAGGTTGTAATGGGTGTTCAATAATAAGCTTTTTTAAGAACGCATGTTGCGCGTCTTCAGGCGTAAGCATTTCATCACCAACAAACACACAGCTTTGCGCCATGTACTCAAGCAATTCACTGACCAAAATAGAAGGGTTCTTCTCGCTATTATCACGAATGCTCTTGCCCACATAACTTAAGTAAAAACACTCACGGGCTGACATTAGGGCTTCTAAAAACAGATATTTGTCATCTTCACGACGGCTTCGGTCACCACTGCGGTAGTTACCCACCATCAAATCAAACCCCATTGGCGCGACACTTCTTGGGTAATCACCTTCGTTCAAGCCCAACACACAAATGGCTTTAAACGGCACCGAACGCATCGGCATTAGAGTACAAAAATTGATTCTTCCGGCTAGGAATCGCTGGCCGCCTTGGGCTTCTTGTAGCATAGGCGTGAGCAACTGACGAATTACCTGCTGCTCTAATTTGTCATCAAAATAGGCGTGTTGCCATTGTAAGGTTAAAGCATCTAACTGTTTACTTAACAAAGCTGGAAAGCTATCGTCTTCATTCACTAGAAAGAATTTCTCACTTAATGAGTAAAGCGTCTCGACCCATTCTTTCGGCGTGAGCGATGCTTGCAAACCTTGTTGCGCCTGATTGATAGCAGCTAAAAACTCGGCCAACTTACCAGCTACAGCCGCTTCTAGTCCTTCTACATCGCCATAACTTAGCGTATTTTCCCAGATATGATCGTGACCCATAGCGTAGCCTAACAGCATACGCCGTACACCATTTAACCAGGTGTGTGACTCTTGACTCGGCAAGGCGTGATGCTCCGCTGTGTGAGCATCTAACCCCCAGCGAATACCCACTTCGGCCGACCATTGGCGAATACGCTCTAGCTCTGCGGGAGTTAATTCAAACTTCGCCAATACCGCAGGCACTTCCAACACACTGATCAATTCCGATAAGGTAAAACGGCTCTCGCCTAGCCCCAACAGATACAAATAAGCATCGACGATTGGATTTTCCATCCCGCCAGACTGATCTATTAAGGCAAACGGAATTCGCTTACGACCTTGTGCTTGACCACTGCCTTTACCACCAAAAACCGCTTTAACAAACGGACTGTAAGTGTTCACATCAGGCAACATAACAATGATGTCTTTCGGCGTTAAACTAGGATCTCGCTCAAACATATCCAACAGCTGATCGTGCAACACCTCCACTTCTCGCAGTGGGCTGTGACACAAATGCACCCGCACACTGTGGTCGTCGATGGCAATAGGATGCCGGTATTCAGCACTATGGATATCAGAATTTCGCTCTTCCGCCGAGCCATGATTTTCCAATGTAAGCACATCTTGCTGAACCCATTGCAACAAAGCATGATTTGACTCGTTATGATAATCCTCAAAGACTTCTAACTCGCCATCAGCCATTTCTTGTAACTCAGCAATATAATCTCGACCTAGTCGCCCCCAACTTGCCAACAATGGATTCGCATCAAGATGTAGAGTGTCCATACTCAGGCCTGGTTTCAGCGTCTGGCGCTTAATAACCCGACCAAGGTAATGTTTGTCGACCACATCCCCCCAATAAAAACGACACGGATTCTGCAAAAACAAATGCATATCGATCCAGCCGGATGACGCCAGCACTCGTAAGGATTCTAAGGTATTAGGCGGCAATGAAGACACCCCAAAAATAAAGATCCGCTCAGGCATGCCTATTGGACGAGCTTGCGAGCTGGCCGCATCCGCCAATGCTTCGATTAAATTACCACGATGATATAAAGACTCGCCCTGCTGACTAATATCTGCAACTAAGTCCTGCCATAAAATAGCTTGCCAAGGCTGCTGCTCAAATAAAGCGGTTAGCTTTTCATCGTCGCTACCGCCACCTTCCCACATTTTGATCCAATCTGGGCGATACACCAAGTATTGGTCGTAAATATCAGCAATACTGTTACACAACTGAAAGCGTCGCACTTGGCTATCATCATCTTGCAAATACCAGCTTAATGATTGAAATTCTTCTTCTGGTAAACGCGTGTCTAATAGACGCATTAGACGCCAGACTAAGAAGGGTTTGTTAAACTCACTCTGCCCAGGAATATCCGACAAGGTTTGTGCAAAGCTGTGCCAAACAAAAGTAGAAGGTAGCGGAAAAACTAACCCTGCTGAAATGCTATGAGACTGAGCAATCGACATTTTTAGCCATTGTGCCATGCCAGGGTTTTGCACAAGAATATGCTCGTCTTCAAACGGATTTTGTGGCGGAGAAAGCGCCAATATTTTTGCCAGTAAAACCGCTAAATCCTCAAGACGATTGCCTGTATAAAGCTGAAACATGCACAAATCCTTGTTGTCGGTAATAAAAAGCAGACGGCATTAAGCCTAACCTTGGCAGTATCAAAACAGAAGGCTATTTCGGTTTAATGTACAGTGAGATTATGGTGGAGCTATGCGGGATCGAACCGCAGACCTCTTGCATGCCATGCAAGCGCTCTCCCAGCTGAGCTATAGCCCCAAATGACGTTGGTTTATTGATTAAATAAAGCCGTCACTGGACAGAAAAGTCCTGAGAATGTTTTTGGTGGAGCTATGCGGGATCGAACCGCAGACCTCTTGCATGCCATGCAAGCGCTCTCCCAGCTGAGCTATAACCCCATAAAACATTTGAGAATTTTATTGACGCTTTAATGGAGTGTCAACCTTTATGTGCCTACCTCAAAGCAGTATCACACAAGAAACACAACTTACCTTATATTTGTGCTTTTGAAGCATTGTCCAGTAGAGACAATTTATGCTTTTATGATTATTAACTTTACTCATAATATAAGCATGTTGCTGACTAAATCAAACCAATTAGGATGGTAGAAGATTATGGTCGATTTCCCAGATGTTTTGGATGATTTAATGAAGGCGCGACAGCCTATCTTCAAAAAGTCTAAAGAACTGTTCGACTACGAGCTTCTATTTCGCGAACTAGATAGTCTACATGCCAATGTATCCAACGGGGAAGCTGCCACCAGTCAAGTATTAGTCAACCTTTGCATTGCCGTTACTAAACTCGAAACACAGCTAGTAAAACCTTTCTTCATCAATATAACCACCGAACTTATGCTCTCAGATGCATTCTTTCCAATTACACCTGAAAGCGTGTTCATAGAAACATTAGAAAACCAGCAACTCACTCCTGAGTTTTTTTCAGCAATTAAACACTGGCGACAAGCGGGCTATCGCTTTGTATTAGATGACTATCAATTTGATAAAGAATACCAAGCTCTTTTACCTTGGGTCTCTATTGTTAAAATCGATGTTCTACTCACCCCTCCTGAAGATTACCTAGAGCAAATAAACAAGAGGGCGATGTTGCCAACTCATCGCAGAAAGTCATGATAAATCAATAGCGGACTCGGCTTTCACCGTTGGCGTCATGTCAGGGGTTGATGCACTTTTTGCAGTAGAAAGGTCACTAATTTTAGATCGAATCGCCCTAAGCCAAGACATAATGGATGCCATTGAAAAATCGGAAGGTATGCCAGGCCATTGCTTACAACTAACCATGTGCTGCGAAAACAAAGACTGGAGCAGTATCAATAAAATCCCTTCGGTAGAAAGAGCAAAGCTCAACCACTCTTTTATAGAAGCTATGATGTGGGCTAATGACATAGTAAGACATTTAAATTGATTTTTTTTGTTAATTGATTGACAGCACTGAAAAAAAACCTATAATTCGCCTCAGCTTTTTCAGAGTAGAATAATGAAAAATATTGGTAGTAAATAAAAAACTACCAATTGAATTTATAGATTCAATAAACAAGAAATTAAAAAATTGTATTAATTATTACAATTTTTTAAAAATATGGCGCTGTGGTGAAATTGGTATACACGGGGGATTCAAAATCCCCTGCCGAAAGGCGTGGCGGTTCGAGTCCGCCCAGCGCTACCAAATCTATGAAGCCCTAACTATTCTTAGTTGGGGCTTTGTTGTTTCTAGGGTTTATACAGCCTTAAACCCAAATCATTCCGTTTACATCCTCACACTAAACTTTATTAGAGACATCCACAGCACACTATCTAGTAACAAGAAACCAGTGCAGCCAGATACTCTTGCGCCATTCATTTATAACGATGATTAGATTGCTGGTAACTACACAATCCAAGTTCATACATCAAAGCGGCACGTAACATAACAACTTAATGTTGTACCACCTTGTGTAACGACTGTTGCGATAGTACGAGCTCTCGCTGAGCCTTTACAGATCTCAAAGACAGCTTGAACCTTCTCTTTAAGCACAATGCAAGCAGGTGCTTCACCTACCCTTCCATCACGCTAATATCTACCACTACTTTGGTGTACAATAAATAGTTGGTATAGGTGACTAACGAAAAAGCTCTCTTGCTACTGACGAATTAACGCAAACTTTCGGCTCGTCCGACATCAAAAGAGTAAAAGCTTTTTAGAATGCCTTTTTCCATCTCAAGGCATTAAACTTGCTTTTCGAACTCACGCATTCGACACTGTAATTTGAGCCTATAACAATCTATGCAGATTCTAAACAATAAACCAGAAAAGACTGAAAAGATGAATATTTATAGATTGAAACCACTTAAAAATAGCCATGAAGTTATTGATTTAGATCTTTTTAAATTTGCTGAAGCCATAGGCGATCAAAACCTATCATTAGTACGAAGTCAGCCACGCACCAATGAAAGTTTATTAGCGCGCTGGCAACCAACAACTTGCTCATTAAGTATTGAATACAAAAACAATAAACCAATTCCAGATGTTTCATTTAAAGGAAGCTATCTCCTTATGACAGATCTCGCTCATAACGAATTTAAGTCATTATTAGAAGATGATGGTGAATTTTTACCAATCCAAGTTGATGATAAAAAAATGTATATTTATAACTGTTTATCTTTTGGTGAAGAAGATAAAAAACTTTGTGTTAGTAAATATGAAGACGGCTATGAGGTTGACTTAGAAACACTAGTGTTTGATATCGATGATATTAAAAGAAAAACTGTTTTTAAATCAAAAATAGATGGCGCTCGGTCGCTGTTCACTACTGATATATTTAAATCTATTTTTGACGAAAATAATTTTAAGGGACTGACATTTGATTGCGATCTAACTAATATATTTAGCTAGCCTATTACCACCAATAAATCGCGGGCTCTGCACTATCGCTAACAGCTTGCTCAAAATATCAGTCTACAAAAACAACTCAGAGAACAGATAGCCAGCGCCATAATGAATGACTACGTAACCATTAAAGCAATGAAAGGAAATACCGAGCTTGCCAAAGAAATCGTTGAGCTAGGTAAATATTAAATCCGCATGAACTAGAAGAGGAGAACTGACACATCATGTGCCAGTTTCTTCAGTACAGAAAAGCAAAGGCTCTGCGTACATTCGTGTAAACATATACCATTACATAATTGGCAGGAGAATGCTGTACCTATAAATTAATGATGAACTTCTGTTAAATTATCTAACACGTAATCCGGTAAATCCTTCTCCGCAGGAATAGGCGTTGATAGACCTTCCTCATTAATAGCAACGAATTTAAACGTTCCTTCGGTTACCTTTTCACGCTTACCAATACGACCTCGCCTAACCCACGCTTCAACATGGATACACATAGAGGTACGACCCACCGTCTGAACATGTGTATAGATACCTAAAATATCACCCACTTTTACTGGACGAATAAAGCTCATTCCATCTAACGACACTGTAACTACACGAGATTGTGCTCTTTGTCCGGCACAAATACCTGCCGCGATATCCATCTGAGCAACTACCCAACCACCAAAAATATCGCCTGCTGGGTTAGTATCTCCCGGCATTGCTACGGTACGGGTTGTTAAACGCCCCATGGTTTTTTCTTCAAGTTCTGGTTTTGACATACATAACCTCTTCATAAAATTCATGACTGATACTAACGACCAGACTCTAACTTAACTTCCACTTACGCCTCTATTGAAAGCTAACCTAGCAAAACAGCTAACCATTATTCTGACATTAGAATACATAGCAATGACGAAAATAAAAAACGTATTATCTTAAATAAACCACCACCCACTCAAGAAAATTCTTTACGCAAATAGCAGGCTAATTTTTGAACAGATGTCACATCATGAAGAAATGACAATTTAAGATATGCCTCAATGGCATGTATATTTGAATCCGTTAACCACTCCCGTTCATTGTAAAAATCTTGGATAAACATCAAGACTTCATAACCATTCATTTTATCAATTTCAGAATCTAACACACAACACTGATTAGAGCCCCATTGATAGACTCCTTTTAGATCACTACGCTTAACTTGGTAGGTCATTAACACCCTCCCTTCTCATGAAAGCCTTAAAACTAACTATTCTTCAAGCACTCATTAAAAGGTTTCATTTACACAAGGAAAATAGATTGAAATTGAGTAAAAACAGTCACTAATAGATGAAAAATCATACTCTGTACATGAGTAAATACAGTAAAAGTAAAATAATAGAAAACACTAAAAGAAAGGAACCCTGAAAAAACCGAGCAACATATTGAAAATATATCCTTTTATATCAATAGTTTACTTAAAAAAACACTACCTTTCATACTCTTTCACAATATATTATAGACTTACCCAAAAGCTGCCAAGATAAAATAACACGCTATCATGCACATAGAGTGTTATAAAAACACCATTCTAGATTACAATTTTATTTCTACCGGTATTTTTCGCCTGATATAATTTCTTATCAGACTGCTCTATCAACTCATCTACCGAACAACACTCATTATTACTTACATAAACAGCACCAAAACTCATTGTTATATGCTGATTGCCTACCACTGGATTAGTAGCCAACTCCGCCCGAATATTATTAAGCTTTGTCATTACGTGATCAACATCTACATCTAGAAACACTAAAGTAAACTCTTCACCGCCATAGCGTGCAACAATATCTAACGACTCTCTTAAATGCCGACTCAGACTTTCAGCAACAGAAATTAAAGCAAGATCGCCTACTGAATGACCATACTGATCATTAATATACTTAAAATGATCTATATCACACATGACAAAAGCAAATGACAACTCATGCTGTTGAGCATAATTCAAGGCTTGACCAAAGACCTGCTTAAACCCGCGCCTATTATATAACTTAGTCAACTCATCGGTCAGCGAGTTCTCTAATAAGGATTCATTCTCACCCTGCAAATAAGATGTTCTTTCTGCGACCTTCTCTTCTAGATTTTGCATAACATCAACAAGATTATTCGCCATCGCGCTCAGACCTTGGCTCAAAGAATTGATTTCTCGAACCCCACTTAAAGCATGAGGGAGCTGCTGAATACTTTTTAGGTTTTTACTACCAACTAGCCGATTCAGGCGCTCTATTGGCTTCCCTATATACCAAGCAATCAAAGAACCAATTACCCCAATACAAATAAACAGAATTAAAGTAATAAAAATAGTACCTTGAATATAATCAGATAAGACAGCCTTATGATACGAACTCGGGATCAACACACCAACTTTCCACTCTTTCCCATACTTAAGCGTTATCACCCTAAGGTAATACAGGTATTCTTGACCCTCAACATTAAGGGTTTTCATACCTTTTTCTAAATGCTGGCTGGCCGCTTGAAAAACCTTATCAGAGTGATTCATAAGGCTAACTCGCGTAGTTACTCCATTTGCTGTTTTATACAGCTCATCTTGCGCTGATGTTGCTATTAACGCCCCATTATCTTCAGCTAAAAATATATAAGCCCCTTTTACCAACTCCAGCGACTCAAGATAATTATCCAATTCAATCAGGGCAATACTCGTCGCAGTGACCCCTAAGAGCTCACCCTGTTGACTATATATCGGAGCAGACAACCCTACACCAAGCGTAGAAAAGCCATAATACGGCGCGACATCACTCCAAACTATCTTTTTGCTGTTTACTGCGTCGGTATAAAATGGTCGAACCCTAGGATCATAAGAAAAACTAGGATCGGACTCTATTTTAGCCCCAATAAACGTCACTGGATCGAACTTAAAGCCTTCCATAATGAGTGACTTATGGACGTAATTTGCTGAAATGTTATGCCGCCCTTTTTCGAAAGGGCTTTGAGACGAATTAACATAACGCCCATCTACCGTTGCCACAGAAATAAATGTCATATGCTTATAAGGTAACGCTTGCTCGTAAAACCGTCCCGCTAAAGGTGTTAAGTTATCAAGCCGTTCTGGGCGATTAGACAAAGCAGCAAGATTAATTTCAACAAGATCACTCAAAGGAGCCATGAAGTCTTGAACTCGCTCATAAATACGACCTTCTACTTCTTTCAGATACTGCTCACCAACACTAGTGGCAACATTTGAAATAGTAATAGTAGAAAAGAAATACATAATCACACCCGATACCAAAGCAAGCAATACAAACGGGGTCACTATCAACCAACGTAACGGAACTGTTTTCACTTATATTTCGCTCTACTAATACTCATCATGCATCCCTTAAGCTCAAGCCAATATACTTGACCACAAACATAACTATCAAAACCACTATACTATGAAGCACCTTAATTGTGAAAAAATTAAGCACCTTAGCTTACACTATCATTAAAGATATCATCAGAGTATCGACTGAGACTAAAAATTAAGACCATTGATCACATATGACCAACCATCATATAAGAGTTTTATTAAACGGAATTTAGTGAGATAGAACACAAAGGAAGGAATTACAGCAAGATATGATATAAGAGAAAGCGCCTACAAAATTTAGGCGAAAAAAAAGGCACCATAAATGGTGCCCGGGACCGGAATCGAACCGGTACGCCTATTAAGCGCAAGATTTTAAGTCTTGTGTGTCTACCAATTTCACCACCCGGGCATTTCTGATATGGAGGCCGGAGTCGGAATCGAACCGGCGTTAACGGAGTTGCAGTCCGCTGCATGACCACTCTGCCATCCGGCCTTCAATCTATCAGATTGTCTTTTAAGCTGGAGCGGGAAACGAGGCTCGAACTCGCGACCCCAACCTTGGCAAGGTTGTGCTCTACCACTGAGCTATTCCCGCGTCTCAAAAGACGAAGCCTATTCTATGTATTTACGCTCCTAGGTCAAGGAAAAAACTCAAATAAATGCTTAACTTAGGCATTTATTTTATATTTGGTTACTTTTTGTTCGAATGCGATGAAACAAGATCTGGCCAAGCCGCTTTTAGGTAAATATACATCGACCAAAGAGTGAGCAACGCAGCAACAACAAGTACAGATTCACCAAAAGAGGACCACATAGTACCTGGAGGACTGCCTAATAAAATAAAAATAGCTAACATCTGCATTGCTGTTTTTAACTTACCTATATAGGAAACAGCAACACTAGCGCGCTTACCCATCTCAGCCATCCATTCACGCAATGCTGAAATAACAATCTCTCTACCGACGATAACGGCACTAGCTAATGTCATAAGGGGACTTGAATAACTAGCAACTAACATAACCAAAGCAACTGATACCATGAGCTTATCAGCCACAGGATCAAAGAAAGCACCAAACGGCGACGCTTGATTTAACTTCCTTGCTAAATACCCATCAAGCCAATCCGTCCACGCAGCCAAAGCAAACACAGCGGCACAAGTATAGTAGCGCCCTTCCCACGGTAAATAATAAATAGCCACCAAAATCGGAATCATAAAAATACGCAGGGAGGTCAATATATTTGGTATGTTCATCTCTTTCCTATTTCAGCATATAAAATGTACAACAAAATCAATTTTTATGAAGATGCAGATAAATTTCTTCGGCTTTTTTTACACCGATCCCTTTTACTTTACCAATGTCAGCTTGGCTGGCTGCTAATAACTCCTGCAACCCTCCAAACGTAGACAATAACTCCTTACGTCGAGTAGGGCCAATTCCTGGTATTTCCTCCAACACAGAGTGCCGTCTTTTCTTATCCCTACGACGGCGATGGCTTTTAACCGCAAAACGATGCGCCTCGTCTCGTATATGTTGAATCAAATGCAATGCGGCAGAATCTGGCGGCAATACCACCTCATCCTCTTTAGAGCCTATGTATAACGTCTCTAAACCTGGCTTACGAGTATCACCTTTTGCCACGCCCAATAAAAATATATTCACTAGACCCAACTCTTTTAATACAGCTTCCGCTTGAGTTAGTTGCCCTTTACCTCCATCGATCAACAACACATCGGGCGCATCTAACTCACCACTTTTTACTCGCTTATAACGACGTAATAGAGCTTGCTTCATCGCACCATAATCATCGCCAGGCTCAACGCCTTCGATATTAAAAGAACGATATCGCTTTTTATCCGGCCCATCAGGCCCAAACACAACACAAGAAGCAACAGTCGCCTCACCACTAGAATGACTAATATCAAAACACTCCATATGACTAGGCGGCTCTTTAAAGCCAAGTATTTTCTGTAACGCCGTGACTCGACTAAAATGATTACGCTTATCTGATAAGCGTGCTTGTAAACCTTGCTCAGCATTTAACTTTGCCAAATCCATCCAGCGAGCACGCTGTCCACGCACATTAAATAAAACATCAATACGCTTATTGACCGTTTTAAAAATACCTTCAATCAGAGCCTCACTATCATCCAAAACATGGCTGGTAATGAGTACTTTTGGTAGCTCTTGCATTCCTCCCAAGTAAAACTGAGCAATAAACGACGATAATAATTCGCTTTCTGATAACTCAATAGGTACTTTGGGATAATAACTTTTACTGCCAACAACTTTTCCGTGACGCACCATCATTACATGTACACACAAACCACCAGGCTGAATGATCGCAGCTAGCACATCTGCATCTCCAGCTTGACCATAAACATACTGCTGCTCTTGAATATGCTTAAGCTGAATCATTTGATCACGCAATTCTGCTGCTCGCTCAAACTCCATAGCCAATGCAGCCGACTTCATTTTTTCGGATATATTTCCGGTTAATTGCTGACTTTTACCTTCTAAAAACATCCTAGCATGACGAACATCATCAGCGTATTGGTCATCGCTGATTAAACCCACACAGGGACCAGAACAACGCTTTATTTGATATTGTAGGCAAGGTCTTGAACGATTTGAATAGGTTCCATCTTCACATTGCCGCACCTTAAACACCTTTTGCATGGTACTTAAGCTCTCTCGTACGGCACTACCACTTGGAAATGGACCATATAATTTGCCTGAATCCGATTTTGTACCACGGCGAAACAAGAGCGCCGGATGATGATGATCTGATAATAAAATATAGGGGTAGGACTTATCATCCCGAAGCAATATATTATATGGAGGTCGATGCTGCTTAATTAGTGTTTGTTCTAGTAATAGCGCTTCGGTTTCACTTTTTGTGACCGCTATTTCTATATCATCAATTCGGCTAACTAAAGCCATCGTTTTGGTTGTTAACCCTGTAGCTCGAAAATAACTAGAGACTCGATTCTTTAAATTTTTAGCCTTACCTACGTACAGCAATTGCCCTTTGCCATACATACGATAAACGCCTGGACGAGTTGTTAAATTACTAACAAAATGTTTTGGATCAAATTCTGAGTGAGTCAAACAAACCTCGTTTACGCCCCCATACCAAGGACATGATAACGTACCGCCAAGTGCATCAACTCAACATCACTGTCTATGCTTAATTTAGAAAATATGCGCGTTCGATAAGTACTGACGGTTTTTGGACTAACATTTAAGTGTTCTGCAATTTCTATCGATTTTTTGCAATCCACAATCATTTGAGCAACTTGCAATTCTCTATCAGACAACGATTCAAGAGGAGAACCTTTGCTGTCGATTGTATACTTTGTCAATGCCATTTTTTGGGCAATACATTTCGAAATATAATGATCACCTCCATGCACCGCTTCTAACGCCTCAAGTAACTCTTCTGTATTTGTACCTTTCGTTAAATACCCAGACGCACCAGCCTCCAAGAATTTGACTGGATACAAACTATCTTCTAGTGCCGATAATCCAATAATCTTCACCTTTGGCATTTGACGCTTAATTTCTTTCGTTGCACCTAAACCACCAATACCAGGCATATGAACATCCATTAGAACAATGTCTGGAAAAAGTGTTCGAGATAAAGCAATTGCTTCCTCGCCAGTGTGGCCAATACCCACCACATCAACGCCTTTTACATCCTGTAAAACACGACTAATCCCATGGCTCACCATATCGTGGTCATCTACAATCAGGACTTTTAACAAAGAACACACCTCGCTAGCAGATTAACTTATCGCTCGTTACCATATTAACTAGAATGACCTTAAGCTAATAGTATCGATGACATTTTATTTCACTATCTCTTAATGATTAGTTACCGACAAAACACTCACTCAGGAATTGAATCACTATACCCTAGCGCCTTCAGTTTTTCTTGCGCAATTTCTCGATACCGCTTACGAATCCCTGTCCCCATAGTCTTCTGGGTGTAATAAAGTATTGGGGCTATATCTTCTTCTGGTAATTTGAGTTTCTTGGCAATATGTTGAATCAAATCCTCAACACCCAAAGTCACTTTATCTTCAATCATGATGACCCTAGGTATAACAAGACGCTCACCTGATATCACTCTATCGACTACTTTTACATAACTTTCTTCGTACAGCGGCCAAGTTACTCGCTCTTCTTCTGATTTAAGCTTATACCATCCGACTTTAGAACCAGCAAAATACACCGCAGGATGAGTCCAACGATAAGATAAAGGGTCGGAGCGGCACGCACACGCTTCTAGATAAGCGGAACGAGGATCAAGTAAACCATATGCTTTGTAAGCAGTATTAATTAACTTTAGAAATTCAGAAATAGTTGGCGGCCAAGCATAAACCTCTTTGGTTCGCTCCACAGCATATGCTAATAGTGGCTCCTGAAAACCTTTTAACACTACAGCCCACTCTCGCTTAGCCAGCTTAACCTCATCAGGGTTACTGTAAGCAGAAGCAAATTTATGAGTATAAATTGCCTTAAATCTGGCAAACAACATATTTACCAACACTCGAGTTTGCTGCTGAGCTTCTTCGCGCTGAGCGTCCTGTTGGGGACTACCAGTCTGTGTCGTGGATGTTTGTGAGTGCGTCACTAACTTGTTCGCGAGAGGTTTTATTAAATTTTGTACTGCCTGAGGTTCCTTCATATGACGATCGGTCCGATTGTTTATACTGCCACTGACGTTTTACGTATTTAAAGAACTCGCTATTCCATGTTCTTACATTTTTTCGCTGCTCTTTAATCCGCAATAAAAACTCTGCTTGCAGCGATAAGGCGAATTCTCTAGTAATGCCCGCTTGAGCAATTTGTTCAAGCGTCGTTTCTTCTGGCTGCCACTGCCCAGGCTGGCGCGCTCTTTCTTTCTGCTCAAGATATAAATCAAAATCCGTTACACCACGACGATCATTTACTACTGGTGGCTGAGCAGATAAGTCATTTTTACGAGACGATGAACGAGCAGAGTAATCTCCTTTACTTAAAGAGGCTTGTGAATACTTAGGAGTAAAATGAGACTGCTCAGCAGGTTGAGATGAGGCTACTTTTTCTGATGCTGACTTCACTCTAGCTTCTTGCTGAAGACGATTCATTTTATCCATCAATATATCATCAGATTGCGATGCACTACCATCACCTTTCGTCTCGTTAATCAAAGGAGTAACTTGTATTTCTAGAGATTGATCCTGACGTTGAAAACTCAATAGTTGGCTAATTTGTAGATTCGCCAACAACCTCATTACCATAGGAACAGTCCAAAAAGGCAACTGCGCACTAAGATGAGCAATGTCCATCTTTAAAACAGCACAATTCATCATATAAGCCTGCTGCTTTAAAAAAGTTAAAAGTACCGTTTCCTCTAGACCAACTTGTGCTGCCATAGAAAAAGAAATAGGTAATGAATAATCGTTATTTAACATAATTCTCGCTTCACACATTTAGCGCCTCAGTCTAACAAAAGCTTGCACCATAAGCACGACACCTAAGCTCTAATAAACAACTATTGCCTGCCCACAATATACTCTCACAACAATATAAACCTTATACAAGGTTTCATTGACACCTGAGAAATCGCGTTCTATGCTGAAATCGTAGTCAAAGAAAACTGGTCATCCAAAGTTAATTTTACTGAGGAGAAAATAGTATGAAAACGATAAACATCACTGGACATCACATTGACGTAACGCCCGCAATTAAAAACCATATCAATGAAAAATTCAGCAAAGTATCAAAACTAACTGACCAAATAACCACCGTAAATATAACACTCTTAAAAGACAGCAAACACCAAAAAGCAGAAGCAACAGTCCACCTTCCAGGCAAAGAGATTTTTGCTGCCGCCACCTCTGAAGATAGACTTTTCCACGCAATCGATTCGATGGTAGAAAAACTGCTTAGACAGATTGATAAGCATAAAACCAAAAACCACATAAGCACTTATAGAAACGCTGCAGCCTAGTAAACAAAAAAATCAAACACCATATAAACTTGCTACAAAAACATTAAGCCTAGCTCAATGTTTTTGTAGCAAGTTGTAACTATGTAAAACACCTCTTGAGTTTTTGAACTAACGCCCTCATATTAAGTCATAAGATAGACATAAACTTTAAAGGAGTAACACTCATGCGTTATACTGAAGCCCTTTCGACACATACGTCCAAATCGGCCAACAAAACGCTTCGCAACACTTACGGGCTGCTATCGTTAACATTGTTGTTCAGTGCCTTTACCGCAAGCATGAGCTTGGCTTTTAATTTGCCTCATCCTGGGCTGATCATCACATTAGTTGGTTTTTATGGTTTGCTTTTCTTAACCCATAAATTTAAAAATAGCCCAGTTGGTATCCTTTGCGTGTTTGCGCTAACAGGCTTTATGGGGCTAACTCTAGGACCTATTTTGAATGCTTATTTAAGCATGACAAATGGTGCCAGCATGATAATGAGCGCACTAGGCATAACAGGCCTATCATTTTTAGGACTTTCTGCTTACGCTTTAATTTCTAAAAAAGATTTCAGCTTTCTAAATGGCTTTATTACGGTCGGTTTCTTTGTTCTGTTGTTCGCAGTGATTGCAGGCATCTTTATACAAATGCCTGCTTTGCAAATCTTCATCTCTGCTGGTTTTGCGCTGTTCTCAGCCGCTATTATTTTGCTACAAACAAGCCAAATAATTAACGGTGGTGAAACCAACTACATTATGGCGACAGTGAATCTATACGTTTCTCTATATAATATGTTCTTGAGTGTTTTATCACTGCTTGGCATGGCCAACGATGATTAATAAGCTCTAAAATTAACCGAACAAATAAAAGGCCGCTGCATGCGGCCTTTTTTATTGATAAACTTATTATGTAATTTTAACTAGGCACAAACACTCATGCACTATGCTCTTTTAATCACAGGCTCACCTTATCAAACAAAAGCCTGCCACAGTGCTTTACAATTTCTTACAACCGCCCTAACTAATAAAGAACACATATTAGAAGGTGTTTTCTTTTATGAAGACGCCGTACTTATTGGCAACGCGCTAACTCAACCACCAAGAGACGAGATAGACTTAAGAAAAGAGTGGAAAGCATTAGCAAAGACACATCATATCCCTCTCTATTTATGCATTGCCGCTTCTGTACGTCGCGGCATTATCGATGAGCCAGAAAGCCAACGCTATGAGCTATCTCAACACAGCCTATCAGAAGGCTTCCAACTAGAAGGGTTAGGTACATTTGTCGAGTTAATGAATTCAACCTCTAAAATAATACAGTTTAGGTAATACCAATGAACAACACATTAATCCATCTAAGCAGCTCACCGTATTCGAGCCTTGCCTGTAAAGAAGGCCTAGATCTTGCGTTAGTTCTGGCAACCTTCGAACAAACTGTTGATATTTGCGTCTCTGATGCCGCTCTCTCTCTGCTATATACTGATCAGAACCCAGATAAGATACATGGTAAACACCTGTACAAATTACTCGATGGATTAGAGTTTTATGACATCGAAAATATCTATATAGAACAAGCCAGCGAACTCGCTAGTGTGACTTCCATATGGTCAGGCACCAAAGCATTAAACACACAAGACTGGCACGCCCTCTTCTCTCAATACCAACATGTTTTTCGGTTTTAACAATGCAACTACACCAATTAAATCAGTTAGCTTATCCATCCACTATTGAAGATGCTTGGATCAACAGCATTCATCCTGGTGACACTATATTACTCATTGAGGAGGCCATTTTACGCTGTCAAATACAGCCCCACTCACTTAGAGAAACAATAGAGAGCAAAGGTGCATTACTTTTTTATTTAGAAAGCGATGCTCTAGCTTATGGCATTAACCCAAGATTAGGGACAGCTTTGACGAATGAAGAGTGGGTTAATATCACACTAACAGCAGATTCAAATATAAGCTGGTAATACATAGGGCCAATATGACTAACATTGCAATCGACGAAGAAGGCTATCTGCTAAACCTCACAGACTGGACACCAGAATTGGCTGAAATACTCGCTAAAAAAGAGTCGCTTGAACTAACAGAAATGCATTGGGAAATAATTCATTTATTAAGAAGGTTCTATCAAAAATTTGAAGTCTCTCCAGCGATGCGCCCTCTCGTCAAAGCCGTAACAAAAGAACTAGGGACAACAAAAGGCAGAAGCATCTATTTAATGAAACTATTTCCTGGCAGCCCACCAAAGCTGGCGGCAAAAATTGCAGGGCTCCCTAAACCTGCCAATTGCATATAATCCAATAAAGACAAGTAAAATGCATCGCTTACACAACACATTTACATCATCAAGAAAGGCGCTCGAAGCGCCTTTCTTTTAACATTTATATTCTTTACAGTAGAAACAACTTACTACTTCCCATGCCACTTTAGTTTATTTTGCAATGTCACTACATCACCAATAATAAGCAACGCTGGAGACTTAACGTCATTCTGCTTAGTAACAGCTAAAATATCACTAATAGTAGAAGTAAATACTCTCTGCTCTGCTGTGGTTCCATTCTCTACGACTGCAACCGGCATAGATGGCATCATACCAAAGCGAATAAGCGACTGGCTAATTTCTTCTAACCCAGTTAATCCCATATAAATTACTAGTGTTTGCGCAGGGTGAACCAATTCATCCCATGGCAACTCAGTAGTGCCATCTTTAAGATGTCCAGTCAAAAACCGAACCGATTGCGCATAGTCTCTGTGCGTTAATGGAATACCAGCATAAGCAGCACAACCTGCTGCTGCGGTAACCCCTGGAACAACTTCAAAAGGAACTGCTTCTTGAACTAGCTCTTCAAGCTCTTCACCACCACGCCCAAAAATAAAAGGATCACCGCCTTTTAGACGAACGACCATTTTCCCTTCTTTGGCCTTGCTTGCCAACAAGCTGTTAATTTCGTTTTGAGGCAAGCTGTGCATTGACTTTGCCTTACCTACATACATTTTCTCAGCAGACTCTGGAATCAAAGCAATAATATCTGCCCCAACCAGACGATCATAAAGCACAACATCCGCCGATGTAATCAAACGATGCGCCTTCATAGTTAACAGCTCCGGATCACCTGGCCCAGCACCAACTAAATACACTTTACCCGTCATAGAATGTCTCGTTTTACAAAAAAAGCCTCCAAAGAGGCTTTTTTTTTATAAAGAAAGTTTATGCTTTTTCTAACACTGTTTTGCCGCCCATATATGGCTGCAAAACAGCAGGTATAGTTACCGAACCATCTTCATTCTGATAATTTTCCAATACAGCAACCAAAGTACGACCTACAGCCAACCCAGAACCATTCAAAGTATGTGCCAATTCAGGACGACCGGTTTCAGGATTACGCCAGCGAGCCTGCATACGACGCGCTTGGAAGTCACACATATTAGAGCAAGAAGAAATCTCACGGTATTTATTCTGCCCTGGTAACCACACTTCAATGTCATAGGTTTTATGCGCTGAAAAACCAAGATCACCACCACACAAGATAACCGTACGGTAAGGAAGGTCTAGCTTTTGAAGGATAGTTTCTGCATGACCAACAAGCTCTTCAAGCACAGCCTCAGAACGATCAGGGCGACACACATGCACTAATTCTACTTTTTCAAACTGATGCTGACGAATCATACCGCGAGTATCACGACCATAGCTTCCTGCTTCACTGCGGAAGCAAGGAGTATGCGCAACAAACTTTTTATGTAACTCGGCATCATTTAAAATTTCATTACGCACCAAATTAGTTACAGGCACCTCTGCTGTTGGAATAAGGTAAAAATCGTTATTACCGCTTTCTTTATCAACTGGCACCTTAAACAAATCTTCTTCGAATTTAGGCAACTGCCCTGTTCCCTTCAAAGAAGTCGCATTTACTAAATAAGGTACATAAACCTCAGAATAACCATGTTCATCAGCATGCGTATTAATCATAAACTGAGTTAACGCTCTATGCAGCCGCGCTAAATCTTGATGCATTACTGCAAAACGAGAACCTGTAATTTTAACCGCCGCCTCGAAATCCAATAGCGCTAACCCTTCACCAAGGTCAACGTGATCTTTCGCTTCAAAATCGAATTTTCTTGGCTCTCCCCAACGACGAACTTCAATATTATCATCTTCTGTTTTGCCATCAGGCACAGATGAATGAGGGATATTAGGGATACCCTCCAATAGAGCTTCGAATTCTTCTTGCACTTGCGTCAATTGAGATTTAGCCGCTTCAAGGTCATCACCTAAAGTCGACGTTTGAGCTTTTAACTCCGCTGCTCTGTCTTTATCCCCAGACTTCATCGCTTGACCGATTTCTTTAGAAACAGCATTTCGAGACTGTTGCAACTGCTCTGTTTCCACCTGAATAGCTTTACGGCGTTCTTCTAACGAAGAAAAACGCATAACATCTAATTCATAGCCTTTTTTCTTAAGCTGTGCCGCAATGGCTTCTGGATCGGCGCGAAGCGCTTTAATATCTAACATCGGTGCAACAAAGTCCTCTAACAAAATAATCAATATAAAAAGCACTCATAACACGTGCCTATCGCAATCTAGATAAAATAATCTACTCTATACAAAACGAGCTAAGGCAATTCCAGCGGCAACTCCTAGAATCCCTAATCCACAACTTAATAATAAATAGCCTGCGGCACTTAGCCAAGCTTGCATATTAATCAGTGAAATAATTTCTAATGAAAAAGTAGAAAAAGTGGTAAAAGCCCCTAACAAACCCACCATAATCAGCGGTCGATAAGGCTCTAGGCTAGGTATTCTCTCACTAATAACGACAAAAGCCACGCCCATTAAAAAACACCCTAATACATTAATAAGCATAGTCGCTAATGGAAAATGATGATGCCAATAAGTGTTAATCCACCGTGTCGTACCATAACGACCCAATGCTCCCGTAGCGCCACCTAAGGCAATCATAAAATAAAACATCATTAACTCTCTTAGTATGTATCGATATAACGCTTGATTAGACTATCGCTGTCTAAATCAGATAACCAAGCTAACTTATCTCCAATTTTCTTTTCCAGACCTCGCTCCGTTGGATGATAATAACGAATATCTGAAATCGACTCTGGAAGGTAGTTCTCACCTGCAGCATAGGCATTCTCTTCATTATGCGCATAGCGATACTCATCACCATGCCCCATACTTTTTGCTAGCGCTGTTGGAGCATTCCGTAAATGATTAGGCACATCATAACTTGGCTGCAAAGCCACATCAGACATAACTTGATTAAATGCCTTGTAAACGGCATTACTTTTGGGAGCACAAGCCATATAGACTGCAGCTTGAGCTAATGCTCTATTACCTTCTCCAGGTCCCACTCTCTCAAATACATCCCATGCATTAAGACCAACTTGTAACGCTCTTGGGTCCGCATTTCCAATATCTTCTGAAGCAATAGCCAATAAACGACGCGCAATATATAAGGGATCGCAGCCACCATCAAGCATACGCGCCATCCAATACAAAGCACCATCAGGAGACGAGCCTCGAACCGATTTATGAAACGCTGAAATTTGATCGTAAAAAACATCCCCACCACGATCATAGCGACGAATACTGCCACCAAGAACATCCTCTAAATGATCACGCGTCACCACATCACCAGGCTCAACTAAGTCGGATAAAATTTCCAAAAAGTTCAAACCTCGACGAATATCACCATCTGCCGCTTGTGACAAAACAGAAAGATCATTATCACTAAGTGCTATTCCTGTACTTGCGATCCCCTTATTCTCATCACATAAGGCGCGCTGTAAGGCCTGCTTAATATCCTCTACTGTGGGCGTTTTTAAACGATAAACTCGCGCTCTAGATAATAATGCAGAATTTAGCTCAAACGCTGGATTCTCTGTAGTGGCACCAATAAATAAAAAAGTACCATCTTCGATATAAGGTAGAAAAGCGTCTTGTTGAGACTTATTAAAACGATGAACTTCATCAACAAAAAGAACGGTCTGCCCACCCTTCATTATACGTAATTGTTTAGCTTGGTCGACGGCCGATCGAATGTCTTTTACACCCGACATAACCGCCGACATTTCAATAAATTGAGCGTCTAATGCCTGTGAGAGCAACTGAGCAAAGGTAGTCTTACCAATACCTGGTGGCCCCCACAAAATAAACGAATGACAATGCCCTGTCTCAATCATCCGGCGAAGTGGGCGCCCTTCACCCACCAAATGAGACTGCCCTACATACTCATCTAAACAGCTTGGACGCATTCTCGCAGCCAACGGCTGATAACCACCAGACTGTTGATCAGAGAATAAGTCATCCATTACTGGCCTTCTTCTATAACATCAACATCAGCTGGCACTTTAAAGGAAAAGTTTTCCTTAGACACACCAGAATGAGCAACGACCTTCTTAAATTTAATTACCGTTGTTTGACCCAATCCATCCAAAATACTCATCGAATGAACTCTGTTTTTTTGAAAAGACAAGGTAAGCATTTTAAACATGCTTTCTTCATCTTTCGGAGCAAGACGAAACGTACCCTCACTTACTACCGTAACAAGGTAATGCGGCAATACTTTCTCTGCAGGTTGTCCCAACAATCCCGCTGGTGAACTACTTGAAGATCCTGACAATGGCTTTTTAGTTGCTTGCTGAAGATCTACATCCCACACTAAAATAGATTTACCATCGGATATAATGCGCTGAGCATAAGGCGCCACACTGTCCCACACAAACTGATTCGGCTTAGAAAGCAAAAACATCCCGTTACTAACTTGCACCTGCTTACCTTGATCATCGTAAGTCGCTTGGCTAAATTCACCTTCTACATTACGGTTTTGTTCTAGCAATTGAGTTAACTGAACAACTGGACTTTCTGCTGCGTTAGCGACACTCGCAACAAAAACCAACAACACCAACATCATTTTATGTAACAAAGCTATTCTCCTAGCACCACTATTTTACAAATATATTATTCAGGTATTAATACTTCTCGCTGACCATTAGTCCCCATAGGGCCCACTAAACCAGCCGCTTCCATTGCTTCAACCAAGTTTGCTGCGCGGTTGTAGCCTATCTTTAATCGGCGCTGAATAGATGAGATAGATGCTTTTCGTGTATCTACCACAATTCTAACCGCATCATCATATAATACGTCTTTGTCTTCAGTATCATCATTTGACATTAAATCTTCAGGATTCGTTACAACATCATTGATGTATTCCGGCTCACCTCTTAACTTCCATTCTTCTACGACCGCATGAACTTCTTCATCAGACACAAAAGCACCATGAACACGAATTGGAGTCGGTAACCCTGCGGGTAAATACAACATATCCCCCATACCTAACAACTGATCTGCACCACCTTGATCCAAAATCGTTCTCGAGTCTATTTTTGACGACACTTGAAATGCCATTCGAGTAGGTATATTGGCTTTAATCAGACCAGTAATGACATCGACTGAAGGCCTTTGGGTAGCCAAAATAAGGTGAATACCTGCCGCTCGTGCTTTTTGTGCAATACGAGCAATAAGCTCTTCCACCTTCTTACCAACAATCATAATCATGTCGGCAAACTCATCAACAATAATGACTATATAAGGTAATGGCTCTAAATGCGGAACCGTACGAGCAACACCATCTTCGGAAAACATCGCCATTTCTGGTTGCCATAAAGGATCTTCTATAGGCTGACCTGCCTCGATCGCATCACGTACTTTTTTGTTATAACCGGCAATATTTCTCACGCCTAATTTAGACATCAATTTATAACGTCGTTCCATCTCATCTACTGACCAACGCAAACCATTAGCGGCATCTTTCATATCAGTAATAACAGGCGTTAATAAGTGAGGAATGCCCTCATAAATGGATAGCTCAAGCATCTTAGGGTCAACCATGATCATACGAACTTCATCCGGCGTCGATTTAAGCAACATACTTAAAATCATGGCATTAACACCCACCGACTTACCAGACCCCGTGGTACCGGCCACTAGCACATGAGGCATTTTCGCTAGATCCACCACCACAGGCTCACCTGAAATATCATGACCAAGGGACAAGGTTAGTGGTGATGTGGCTTTATCGTACATTTCACAGTTAATCACCTCCGAGAAAAAGACTGTATCTCGAACCTGATTAGGGATTTCAATACCAATCGTAGATTTACCTGCGATCACTTCAACCACCCGAACACTCATCACACTTAATGAACGCGCCAAATCTTTGGCTAAGTTAGTAATTCTCGATACTTTAACGCCTGGGGCTGGCTGAATTTCAAAACGAGTAATCACAGGCCCAGGATTCACTTCAACCACTTCCGCTTTCACACCAAAATCTTGTAAACGGCGCTCTAACAGCTCAGACAAAGCCAGCAATTCCTCTTCAGTATACCCCCCCTGCTTTGGCTTAGGTTTGGTCAGTACTGATCGATCAGGTAATAAATAAGTTGGCTCAGAACGAGATTGATCACTTGAACTCGAATCAGGCCCTCCTAATGAATCCAGTTGCTTAGCCTCAGATAAAGTCCGAAAAGCAGGCTTGTTATGAGGGATTTCCTCTTCTAAAGGAGAAGCAACAGTAGCGGGAGCCTCAGAAACCTCATCGATAGAGCTTTTATCAGGAGACGTTTTTACTTTATGTTTTTTACTTATAGGGTTGGCAGCAGGCTTCTTCTCCACCATCTCAGATTTGGGAGCCTCTTCTTCTATATAAAGCGTATCCCCAAAAGACATTTCAATCTCTTCAACTGATATATCATCAAGACCCAAAAAGCTTGGATCTTCATGACGAGCTTCCTCGCCACTATTCACGCTCTCAATAACATCAACCGCTTTGGTTTTATTATTTTTCGAGAAGCGTTTAAATAGATCAAAGGTCTTTTTAGTCAGTCTTTTACTATCAACAACATCGTTAGAACGCTCATCTTCCAAAGGTTCTTCTTGCTTGGTTTGTGCTTTTCGACGCTTACGAATAATCGCAGGTTCTTCTTGCTCTTCAACTAAATCAGCATTAGAAGAGGCCGCTAACTGTTCACTTCTTCGTTCTTTTCTTGATAACCAGAGTGCTTTGAGGCGCATGATAAATTCAAAGGTTTTTTCACCCAATCGATCAATCAACCCCAACCAATGCACTTGCGACAAAAGAGTAAACGCGAGCACGACAAAGGCCACCCCAACCAAAGTAGCCCCATCATAACCGATAAAGCGATACAGCAGATTACCAAGACCATGCCCTAATACCCCACCTGCACCGTTATGCAATGACGTGGAGCCTACTGTATGTAAATAACAAAGGGTTGAACCAAAAGAGAGGTATAAAATACCACCGACAGTACACAGCAAGGTGTTATTGAGAGGTAGTAAGTTATGAGGGTTACGCCATAATATAATCGCAACCCAGAAAAACAAAGGAGGTAAGGAATAGAACAAAGAACCAAAAAAACCAGAAAACAAATCTGCTATTATTGCACCAATTGGCCCCATTGAATTATGAATAGCCGAACCTCGACCAGAGTAAAACCAACCAGGATCATCTGAACTATAAGAGTAAGTCGCCAAAGCAAAGAAAAACAAAAACAGCAGTGCTGCAATAAATGCAGCCTGTTTGGCAAACATATCCCATATCGGTGATCGTCCAGACTCACTCACTTCTTCCGCCAAAACGCACCCATCCTATTAATACTAAATCAGATATTCACTCACACTCAAAATTGAGTGGTAACCGCGCATAGCTTATCATAAAAAGCGCTAGCCAAAATAATTGCACCAACCTTTTACACAGATAATAAACTCTTGATAGATAGCTCTGACAATTTAATTATAAGAACATAGAGATACGTTATTTTTATTAGCATTTTAACTCTCCTCTATTATGACTCTATAATAAGCCGTTCCCACTCAAAGGCTCAGCCTCTTTTATGCAAAAACCAACACACAACGAAACCGAGCTCGTACTATTAACTGAGTCTATTTACGAAACACCCGACCCTCGTAAAGCGCTAGATGACCCTGAAGGACTGTCAGCCGTTGGCGGAGACTTATCTTCAGAACGCTTGATCCACTTATATAGCAAAGGTTTTTTTCCTTGGTATAGCGAGCCAGACCCTATTCTATGGTGGCACCCTAAAGAAAGATGCGTGCTCATACCAACACATTTCCATGAATCTCGATCACTGCGAAAAGCCCACAAAAAAGAAAACTGGTCATTTACTATCAACCGTGATTTTTCCAGTGTTATCGAGCATTGCGCCCAACTTAGAGCAAAGGAAGGCACATGGATATCCGCAGACATTAAATACGCCTACCAAACGCTACATCAACTTGGCTATGCGCACTCTATTGAAGCAAGAATTAATAACGAATTAGTTGGTGGGTTTTATGGTGTTGCCATAGGGCAAATGTTTTTTGGCGAATCTATGTTTTCGCTGCATCCTAATGCATCAAAAATGGCATTGCGTAATTTTTGCCAAATAGCCCCTCAATGTAAAATCCAGCTCATTGACTGCCAAGTAGAATCAGACCACCTCTTAACTCTCGGAGCAGAGCTAATGCACAGAGACACATTTATCACCTCCTTGGACAACCTTATTGTTACGCCAAACAAAAACCTATTACTCACTAATTCGGGAACATTTAGCTAAAAAAGACCAAATGCTTAAAATAACCACAACGCATTTACCTTCTGGGTTTGCCTTACGTCGTATTTTTAGGCAAAATATGCCTCGATCAAAATTCAGACGTCGCTAAACAATGAAAATTATTTTTTAGCGATAACTCGGCCGAAGTAGAGACCACTCCTCTCCTTGTCTGCAGACCGTCAAATAGGTATGGTCGGCGTCTACTAATTTAAAGTTAACACCATAGGACACATATTGTGGCAAAAGAAGAAAGCTTAGAAATGGAAGGCACTATCATTGATACGCTGCCTAACACCATGTTCCGTGTCGAATTAGAAAACGGACACGTAGTGATTGCACATATCTCTGGAAAAATGCGTAAAAACTACATCCGTATTTTGACTGGCGATAAAGTAAAAGTAGAACTAACACCTTATGACCTAACCAAAGGCCGTATCGTTTACCGTTCTCGCTAATTTAAACAGCTCTCTATAGAGCGACTTAAAAATATAAAAAAACCGGACATAGTCCGGTTTTTTTATATTATTTACTTTAAATTAAAAGAATCAATGAACCACCGCTTCTTTTATAACATCAAGTCTTAACTCATCCAGCTTCTCGTTCAGTGTTACTTTAACATGCCCCCCTTCATTTAAATCTCCAAATAAGATCTGATCCGCTAATGGTTTTTTAAGATGCTCTTGAATAACACGAGCCATTGGACGAGCTCCCATCTGACGGTCATAACCTTTACTTGCCAACCAGCCTCGCGCTGTATCCGAGACTTCTAGTAACACACCTTTTGGATCTAATTGGGCTTGCAGCTCAACCAAGAATTTATCCACCACATTAAAAATAATTCGTTCATCCAATTGTTGGAACTGAATCACAGCATCTAAACGGTTTCTAAACTCTGGAGTAAAAGTACGGTTGATAATTTCTAAACCATCGCTTGAATTGTCTTGGCTCGAAAAACCAATTGAGCGCTTCGCTAACTCTTCTGCGCCTGCATTGGATGTCATGACTAAAATCACATTACGGAAATCCGCTTTACGACCATTATTATCTGTCAGGGTACCATGGTCCATAACCTGCAATAGCAAATTAAAGACTTCAGGATGAGCTTTTTCAATCTCATCCAAAAGCACAACGCTATGAGGGTTTTTTGTTACCGCCTCCGTTAATAAACCACCTTGATCAAATCCAACATAGCCTGGTGGCGCACCGATCAAACGAGAAACAGCATGGCGTTCCATATATTCAGACATGTCAAAACGAATCAACTCTAACCCTAATTGCTTAGCCAGTTGTTTAGTAACTTCTGTTTTACCAACACCCGTTGGCCCAGCCATCAAGAAAGAACCTATCGGTTTTTGTTCCGCTTTTAAGCCTGCTCTCGACAATTTAATTGCAGAAGACAAAGCATCAATCGCTTTATCTTGGCCAAACACTACCATTTTAAGGTTGCGCTCTATATTAGACAGCACTTGTCGATCATCAGAATTGACTGCTCTAACAGGAACCCGCGCAATTTTGGAGACAATGTCTTCAATATCTGCAACGGTTATCACCTCTTTACGCTTACCTTCAGGCTGTAATCTTTGGTATGCCCCTGCTTCATCAACAACATCAATGGCTTTATCAGGCATATGACGATCTGTCACATAACGATCAGCCAATTCTGCCGCAGCCAACAATGCAGCGTCCTCATATTTAATTTTATGATGTTCTTCAAAAGCCCCAATAATACCTTTTAGAATTTGATAAGTATCATTTACGCTAGGTTCGTTCACATCAATTTTCTGAAAACGTCGAGCCAAGGCGTGATCTTTTTCAAATACACCTCGAAACTCCTGAAAAGTCGTTGAACCAATACATCTTAAACCGCCTGAACTCAATACAGGTTTTAGCAAATTAGACGCATCCATGACACCACCGGATGCAGCACCCGCCCCGATAATGGTATGAATTTCATCAATAAACAAAATTGCATTGGGAAGTTTTTTCAAATCACCCAGCAACTGCTTAAGACGCTTCTCAAAGTCACCACGGTATTTAGTACCTGCTAATAAAGCGCCCAAATCTAATGAGTAAACAACACCATCAGAAATCACATCAGGCACCTGCCCATCGACAATACGTTTCGCCAAACCTTCTGCAATAGCCGTCTTACCAACACCAGACTCACCAACAAGTAATGGATTGTTTTTACGACGTCGAGACAGTGTTTGTATCACTCGTTCAACTTCGTACTCACGACCAATAAGCTTGTCTATTTTTCCATCTTTCGCTTCTTCATTAAGATTCGTAGCGTATTTTTGTAACGGTGAAGCGGCGCTGTCTTCTGATTCACCTTCTTCCTGCTCACCACTTTGGGCTGATACATCACCTAGCTTTGAGATGCCATGAGCAACAAAATTAACCACATCAATTCGCGCAACACCATGACGTTTTAATAAGTAAACAGCTTGGCTTTCTTGCTCACTAAAAATAGCAACCAATACATTTGCACCAGTCACTTCTCGTTTACCAGAAGACTGAACATGAAACACTGCACGCTGAAGTACCCGCTGAAAACCAAGTGTCGGCTGAACTTCACGCTCCACATCGTCTTCAGGAATAAGCGGCGTAGTACTATCTACAAATTCTTCAAGCTCTTTCGTTAACGTTTCTAAACTCACTCCGCAGGCCGTTAATACATCAGAAGCGGCGTCATTTTCAATTAACGCCAACAACAAGTGCTCAACAGTCATGAATTCATGGCGCTTGTCTCGCGCCGCTTTAAAAGCATTATTCAGGGTTTGTTCAAGTTCTTTATCTAACATTGCTATTCCCTCACTCTGAATCAGTCGACTTTTTCTAAGTCACACATTAAGGGGTGCTCATTTTGTTCTACGAACTGTTGTACCATTGCAACCTTGGTTTCAGCAATATCAAAAGGGTAAATACCACATACACCTTTACCTTTTTGATGAACCTCTAGCATTACCTTATTAGCCTTATCTCCATCCATTGAAAAAAAACGCTGAAGTACAAATACGACAAAATCCATTGGCGTAAAATCATCATTAAATAGCACCACCTGATACATAGATGGCGGCTTTAATTCCGTTTCCTCTGGAGCAATCGCTATATTTGAATGCCCAGATTCATCTTCTTCTGATACTAGTCTAATTTGTTGGTTTTCAATCATCCTATGCCTCTGAGGCTACACCTTTTCACACAATTCACCAAATATGGCTCATTTTTATTTAAAAAGTTCACATATCACCACTTAAATTTTACAAATACCAAAAGAACTTCTACTCTCAATACGTGCAATGGATATGTGCAAATAATGTTTATAAAATACATTCTAGCATTGAACTATTGATAACACTTTGAACCTATTTAGCAACCTCACTTAATACAAGTTAAAGCGACACCGCAATAAAATGCAATATCGAGCAAAGCTTATGAAGGCTTAATAACCCATTATTAATAATATATCGAGTAAACAAGGAGCAACCCATGCATAGTGGATTGGTAAAGTGGTTCAATAACGCTAAAGGCTATGGCTTTATCGTTTGTGAAGATTTTGATGAAGACTTATTTATTCACTACTCAGCCATCAATATTGAAGGTTATAAAACACTAAAAGCAGGCCAAACTGTCTCCTTTAAGGTAGAGCCTGGTCAACGCGGCTTGCACGCGATAGAAATTACTCCTGAAGCGGTGCCAGAAAATGACGAGAACAAAGACACTAAAGACAGTGACGCAAAGGCTCCGTTAGCGTAACACTAACGTAATATCGCTATCACACACTGTTTTTGCTATCTTATGATTTTTATTGAATCGTGAGAGGCTTTTTTAGTTCTATATGGTTCAAGCCTTTAATATTCATTTAGACCTAGTTATTTATGCCTTCAAACTTAATTCTATTTAATAAACCTTTTCGAGTACTTAGCCAGTTTTCCGCTGATGGCGACAAAGTCACTCTAGCAAAATACATCAATATTCCTGAATTTTATGCTGCAGGTCGACTTGACTATGATTCAGAAGGCCTCATGCTTCTCACTGATCAGGGTGCCATCCAACACATTGTTGCATCTCCTGACTTTAAATGGCCAAAAACGTACTGGGTACAAGTAGAAGGTAGGATAACCGATGCTGCTCTACAGCAATTAGAACAAGGCGTCGACCTTAAAGATGGCCTGACTAAGCCCGCTAAAGCAGAGCGGATGGACGCCCCCGATATTTGGCCAAGAATTCCTCCGGTGCGCTACCGTGAAGCAATTCCAACTTGCTGGATTAGCTTACAAATCAAAGAAGGTAAAAATCGCCAGGTGCGTCGTATGACGGCTGCTGTCGGGTTTCCAACTTTGCGCCTTATTCGTTACGCTATCGGCCCATACACATTAGAAAACTTACCAGCAGGACAATGGCAACACACTGAGCCAACCGCAGATCTTCACAAGGAAGCAACTCGTTTTGAGCAACAAAAAAAGAGAAAGACTGCCACACCTGACCGTCGCCGCACTAGTCAAAAAAGACAACCAATATCTTATGGTGAAAGAATGGCAGAACGGAATACTCGTACTCAACCAACCAGCCGGACACGTCGAAAATAATGAGAGCATATTAGAGGCGGTTATCAGAGAAACAACAGAAGAAGCAGGATGGACAGTAAACCCTATTGGCTTACTAGGTATGTATGCTTTTACACCTTTTGAAGGCGCTGACACTTATCATCGAATGTGCGTCCTATGCGACGCTTTAGCTCCAACTAACACACCGCTTGATCCAGATATCGTGTCTTCCCACTGGATGACATACGAAGAGATAATGTCAGAACCTCATCGAAGCCCTTTAATAAAAACTTGTATTGAAGATTCATTAAACAACCCCATTATTCCATTATCCTTGCTATCAAATCAGCATTTGACTGCGGTGCCAGCAGTGAAAAAATAAAGTACAATAACGCCATTCCATTTCATTGAGGCTGAGCCTCTTCACAGTAGAGTAATAACAGGTCATGACTGAACAACTAACCCTAGTAGATCCACAAGCCAATCAAGATAAAAAAGTCATCGTTGGAATGTCTGGCGGCGTAGATTCATCCGTATCAGCCCTTATTCTGATGCAACAGGGATACCAAGTTGAAGGCCTGTTTATGAAGAACTGGGATGAGGATGACGGCACCGAGTACTGTACCGCCAAAGATGATTTAGCAGACGCTCAGGCCGTATCAGACAAGCTAGGTATTACACTTCATACGGCGAATTTTGCCGCAGAATATTGGGATAATGTATTCGAACACTTTCTAGAAGAATACAAAGCAGGACGCACGCCAAATCCAGATATTCTGTGCAACAAAGAAATTAAATTTAAAGCTTTTCTTGAGTATGCCTTAGAACTAGGGGCCGATTACATTGCAACAGGTCATTATGTTCGACGTGGTGAACGCGATGGCGAGCCAGTATTACTGAAAGGCTTAGATGGCAACAAAGATCAAAGCTACTTTTTGTATGCCGTGGGTAAAGATGAAATTGCCAAAACACTCTTTCCTGTTGGCGAGTTAGAAAAACCTGAAGTTCGTCGTCTTGCCGAAGAGTTTGGCTTAATCACCCACAACAAAAAAGACAGCACTGGCATTTGTTTTATTGGCGAACGCCGCTTTAAAGATTTTCTAGAACAATACTTACCAGCGCAACCTGGCGATATTGAAACATTAGATGGAGACAAAATTGGCCGTCACCTTGGTTTAATGTATCACACCATTGGTCAACGCCAAGGCTTAGGCATAGGCGGCTTATCTAATTACCCAGATGAACCATGGTATGTGGTTGAAAAAGACTTAGAAAGAAATGTTCTTAAAGTCACTCAAGGCGGACAACATGAGTCGCTTTTTAAAACCCATCTGATTGCCGATAATTTTGACTGGGTTGCTCGCTCAAAACCTAACTTGCCTCTAACCTGTAAAGCAAAATGTCGTTATCGCCAACCCGATCAAGATTGCACCATCACAGAACTATCCGATGGCCGCATAGAAGTATCTTTTAACGCACCTCAGCGCGCCATTACGCCAGGCCAATCTGTCGTCTTTTATGTAGACGACTTATGCTTGGGCGGTGGCATTATCAATGTTGCATTTAACAAATAAACCCTATTAAGCAATATAAGAGATTATTAATTGTGAGCCAACGAGAAAAAGAGCAAATCATCGCCTTATCCGCTATTTTCCAAGCGGCGGAACTGGTTGCAACCTTAGCAAAAACGGGGAAGATGGATAATGACGCTTTACTCCCTTTGGTAAACAGCGTTTTACTCGTTGATGCAGAAACCACTGAGGATATTTATGGTGGCCGATGGGACTGCAAAAGCAACCTTGCTTTAGGTCGTCGTATTACTCGCCAAGCGCTTGGCAAAGAACGTAGCAGCGTCAACCCAGACACACTACGTTACGCATTAAGTCTAATTCACTTAGAAAGCAAACTGCTCAAATCGAAAGAAACCTTAACGACACTTAGCCAAGGAATCAGTCGTTTAGAGCGTCAAAAATCCCATTATGACGATCCTTTACATGAGAATATGATTGCCGCTATCTCTGGAATTTATCAAGACAGCTTAAGCAAGCTGTCTTTTCGCATCCAAGTACATGGAGACAGTCGATTCTTACAACAGCCTTCTATTGCCAATCAAGTCCGAACAACTCTACTAACGGGGGTTCGTGCTGCTATGTTATGGCGTCAACTAGGTGGTAAACGTTGGCACTTAATTTTAAAACGGAAACAGCTATTAAATACTTTAGAGGACAGAAACTAACTCAAGGTACACAAGATAATTCAATGCCCTTAGTCTATTTACGAAGGGTATTTTTATTAATAAACAGCATGCACTCAAACCACCAAAACACTCTTTTTAAAAACACCACCTCGAACACAACTAGCCCTTTATCCACACATAGATATCCTTTAAAAAGTAGAGAACCTTTCTTATCTAACAATCAAAACGAAATCCCACTCTCTACTATTACACCGAAAAAGAATTTTTTAGGCGTAGCTTTCAATAGAGAATCTTTATAAAACCACCAAATCTAAAAGATAAAGAATAACAAAGATAACAACTTAACGCGTCCATAAAAAAACCTATAAGCCAGTATTTTAGAGGCCTAGAAGACCATTACTCCTACTTGAAATAATCACTACCATCTTTAATGAGAAACATTCTAAACGAGAATAACTCACATCTATTATGAGTATAATTCCTATCCAATATCTCTACGATTTTATTTTAGGTACTATGTCGACCAAAATAATAGTTAGTAAGTCGATAAAAAATTGAGAATGGAGACCAAAAGTCACCTTCTCGTACTAATTTGCTACATAGCCTTAACTGTTAGGGGAATTACGTGTCTACAAAACAAACCATTTATTATACATTTACCGATGAAGCACCAGCATTAGCAACCGCTTCTCTATTGCCTATCTTTGACGCATTTGCAAAAGAAGCAGATATCGAGTTAAAACAGACTGATATCTCTTTAGCTAGCCGTATACTTTCTACTTTTGCTGACAAACTACCAGCAGACAAGCAAGCTGAAGACGGTTTGAAATTCCTAGGTAATTTAACCGCTGATCCAGAAGCCAACATTGTTAAACTACCTAATATCAGTGCTTCTCTACCTCAGCTATCTGCTGCGATTAAAGAGTTAAATGCTGAAGGTTATGGACTTCCTGAATACCCAGAAAATGCACAAACAGACGAAGAAAAAGATACGCTAGCGCGCTATTCTAAAGTCCTTGGTAGTGCTGTAAACCCAGTTCTACGTCAAGGTAACTCTGATCGTCGCGCACCAGCAGCGGTTAAAAACTTCGCTCGTAAAAACCCTCATTCAATGGGTGAATGGAGAAAGACATCTGCCTCTCATGCTGATTACATGCGTGATGGTGATTTCTATTCTTCTGAGCAATCAGTAACAATGGATTCTGCTCAAACAGTTAACATCGAATTCGTCGCACAAGACGGTTCTGTTGAACTGAAAAAATCTTTGCCTCTTCTTGCTGGCGAAATCATCGACAGCATGAACATTAGTTGCACTAAACTTCGCGCTTTCTTTGAGAAAACACTACAAGATGCAAAAGAAGACAACATCATGTGGTCTGTGCATTTAAAAGCAACCATGATGAAAGTGTCTCACCCTATCGTATTTGGTCACGCGGTAACGGTTTTCTACAAAGACGTTTTTGAAAAATACAGCGAATTGTTTAAAGAAATCGGCGTTAATCCAAATAATGGTTTAGGCAGCGTTTACGATAAAATCAAAACACTTCCAGAAGCAAAACAAGAAGAAATCAAACAAGCTATCGAAGACGTATACAAAGTACGCCCTGAACTAGCAATGGTTGATTCAGATAAAGGTATTACAAACCTACACGTACCAAGCGATGTTATCGTTGATGCGTCTATGCCTGCAATGATCCGTAACTCTGGCAGAATGTGGGGCCGTGATGGCAAAGCACATGATGCTAAAGCAGTATTACCTGATAGTACTTATGCTCGTATTTACCAAGAAACTATCAACTTCTGTAAAACAAATGGTGCATTCGATCCAGTAACAATGGGTACGGTTCCAAATGTTGGCTTGATGGCTCAAAAAGCAGAAGAATACGGCTCTCATGATAAAACATACGAAATCGCTGAAGCCGGCACTATGCGTATTGTTGATGCCAACGGTAACGTTCTAATGCAGCATGCTGTAGAAAAAGGCGATATCTGGCGCGCATGTCAAGCTAAAGACGCTCCAATCCGCGACTGGGTAAAACTAGGCGTTACTCGTGCTCGTCAATCTGATACTCCAGCCGTTTTCTGGTTAGAAGACGAACGCGCACACGATAACGAACTTCGCAAAAAAGTCGAAAAATACCTTAAAGAACACGATACAAACGGCTTAGACATTCGCATCATGAATTACAACGAAGCGATCCGTTTTTCTATGGAACGTATCATTCGTGGCGAAGACACTATTTCCGTAACAGGTAACATTCTTCGTGATTACCTAACAGATTTGTTCCCAATTTTAGAATTGGGTACGTCTGCAAAAATGTTGTCTATCGTACCAATGCTAGATGGCGGCGGCATGTATGAAACTGGCGCTGGTGGTTCTGCACCTAAGCACGTTCAACAACTTATGCAAGAAAATCACCTTCGTTGGGATTCTCTTGGCGAGTTTTTGGCAGTGGCCGTTTCTTTTGAAGAACTTGGCATTAAACACAATAACCAGAAAGCAAAAATTCTGGCTAAATGCCTAGATACAGCAACAGGTAAACTTCTTGATGCGAACAAATCACCTTCTCGTAAAGCAGGTGAGCTTGATAACCGCGGAAGCCATTTCTATCTAGCGATGTACTGGTCTCAAGAACTAGCAGCACAAACAGAAGACGCCGCATTGGCAGCGAAATTTGCGCCACTAGCAAAACAATTAGCCGCTAATGAAGCGACTATTGTTGCAGAACTTGCAGCGGTTCAAGGCAAACCTTCTGGCTTATCTGGTTACTACCACATGAACCTTGATGAAGTAACTAAGATCATGCGTCCTAGCACAACATTTAACGATGCTATAGCAACACTATAAAATTCGTTTATGCTTTATTGCTAGACCCTTAAGTTAAGCACCATCAAACTTAAGGATCGCCATAGACCCCAAGTAGCTTAGCTACTTGGGGTTTTTTATATACAAACACTGACGATAGAAACAAAAGTATACGAATCTCCGTACTACCATAGAAGTACGCACGCCTTTTCCCTATAATAGCGGCTCCCTGAAAACCATGGTCGAGGCGTTATCTCAATGGAATTAACTAGCTTAAACGCAATTTCCCCAATAGACGGTCGTTACGGATCAAAAACCAATGTATTACGTCGTTCAGTAAGCGAATACGGCTTGCTTCGTATGCGAGTTATTGTGGAAGTACGCTGGCTACAGGCTCTTGCCAAACACCCACAAATTATTGAAGTACCAGCCCTTAGTAATGACGCTAGCGCACTATTAGATCAACTTGCTGATAACTTCAGCGAAGCGGATGCACAAGCAATTAAAGACATTGAGAAAACGACTAACCACGATGTCAAAGCCGTTGAATACTTCATTAAAAATCAAATGGCTAATAACGAAGAACTTGCAGCTATTTCTGAATTTGTTCATTTTGCTTGTACTTCAGAAGACATCAACAACTTGTCACATGCCTTGATGCTACGCGAAGCACTGGACGTAGGTATTACGCCAGAGCTAAAAAATGTTATCAAAGCGATCCAAGACCTTGCGATTGAGCACGCTGAGCAACCAATGTTGTCACGTACTCATGGTCAGACAGCGTCTCCTTCTACTGTTGGTAAAGAAATGGCCAACGTAGCAGCGCGCCTTAGCCGCCAACTTAAGCAAATTGAAAACGTTGAATTTTTAGGTAAAATCAACGGCGCAGTAGGTAACTACAACGCCCACCTTTCAGCTTACCCTGATGTAGACTGGCAAGCACACGCGGAAGCGTTTGTAACGTCTTTAGGCTTGTCTTGGAACCCTTATACCACTCAAATCGAACCCCATGACTATATCGCTGAATTATATGATGCTATAAGTCGCTTTAACACCATCCTGCTCGATTTTGATCGTGATGTTTGGGGCTACATTTCAATGGGCTTCTTCAAGCAAAAAACCATTGCTGGAGAAATTGGTTCTTCTACCATGCCACACAAAGTAAACCCAATTGATTTCGAAAATTCTGAAGGAAACTTGGGTATTGCGAACGCAATTATGGGTCACCTAAGTGCAAAACTTCCAATTTCTCGCTGGCAGCGTGACCTAACCGATTCCACGGTGCTTCGTAACCTAGGTGTTGGCTTGGCTCACAGTTTAATCGCCTACCAAGCAACACTTAAAGGCATTAGTAAATTGGAAATTAACGCTACACGCCTTAATGCAGACCTAGACAACGCATGGGAAGTATTAGCCGAACCAATCCAAACTGTTATGCGTCGTTACGGTATTGAATCACCTTATGAAAAACTGAAAGAGCTGACTCGTGGCCGTACTATCGATCAAGCAACAATTAATGCTTTTGTCGACACATTAGAAATGCCTGAACAAGCAAAAGCGGAGCTTAAACTACTGACTCCTGCTACTTATATTGGTAATGCCGTTGCGCAAGCAAAAGCTATTCGCTAATGAATGATTGGCTAATTTTTAGTAAATTAATCATTAGTCATCAACAATAAAAAAGAGCCGATTTATCGGCTCTTTTTTGTCTCCCCCTCTTTTCGATTTTCTCTTTTATTAGAGTGAGTAATTTATGATAGATTTAGACGCACCCTTATCCATTTTAGGCGGAATGACAGCCCGAACATTTTTGGCAGAATACTGGCAAAAAAAGCCATTAGTCATTCGTTCTGGCTTACTCGATTTTGAAGCACCTCTCGACGCGGATGAATTAGCAGGAATGGCAATGGAAGAAGACGTCGAATCTAGAATTGTTATAGAAAACGGAAAGACTCCCTGGGAGCTACGTCAAGGTCCATTCGATGAAGTAGAATTTACAACGTTACCAGAAAAAGAATGGACATTACTGGTACAGGCTGTAGATCATTGGGTTCCCGAAGCTCAAGAGCTAAAAGAACGTTTTCAATTCTTACCCAGCTGGCGCCTTGATGATGTGATGGTTAGCTACGCTACTGAAGGCGGCAGCGTTGGTCCACATTACGACCAATACGATGTTTTTTTAGTACAAGTTGCAGGTAAGCGTCGCTGGCAAGTACTTGCACCTAATCAATACCAAGACACATCAATAGAAGATATCTCACTACATATATTGGATAATTTCAAAGTTGATAGCACAATGGACTGGGAGTTAGATGCCGGTGACATTCTCTATTTACCACCAAACTTTGCCCATAACGGCAGAGCACTAGATGATGAATGCATGACCTACTCTATCGGTTTTCGAGCACCTAGTATACAGGATGCCTTAACAGGTATTCGAGACAAACTGTGTGAAACGATCAATGAGAAAGTACGTTTTTCTGCTCCTGAATCTGGTACTCGTGCTCATAATGCTCAAATTAATCAGGACGATATTAGTTATTTACAAGCTGAGTTGGCCCGCTTAATTAACCAGCCAGATGTTCTTGCCCAATGGCTTGGCGAAACCATGAGCGATAGTAAATACCCTGAATTTTTAGCGCCGCTTAATCAACAAGAATTGGAACAAGCATACGCCAATGCTTTAGCGGGCAATACCTTCATTAGACCAGGTGATGCACGCATCAGTTACTATGACCCTGAGCCACTAGAGTCAGTGGCGCAACAAAACCTCGAAGGGCTAGATCAACACTCTGCAACAGAGACATACATTACGGTATTTTGTAACGGCGATAGCCTGCAGTTAAAGCGAGAATTGGCCATTTTTGTTCAAGCAGTTTGTAATGAAACCGAGTTTGATTTCTCAGGATTAGATTTAGAAGAAGACAGCGATCTAATTCCATTGTTGCGCTTTCTTATTCGTCAACAAGGCCTGATTGAACTCACCGCATCTGAAGACTAAAGGGTAAAATTTGTGAATGTACTCACCTCAGACTGGAACAGCAGCAAGGCACAACTTTCCTTTGTCAGAAAACAGGTATTTATTATAGAACAAGGTATTCCAGCTGAAGACGAATGGGATGAACATGATCAAGATGCAGTTCACTTTGTTTCATTTGGAACAACCGCTGTACCTACTGGTGTGTGTCGCCTATTAAACAACGGTCATATTGGTCGCTTAGCTGTTCTTCCTGCTTATCGCCTGCAAGGCTATGGTGAAATGTTGCTGCAAAAAGCGGTGCAAGTAGCCCGCGAGATAGGCATTAAAAAGGTGTTCTTGGACGCTCAAGTCGAAGCTCAGGTGTTTTATGAAAAACATCACTTCAAAACCGATGGTAAGGTTTTTTTAGAAGCTACTAAATTGCATGTCAGAATGGAAAGATTGATTTAGCGATTCAGCTCAATCTTTAAAACAAAAAAGCGAGTTGCCCAATCTAGGTCAACTCGCTTTTTTATGTGTTTGCTAATCAGCTAAAGCGCTAATTAAACAACAGCAATCAATTCTACATCAAACTGAAGAACAGAATGAGGTTGGATCATAGCACCAGCACCTTGTGCGCCGTAAGCCAATTCAGCAGGAATAGTTAGACGGTATTTAGCACCCTCTTTCATCAACTGTAGACCTTCAGTCCAACCAGCAATAACACCAGTTAGAGGAAATTCGATTGGCTCGCCACGAGCAATAGAGCTATCAAATACTTGACCATCAAGTAAACGACCTTCGTAATGAACACGTACTGTAGATTCTAGCGCTGGTACCGCACCAGTACCTTCTTCAATCACTTCAAACTGAAGACCACTCTCAGTAACTTGAACACCATCTTTTGCTTTGTTTTCTTCAAGGAAAGCAGCACCTGCTTGGATATTCCCTTCAGAAGCAACGCGACCTTTTTCTTCCATTTTCTCTTGAAGTTGAGCAAACGCTGCTTCAAGTTCAGCACCAGGAACGCGCATTTCAGCACTATTAAGTGCATCTTCGATCGCTGCAAAAAGGTGAGTTAGAGACAATTCACCAAGATCGCTACCACGTAGTTGATCACCAATTTGACGACCAATGCCGTATGCGATTTTAGATTCGTTTGAGTCGAACGACAGTTCAGACATAGCTAGCTCTCTTATCTGTTAAAAATTTGAGGCAATATCATAACATAGCCCTTGCAGTAGAACATTAGTACCAAAGAAGCAAAACAAGAGAAGTTCAAATAGAATTTGCAAATGATATTGATTATCATTTATAATCAACTCCCCAACAACGACTGATGAGTAACTGCCTTATGAAAGCCAAGGTTTTTAGACCGGATACAACTCAACACAAAGACATCAACAAACCTAAAGATTATTGGGGACTTTTATTTGTCAGTCTAATATTTACAGCCCTAATGAGTAGTTTCTTAATAGACAGCCATAGAGATAATAATCTCGTTACAAAAGTAGCACACTCAACAATATTGACATCGACTATTGATATAAATCAGCACATCAAAAGCTAACCACTCTATACTTTAGTTATACATTGAAAAAGGAAATTACTATGCTACCTAAAATTAATAGAATTCTTTATGCGTGCGACTTAAATGATAAAACACAACCAGCGCTAGAACTGGTTATGACGCTTGCACTTGCTCATCAAGCACAAGTTATTATTATGCATTCGATGGAACCATTAAGCGCCCAAGCAACGAATATGATCTACAATTATGTTTCTGAAGAAACATCACAAAAAATGCGTGAAGAGGCAGAAAAAAGCATTGAAGAAAGTATGCAAGAAGAACTTGATCGCTTTATGGACACTAATAAAGCAGAACTGGAGACGCTAAGTACACCACCAGAAACGCTTGTTGTTCATGGTGTCCCAGCAGACTCTATTGAAAAAACAGCCATAAGCAAAGACGCTGACATCATTGTCATGAATAGCCGTACACATAGTCGTTTAGGACAATTTATTATCGGCTCCACAGCAAACAAGGTGATTCATCATAGTAAAATCCCTGTATTAGTTGTGCCAATTAAATAACCTAAACGCTAGTCAGATTACGCCATCTTGGATACACTTACTGTATATATAAACAGTAAGTGTATCTATGATTCTTTATATCGCCGAAAAACCTAGTCTTGCTCGTGCTATTGCTGCCGCCCTTCCTACGCCACAAAAAAAAGAGGATGGTTGCATCTGGCTACCAAATGGCGACTGCGTTAGCTGGTGCATAGGGCACTTACTCGAACAAGCAGAACCTCACCATTACAACCCAGCATTTAAATCTTGGAATTTAGAACATCTACCTATCATTCCTAACGAATGGCAATGGCAAGAAAAAGCAGCAACAAAAAAACAACTCTCAATTCTAAAGAAACTGATTAAGAAAGCCTCTACATTAGTTAATGCTGGGGATCCTGACCGTGAAGGGCAATTATTAGTTGATGAGGTTTTACACTACAGTAAAGCCTCCACACAAAAACTAAAAGCTGCCCAACGCTTATTGATTAATGACCTCACGCCATCAGCGGTAAAAAAAGCCCTTAATAATTTACGCCCTAACGCTGAGTTTGCGGCATTATCAAGATCTGCATTAGGACGCGCTAGAGCCGATTGGCTATTTGGCCTAAATTTAACTCGTGCTTATACTATCAGAGGACGCCAAGCAGGCTATCAGGGGGTCTTATCTATTGGCAGAGTACAAACACCTGTTTTAGGCTTAGTCGCAGCAAGAGATAAAGAACGAGAGATCTTTGTTCCCAAAGACTTTTACCAAGTCTGGGCAAATATTGAGGATAAGAAGGGTAAAAAATTTAAAGCGAAATGGCTACCAAGTGATTCTTGCCAATCTTATATGGATGAAGAAAATAGAGTCTTAAGTTTGCCGCTTGCAAAGAATGTTGCTTCCAGAATTACCAACAAACCAGCCATAGTGACAGAAGCGAATTACAAACAGAAAAAGCAATCCCCTCCTCTTCCTTATAGTTTATCAGCCTTACAGATTGACGCGGCAAAAGCGTTTTCACTTTCCGCTCAACAAGTATTGGATATTTGCCAAACACTCTATGAACGGTATCAGATAATTACCTATCCACGATCAGACTGTCGACATTTGCCTAACCAACAACATCGTGATGCACCTGCAGTTATCAAGGCATTGAGTCATGCGGAAGGCGATATTGTTAAGGCTGCAATCTCTGCCGACGCAACCAGAAAAAGCAAGGCTTGGAACGATAAACAAGTTACGGCCCATCATGCAATCATTCCTACAACACAATCTCATAAGATGGCAGCCCTATCAAAAACAGAAGCTTTGGTCTTTGGGCTTATTGCACGGCAATATTTAATGCAATTCTATCCTGACTACGACTATTTATCGTCTCTAATCAAATTAGAAATTGAAGGAGGGCAATTTGAAGCTAAGGGGAATACTCCGATATCTCTTGGCTGGAAGGCCTTATTACCTTATAAAACAAAATCGAAAAACAATAATGACGAAGAACAAAGCGAACTGCCGAAACTCACTAAAGGAGAAGAAACTTGGTGCTATGAAGCCACCATTGATGAAAAAGTCACAACACCTCCCGCCGCTTTTACTGATGCAACCCTGCTTGCTGCAATGACAGGAATTAGCCGTTTTGTAACAGATAAAAACATCCGAGCAATTTTGAAAGAAACTGATGGCTTAGGTACAGAAGCGACCCGTGCCAGCATTATTGAGCTATTATTTAAACGCAACTTCTTAATACGCCAAGGAAAACAGATTCATGCCAGTAAAACCGGCCGCGCTTTTATTGATTGCTTACCTAACCAATTAGTGACGCCTGACATGACAGCTAAATGGGAATCCTCTTTGAACGCTATCAGTTTAGGTGAAGCCAGCTATCAAAACTTTATGACAAACCTTGAACAGAACTTAACAGAGCTACTTGAAAAGTCTCGAGGAATGCCAACCAGCGCCCTACAAAACTTACCCGCTCCAGCAAAAAAAGCATTTACGAAAAAAAGAGCATCTAATGGAAGAAAAACCAGCACCAAAAAAACAACTGCATCAATCGTAAAAAGACGCCCTAAAACGTCCTCTTAATAACCATTATAATTAATGGCCATAGGTTAACCTATGGCTAGCCAACCACCTACAAGCAGCATTAACGTCCCAGCAATACGGTTCATTATTCGGACGTTCCCACTTTTCATCAACAAAGATCGTAATGTTCGCCCCCCCGTTGCATAGATAATTAGACAACTAAATTCAAGACACAAAATAATGGCTACAAGCACAACAAGCTGACTTGCCAAAGATTGTGAAGCGTCTAAAAATGGAGGCAATAACGCGACAAAAAAAGCCCATCCTTTAGGATTAGCAATCGCTGTAATAAAACCTTGGGAAACCAGCTGGTAAGAAGTAGAAGGCGCTTTTTCATGCTCTTGAGCTTTAATCGCCATTTTTCCCTTAGACAACCACATCTGAATACCAACATAAGCCAAATAAATACCTCCAATGGCCTTAAGGACAGTGAAGGCCATCGGATAATTAAGTAATAAAGTAGCCACACCTATAGCAGAAAGCGTCGATACAATGGCAACACCAACTAACTCACCTAACATCATCCATAAAGCCCGCCTCACTCCAATCGTCATTCCTAACGTCATCGCCAACGTCATACACATACCAGGCGTAATAGAAACGAAAAAGAAAGTGGGTATAAAAGCAGAAAACAAAGCAAAATTCACATTACCTCCAGACGAATTAACATACGCTTAGCTTTCTAAGCAGGCATTTGAGAAAATTAAAATACAGCAACTAAAAATGTTTCTTTTTCTTAAACTCAGTAACATCAATAAACTTATCCCATTCTTCATTTAACTCACCCGCTTCAGGTTGAAGCTCATGTCCTCCTACTAAACCCTCAGTACTTCCTGTTTTATTCATCGCTAGTGTACTTTCTATCTGGTTAATAAGGCTATTTAACTGTGTTATCGCTTCTGCTGCCTCAGGCTTATTTTTAACGGGAGACAACTTAGCCAATGCTACTTTATAATTTTCTATCGATTTGTCATAAGACCCAGATAAAAAGGACTGACGAGCTAGATAGGAATGATAATCTGAATCAATCTTATACTTGTAGACTTGGAGTAAATTGATATAACGAGCAGCAACATCACGGCTTAACGTTTTCTCTTTTTCCGATTGTTTCAAAAATGAGTGAAAAGACTCAAATAATTTTTTTAAATTAATGATCATCAGTTCATCATTAATGGGCTTAGAACGTCTTTTTTTCTGATTGTCTTGGAATTCTGCTATTTCTTCTATCAACGCTTTTCGACGGCGACTCAATGTTGGGTCTGGCGTCACCTCAAGTAAAGCATCATAAAGTAACGCTAACCGAGAAAAAAGCCAAAGTCTCATATCCTTTGGTTGATATTGAGAAGGCATCTCATCAATATAACGGCGCACTTGCCGAAGGTGGTTATTTAGCGCTGCTACTTTTCTGATTTTGTCTAAACGAGCCTGCTCTTTAAGCTGTAGAACAATAGCAAGCACTATAAATCCCCCGATAACACATAACAAAACAGAAATAATAATGATGGCCATATTTTAGAATTTACTCTTTTAATTTAAAGATCGATATTTTAGATAACCACTCAAGATAAGGTTAAGCTATTGAATATAGCCCATTCAACCTATTATTCTAGCGTACTATGAGGCGTCCAATAGGAAATAACGCACTTTCGACTTGAATTTGGACATGATTTTTTGATCTTAAACAGTCCACTCCTCTCATAATATCTGTTAAGAGCAGCACTTTTCCAGCTTATTGCTATAAGAAATAACGATACAGACAATAATGGCAAGAAGCGTGCGAATATGGCATGTTTTTATATCATAGAGCTAAAAACTAGAGACACAAAAAAGGCCAGTAAAACTGGCCTTTAGTAAACTATAATTGACATTTTTAATGAGAGACTGAAAAGCCTAATAGCATATAAAATAGCATTGCTGACAACAAAGCAGAAGCAGGCACTGTAATAACCCAAGCGGCTGCAATTCTAACCAAGGCAGAACGCTTAACTAATTCTTTCTTAGTTGCCTTTTTAAGCCCTTTACGATCTTTTTTAGAAATAAGCGAAGTCGACGATTCAGCTTTCAACTCTTTCAACATTATGCGCTTTCGATCCACGTCAGCTTCAGTAAAGCGTTTTACAAAAGCTTGAGTTTCTTCTACTCCAAGACCCGCATTTTCAGAATGCTCTATAATCGAAGCAATCTTTTTATCATAAGATTCTTTTAAGTATTCACGTAAAAAACCAACACCGAAAATCCCTCCCACTGCAATATGAGTTGAACTAACAGGAAGCCCCAACTGTGAAGCAACAATCACGGTAATAGCTGCGGCCATAGCAACACAAAATGCTCGAGTTTTATCAAGTTCAGTAATTTCAGACCCTACTGTTTTGATTAGTTTTGGCCCGAACAAAGCCAAGCCAATCGCAATACCAATACCGCCAATGGCCATAATCCAAACAGGAATCGGAGCCGAGCCTGAAACAACACCTGTCATTAAGGCATCATTAATAGCGGCCAAAGGCCCAATAGAGTTGGCAACATCGTTCGCACCATGAGCAAAACTGAGTAATGCAGCCGATACAATTAACGGAATAGTAAACAAACTATTCACAGCCTCTTTATTATTTTTCAAAGAAGCCGCTGCATTATTAACAATAGGTCGAACAAGAAAATAAACCGTCAATGCAATCACGAAACCAATCAAGCCTGCGGTAATAAGGTCTAGTTTCCAAAGGTGCTTCAAACCTTTTAAAATCAGGTAAGTAGAAAATGCCCAAACCATCAAACCAACCAGTAACGGCACCGTTTTTTGCGCCGCAGCAATCATGTCGTTCTTATACGTTATTGATCGTTTTATATAAATGAGAAAGAGAGCCGCTATAATACCGCCTAATACGGGAGAAATTACCCAACTAGCAACAATAGCAAGAAGTTGACTCCAGTTAGCAATATCCCAACCACCTGCAGCAACACCGGCACCAAGCACACCACCAACAATTGAATGCGTCGTAGAAACTGGCGCACCTAAATAGGTTGCCAAGTTAAGCCAGATAGCTCCAGCTAGCAAGGCTGCCATCATGATCCAAATAAACGTTTCCGCATCAGCAATCGCTTCAGGGTTGATAATACCTTTTTTAATAGTACCTACAACACTCCCTCCGGCAATTAACGCTCCTGCGGCTTCAAAAACACCAGCTATTAAGATGGCCCCTGTCATGGACAATGCTTTCGACCCTACAGCAGGGCCAACGTTATTTGCCACATCATTCGCACCAATATTAAGTGCCATATAAGCACCAATAGCTGCTGCAATAGCAAGAATTGAAAGGTTAGAAACCTCAATACCTTGCCATGATGCATAAAAACCAGACGCGAAAACGAAAGCTAATGCTAACAATATACGAATCAGCTCATTTCCACCCCATAGGGTAGTTTCTTCTTTCGGTTTATTTGTAAGATCCATATAGCTCATCTTTACTGATTTAATCTATGCCAAACCACTTTTCACTGAACCCAATATAGTAAAAAGAGAAATGCCTACCTTAGCAATACTAGAATTCGGCTCTGAGGTCTTCCTGTCACATTTCTTTCATGAAATGCTTTAAGGGCGCCATTCTACACCGAGGTATCTAATATAAAAACCCTATAAAGATTACATTTTTGTGTCAGGTCAGCCTAATCAAATAAGGGCTTTATTAGGCTGCATACTATAGACAGCCCTCTCTAAGTAATAAGCGCTACCTTACTGGTATCGAGCCTCTCCCTGTTCCCCATAAAGAACAGTACAAATTAACCCTTAATCACATTAGTTGAGTGTATGAGGTGCAGCACCTCTAATAACTGGAAAAATTGATCAGCCACCATGTCGATCATTGACGAAATAAGATGTTATCTAGATCAACATTGTGTTGTTCTACAGTCACAATTTATTTAGCTAAAAACGACAACTTTATCTCCACAGACAACAAAATCACATCATTGGGACAGCGTGATTCCTAGTGAGTCAGTGATTTTTGAAAGGTATCAGCATGTAAAAATCGATAAAAAAAGCTCAAAAAACACACTAAGAACAGTAAATACAAGCAGATGACTGTCGAGATATTGATTAAATATGCACTTCTACAACATTTTTTGTATAGTGTAATGATGCTTTGTCATGAAACTCAACAATGTTTTATAACACTGCTGCATTATTGCTCATCACTCTTAATCAGTACGATGGCAAACGAAATGCATCAAGGATTATTATAACAACAATACTATTCCATCTTTATATTCAAAAGGAAAAGGTACTTAATATGTCAGCAACAATAATCGTCGGTGTTGATGGTAGTGACGCAGGTAACCGTGCTCTGTCTTTCGCAAAACGACTTGCCACTCTTATCGGAGAAGACTGCACACTCGAACTTATTTGTGTTGTCGAATGGTCTCCTTATACTTTCCAAACTACCGAAGAAAATGCACTTCGTAAGAAAAATCGCCAGGATGAATTGAATAACGCAAATTCGCGCGTCATTGAACCTGCACTCAAATCTCTGGAAGAGGCCGGAATTAAAGGTAATGGTCGTGTTATGCACGGCAAAGTGGCACATTTATTAAACAGCATAGCCTTAGAAACAAACGCTGAACAAATCGTCGTCGCTCGTTCTACTGAGCACGGTTTAAGTACTCGAGTATTTGGTAGTGTCACCGCACACCTAGTCATGAGTGCCAACGTTCCTGTCACTGTTGTTAGCTAAGGAGCTGCTATGAAAAATATTACTCTATTAATCACCGCGTGTTTCTCATTATTCTTAATGAGTCTGAGCTCAACAGTTCAAGCCTCTGAGAGCATTGATGCTGCCGTAAACGAAGTCTTTGGTTTCGCTACTGGTTGGTTTGTCTCTTTGATTTTCGCCCCTATTCCAGGAACAACATTCCCTTGGATCGTCCTTTGGTTAGTGACTGGCGCTAGTATCTTCACTCTCTACTTTGGCTTTGTGCAATTTCGTAGCATTGGGCACTCTATTGCATTGGTTAAAGGTGATTACTCAAATCCCAACGATGCAGGTGAAGTAAGTCACTTCCAAGCACTCGCAACAGCACTTTCTGGTACTGTTGGCTTGGGTAATATTGCTGGTGTCGCGGTGGCTGTTTCCATTGGTGGTCCTGGTGCCACCTTTTGGATGATACTCGCGGGCCTATTAGGCATGGCGTCAAAATTCACCGAGTGTACGCTAGGCGTTAAATACCGAAATGAATACAAAGATGGCAGTGTTTCTGGTGGTCCTATGTATTACATTTCCAAAGGGTTTGCTGAAAAAGGTATTCCTGGTGGTAAGTGGCTTGCTGGTTTATTCGCTATTTTCTGTATCTTAGGGTCTCTTGGTGGCGGTAATATGTTTCAAGCCAACCAAGCTCATGCTCAATTAACACAAGTTATTGGTAACTATCCAGGTTGGATTACTGGTGTTGTTTTTGCAGTATTAGTCTTTATTGTTATCGTTGGTGGTATTAAATCCATTGCTCGTGTAACCGACAAAGTTGTTCCTTTTATGGGTATTCTTTATGTTGGTGCAGCATTGATTATTTTAATCATTAATGCAGACAAAATTGGCTGGGCATTTGAACAAATTTTCACAGGCGCCTTTTCTGGGTTGGGCGTTGCTGGCGGCTTAGTCGGCGCCTTAATTCAAGGTTTCAAACGCGCGGCCTTCTCTAACGAAGCTGGTGTCGGTTCTGCCGCTATTGCTCACTCAGCAGTGCAAACAAATGAACCTATTACTGAAGGTTTTGTTTCTCTACTTGAACCTTTCATTGATACTGTTGTGATCTGTACGATGACGGCTCTTGTGATCATTATCACTGGTCAACTGGTTTCAGATCCTCAAACAGGTCTTTATATCCTAAATGAAAGTGGTTCTATTTTGACCGCAGATGGCTCATCTGGTGTCGCACTAACATCAGCGGCATTTGGCTCTACTATTAGTTGGTTCCCGATAGTTCTTGCTATCGCTGTTATTTTGTTCGCCTTCTCAACTATGTTGAGCTGGTCTTACTACGGCCTAAAAGCATGGACTTATCTATTCGGTGAAAGCAAAAAGATGGAGTTGGCATTTAAAGTCATCTTCTGTTTATTTGTCATCATTGGTGCTGCCTCTAACTTAGGTCCTGTTATTGACTTCTCTGATGCTGCTATCTTCGCCATGGCAGTCGCCAATATTATTGGTCTATATTGCTTGATGCCTATCGTGAAAAAAGAATTAAATTCTTACTTAGCGCGCCTAAAAAGCGGTGAGATTGTTAAATATAAAGACAGCAATAAATAAGATACACGCTCTTTAGCTTTCTGCTAAAAGCATCAAAGGCCAAAAGAGAATACTCTTTTGGCCTTTTTCATGCCAATCAACACTTAATCAGCATTCAAGAAATACCATCACGTAAAAAAAGAGCCCCGAAGGGCCCTAAAATCTATCTAGAAGGAATGCTTATATTAGAAAAAACCAAGTGGGTTAATATCATAACTGACTAATAAATTTTTAGTTTGTTGATAATGCTCTAATGCTATTTTATGTGTTTCACGACCCACGCCTGATTTTTTATAACCTCCAAATGCAGAGTGTGCTGGATATTGGTGATAACAGTTCATCCAGACTCGACCAGCTTGTATATTTCGTCCCATGCGATACGCCAAATTTGTATCACGAGTCCATACTCCAGCACCAAGTCCAAACTCACTATCGTTCGCAATAGCCAACGCCTCAGCTTCATCTTTAAACGTAACAATACTTACAACAGGACCAAAAATTTCTTCTTGGAAGATTCGCATGTCATTGGTGCCTTTAAACAAGGTAGGCTCCATATAAAAGCCTTTTTCAAAGCCCGGAACGCTTGCGATGCCACCACCAATTAATAGTTCTGCACCTTCCTCTTTACCTATTTTCATATAACTAAGAATTTTATCAAATTGCTGTTGCGATGCCTGTGCTCCGACTTGTGTCTCTGTATCTAGAGGATCACCACGCTTAATCATTTTAGTGCGCTCAACAACCAGCTTGATAAAATCATCGTAAATAGACTCATGAACCAAAGCTCGAGATGGGCAAGTACAAATCTCTCCTTGATTAAAAAAGGCTAAGACCAAGCCTTCCACACATTTACTAATATACGACTCTTCATGTTGCATAATGTCAGCAAAGTAAATATTAGGAGATTTCCCCCCTAACTCTACCGTTGATGGAATAATATTTTCTGCCGCACATTTCATGATTTGAGAGCCAACTGGCGTTGACCCTGTAAAAGCAATTTTAGCAATCCTAGTGCTAGACGCTAACGCTTGCCCTGCTTCTTTACCGAAGCCATTGACAATATTCAGTACGCCCGCAGGTAATAGGTCATGAATAACTTTCACAAATTCAAGTATCGAGGCAGGTGTTTGTTCGGCAGGCTTAAGCACGACACAATTCCCCGCTGCAAGCGCTGGTGCAAGTTTCCAAGCTGCCATTAATAGCGGAAAATTCCAAGGGATAATCTGGCCAACAACACCCAACGGTTCGTGAAAATGATATGCCACAGTATGTTCATCTAATTCAGCTGCAGCGCCTTCTTGAGCTCTTAAACAACCGGCAAAATAACGAAAATGGTCTGCGGCTAGTGGAATATCAGCGTTTAAAGTCTCACGTACGGCTTTACCGTTATCCCATGTTTCTGCAACAGCAAGTAATTCTAGATTTTGCTCAATACGATCGGCGATTTTAAGCAGTATATTAGAGCGAGTTGTTACTGATGTTTTCCCCCACGCTTCTCGCGCTAGATGCGCGGCATCCAAAGCCAAATTGACATCTTCTTCTGAGGATCTTGGAATTTGACAAAAAACATCTCCTGTTACAGGACTTACATTATCAAAATACTGGCCTTTAATAGGTGCAATCCATTCACCACCAATATAATTTTCATATTGATCTTGAAATGTTACGACACTGCCGACCTTACCTGGTTTTGCATAAATCATAATGTATCTCCACTATTATTTTTTTTGTTATGTGTTTTATTCATTTTAGTATTAATTAATTATTTACCTCTTCACTTTAGGAATAACCTTCTCTAAAAACTTGTCTACCAGTCCATGATATTGGCCTATATATCCATTTATGTTGACCAAAAGCGACTCAAGGTAGAAGATGTCTGTTCAAAATACAAACACTACCCCAAACAAAAAAATAATTCAGAGGTGTGTTAATGAACAAATATTTCATGGGTCAGAAAGAATTTTCTTGGCAAAAACGTTCACCAAATACATTAATAGAAAATCGAGTGTGTTTCGCAGGCCCTCATGCTGAACTCAGTATTTACGACACCTACGAGCAAGCACAAAAAATCAGCCTAAAAGCCAGCTCACTACTCTATTGCGGAATGGTGACAGGCGCTAAAATCATGCATACAAATACTCGTAAGAACATCTCTTTCCTTCCCCATGAATCGTTCATTTTATCTCCGGAGGAAGAGGTCTTTATCGACTTTCCAGAAGCGCAACTTACGCTGCCAACCACCTGTCTTACCATTGAAATATCAAAAGAACGTGTGGCACAAATTTGTGATCGAATGAACGATATTATGGCCTCTTCGCCAATTCCAACGCATACGCCAATTAATCCAAACCAACCTTTACATACGCTCCACACTCAAGCAACTCAACAAGTATTGGACAGGCTAACCAGTGATTTTGTACAAAATGATCCTGACCGTGATCTGCTCGTTGATTTTGGGATAAGTGAATTGGTCACGCGTATTCTGCGTCACCATGGCCGCGATGCTTTACTGTATTTCACACAAAAAAACCCTGATGCCAATGGCTTAACCTGTGTACTGCATTGGATTGAACAAAACATTGCATTGCCTTTGGATATTGTTGAATTGAGTAAAAAAGCATGCATGAGTCGCAGCCGTTTTTATGATGCTTTTAAACGCCAACTCAACTGTACGCCTGCCGAATATCAACACCAACGCAGAATGAGTCGTGCTTATCAACGTTTACAAGAGCGTGTCTCTGTCACTGAGGTCAGCTTTGAGCTTGGCTATCAGAGCCTAAGCCACTTTAGTCGTCGTTTTCATCAACATTTTGGCGTTACACCAAGAGAAATAGCACAAGCCAAACTCAACTGATAGCCTAATAGGTTAGTCTAACGTTCTGGTTAATAAATCTAGTTAGCAAAAGCACAATATTAGTATAATAACGCCTAATTTTTTAGATGGCTCACAATTGAGTCATCTAATTCCACTTCTCTGAACTCCTGTATTGGTTACTTCCCAAGTAATGAATATAACAAGGCTACTATGACATCACTTATTAAGTACCCTAACTTTGTTCACTATTGGGTTGGACAAATAACCTCTTCTTTTGCCTTTCAAATACTCAGTGTTGGGGTTGGTTGGCAGATGTACGATCTTACTAACAGCCCTCTTGCTTTAGGCTTAGTTGGATTAAGTCAATTTCTACCTCAATTGATACTAACATTAGTCGTTGGGCACGTTGCTGATCGCTATAATCGGCGACTCATTTGTGTATGTACTCGCTTCATCATGGCTCTCACGGTCAGTATATTGGCCTTTGGCAATATAACTGACTCTATTTCAGCGAACATGATTTACCTTTGCGCTGCGATGTTAGGTACCGCTCGAGCTTTTGAAATGCCTGCCAACCAAGCAATTTTACCAAACTTAGTACCTGGTAAAATTCTTTCTCGAGCAATGAGCGCTATCGCCTCCGCTCGAGAAATCAGTGTAATTGCAGGGCCTGCGATAGGTGGCTTAATTTATTTATTAGGACCAACTACGCTCTATGTAACGAGCATGAGCTGCTTTCTTATCTCTTGTCTCATCATGTTTTTCTTGCAATATAACTTCTCAGTGAAAAGTAAAAATCCGATTAGCTTAGACCACCTACTAGGTGGTTTTTCGTTTATTCGAGGCAATAAAGTTATTCTAGGATCGATCTCTCTAGACATGTTTGCGGTCTTATTAGGCGGGGCAACGGCACTACTTCCAATCGTTGCTAAAGATATTCTTCATACCGGCCCTTGGGGATTAGGACTATTACGCTGCGCGCCGGCGTTAGGTGCGTTATTAATGTCTATTTATCTATCGCGCCGACCACTAAAGCATAGCGTTGGTAAAATTATGTTTGCCGCTGTCGCTCTTTTTGGGGTCGCCACAATCATTTTTGGTTTATCTGAACAATTAATTATTTCTATGATGGCGCTCGTATTACTGGGAGCGTCAGACATGATTAGTGTCGTCATCCGCTCAACCTTGGTTCAACTAGAAACACCAGATGACATGCGCGGTAGAGTCAGTGCTGCGAATTCTGTTTTTATTGGCAGTTCTAATCAATTAGGAGAATTTGAATCTGGCGTAACAGCGGCATGGTTTGGCGTGGTACCCGCGATCATTATTGGTGGAATAGGCACTATCGCTATTGTGGGAATCTGGATGTACTTATTCCCACATTTGGTACAACGTAATAAACTGGATAAAGCCAACGACTAAGCGACTTTATAGCTCACTATTAATAAAAGAAACAACGTGGACAGTGTGTTATTACTTAAAGCGTCGTTTCTTCTTAATCGGCTTCCACTTCCAACTCGGTGAATCTCCTTTCACAATATAAATAACCAGTAAAAGAACAGTGATAGAACCTACCCATATTGACCACTGCAACAACTCAACTTTGGAGTCATACAAAAAACTGATAATAGCGACGGCGATAAAGTAAACCGCTAGTACCACCCAGCCTTGCCAAGCATGTGGTTTCCCCCACCCCCAACCATTTTTCTTTGCTGGGAACCAAGTCTCTTTTTGCGGTGTCGTCATGATCTATCCTCACCGTTTAACGCTTATTTTTAAAATAACGTTATTGTGACTAACTATAAAAAAAGAGCCTACGTGCTGTAGGCTCTTTTTGAAAATAACGGTTAAATTGTCTCAACTCTTAATTAGCTAAGAATTCTCCGCGCGTTTTATCACTGCGCTTAAACAGTCCGCCTAGAGCAGTTGTTTGCGTAGAAGAACTGGCATCCATAACGCCTCGCGCTTTAACACAGTAGTGTGTTGCATTAATGCTAACCGCAACATTGTCTGTTTCTAACAACACTTGAAGAGTCACTAGAATCTGCTGTGTCAGACGCTCTTGAACCTGCGGCCGCTGTGCAAAAAAGCGTACAATACGATTAATCTTTGATAAACCAATGATCTTATTTTTCGGTAAATAGGCAACTTTAGCAAAACCATCAATCGTAACAAAATGATGCTCACACGTGCTGGTAAAACTAATATTACTCACCTTCACCATCTCATCGACTTTCATTTTATTATCGATAACGGTAATTTTGGGAAATTGAGCGTAGTCTAAACCGGAAAAAATCTCCCTCACATACATCTTTGCAATGCGGTGTGGTGTTTCCGCTAAACTATCATCAGTTAAATCCAACCCTAACGTATTAACAACATCTTCAAATGCATGCTTAATACGCTGATATTTTTCTTCTGTCGTTAACCCATTGTCAATCATTGGCGTTTCAAGACCATGGTTAACCAAAGCATCTCGTACTTTCATCGCTTCTTCAGAAAGCGTTAAACTACTTACATTTGTTGGTTCTGCTATAGCAGTGTTCATATCAATATCCCAAGTTACTAAACCTTGTCTGATGACATGGTGGCTTTCATCAAAAAGAAGAGACTGTTGCTCTTTGTCTAGACTAAGTATCCACCTTCATTGAAAGACAAGTTTCACCCCATCGTACAGCGGCTATCTCAATATATTGTACCGCTATTACTCCCTATTATTCACCTAGCTCTTAGCATAAAAGGGATTTATTCAGCGATTTTTTACAAAATTCATCATATTATCGATCACTACGACATCGATTTCCTCACTCTGCACTTGTAATCCCTCTTTCATAAGTCAACTAAAGCACCCTAAGCAAAAATGATTCCATAGTGATAGTCATACAAAGAGACCTTGAATAAATTATTCCAACATCTCTCATTTTATAAAACGATAAGAAAAACGAATAGGTCTGTTTGTATTTTACAGAAGATAGCTTAAAGAAATTGAACTACCCTATATAAAGTATCTCTAAGACAAGATTAAAGAGTGATGTTGTCACTTATTCTGGATAACTAAAATAGACTCATAAGGATTAATCATGACAGGCATAACAAAAGATTCAACACCGACAAAGTCCATTACCCATATTCCACAAGCAGCTTTTGATTGGTATGACGAATATGCTCACGGTGACATTGATCGCCGTACTTTTTTATCTCGCCTCAGTACATTAAGCGTGGCTGGCCTGACCTTACCTGTCGTTGCTGGTGCATTAATACCTAACTATGCTCTAGCTGAACAAGTCTCCTTTAATGATGCAGACCTTAACGCCAATTATGTAGAGTTCGATACCCCTAACGGTCATGGTAAAGGTCGTGGATACCTTGTCGTTCCAACAGGCGTTGATGAAAACAATAAAGCTCCTACAGTACTAGTCGCACATGAAAATAGAGGTTTAAACCCTTACATTGAAGACGTCACTCGCCGCTTAGCTAAAGCTGGTTTTATTGCTTTTGCTCCCGATGCTCTCTTCCCTCTAGGAGGGTATCCTGGCAACGATGACAAAGGCCGAGCAATGCAAAAAACACTGGATAACGCTAAGATAGAAGGTGATTTTATGGATGCTGCTACTTTATTAGAAAATCATCAGTACAGCACAGGGAAAGTCGGTATGGTGGGCTTTTGTTTTGGTGGTTACTTAACCAATACGTTAGCAGCAAACATACCGGATACTATTGCCGCCGCAGCGCCTTTTTATGGCACGCCAGCAAAATCCAACATTGAACACATTATCTGTCCGCTACAGCTTCACTTTGCTGAGCTTGATAAACGCGTCAATGCTACTTGGCCAGATTATGAAGCCTCTTTAAAAGCAAATAACATAGACTACAAAGCCTATGTATATGCTAATGCAAACCATGGCTTTCACAATGACTCTACTGCTCGCTATCAAGAAAAGAATGCTGAATTGGCTTGGTCTAGAACACTGGAGTTTTTCAACCTGAACCTAACATAAAAGAGCTGTTAGCAAACAAGCAAATCCTCTTTTTCTCTATCACCAAAGGGCTATCATATTAAAAGAGGGTTTGATTATGATCAAACCTTAATAGCGTCAGTTATATTGAAAAATGATTGGTTTTTACTTGCTGGCTAGATGAGAAGGAAAAATCGATTCCTGCGCTGTTTGGGGTTTGGGCCCATAAATCAGTACACAAGTCTTCTATCGTTGTCTCATTCCCTTCTTTTAACCAGTTCACTACTGCTCGAGCAACATTAGGATAAGAGACTTGCACTACTCTGCTACTCTCCAACCACTCTTGAATCACCTGAGAATTCAATATTTCAGATGTTTGAGCTAACCCTAACTTCTCTAAAGCTATCATATTAGAAAGCTGTTCAATCTGTCCTTGCATCGGCTTAGCAAGAATTCGTCGACCTAATTGTAAAGCCTCCGAATTCAACTCAAACCCCGCATTGCATAATACAGATTCGCATTCACTAAGGTTCTTCTGAAACTCACTCAAACTAAAAGGGAAAACTTCTATATTGCCATAAACACCTGGGTCTATGTCTTTACAATGTAGCCGAAAATTATAATCAGGAACACCCTCAAGCCATTCTATTACCTCTTCACTGTGCTCAAAAGGCAAATAAACCAATACGGTTTTATCATCTGGTGTATTTTTCTTTTCATTTAAATGCACCAGCGGCGGTAAAATGGGATAACCAAAATGATGCCAATGTGCGCCTAGTCGTGTCGTTGATGGTGCAAAGTTTGACAAAATCCACTGTGACATTCGCTTACCAGTATAGCGTGGAATATCATGACCAAAGGCGTATTGATGACCAAAGCCTAAGCAAGGTGTTCCTTGATGCTTCGCGGCCCATGCAACAATAGGCTCGAAGTCAGTAATGACTAAATCATAAGGCCGTGTATTTAACTGACGTATATCTTTAAATAAAGCCAAAAAGTTCGCTTTTTGACATGTCGCTAAAAGATCTAATTGGCCATGTTTAGCCACAAAACTCAACCCTTCAAAGGTACGATAATTCCCAAAAACATCCATATCAAAATAATCAGACTTCGAACGACCAGAGAACATAAAATCGACTTCAACACCGGCTAATTTAAATTCTTCTGCCATGGATCTTGCACGAGTAATATGACCATTGCCCGTTCCTTGAACACCATATAAAACCTTCATACTAAGACTCCAACCATCAAGGCTGCACAACCAGATCCAAGTAATGCACCTACTACCGTATCGGTAGGAAAATGCACACCGAGAAAAATACGAGACAAACCCACTTGAGTGGCCCAGAGATAAAGATACAGACCCACATCAGGAAATGCTTCACTTAGGCAATAAGCCATAAAAAAAGCCCCTGATGTATGTCCCGAAGGAAAGGAAAATTGATCCGATGGTACGATAAAACTGTTAAAATTATCTAACGCATCCGCAGGCCGATTACGCTTAAAACCGCGCTTTAGAATAAGATAAAGTCCTCGCTCTAAAATAAACCCTAATGCCACCGCATAGGCGAATGCCTGAAAACCTGAACTCCATAAAAAAATGGCGACCAACACATAAAGCGGACCATCAGCACTAAAAGAAATAGCCCTGCTTACTTTAGCCAGTGCAATACGGTGTTTTCGTGCCATACACCACGAAAAAGCATGTACATCGACAGCGTGTATATTTTGAAGAATGCTCATTTAATCACCTCTGTGTTGATCATAAGTTCAACATAAGGCAGAAAAGTGTCATTGAGGCTTCAGTTAGATGACAAGTTTATGACGAAAGATAGACGCAGATGATAAGCAGGTCATAAACAAAATGGAGCACTAGATAGGTTCAGATATTACAACCAATTAGTCAGCATAATACCAATCCCCAAGGTTTGAGAAGACTGATTGTATCCGAGCAATGATTGCCCATATCCGTTAAAATATTGGATATACCCTCTCGATTTCCCCCATAAAGGAAAGGTAAAACCAACTTCTATTGCCCCCTTATTATCAGAAGCACGAAGGTTATTACGCAACATCATATCGATAGTGTAATCATCAATAGCATGAAATACACGAAACTCACCATAACCAAAATATTTTTCTATATTTGGATTATCATCTCCTGCATTGCTTTCAGGAATGCGATACCAAGGTTTTATTGAATACGCGGTGTCGCCATTTTCGAACGTTAAATCAACATAAAGACGATTCCACGACCGCGATAAAGTATCAGACTGACCATTAGATTGATGGTCAAATCCATAACTAATAAAGCTTGGTTTCATACTCAAGAAACTTAATTCAGGCTGAGTAACAATAAAAACTTCAGGCTCATAATTAGTATCTCGAAACGGGGCCGAGATAGCACCGTTATAAGCTTGCCAATAGGACTGTTGAGTATAAGCAACCCACAAACTAGTATTTTTACCTACTATGTTATAAGCCACAGGAAACTTAAAACTAAGCTGATATTTAAACTCCACTTTATCCAGACTTTCATCGTCTGCTTTATCGCCTAAAAATGCTCTTTCATCGGGATGAGGATTAAATGTAATGGGAAGAAAGTAGTTAGGTCGATGAGGTGTCAATACAAATGGATTATTAGACGAAGCGCTTTCACGTACTGAGCGCTGTAACAACAGACCCTCTGCTTCTTTCGCTCGCTTAACAACCGGATCAGGTGTTTTAGGCTCTTCAGGTAAATAATAGTCCGGCCTATCCTCTTTAGTAGCCTTACGGGGTTCGCTAACATCTCCTTCTAACGTATTATTCTCAACTTGAGCACACAGCATGGCGGGTAAAAACAGGCCCCACAGCAGTACAACTTTCATACAACCTTTCCTTTTTGATAACCCCTGCCACAACAACGCATACCGCTTACTAAAGCAGTATAATAAATAAGCCACAGTATGCACACTTCAACGCTGAAACTTCAACCAAAAAGAAAGTTCGAGTTCAACAGTTGTAATGGTCAAGTAATCCTTTATTAAAGAAAATAAAAGTTTAGTCTCATGCCATCATCTAATAGCCTTTTTTTAGATCAACAGCTAAAGGGACTTCCCCTAATGCTCTATAAGCCCGAATATGCTTAGCAACAATCTGACTAGCGCTCTCTGGATGTGTCGGAGCAGATATATGAGGTAAAACACTCACTTGAGGATGAGTCCAATAGGCGTGATCAACCAATAACGGCTCTTGGGCAAAAACATCTAATACAGCATGTGAAAGCTGCTTATCTAGTGCAATCAATAAAGCGTCATCATCTATAATAGCGCCACGAGCAAAATTAATAACACTTGCATTCATCGGTAAACAAGCAAGAGAAACGTCATTTAAAATTCCTTTCGTTTGTGTGGTTAAGGGTAATAAGCAAATCAAAATATCTGATTGCTGCAATAGCTCATAAAGCCCTTCTTGACCATGAAAGCACTGAATGCCAGTAATATTTTTTGCACTCCGACTCCAACCCGAGACAGTAAAACCATTATTTTTGAGGCGTAGCGCACTGGTTTTCCCTAGCTCCCCTAAACCTAATACACCAATACGACGATCCTGAGCACGAACCATTGGGCGCTGTCGCCACTCTTTTCGAACTTGCTGATGCTGATAAGCATACATTTCACGGTGCAAAAACAGAGTCCATGCCAACACCGCTTCTGACATAGTATTAGCCAACTCAGGATCAACCAAACGCACAATAGAGAAGTGAGGGTGATCTATTTCAGCCAACATCCTTTCTACTCCAGCCCACACACTATGAACCCAATGTAAATTAGGCAACGCCAGTAAATCATTAGGTTCTGGATTAGCGACAATCGCCACATCACAAGCGTGCTTTTGCACGTCATTAAGAGATTCAAAAGGAACAATAACCTCTTCTGGTAATGCTTTTGTCAAAACAGAAATCCATTTTACTTTCTCTTCTTGTGATGCTCGGCTAACAAAAGGAATCATTTCGCGTACACCTGAGCCATGTCTTTAAAACCTTTTAACTCAATAGCATTACCACTCGGGTCTTTAAAAAACAGTGTCCACTGCTCCCCAGGTAATCCCTCGAAACGCACACTAGGCGCTAAATCAAAGGAGACATTAGCCTCAGTTAAGCGTTTGGCGACTTTTTGCCATTCGTCCAGCGGGAGAATCAAACCAAAATGCGGCATAGGCACAAGGTGCTCACCCACTAAGCCAGTATTAGTGGTCGGTGCAGGTGTGCCTAAATGAAGAGAGAGTTGATGCCCATAAAAATCAAAATCAACCCAGGTATCGGTACTGCGTCCTTCCGTACAACCCAGTACTTGAGAATAGAAAAGACGTGTTTTATCAAGTGAAGTAACATGATATGAATAGTGAAATAAAGCGCTCATATAAGCTCCTAGCAAAAATGGCCACGAATCATTGCGTAGCCATTTATAAAATCAATCATGCTAGAAAATACAGTACTGATCTAAAAAGTAAACATTGCACACTAAACTCGCGATTGTCTACGCTGCGGATGCTGAAGCAACTGGAACTAATCCGTTACCGCTCCCTACGACAAAGGACTAACTGACTAATTTCCAATGAACACCATAAGCATCAATAAAAAACACTTGTTTATGATGGTCTTGCTCTTTCGGTAATGCTTCAAACACCACTCCAAATGCTGAAAAGGCATGGTAATCTTCCCAAAACTGCGTACTTTTCCATTCAATAGCCTGAATCGTTTTATGCAGTAATTGGGCGTAAGCGGCTTTTTCGTCTTCTACCAGTACCAGGTCTATATCTGAATGTGTGACACCCTTAGATGATAAATAGATACGCGGCTCTAAAGGCTGGTTTTCCTCTTTATGGCCAACAGTAAAACCAAAAACAGACTCATAATACGCAGTGGCATCATTGATATTTGAAACAAAAACTGTGTGCGAATTCATGATATTCCTTTATTACAAATGCTCTTTAGTAGAAGTAGATTCTTGATGAAAACCCACCATATTAATAAACTCAGGTCTAATGTTGGGTACTGGATTCACGTCAGAAAAGAGTACTGATCGACTTTGATTCTCAATAATACGGACGTGTGATCGGTTTAATTCTCGTGGCTCTTTTACGCCACAAGAATGAGCGATTAAGCCAATACCATATAATAACCCGTCAGCATAATTGGCAACACGTACGGACTTTTCTTGTGCGACTAAGCCTTTTTGTAAGTCAGGATTATGCGTCGTAATACCTGTTGGACAAGTATTTTTATTACAATGCAAAGCTTGAATACAACCCAATGAAAATAAGAATCCACGAGCAGTAACAATAAAATCAGCACCAGCACTAAGCGCCCATGCCGCTTTCCCTGGCACGATTAATTTTCCTGATGAGATAATTTTAATATATCGACGTAATCCGTAAGAGGTAATAATGTTAACCACTTGTGGCAAGCTTTCTCGTAATTGCATACCAACATAATCCATCAAAGCCTGTGGCGCAGCCCCTGTTCCTCCATCAGCACTGTCAATGGTGATAAAGTCAGGACAGTAATCAATGCCCTTTTTATGTATCAATTCACACAGCTTTTCAAAAAAACTTAAATCGCCAACCACTAACTTAAAGCCGACCGGTTTAGAGGTTACCGTACGTATTCTATGAACCATATTTAATAAGTCATCGATTGAATTAATATCCGTATGACCATTAGGGCTGATTGAATCCTGCCCTACTGGAATGCCTCGAGTATGAGCAATCTCTTCTGTCACTTTAGCGCCGGGCAGCATCCCTCCTTTACCAGGCTTAGCACCTTGACTCATTTTAATTTCAAACATACGAACATTTTGATGTTTCGCAATATCCAATAGTTTATTGTCATCTAAATAACCATCGTCATTTCGCACACCGTATTTGGCTGTGCCTATCTGAAAAACCAAGTCACAGCCTCCTTCTAGATGATAAGGCGATAATCCACCTTCTCCAGTATTCATCCAAATCCCCGCTTGACGAGCACCTTTGGATAAGGCTTGTACCGCAGGTTTGGATAAAGCACCAAAACTCATTCCTGATATATTGACCACCGAACTGGTCCGATAAGGAATCTTGGCCGTAAACTCACCAATACAAATTTCTTTGGACTGAGTTGCATCTTTATCTTGCGTTGGAAAAACACAATTGAGGAAAAAGATATCTCCCGGTATATCGAGCGAACGAGTCGAGCCAAAAGCGATGGTGGTATCTACTTTTTTAGCGGCACGATATGCCCAAGATCGCTCAGCTCTATCGAAAGGTCGCTCTTCACGATCTAAAGCAAAAAAGTATTGCCGGAAAAACTCACCTAAATGCTCAAAAACATAGCGAAAACGCCCGACTACAGGATAATTTCGACGAATAGCATGCTCTGTTTGTCGAACATCCACCCAGTACATGAAGACAATAGTAAGAATGACAGCTAATAATATAAAGAGGCATAAGATCGCCCCCCAATGAATGGTATAGGTCGCTAATGAAGACAAAGCATCCATTACAGAGCTCCTAATAAATACAATAAAGAAAAAATAATGAGTGCCATTGCGGCAATAGGGCTCGAAACAGCATCGTCAGATTACGCCAAAGTGCGCACTAAATCACGATAGAACAAAGAAGACTTTCCGCAAAAAGCAGGGAAGGAAAATAAGACGAAATAAGATCAAGTACAAAAATGACCTACACTCATAACGATTTTTTATGATGACGAATCAAACTAACTTCAGCACACACGACTAAGAACAAAATAAACCATGAACCTACAACAACACCAAACCAGCCATCTGCTCGCCAAAATGGGTCAAGGTAATAACCTCCCACACTGGCACCTAAATAATAGAAAACAAGGTACAAAGAAGACGCGCTGGCTTTAGCAAACTTGGCATGACGACTAACAAAGCTACTGGCGGTCGAATGACACAGAAAAAAACCAAAACTATTGATTAACAAACCTAGAATAATCAGCCACAGAGCTGAGCCTAAAGTCACCAAAGAACCTAAGATTAAAATACAGGTACCGAGTACCATAATAGTAGGTTGTGACCAATGCCTTGCTAAACGACCTGAAATGGCTGAGCCTAGAGTACCCGATAAATACGTTAGGAAAAGCATTCCTATATACTTTGAGGATAAATCATAAGGCGCATCTTCTAATACGAAGGTAATATAACTGTACTGATTAATAAAAATAAAGAAGCTAAAACCACCAATAAAATAACATGTCACTAATCGTCGGTTTTTCAAATGCCCCCACATATTTATCGCTATATGTGACACTTTAAGAGGTTTAGCGTCAAAGTTTTTCGACTTAGGCAGCAACAAAATAAACATCACCATACAAATAAAGCTAATAGCGCTCATCACGCCAAACGTCGCCCCACGTCCCAGCCATTCCCCAACAAAACCACCGATTAAACGTCCGCCAATACCACCTAACGTATTACCACTTATGTATAAACCTACCGCGACCATTAACGCTTCAGGCGTATATTCATCGCCTAAATACGCTACTGCGATCGCTGGTAACCCCGCGAGAAAAAAACCTTGTAGCCCTCGCAGTAACAATAGCGACTCATAACTCTGCACCAGCGACAAACACAAGGTCGTTAATGTAATGCCCACCATTGTGATAACAACGATGCCTTTGCGCCCAAAGGCATCAGAAATAGGACCATAGAACAGCAGTGAAACCCCTAAAGTAAAAGTAGTGATCGTAAAACTGGCTGTTGCTTGTAAAGGGCTGACTTCAAACTCATCGGCGATCATCGGTAACAGCGGCTGAGTAACATAGACATTGGCGAAGACCATAAAAGAGCCAATCACCAATGCCAGGGTACCGCGCCAAAAAATACGACTATCGACCTCTATCAAGACCTACTCCAACTTATTGATTTATTATCCAAGAAAGTGCCAAGAATCTTATCTTTCTAATAATTGTGGTCACTATACTCCGCCCCTATTTATCAATAAAATATATCTTTATTATCTTATGGATCAAATATATTGATGGATCTTAAACCACTGCGTTATTTTCTTGCAATCGCTAACAGCGCCAGCTTCACCAAGGCAGCAGAACAGCTAAAAGTGGCTCAGCCAGCTGTCAGTATGGCGATTAAAAAACTAGAAACTGAACTCGGACTGACTTTAATTCATCGCGCAGATCGTAAAATCAGCTTAACCGATGAAGGTGAACGCCTTTTTTTACACGCAAAAAAAATCATCCAAGCCACCGATGATGCAATATTAGAAATGAATGAGTTAAAAGGTTTACGCCAAGGAGAGGTTCGTGTGGGGATTCCCAGCATGCTAGGGTCTTATTATTTCCCACCTATTTTAATGGCGTTTCGGCATCGCCACCCAACTCTAAACTTAAAAGTGATTGAAGGTGGCACCTGGCAACTACAAAGAATGTTAGAACAAGGTGAATTAGATTTAAGCGTTATCGTCGCTGAAACCTTACCAAACAACTTAGAAACACACCATTTAATCAAAGAAGAAATGCGTGTCACCATCGCTAAAGATCACCCTTTTAGCCAACTAGAAAGTATTACACCTGACACCTTTTTTGACGAAGAGCTGGTCATGTTTAAAGAAGGGTATTTTCATCGTCGTATCATCGATAGGCTAGCAAAGGAAAATAACAAGACACCTAAAATAGGCTTTGAAACCAACTTAATCCCTCTTATTAAGTCTATTACTCAGCAAGGTTTTGGCGTATCTACATTACTCAGTATGGTCATTGAAAGTGATGATGGGTTAATCACTCGTCCTTTTAACCCACCTATTTGGCTCGACTTAAGCATTGCTTGGCGCAAAGGTGCGTACTTATCCCATGCAAATCAAGCATTTTTAGATTTCGTATGTGAACAAGGCACTCATCTCTGATAAGTCATGATTAACCGTTGATACTAGTGCTGAAACTAACGCAGTAGTTTTTGCCTTATTACATAAAAAACGCCTAATGCTCATAGAAACATTAGACGTTTTTATCGTTCGCTAATCACTAGAGCCGTTAAACAATAGCGACTAATGATTTATCTATTTAGTTAAAAAGGCGACGTTCAACTAAAGAAGAATGCTGAAAACGTTTTAATCCTTTAGCACCCGCTAAGATAACTAAATCAAGAACAGGCTCAACCAATACAATACTCAGATAGGCAATACCAAAGCTCGCAACAGATGCAATATTCGACGCTGCAAAACCTTGCCCATAGAAAGCCCAAAACGCTACCCATAAGACGATTCCGCCTTGGTAAGTCAGAGATAACTTCAACGCTTGTGTATAGCGAATATCAACATAAGCAGTTCGTTCAGAAATAACTCGACGTGAAACAACAGACATAGCAAACAGAGGCACAAGCAACGTCGTTACGTTCATACCGTATTGTGGTAAATCAAACGGTGCAAAGAAAACACCTTGAATAAGTAGCCCCATAAATAAGCCAATTGACGCAGCAGCAGGACCAAAAATCAAAAATAAAGTAGAACCTAGAATAAGATGTACTTCAGATACTCCTACTGGTTCATGAGGCAACACTTGGAAAAAGAAAAGCACCAATGCGCTGGTGATAACACTTCTTCCTAAAAGCGTCATAAGTCCGTTTTCACGGATTGCGCTAATCGATGCTTTTGCCGATAGTCCCAATGCAGCAAATGCAGTGGCGTAACTCAAAACAATTTTTGCGCCATCTACGACGCCAGGTTCAATATGCATTATGTGTCTCCAAAAATAGTTTCATACTCACCCGTATGATTCCAATTATCGATTTTTTAATATCTATTATTTATCATAATAGGTGGATAAAAAATCTCATTAATAAAGGCCGGTCTCCGGACTTATAAATACAGTAAAAGGTTACTTATTTACTTACCGTTGCGGGGGCAGTATAGGCTTTGTTGAAACTCACCTATTTCCCTGTTTCACCAGCAAAACTGGCACCTTTACAAGAAAGCAGAAGAATACGTTTTTAATGCTTTTTAAGCAACTAAGATAATAAAATTAACATCTTTTATAAGATAAATTCATTACAAGATGTTATATTTTCATGCTAATACTCATGACATGACCGGATGATAAATATAACTATAATTGCCATACTCATGGTGCATTATCTTTCAATTATCAAAACTTGCTAAACACCGAAGTATGACAAGGAATAATCCTGATATGATCCGACGCATAAAATCCAGCCCTGTTGCTCATCAACTCGCTGTTGTTATTTTTACAGTCTCTATTATTTGTTTTAGTACATTAACCTGGTTAGCGACGAACAAATCGTTTGACGGTTTTATGCAAAACATCAAACACGAACTGCAAAACAGCACTAAACAAAGCGAGATGTTATTAAATTTTTATAATCAGAACTTAATAACCAGTACCGACCGCTTAGCCGATATATTTTTTACCTTATTTCCTAATGGCATCAATGTCAGTGACACAGATACGGTCAAAATTGGTGAATACAACAGTCCTTTGGCAACCAATTCAGGCGAAAAAATAAATTTGAACTTTGCTAAGCCAGATCAATTCACTAGTATGACTGGCGGCACTGCGACGGTATTTATTCGCTACGGAGATGATTTTCTACGCGTTAGCACTTCCCTTAAAAAGAAAAATGGTGATCGAGCTTATGGGACCTTGTTAGGTAAAAACCACCCAGCCTATAAGCAATTAATGAGTGGTAAATCTTACTCAGGTCCAGCGGTTCTTTTTGGGCGTCACTATATGACCAAATACGTCCCTTTTAAAAATAAAGAAGGGAAAGTAACGGGATTATTATATGTAGGTTTTGATTACACTGACGGATTAAGAGATTTAGAAGATGAAATTAACAGTTTGTCCTTTGCTAAAACAGGCAAGGCAACCGTTATTAACATTAAGGAAGGTAATGACTTCGGTAAAATCATGATTGATTCTACCAATAAAGGTAAGTTCTTTAATGCGCTAAACCTTGAAGATGCCGATAAGCATTTAGACTTTATCAAAAACAACAAAGAAGGCGTATTTTTAGCGAATAGCATTGTCAATGGTAAAAAACAGCCACAAATTATTGCCTTTAATTATGTCGACAAGTGGGGATGGGCGATGTTAGCGGGCGGTCCTGTTAATGAATTTACTGTCGTTGCACAATCAGTTCGTAATGAATCTATTATTATTTCTATTATTTGCGCTTTTATCTTAGTGATCTTAATCACCTTAATTGCTCAACGTATTTTAGCGCCCTTAAAAAAAGCCAATACAGACCTAGAAGAGTTAGGCAACGGTAATCTATCGATACACCTTTTTGAACGCAGTAATAGTCACTCTGTGAATAGCAGAAATGAAATCGACGTATTATTTGAGCATGGTCGTAATACCATTCAGCACCTAAGAGCGATGCAGGCTGATATTCGCAACTCTATGGACCTATTAACCACCTCAAGTAAACAAGTTCAAGAAACGGTCACGATTGCTTCAAATGGCATTTCTAAACAACAAATGGAAACAGACTTGGTCGCGACCGCCATGAACCAAATGGTCATTGCCGTAGAAGAAGTATCACGCAGTGTCACAGAGACAACCGAAGAAACCCAAAAAGCGGATGAGGAAACTAAAACAGGCACTGCTGTCGTAAATACAGTGGCTGATGATATGCAAAATCTGGCTAATATTGTCAGCGATGCCTCAAAGGTAATGCATGATGTTGAAGAGGAAGGCGTAAATATTGGCTCTGTTCTTGATGTCATTAGAAGCATCGCTGATCAAACTAACTTACTCGCTTTAAATGCCGCGATTGAAGCCGCCCGTGCTGGTGAGCAAGGTCGAGGCTTTGCGGTAGTCGCCGATGAAGTTAGAACGCTTGCAGGCAGAACACAATCAGCAACGGCTGAAATTGAAAGCATGATAGAGAAACTGCAAGCACTCTCAAAAACAGCGTCTTCAGAAGTAAAAATAGGTCAAGAACAAGCTGAAAGTAATGCTATCAAGGCAATGGAAGCAAGCAAAGGTTTGATGAAAGTAACTGAATCTGTCAGTTTAATTAACTCAATGTCGATCAACATCGCCAGCTCCATCACTGAGCAATCTGCCGTAGCAGTAAGCGTAAATGAAAGTATTGCGAATATTCGTGATGTTTCTAATGAAACCGCAGAAGGTGTAGAAAAGATGATGTCTACTACCAAAACACTTTCTGAGGTGTTAGATAAGTTGCAGTCCACGGTTGGCCGCTTTCGATTATAAATAGTGTAAAGGTCTAAAAAATGGGCTGATTATAATCAGCCCATTTTTGATTCTACTCTTCTACACCACGTTCTTAGTTTGCGGCTATTTGAGCCTATTTATTTAAAAATACGCTGAGCCCAAACCGTCAAACCTGCTGCCACACTACCAAAATGATCGCCATCCAATACTGGCACATCACCAATTCTCTGTTGAATAGCATCTCTAATGACGGGGGATTTTGCCGATCCTCCTGTCATATAAATCACATCTGGCTGCACTCCAGCTTGTTTAATGGCATCACTCATTAAAGACAGCATTTTTTCTAATGGTGGCTGGATTGACTGAGAAAATTGTTCACGGGAGATGGGACAATTTAACCCCTTTTCAATGTAATCAAGTAATACTTGATGCTCTTGCTGATCAGATAGGCCTATTTTTGCCTCTTCTGCATTACGCACCAAATGATAGTTATGCTTTTCTTCTCGCAGGTGCAAAAAACGCTCAAGTAATTTTGGTTCGGCGGCATCCAAACGCAACTGCTCAATTTGCACCTTAGTTTCCAAACTGTTGAACGTAGCTAATGCGGTAACATCGTTAGTAGTCACTGCGTTCCAATACAGTTGAGTCGGCATTGGTAAACCCGTTTTCAAATTCGAGTCCATACCAAACAACGGCATAAGATGTTTACCAGCAACGCGAATATCCAAATCATTACCACCAATTCGCTCGCCAGTGTGACCTAGAAAATCGGCACTTCGATCTTCTTTTGATACAAAATCTGGCCCCATCTGCACAATGGCACAATCTGTCGTACCACCACCGATATCAACAACCAAGACCGTCTGGTTTTTCGTCATTTTTGCTTCAAAATCCAACCCTGCGGCAATCGGCTCATAAAGAAACTCGATTTCTTTGAACCCTGCACGCTTACCTGCCGTGGTTAGAATATCCAGAGCTTGGCGATTACTCGCTTCAGAATCAATACCTTGGAAGTTCACTGGGCGACCAATTACCGTGTGGGTAATTTCTTTACCCAAGTTTTTCTCAGCTTGCTGCTTAATGTTCTGCATCATTGCCGTCACCACATCTTCAAAAAAATGAATATGCTGAGCACGAAGCCCACTGCCACCTAAAAATGACTTTGGAGACTTTACAAAATAACCATCTTCTGGCCATTGAAAATATTCAGCAAAAGCCGCTCGACCAAAAAATAGGGTTTGTTCATCAGCCGCAATATCTTCTTCACGACGCACACGCTGCGCTCGCGATAAAATAAGCCGACGTTGTTCGACAAACAGTTCTCTTTCCTTAACACTGCTAAGGTTTCTCGCCACGGACTCCGAAATCAAATCTCGGTCTAATGCATAAAGAGTAGAAGGTAAAAAAGTATTCGTGCCTTCAAGAGGCACTAATCGGACGTTGCCATCTTGCTCAATACCAATCGCACAGTTCGATGTACCGTAATCAAATCCACAAATCATGTTAAAACACTGCCTATTTTGACAACCAATAAAAAAGGCGCGGAAGATAACATATTCGAGTAAAAGCTGTCAGCCTTCCATTACCCAGATCGTAAACTAAAATGTAAGCTGGTATTGTCCATAAAAAATCCCCTTGCTAATTTAAGCTAGCAAGGGGATTAATAATGAACTCAACGCAATATATTAAATCAGTGGAGATACGCCGATTAACAGTTTATGTAAGAAGAACACCATCGCGAACCAACACACCATAGTGACAACAAAAGCGGCTAAATCCATGTGAGCACCTAAGTACTCTGGTTTTTTGGCACCTATTGCACGATCACGACGACGTGCAACAGCAAAATTCACAATAGCCCAAATCAAGAAACTTCCGAACAAAATGACATCTGCCAAAGTACCATTACTAAGTAAATGCGCAAATGCCCATACTTTAACGGCGATCAAAAATGGATGACCAACCATCGATTTTATCTTAGTACCAGGTATCACCGCAGCTGCGACAAAGTAAAAAGAAATCAGCATAAATAGTGCGGAGATTTGATGAGTCCACACTGGCGGATACCAAAGCCAAATAGAGGCTTGATGTGTTTGCATATAACCCATTGCGATTGACGCAATAGACAAAAGAGCGATTAGCCCAAAACGCAAACGCCAACGCAATGCACCATTTTTAGCCATACTACGATCACGCCATTCAGGCGCAAAAATATGCACTGAATGCAGTCCAAAAAAAACAACTAAACCGACAACTAAATTCAACATAGAACTAGAGTTCCTTAACCATGAAATAAATCAGATTGCATTCTAGCATTATAAGAAAACAACCATGTTAAAAAATGCAACGTCACCCACTTAAACATCACACAACAAAGTATCACTTTAGGATCAAAACGCATCATTCACTTGTTTAAAGCACTAATGAGGCAACCCAACCCATGATCAAAAGCGGTAAGTTATAATGTAAAAAGGTTGGGATTACACTATCACGGATATGATCGTGTTGGCCGTCTGCATTAAGCCCTGAGGTTGGCCCCAAGGTAGAATCAGAAGCCGGAGAGCCTGCATCACCTAGCGCCGCCGCAGTACCAATCAAAGCAACAATAGCAATAGGGCTAAATCCTAAATGTATTGCTAACGGAGTATAAATCGTCGCAATAATAGGAATAGTGCTGAATGATGATCCAATCCCCATGGTAACCACCAAACCTACTAATAACATGCTCGCAGAAGCCACCGCTTGATTTGATCCTAACCAGCCTCCTAACAGATTAACCAGTGAATTTACATCACCAGTTGCTCGGATAACGGCAGCAAAACCAGCGGCACTGATCATAATAAAGCCTATCATTGCCATCAGCTCCACCCCCCCAGAAAAGACGGTATGCGATTGCTTCCAGCTAATTTGTCCCGTGACAAAATAAACGGCTAATCCACTTAATGCCCCAAAAATCATCGAGTCAGTATAAATCTGTGTTATTAACGCCATCACAACCGCAATAAAAGACACTAAAATAGCACTTAGACTGGGTAGGATTAAGGATTTAACATCAAACTCTTCTTCTGACACTAGATATTCACGAGGCTTACGGTAGCTAATGAAAACGGCAATAAGTAACCCGATAACCATGCCTGTCGCCGGTAACCACATCGCTGGGGCAATTACCTTCGGATCCACGACTAATCCATTTTCGGCTAAATTTTTCGCCAGCAATTTATGAAGAAATACACCACCAAAACCTATTGGTAATACCATATAAGGAGTGACTAACCCGAACGTTAATACACTAGCGACTAAACGACGGTCTAGCTTCAAATACGTCATCACATGTAAAAGTGGTGGTACCAAAATAGGTATAAAAGCAATATGCACTGGAATCAAATTTTGACTCATGATGGCCATCATCAAAAGGATCGTACACAGTAACGTTCTCATCAAAGCAACATGCTTTTTGGTAGGAGACTGACTAATCATTTTAATAATTTTATGCGCTAACCAATCGGTTAAACCTGAGCGAGAAAGCGCCACCGCAAATGCACCTAACATAACGTAGCTTAAGGCAATATCGGCACCATCTCCTAAACCTTGCTTAAACACTTGTGTGATTTCTAGTAAGTTCATACCACTCACTAAACCTGCGGTGATAGCACTAACACACAAGGCAATCACAACATTTAAACGCGCCACACTTAATATCAACATTAAGGCTACACCAACAACTACCGCATTCATCTCAACATCTTCCCAATAACATAATGTACTTACAGCATAAGCACATAGGATTTGCCAAAAAACGACAAAACCCACAAAAAAGCCACATCAAGTGACACATGAAAGCGGCATTGTAGGGAAGCAAGTTGATTTCTCAAGAAGTAATTTTAAGATGACGATATTTTGTCTTATTTGTTTGATTTAATTAACGTCTTATTAAAAGCATATTATTAGAAACCGAACAGTAACTCGATTTTGATTTATAAAGGTATTTATATCTAAAAATGAAATAGAGAAATAGCAACATCATGCTAGAAAATATCACCTTATTTGCTCTAGAATACGCTTTTTTCTAAAATGGACCCGTTGCCATGATCAAAACACCCTATTACCTGATTGATAAAGCCAATCTTTTAAAGAATTTAGAAAAGATTGCTTACGTGCGCCAACAGTCCGGAGCAAAGTCCCTTTTAGCACTAAAATGCTTCGCTACTTGGTCTGTCTTTGACTTAATGCAAGAATATATGGATGGCACGACATCCTCTTCGTTGTACGAAGTAAAATTGGGTAAAGAAAAGTTCCAAGGCGAAACTCACGCCTACAGTGTTGCCTATACGGACGATGAGATTGAAGAAGTACTCGCGAACAGCGATAAAGTCATCTTCAACTCAATTGGGCAATTAACACGATTTAAAGAAGCCAGTACTGACAAAACTCGAGGCTTGCGTGTCAACCCTCAAGTCAGTACCTCTGACTTTATTATCGCTGACCCAGCGCGTCCATTTAGTCGTTTAGGCGAATGGGACCCAGAAAAAATCGCCACTGTGATTGAAAAAATCTCCGGTTTTATGTTCCATAATAACTGCGAAAATGACAGTTTTGAACGCTTTGATGAGATGTTAACTCACATTGAAACTCGCTTTGGCCATTTGATTAAACAAATGAAATGGGTCAGCCTAGGCGGCGGTATTCACTTTACTGGTGAGAATTATCCACTGGATCAATTCTGCCAACGCCTTAAAGCCTTCGCAGATACCTACCAAGTACAGGTTTATCTTGAACCTGGTGAAGCGGCGATTACTAACAGCACAACCCTAGAAGTCTCGGTATTGGATACCTTATTTAACGGTAAAAACTTGGCCGTAGTAGACAGCTCAATTGAAGCACACATGCTGGACTTATTAATCTATCGCGAAAACGCTAAAATGGCACCATGCGACGGCGATCATGAATACATTGTGTGCGGCAAGTCTTGCTTAGCTGGCGATATTTTTGGCGAATTCAAGTTCGATAAAGTATTACAAGTAGGCGATCGCTTATCTTTTCAAGACGCGGCCGGTTACACCATGGTGAAAAAGAACTGGTTTAACGGTGTTAAGATGCCGTCTATTGCCATACGCCAATTGGATGGCAGCATCGAGGTCGTGAGGGAATTCGACTATAACGACTTTGTGCAGAACCTTTCTTGATCACAAGTTAAGACGGTTCACACTTTTTATTTTGGAGAGAGTTACTATGAAAAAAAATGTTCTAATTATCGGTGGCGGAGGCGTGGCTCGTGTTGTAGCCCACAAATGCGCCCAACACAATGACACACTGGGCAATATCGCAATTGCTTCCCGTAGCGTTGCGAAATGCGACGATATTGTAGCCAGTGTCTTAGAAAAAGGCAGCATGAAAGTCGAGGGCCGCATTCAAGCATTTGCTCTTGATGCTCTTGATGTACCAGCCACTATCAAACTGATTAACGACACAGAGTCTGAAATCGTTATTAATGTCGGTTCTGCTTTCATTAATATGTCGGTTCTTGAAGCGTGCATCGAAACCGGTGTGGCTTACTTAGACACTGCGATCCATGAAGACCCTGCAAAAATCTGTGAAACGCCACCTTGGTACGCAAACTACGAATGGAAGCGCCGTGAGCTTTGCAAAGAAAAAGGCATTACTGCCATTCTTGGTGTAGGTTTTGATCCAGGCGTCGTTAATGCATTTGCGGCTTTGGCATACAATGAATACTTCGATAGCGTAAGCGACATCGATATTATCGACATCAATGCAGGCAGCCACGGTAAATACTTTGCTACCAACTTTGACCCTGAAATCAACTTCCGTGAATTCACCGGTCGTGTTTACTCTTGGCAAAAAAGCGCTTGGCAAGAAAACAAAATGTTCGAAATCAGCCGAACCGATGACCTTCCAGTAGTGGGTAAGCAAACTGCTTACATGACAGGTCACGATGAAGTACATTCCATCTCCCAAAACCTAGACGTACCAAACGTACGCTTTTGGATGGGCTTTGGTGAGCATTACATCAATGTTTTCACGGTGTTGAAAAGCTTAGGGTTACTGTCTGAGCAACCAGTAAAAACAGCAGAAGGATTAGAAGTAATCCCTCTTAAAGTGGTTAAAGCGGTACTACCTGACCCTTCTTCTCTAGCGCCTAATTACACTGGTAAAACATGCATTGGAGATGTGGTTAAAGGCATTAAAGATGGTAAAGAGAAAGAAGTCTTTATCTACAATGTAGCGGACCATAAAGACGCATATAACGAAGTGGGCAGCCAAGGTATTTCTTATACCGCTGGCGTACCACCGGTTGCTGCTGCGATCCTAGTTGCTAACGGCACTTGGGACGCAAAAGAAATGCGTAATGTAGAACAGCTTAATCCTAAGCCTTTCCTGGGCTTATTAAATGATATGGGGCTACCTACTCGAATTAAAGATGAGAATGGTGATCGTCCTTTTACCTTGTAATAGCTCAGTACTACCGCTGTGAATTGATGTAAGAAATCACAACGAATAGATAAAAACTGTAAAGCCATCACTTTGACTTAAGAACAAAGCGATGGCTTTTTTATGTCATATGCCTGGCAAAGAGACTTAAACAAAACCAATATTTTTTATACACTTTGCTATAATAATTAATTATTTCTCACTTTACTGTACTGGTTCAAATCAAATAGTTTATGTCTGGCTGAGCCTACTATTTTTATTCCTTTAGAGTTCATACTATGTCTGCGACACACTCATTTTCAAGCCTTGTCCCTGACGTCATTCTAGACGCAGTTGAATCCACTGGACGCTGGAGTGATTCACGTATTTATTCACTCAATAGCTATGAGAATAGAGTCTACCAAGTTGGGATTGAAGACAGTAATCCGGTGATTGCTAAGTTTTATCGACCTAATCGTTGGAATGAAAGGCAAATTCGCGAAGAACATAACACGCTACTCGCGCTACAAGCACAATCTATTCCTGTGGTTGCCCCTTTAGCTTATGAAGGAAACACTCTTTTCCATCATAACAATATGCACTTTAGTCTATTTCCAAAATTAACTGGCCGACATCCAGAAGCAGATAACCTAGATCAACTATACCAACTCGGTGAGCTAATTGGACAAGTACACCATGGGATGCAGACACCATTTCAACATCGGATTAGTATGTCTCCGTTAGTACAAATAGAACAAGCAGCAACACAAATTTTATCAGGCGAATATTTACCAGCAACACTAAAAGCAGAATATCAGCAACAAATAACTCGACTACATGAGATGTGCTCAACACAAATCAAGACATACTGGCCGACACAATTACGCCCTGTTCATGGCGACAGTCATCGTAGTAACCTTATGTTGCATGATGGACAGTTTCATCTACTCGACTTTGATGATTGCCAAAATGGCGTAGCGGTTCAGGATCTTTGGTTACACATTACTCAAACCGAAAACCCTAAACAGCAACTCAGCGAAATAATCGAAGGTTATGAAACCTACTTGCCTTTTGATAAGCGTGAATTGGAGTTGATTGATGTGTTTAAAACCGCTCGTATCATCAATTACGCGGCATGGTTACAAAATCGTTGGCACGATCCAGCATTTACCAAAGCCTTTCCTTGGTTTGCCAGCCATGAATATTGGATCAACCATATAAATGAGTTAAAAAACTGTGAACAAGAATGGGGAGAGATGTCTCGATGAATACCATAGAAACGTCATTACAGTCCTTATTCGGCTTTAGCAAGTTTCGACAAGGACAAGGGCAAACTATTGTACAGTTACTCGCAGGACATTCATCACTCGCAGTATTCCCTACCGGTTCAGGTAAATCTCTGTGTTATCAATTTACAGCAACTCAATTACCGAATTTGACACTGGTTATTTCTCCTTTAATTGCACTGATGCACGACCAATTAGACTTTTTAAAAAGTAAAAGGATACCCGCCGCTAGTTTAGATTCAAGTCAAAGCAAAGAAGACAGCCGAGCCGTGATGGAAGGCGTAAAAAACGGGCAGATTAAAATACTGATGATTTCAGTAGAACGTTTTAAAAATGAGCGTTTTCGGCGTTTTATTAAACAGATCCCTATTTCCATGTTGGTAGTTGACGAAGCCCATTGCATTTCAGAATGGGGACACAACTTTCGCCCAGATTATTTAAAACTGCCCTACTATCAACAAGAATTACAAATTCCATTAGTGTTACTACTGACAGCAACCGCAACTCGTCGCGTGCAACGGGATATGGCACAGAAGTTTACTATTTATCCCGAACATATCGTTCAAACTGGTTTCTATCGTGCCAACTTAGAGATTGATCTGATTCCTGTCCAAAGTAATAATAAAATATCAGAGCTTAAACAAGTACTTAAAGAGGCGTCAGGACCTAGTATTGTCTACGTCACGCAGCAGAAAACAGCCGAACTAGTAGCGAATATACTTATTGCCGAAGGCTTTCATGCTCAGGCTTATCACGCAGGCTTAAATGATGAAGTACGACGTAAAATCCAAGCCGACTTCATGTCCAGCAAAACACCAATTATCGTCGCTACCATCGCGTTTGGAATGGGGATAGACAAAGCAGACATTCGTCTAGTCGTGCATTACGATCTACCAAAATCCATCGAGAACTACAGTCAAGAAATCGGCCGTGCTGGCCGCGATAATTTACCCAGTCGATGCGTGATGCTCGCCAGCTTAGATGGATTACATACCTTAGAAAACTTTGTCTACGGCGACACTCCACAACGTCACGACATTAATAACTTACTAACAAATATTAAAGAACAGACAACGTATGACGAAAAATCGCAGACAGACGAATGGGAAACACAGTTGTATGGTCTATCAAATAATACAAACATTCGCACTTTACCGTTAAAAACATTGCTTGTTCAATTAGAAATACTTAAGACTATTCTCCCTAAGTACAGTTATTACGCCGATGTTCGCCTAAAGTGGGAAACAGACCGTTATACTTTTAAAGCCCACGTTCCTCACGACATGCAAATGACCTATGATGCGATATTGAACGGGGTTCAATATAAGAAAATTTGGGGTACACCCGACTTTGATAAAATGTATCAACAAGCGGGCGTATCTAGAGGTGAAGCTTTACAAGTACTGGAATATCTTGCGGACCAAAATGCTGTCACTCTTGAAAGCAAAGGGCTCACTGAAGTTTATCAAGTGAACTCCCAAACTTTTCATCAAGAAACACTACTCAACCAACTAAGCCAATATGTTGACGAAAAAGAGACTGCTGAAATAGAACGAATTGCAACCATGATTCGGTTTTTCCAACTTGATCGGTGTCTTAACTATAATCTCGCTAAATACTTTGGTGACAAAAATGCTCCTGAGCACTGTGGGCATTGCTCGGTTTGTAAAGGCAAGGTACTTGCTTTTATCCCCCTAACCTCAACACACAATCACTGGCAACAAGAGCTGCCTGTTTATGTTCGTGAGTTTGTCTCTCACCTACAAAATAAAAGCCCTCATACAATCGTCACCGATACACTAATAACACGATTTTTGACTGGACTCACCCAGCCAATTTTCACCAAAATAAAAGCCCGCCAACTGTCTGGATTTGGGCAATATGAACAGCAAGCTTATCGAGAAGTACTTGATGCCGTCAAAAAACAACACCAAACAGGGTACAATTAACCTATAAAACGGTGAAAAACCGCACCAAACTGCTCTCTTAAGGCGGACTCATACACTTCTTTAGCTGACTCTTGGTTAGCTAAAGAAACACGTTTCCATAATGCTGAATCCGTTAATAGTCTTGTCATTAGCTCGGCTAGCTCTTGGTTGTCCGAGCCTTCATAAACAAACTCAGCGGCTTCATTACGAATGATTTCGCTTGCCCCAACCCATTTAGTTGTAATGACTGGCGCACCACATGCCATAGCTTCAGCAACCACACGACCGAACTCTTCAATTCGCGCCGGCAGTACAAAAATATCCAGTGCGTTAAAATACTCTTCTACATTGTCAATGATAGGAAGGGTGCGGATTCGATGTTTATAAGGAGAATTATCAAGTATGGTCTGGAACTCTGGGGTTAGCTTGTCTTTGCCAACAAACACAAAATGCGTTTTTTCTGCGATCTCTTTTGGCAGTAGGTTAATTGCCTCAAAAAAACGATCCACACCACGTTTCTTAAAGTTACCAGAAGTCACTAACCCAACTAAATATTCGTCTTCTTTTACCCCTAATTCTGTGCGGATTTTTACCCTAGAAGCCTCAGGCAAACACTTAAACTGACTTTCATCAATCGCAGGATAGATAACAGAAATATCCTCTTCAGGTACAGCAAATCGCTCCATCAACTCATTTTTCATCAGATAAGAGTTAGCAACAATGTGCTTATATTGTAATGGTCAAGTAATCCTGTAGGTCTTCTAAGCCACTTTTTGTAATTCTTT
>JBQEFB010000009.1:0-108493 GCA_052107635.1 Marinomonas sp. | reverse complement strand
GAAAGAAATAAAGAGAATCATGCCATAAGTTCGTCTTTTTTCAGAGGTTCCCTAGGTTAATATTTTACTTTATCAGACTTGTTACCTTGCTCGTCATTCTTGCTTGGTTAATAAAAGGAACCTGATAATGAAAGCGCTTCTCCCTGTTGTACTTGTTTCTACTCTTTGTTCATCTGTTGCTCTTGCTCATGAGGCAGGGGACTTTTTTATCCGTGCTGGTGCCGCTGTTGTTATGCCTAATGAAAGCAGTGATGATGTTGCAGGTACAGGAGAACTGAATATCAGTGATTCCGTTCAATTTGCTGGTACATTAAGCATGATGGCGACGGATCATATTGGTTTCGAATTGTTGTTGGCAACCCCTTTTACCCATGACGTTTCTACTAATGGTTTAGGTAAAATAGCGGAAGTGTCTCAGTTACCACCTTCTTTGATGATTCAGTATTATTTTGCCGAACCTGATAGTGTGGTACGTCCTTATGTTGGCGGTGGTTTAAACTATACATTGTTCTTTGATGAGCAGGCTAAAGGGCAATTATCAGGACAAGATGTTAGCCTTGATAATTCTTTAGGTTGGACGGCGCAAGCGGGTGTAGATGTGAATTTTGCTGGTAACTGGTTTGCCAATGCGTCTATCTGGTATATGGACATTGATACCACTGTTCATACTACTTCGTCTGGTAGTTATCACACCGAAATTAATCCTGTATCTGTGATGTTAGCTGTTGGTTACGCGTTTTAAAATTTGCTGTTAATGTAGCGATAAATCGCGCAGTCAATTCATAAGCGCGACACTCTCCTATGCAGCCTGACTTAACTTATGAAATACGATGTCAGGCTGCTCATATACGACATATTGGCTTTAGGCTTAACTCTCTATTCTATGATAAATAAAGGTGTGCAAAATACACATCTGCTGCTAGCGTCTTTGTTCTTTTCTTAGCTCTCGATAGACGGTAGATGGCGAACTCATGAGGTTCGCTATTTACCGTCTACTTGTATTAAGATTGAGTAGCAGAAGCAAGCTTAAGTGTCTGCATTGCTTTATGTTGGCTAAGAAATACTTCTCCGGTGAGATCATCAAAAATACCAGAACGTTTAAGATTGTCCATTACGGGGCCTTTTACCTCAGAGAAATGTAATTTAATACCAATTGATTTTAGGCTTTCCGCAATGGTTTCTAGGCTTTCTAGGGCGCTCATATCCATCATGTTTACCGCAGTAAACATTAATACGACATGTTTCACTTGTTTGCGTTCTGAAACTAACGAGGAAACTTTTTCTTCCAGCATTCTACAGTTCCCAAAGAAGAGGTTTTCATCAATTCTCAATGTTAATATTTCAGGTAATACTTCCACATTATGACGTTCAATATTACGGTAGTGCTCAGTACCTGGAATCTGACCAACAATGGCGATATGAGGGCGACTGGTGTGCCATAGGAAAAGTAAAATAGAAATACTAACGCCAACAATAATGCTTGTTTCAACCCCGAAAATAAGCACGGTAATGATAGTGACGATCATGGATACACCTTCTTTTATAGAATAGCGCCATACTGAGAAAATCGTCTTAACATCAATTAAAGAAATGACTGCCATGATAATAGTTGCTGCTAATACGGCATGGGCATAAAGTAAAAAAGATCGGTTAAAAAGTATAAGCTAACCAACACTAAAGCGGCAGATAAAACACCAGCTAATTGGGTTTTTGCACCTGCTTGAAAGTTTACAGCAGAGCGTGAAAAACTGCCTGTGACCGCAAAACCGCCACTCAAACTAGACAATAAGTTAGCGCTGCCTAATCCGATTAACTCATTATCGGTATTAATTTTTTGCCTTTCTCTTGTGGCAAAGGCTTGGCCAATAGAAACAGATTCAATAAATCCTACAAGGCTTAAGATAATAGCCGCAGGTAAAAGATCTTTTATTAAGCTAAATGACCATTCAGGTAAGGCCAAACTTGGTAAGCCACTGGGTACATCGCCAACAACCAGTACGCCTTTATTAACCAAAGAGAAAATAACGACTGACGCAGTCGATAGTATGATTACAAAAACAGGGCCCGCTTTAGAAAACAAGCTTGCCGCGTAGGGTGTTATTCCGATTTTAACCAGCGTATTTTTAAAGTATTTCTTTAACCAGAAAAGACTGAAGAGTGAGATAAGGCCAACAGCGAGGCTATACCAATTAACATGATCTATGTGTTGATAAAGGCTGATACAAATTTCAGATAGGGAATTACCTGATGCGGGAACCCAAAAAAATGCTTTACCTGGCTCATTGCGATAATAAGTACAGAGCCAGTGACAAACCCTGAAATGACAAGATGGCTTAATAAATTTGCTAAGAAGCCAAGACGTAAGACGCCGAGCAATATTAAAAAGATGCCAGAAATGAAGGCTAATAGAATAGCAATGCCGTTGTATTCTGGCGTCCCCGCTGTTGCGAATTGACTTGTAAAAGATGCTGTCATTATCGCCAATAACGCTGCGGGTCCAACAGATAATGCTCGGCTAGATCCTAGCAATGCATAAGCGATAATAGGCAAAACACTGGCATATAATCCAATTTCTGGTGGTAACCCTGCTAATAGGGCATACGCCAGACCTTGTGGAATCATCATGATACTTACGACTAATCCGGCAATCACATCTGAGCTGAATCCTTTCGATTGTAGACTTTTAGCCATTGTATCGCAGGTATCCAGCGCTCTAGAGTTGTCATCCTATTTCCTATTATGTTAGTAGCGAATGTTGGGCTGTTTGTAATATGATTATTCCTTTATAGAATATATGATTTTGTTATGTAAGCTTGCCCTAGATACTGTCGAGTCACTGTTTTTTTAAATTCTAAAAGGAAGGTTTTATCTATCTGGAATTAAAGAATAGACCTAAAATATGTTATGTTATATCGTAATAAAAATTGCAGTGAAAAATAATATATTTACCACCGGAGAAGAGGGTCTATGAGTGCTAATTTGGCTACATCAATGAATACGGTTGATTTTAATTGTTCACAGTCTATAGGTAGTCAGCCAGGTATTTTTACGGACATTTATCAATCACAGTACAATATTTCTATATGGCAACGACGACTGCCCACTGAAATGGCGGATGCTATTAATGACATGCTTCAATCTAAAAAAACATTAGCTTTAGTGCAACGTGTAACTCCTGATAATACTGCTGCGTATATTCGAGGTAAATTGACAGGGTTTGCTTGTGCAGACGCCTTAAGTGAAGATGTTGCTTTGATGGTTGATATTTTTTGTTGTTTATTTGATGCAGCAGAAGTAGGTTTACGTCTGAAGACGTTAGATAGTGCTATGTGCCCTAAATTTCATGTAGACCAAATACCGTGTCGTCTTGTGACAACTTATACTGGTGTTGCAACACAATGGTTGGAAAATGATGATATAAACCGTAGCAAATTAGGTCGAGATAGTATTGAAGTAGCTGGTGACTTATCAAGTGTATTCAGTAGTTATCGCGCTATAAAACAGATGCACGCTGGTGATGTCGCATTACTAAAAGGTAGTGGTTGGGAAGGAAATGAAAACATGGGATTAGTACACCGTTCTCCAGAGTTAATGTTAAATGAACGACGATTAATCCTGACATTGGACTTGTTATAGTCTAAAAACTAAATATGTAATGGTCTAATGATTCTGGTAAGTCCTATAGTCTATAATTTACCTAAATCTAGAAATTAGGCCATGGCGATTAAAATCGCGAAAGCGGGTAATGGCAGGTTACCTTATCCTTTACCCGCTATGTTTCGTATTAATTCACGGTAAATTGTGGCTCTATAACAATTCAGTGCTGGTGCTATTGTTTTCAGTGATACTTCCAACCCTAAAAGAACAGTAATTTGCTATCTTTTAGCTTCGTTCATCTGCTGACACTTTATCTGAATTTAGGTTGATTATTTGATCAATTAGAGAGTCATCTGCGATAGTAGGAATCGTTACCTTTAAATTAGGCTCTATTTGCATTGCGCGTTTTATAGCGAAAATAGCACCATCATTTCTCGCCCAGTTTCTTCTTGATATACCGTTATTTACATCCCAATGTAACATGGATTTTAATCGTCTATCACAGTCATCAGAACCATCTAACACCATACCAAAACCGCCGTTAATAACTTCGCCCCAACCAACGCCACCGCCGTTATGGATGCTCACCCACGTTGCGCCCCTAAAAGAATCGCCTATCACATTGTGGATAGCCATATCAGCTGTATATTTAGAGCCATCGTATATGTTTGAGGTTTCGCGATATGGTGAGTCTGTACCAGATACATCGTGGTGGTCTCGGCCTAAAATGACGGGGGCAGAAATTGTGCCATCTTGCACTGCGTTATTAAAGGCTTCAGCTATCTTCATACGGCCTTCAGAGTCGGCGTATAAGATTCTTGCTTGTGAGCCAACCACCATTTTGTTTTCTTTAGCTTCTTTAATCCAAAGTAGGTTGTCTTCAATTTGCTGTTTGATTTCATCAGGGGCTTCATCAAGCATAGTCTGTAGAATTTGAGCGGCTATCTTATCAGTTGTATCTAGGTCTTTAGGGTCAGATGAAGAACATACCCATCTAAATGGACCAAAGCCGTAATCAAAGCACATAGGGCCCATGATGTCTTGTACATATGAAGGGTACTTGAAGGTCTCCGCATCCTTCATGATATCAGCGCCAGCTCTACTTGCTTCTAATAAGAATGCGTTACCGTAGTCAAAGAAATACATGCCTTTATCAGTCATTTTATTAATGGCAGCAACATGTTTTATTAAGGCGCTCTCAACCTCCTTTTTGAACGCTTGCGGATCGTTTGCCATCATATCGTTAGATTCATCAAAACTTAGGCCAACAGGGTAATAGCCACCCGCCCAAGGGTTATGTAAGGATGTTTGGTCAGAACCTAAGTCAATAGTAATATCTTCAATGATAAGGCGTTCCCATAGATCTACAATATTACCAATATAAGCGAGTGATACTGGTATTTTTTCCACGACAGCTGACTTGAGTCGGTCAATGATTTCGTCTAGATCTTCAAATACTTCGTCAACCCAACCTTGTTGGTGTCGCTTATAGGCGGCTTTGGGATTTATTTCGGCTATTACACCAATGGTTTTAGCAATAACGGCTGCTTTAGGTTGAGCGCCACTCATACCACCTAATCCAGATGTGACAAATATAGGAAGCTTAGATTGGTCACGATTTTTTTGCATTCTAGAGGCATTTAATACTGTAATAGTCGTGCCATGAACTATTCCCTGTGGACCAATGTACATAAACGATCCTGCGGTCATTTGTCCGTACTGGCTCACACCTAAAGCACTAAATTTTTCCCAATCATCAGGCTTAGAATAATTAGGTATCATCATGCCGTTAGTTACTACTACTCTAGGTGCGTCTTTGTGTGAGGGATATAGGCCCATAGGATGGCCTGAATACAGTACTAAGGTTTGCTCATCAGTCATTTGTGCTAAATATTTCATAGTCAGACGATATTGCGCCCAGTTTGAAAATACTGAGCCATTTCCGCCATAAGTAATTAATTCTTCTGGGTGTTGGGCAATGTCTTTATCTAGATTATTACTCAGCATTAACATAATCGCAGCAGCTTGTTTGGACTGATGCGGAAAGTCATTAATTGATCTCGCCGTTATGTCATAGCTCGGCATAAAACGATACATATAAATTCTGCCATAAGCTTGTAACTCTTCATAAAACTCTTGTGCTAAAACGGCGTGATGTTCAATATCGAAATATCTTAGCGCATTTTTTATGGCTAATATTTTTTCATTTTTATTAAGAATATCTTTTCTATTTGGAGCATGACTTAACTCTGTATTTCTGCCTTTTTTTGGAGGCAGTACCTGAGGGATACCTTCTAAGATTAGTTCTTTAAAGCTCATATTACTCATAACATACCTCTCGTGTTTATAGTGTTAAAAATATTTCATTATGCTGTGACCCAGCCGATCGTTATCTCTTACTCGCTGTGGTTTTAACTTTATACATAAAAAGAGTCTAATTTGTTTATAACGTACTTGACCTATACCTAACAGAGTCGCGCTTATTATCTGAATTTAGGCGTTTAATAATTATTTCCGTAATAGCTATAGAGAGGAGTAATTAATTTAGAATAAGAATTAACATACATGTAAAATTGTTCGTACATGTATATACAATTAATAAGAGACTAATATATAATTTAAATTCATGCAATATATTTAAGTTAATTTAATAACTAGTTAAATCGATAGTTAACTTCAATGCTTGTTTTTTGAGCAGATAAACAAGCGTTTTTAGACGTGAATTAGCGCATGTGACATGCTGAAAAGGTGGGTTTTAACATAGTACCAAGTTAAGTGTGCTTTTATTATTTAGTGCTTGTTACTAGGTATGACGCTAGAGACATCTAATAGCGTCATATTCCATAAATAATAATTGTTATTTATGAATTTAGTGATTTATTCAGGTACGTTGAATTTAAATGTAAAGCTGCTGTTAAAACGACCTATCATTTTCACTAAATAATAATGGTTTTATTGGTTCTTCTGCATTGATGTTGTTTGTATTTTAAGTGAGTATGTCGCCTCTTTTGAGTGGCGAATTCTCAAACCGAGTAACAACTAACTAGAACCGATTGATTAAGCCTCTCGTCATGACATTAATTTAATTCAAAGGTAATTATGAATAAGACAACTGTCTCGTTGAGTGCAGCAGGGCTCACTATGTTAATGGCAGGTCAGCTGTTACCACTGATTGATTTTTCGATTGTTAATGTAGCATTAGGTTCTATTGCTGAGTCATTGCATGCTACTCATATTGAACTTGAGCTGATGGTCGCAGTTTATGGGGTTGGTTTTGCTATTTGTTTGGCGATGGGAGGTCGATTAGGTGATAACTATGGGCGTCGCCGTTTGTTTCTTGTTGGTGTCAGTGTGTTTGGTTTGGCATCTTTAGGCTGTGGCCTGTCGATGACGATCGAGTCTTTGTTGTTTGCTCGTGCCTTACAAGGTATTGGTGCAGCACTTATTGTGCCGCAAATATTAGCGACTATACATGTATCTTTGTCTGGGGCTAGGCATTCTTTTGCTATTGGTTTTTATGGTGCGATTGGCGGTTTAGAATTTGTCTTAGGGCAAGTGTTAGGAGGCTGGTTAGTGTCTGCAGATGTGGCTGGTTTAGGGTGGCGCAGTGTTTTTCTAATTAATATACCTATTTGTATCGGAGTGCTTATAGGTACACACTTTTGTGTGCCTGAAACTCAATCAGACTATCCTGTAGGCGTTGATTGGTCAGGGACTTGTTTATTGGCGCTGGCATTATTGTGTTTGTTAATCCCTGTTGCGTTAGGGCCTGAGTATTCATGGTCGTGGCCTTTTATTGTGACCTTGTTATGTGTGATCCCCTTATTGTTTTTATTATGGAAGGTTGAACAAGTAAAAGAACGAGCAGGGCAGGTACCTTTGCTTCCGCCTCATCTATTAATATTACCTTCTATTCAATTTGGTCTAATTTTGGCCATACTCTTTTTTGCCTGTTGGAGTGGTTTTATGTTTTCGGTAGCGCTGACTCTTCAAGCAGGGTTAGGGCTTTCGCCGTTAGAGTCAGGCAATGCTTTTATTGTATTGGGGATGAGTTACTTTTTTGGCTCATTAAATAGCGCTAAAGTCGCAGAGCGTATTGGTAATTTGAATACTTTATTTTTAGGTTGTGGTATACAAATGCCAGGGATATTAGTGTTAATTTGGACCTTTTATCATTATTGGCCTGATATTTCGATCTTGTCTTTGGTGCCAGGGACGATATTAATGGGCATTGGTCAGTCTTTTATTGTGGGTAGTTTTTTTCGTATTGGCCTTTCAGAGGTGACTACTAAAGATGCGGGTGCGGGTAGCGCTATTTTAACAACGGTACAGCAGGCTGCATTTGGTCTTGGGTCGGCTTTACTTGGTTCTATTGCTTATCAAGTACTTAGTGTTACTAACAGTAATCGTAGTGCCATTGTGGTAGCGCTCTGTGCAGAGTTTTTGTTGATGTTATTGGTTGTGCTTAGTGCACTAATTTTTCGTTCTCGATTAAAAAGAGCATTGGTTTGAATATTGTTTTGGTTAGGCGCATACCATCTCTAGCAATTAATATATTCTAGGGCAGTTTTTTTGCCAGCATTAAGCTAGAAAATGGCCGATTAGTGTTGGTTTATTGGAACCTAATGGGCCAATGATAGCAAGTATTTCATTGTTGGGGTAATGCCGGAATTAGGTTACTGACTTTTTTATAAGCCAAAGTATTCAGTAACGTATTACATAGTACGATCGGGTCCATCAGCAACATAAAATGTTGTCACAAAATGACGCAGAAGTGCTGTTCTGAAAACGCGATAAAACTGTAGTTAGTTTTACTTGGCCACTACAAATTTATTCATAATCAAGGGCATTTTTATACTTGTAGGGTATGTAATAATAAGTCTCAAAGAGAGTATCGCATGACGAGTAATTGGTTAGATGAGTGCGATAAACAATGTCGTTTCTTTATTGAGCAAGAAGATATTATTGATATCGCTCACGATATTCAGCATATTGAAAGAGTAGTTAAGACTGCGAAACAACTGGCAAGAGAAGAGCAGGCAATATTAGCCGTGGTGGTTCCTGCTGCCTGGTTACATGATTGTTTTTCTGTACCGAAAAATCATCCAGACAGGGCTAAGGCGTCATTGATTTCAGCGGATAAAGCAGTTAGATTTTTATCTAATATCAGTTATCCAGCACAATACTATGAGGGTATTCATCATGCTATTTGCGCCCATAGTTTTAGTGCTAATATTTTGCCGGAAACGTTAGAGGCAAAAATAGTTCAAGACGCAGATCGTCTTGATGCTTTAGGAGCCATTGGTATTGCTCGTTGTATGCAGGTCAGTGGTGCATTAGGGCGGCGTTTATATTCTTTAGAGGACCCTTTTTGTGAGCAGCGTTTACCCAATGACACTGAATTCACCATAGATCATTTTTTTAATAAATTATTTAATATTACTTCGACGTTAAACACGAAGACTGCTGTCAAAGAGGGAGTATTGAGAGAGAAGAATGCGAGAGTTTTTATATCAACTCTCACAAGAGGTATGACATGTTTTATTTTGTGTTTATAGAAGACAAGTTATGGGACATTTTTTTACCAAGTTTTATAAAAGTGTCCAGCTCCTTATCGCTAATACCTGATCGCATAATATTTATTGCAACATCATCGACGGCTTTTAGTTGTAGGTAATACTGAAGTCCTGTCTCTGTTAAGCATAGAAATTGGCTGCGCTTATCTGAAGGATTTACTTCTTTGGCAATGATCTCATTAAAGATAAGTTCTTTTACTAAACGCGCTATTTGACCTTTGTCTTTAAAGGTGACTTCAGTCAAATCTTGAGCTGTACAGTGCTCATTTTCATAAATTCCTTTAAGAATTATAAAATATAGTGGAGACGAAAGTATTTTTTGAGTGCGCATCGTCTCTTTTATTGATGCTCTTAAAGCATTACTTAAAGTACTGACAGTGAGGTGTAAATCGGATTCGTAATTGGCCATAGTCTCATTCTTTGATATTAATCAATTTGGCTATCCCTATTGATACAGTCGATATATTATCTGTTTTTATCCCTACTAATAATAGGTATATCAAAAATATTCTATATAGTCGCAATAAATGCAGTGTTTTTTTGTATACGACATTATTATTGACACTGTTTTTTTCATAATATGTTTTATAAAAAGTAATTGTGTTTATGTTGAGGTTTTTTTCTTTATCTATCTAGTTGATATTTATAACTAATTTTTATAAAAAAAAGGTGATTTATGCATCTGATGAGATATATTGTGTATTTTTTTAATATAAAAAACCTGTAGTTATGTGGAAATATAATGAAAAAATAACGATTTAATAGCGGAGAGACATGTCTACTGATTTTTCTCTGTTTATTTTTAGTTGAATCAATTAATTAGTTTTTTAAATATAATGACTGCTCATAATACTAGTTGATATATTCAACTTTAATCTGACTATTATACTTATAATATGAAAATGATAGTCAATAATAGAATCTCAGAATTAACGTAATACAGAGGCAGATTTTATTTGTGCGATAACGTTTAGGCCTTTTCTTAGATTTAATCTATCAGCGGATAGTGCTGTTATATTAGCCAAAATGGGGGTGCTTCCAGCTAACATTCTTACGATTACCATACTTGGATCTTTACTATCTGTGATTAGGTCATCTATCACAACACAGAGACGGTTTAAGATACTGGAGCTATCTTCACAAGACAATGAGATGCTAACGTCTTTAGATTGAACTCTTAATTTGATGGTATCGCCTATTTTTTCATTATTTCTTTTTACTCTCATAGAATGATTCGCAAACTGTAATGTAGAGAGTCCCCAAGTATCGTCTTGCTCAGTAATTATCCCTGATATTAATACACTGGCTTCCTGGAAATGAATTGGATTCGCAGGTAATTTACCAAGTACAGCTTGTGTGACGCCTTGATCGATTACTTTGCCGTTATCAAGAACGACAAGGTAATCAGCGAGACGAATAACTTCATCAATAGAGTGACTGACATACACGATTGGAATTTTTACTCGTTTACATAAAGCTTCTAAATAAGGCAATATATCTTGTTTTAACATCTCATCAAGCGCAGATAGAGGTTCATCCATTAGCAATACTTTGGGTTGAATTAACAGTGCTCTTGCAATGGCAATGCGTTGTCTTTCGCCACCGGATAATTGACTTGGCGACTTTGTTAATAAAGGTTCAATGCCCATTAAGGCGATCACTTCTTGATAATCAATGATAGCGGGTGTGACACTTGCTCTCTTAATCGCAAACTCTAGATTTTCTTTGGCACTTAAGTGTGGAAATAAGCTCGCTTCTTGAAAAACGTAGCCAACGGATCGCTTATGTGGCGCAAGCCAATGTTTCGAATTTTGCCATAATTCTCCATTGAGGCTGACTTCCCCGATCTCACTTTTTTCCAGACCCGCAATGCAGCGTAATAATGTGGTCTTTCCTGATCCAGAGCGCCCAAAAAGTGCAGTTACACCTTGGCTGGGTAAATGCAACTCTATGTCTAAGACAAAGTTAGTGGCGTTTTTCTTCGTTAATTGTATTTTTAGCCCTGTCATTTTAATAGGTACCTAGATTTACATTACTCTTGCCACGTTTCTGTAGAGAGTAGAGCAAAGCTAAAACACAGAAAGCAAAGATCACCATAATAAGCGATAGAAAATGTGCTTGGTCGTACTCTAATGCTTCTACATGATCGTATATTTGTACCGACAGCACTCGTGTTTCACCTTGGATATTTCCACCAATCATAAGTACAACACCAAACTCACCAACCGTATGTGCGAAGCCCAGTACTGCTGCACTAAGATACCCAGGTTTAGCCAATGGTAAGGCCACGTGAATAAATCGGTCCCATGGCGAAGAGCGTAATGTAGCGGCAACTTCTAATGGCCTATTGCCCATAGCCGCAAAAGCATTCTGGATGGGTTGAATGACAAAAGGGAGAGAGTAAATCATTGAGGCAATGATGAGTCCTTTAAAGCTAAAAGGTAAAGGAGAAATACCTAGGGTATTTAGAAATGATCCTAATGCGCCATCAGGCCCTAAAAAAATAAGTAAATAAAACCCTAATACCGTAGGAGGTAAGATCAATGGCATGGCGACTATGGCGTTTATAGGGGCCTTTAACCATGAGCTTGTTCTTGCTAGCCACCAAGCAATAGGTGTACTAACAAGAAGTAATAAACAAGTTACTAAGACAGACAATTTGAGTGTTAGCCAAATTGCTTCAATGTCTCCAGGGCTTAATAACATTTAAACGACCTTTATTGCGTTGATGTTTGATAGCCAAATTTTTCGATTTTTTTCTGTATATCAGAACGCATCAAAAACGCTAAGAACGATGCTGCCTCTTTCTGTTGAGAGGATCTTTTCAAGATTACTGCAGATTGTTTGATATCGCTGTGATAAACGCTTGGAACCTTCCAAAAATGGCCTTTTATATCGCCAGACAGTACTTGAGATAAGGCGACAAATCCGATATCAGCATTTTTGGTGTAGGTAAATTGATACGTTTGCCCAATATTCTCGCCTTGAACTAATTTGCTTTGTACTGATGACCATAGTGTTAGTGACTTTAATGTTTCTTCTGCGGCTTTACCATAAGGTGCGAGCTTTGGGTTGGCAATGGCGATCTTACGCGCACTGCTTAGTGCTTTTTCTATAGGATTCATTGATTTAGAGGTCGCAGACCAAAGAGCAAGAACGCCTTTGGCGTAGATGATTTGATTTTCTTTGAGCGCTAAGCCTTTTTTAATGAGTTTGTTGGGCTTAGCTTGATCGGCTGACAGAAAAATATCGAAAGGGGCGCCATGCTGAATTTGAGCAAAAAACTTGCCGGATGAACCAAATGATAGCGCCACTTTTACCCCGGTTTCTTGTTCAAAAAGTGGGGCGAGCTTTTGTATTGGAGACGTGAAGTTAGAGGCTACCGCAATGCGCAGTGGTTCAGCGAAACTAGAGGCTGAAAAAAGTAACGTAACGCCAAGAGCAATGTTGGTAATAAGTGAAAGTATGACGGAGGTAAAGTACTTCTGTAGCACGGTTAACATAATAATTGAATCTCAAAGTTAAGATAGGTATAGAGTAATACAGGAGCTTCTTCTTAATGGGTTGTGGCATAACGCAGTCAAGGTTCTGCTATTAACGCTGACTATAATGCTAAAGTTAGGTCGGTTAATGATGATTTATGGTGATTAAATATACATTTTCTTCTTCGGTAATAAGCGTTACTTGTTTTAAGTTTTGTCCTTGGCAAGGGCCCGCAATACATTGACCAGTATCAAGCGTAAAAAGAGCACCATGGTGCTGACATCTTAAGTAGTCATTCCCTTCATCTAATATTCGTCCTGAATTATCATCTAATGGACGGTTTTGATGAGGACAGATATTCTTATAGGCCAAAAGATTGCCGTTTTTTTTAACAATGATAAAGTTATCATGGGCAATTTGGCAACGTAAATACGTCCCTTCTGCTAGATTGTGAGCGTTCTTAATCAGGTGTTTATAAAACATGGCGTTACTGTACTTTATGAGCAAAAAATCCCCTAGGTTCGATTTAATCTGAGGTTCGTTCTGCCTGATGAATAATGTATTTATTGCTTAACCATCGTTGTTATTAAGTGAGTATTTCTCTCATTTAATGAAATTCATGTTATCTAACCTCGTGTTTGTTGTCATGAGTTAAATACGACTTAGAATAATGCCATAGGGTGTTTTTTGTGTCAGGTTCGTGTTGTTTCATTGTTCGTTCTTTGTCGGCAAAGTGGATAAAAAGACATTTGTTGATGAATGATTATTGCTAGCTGAAGGTAAGCTCCTTATACTGCTCGAATGGCTAATAAACCCTCAGCAAAACCTTCACGTAAGTCTATGACTTCAAAAACAAAAAAAACTAACAAAGGAAAGTCTTCTCGTTCCTTCTTTAATAAATCCTGGCGCTTTATTTTTAAATGGGGACTGATTCTTACTTTAGTTGGAAGCCTACCCCTAGCTGGTTGGGTTTGGTGGCTTGACCAAAAAGTTGTTTCGCGTTTCGAAGGCCAAAAATGGCAGGTTCCTTCTGAAGTCTACAGTGCGCCTATTTTTCTTAGAAATGGCGCCTCATGGAACAAAGCGGATCTTGAATCGTTACTTCAAGAGACGGGTTATCGATTTGGCCGTAATAGCCAAAAAGTAGGTTGGGCTGCGCGTAGTAAGACAAAAGTCAGTGCACATTTGCGTGCGTATGTGGATTACTCAGGGTATCACTCTAGTGAGCGCCGTATTTTTTCCTTTGAAGATGGCAAGCTGGCTATCCATTCACTAAATGGCGCACCAATTGCGGAGGCCAGTATTGAGCCGCAACGTATTGGTTATTTATATGGCGGTAATACTGAACGCCGTGAAATTCTGTCTCCTGATGACATACCTCAACCGCTAATTGATATTTTAACCATGGTAGAAGATAGAGACTTTTATCATCATTGGGGTATCTCTCCGACGGGAATTGCTCGTGCTGCTTGGGTGAATTTTGCTCATGGCTCTCGTCGTCAAGGTGGATCGACCTTAACGCAGCAGCTTGTTAAAAATATGTTTTTGAGTTCTGAGCGAACTTATACGCGTAAGTTAACTGAAGTTGTCATGAGTTTATTACTGGAATATCACTATTCAAAGTCGGCGATTATTACGGCTTATATGAACGAAGTGTATTTGGCTCAAGTAGGTAATGAGGGGCTCCATGGCTTTGCCGAGGCGAGTCAGCACTTTTTTGGACGACCTTTAAAAGAACTTAATATCGACGAGTTTGCCTTGTTAGTAGGAATGGTGAAAGGGCCTTCTATTTATAATCCTGAACGACACCCTAAACGTGCTTTATCGCGCAGAAATACAGTATTAGCAATTTTAAAAAGCCAAGATAGGTTAACCGAGTCGGATTATAATATTTTACGGAAACAACCTATTCGCTTGGCAGATAAACATCAAGAACGCTCAGTATATGGAGATTATTTAGATCTAGTTTCTATGCAGTTATCACGAGACTTTGATCAAAAAACATTAGCAACGAAAAATTTACGAATTTATACCGGTGTTGATATCAGAGCACAGCAAGCTGCTAGTCAAGCGATGCGTCGTCAAGTTGATGCTATTAGTCGTACTCGCAAGTTAAAAGGGCTGCAAGGCGCTATGGTTGTTACTGACCGTGAAAATGGTCAGGTTCGAGCAATTGTAGGTTCGAGTGATAAATACTATTCCGGATTTAATCGAGCGCTTGGTGCTGTTCGGCCAATAGGCTCTTTGGTGAAGCCTCCTCTCTATATGTCTGCCTTAGCGACGGGTAGATTTACTTGGTGGTCGATGATAGAAGATAAGAGATTGAGATTGAATATTGCTGGAAAAGTATGGGCTCCGGAAAACTACGGACATACTACACATGGCATGGTTCACCTTTATGAGGCGATGGCAAAATCTTATAATTTAGCGACGCTTAATTTAGCTCAACAGGTAGGATTTGATCGAGTAGGGGATACTCTGCGTCAGTTGGGTGTGAAACGACCCTTTACAATGCATCCAGCAATGGCATTAGGTGCCTTGGAGCTATCACCGTTTGAAGTAGCTAGAATGTACCAACCTATTGCATCTCAAGGAAAAAGCAGTGAATTAGGTGTGGTATTAGCTGTTATGGATCAAAAAAATAATTTGATCAAACGCTTTGATCGCTCGAGTAGTGTGCCTTTTACTAATGCGTTATTAGCGGTGACCTTAGACGGTATGACAAAAGTACCAGAAATTGGTACCGCAAGAGCCGCTCAACATCGTTTTCCTGGGTTAAAATTTGCTGCGAAAACAGGTACGACAAACGATTTACGCGATAGTTGGTTTGAAGGTATCACGGGAGATTATGCGAGTACGGTTTGGCTGGGGCTGGATGATAATAAGTCCATGAATATTACCGGTGCCACAGGGGCACAGAAAGTATGGATCGATTTTACAGAAAATACTAACCCCCGCTCTTTGCCTGACACTCTACCATCAGGCGCAGCTCGATTTAATGTACTGAAAAGCGTCTTTAAAAGTGCGGCAGAGCGTTGTAATGATACTGAGTCGTTGGCCTTTGTGTTAGGCACTCAGCCACAAGATAGTTCATCTTGTTTATGGCCTTTTTAGTCGGCATAGATGCGCTTTAATATTTTTATTGAAAGGTCGAAGGTTGTTATTGCGTAAAGCATGCCTTATGTTTTTCTTTTTTAAGAGGGATTCGCTTTATGCGTTTACAGTACAGTCTTCTGGTTTTTTTAATGACGAGTGTGTTTGCGAGTAGTGTGGCTTTTGGGGCCTATAAAAAAAACTCTTCTATTTGTACCTCTTTGACAGCAACAGGTAATGCGGAATACCCTCCTTTTTTGTGGCGAGTGAGTGATAAAAGTGACCAATACCTAGGTGCTAATCGCTTTCTCATGGATGAGTTAAGTCACCGTATTCATATTCCTATTATTCTAAAATACGTCGGTCCTTGGTCTACATCGTTAGCGGATGTGAAGAGTGGTCGTGTTGATATGATGGCGGGGATTTTTTATACCAATAATAGGGCGCGCTACATGGATTTTTTTAGTCCTATTATGCTACATACCACGAGTGTTGTGTGGCAGCGTAAAGATAAGATGTTCTCTTTTCACTCTAGAGATGATCTAAAAGGAGAGTGGGGAGCAACGGTGATGAACCATCGCTTTAGTAAGTCTTTTGATGATTTTGCTAAGAAAAATCTTAATATGTTATCCGTTTCGAATTTGTCAAACGCCTTTCGTATGTTGATGGAAAATCGTGTTGATTATGTTCTTTATGAAAAAAAACCAGGAATAGCATACGCCTCTATATTGGGTTTTGATGGTGATATTGTTTTTTTACAACCTGCAATTAGCAGAGAAGGGTTATATTTGGCGATGTCAAAATTATCCCCCTGTAATACTCCTGTGATTAAGCATAAAATTACCGCTGCATTACATGATATTGAAGAACAGGGATTAGCCGAAAAAGCCTTGCTGCAAGGTATGAAAGATTGGCGTATGTCACAAGCAAAAATGACGGTCTTATTGCAAAAACAGCAGCGCGCTTTATCTATATTATTACCCTAAGGCATTTTTATATACTATTCAGGGTAATTTCTGATGCTCTAGTGTAATAAGTTGCGATATAAATGGATCCATTTTTGAGTCGTATTATTCCAACTAAAATCATACTTCATCGCATTGATTTGCTTTTTCTGCCAGGCTTGAGGGTGTTCAAAGCAATCTAAACAGCGAGCCATCGCATCATAGAGAGACGCTGAATCAGCATTATTAAAGACGAATCCGTTTGGCAAATTACCGTCTTCAAAAACACTGTCTGCTAATCCGCCTGTTTTTCTGACTACTGGTAATGTGCCATATTTCAGGGCGTAGAGCTGAGTTAAACCGCAAGGTTCAAAGCGCGAAGGCACGAGTAGCGCATCCACACCAGCCTGTAAACGATGCGAATAGGCTTCATCATAGCCAATTTTAACGGCTACTTGATTAGGATAATGTTGTTGAAGCTTAAGGTAAGCGCTTTCTAGCGCTTTATCTCCAGAGCCTAATACAATGAGATTCACTCCTTTTTTCAATAGCGCTGGCATTGCTTCAAGAATAAGGTCTAATCCTTTTTGTTCAGTCAAACGACTAACAACCCCAAAGGTTAATGCATTAGCGTTTTCCGGTAAGTTGTTTTCAGCTAATAGGGCGCGCTTGTTGATTTTCTTTTTATGAATAGAATGAATGGAAAAGTTTTGAGTGATATTGGTGTCTTTTTCTGGTGACCACTGATCGTAATCTACGCCATTCAAAATTCCCTGTAATTTATATCTCATCGCTCTCAATGTACCATCTAAGCCATCACCATATTCACTGGTGAGGATCTCTTTAGCATAAGTGGGGCTTACCGTGGTGATAATATCTGCATAGACTAACCCAGATTTTAATCCTGAAAATTGACCGTAAAATTCGATGCCATGCATATCTAATAACTCTCCTGAAAGTCGCATGTCAGGGAATTTATACATCTCAAAACCGCCGTTATAACGTAGGTTGTGCACGGTTGTAACGATAGGGATGTGTTTCATTTTCCAACTTTCAAGATAGGCAGCAGCGAAGCCTGTTTGCCAATCGTTAAGGTGAAGTATATCGGCTTGCCAGCCAATGAGGTTGCCATGTTGTGCTAGCATCGCAATCGCCCAAGAAAAAGCCCCAAATCGCAAGTGGTTGTCTGAATAGTCTATGCCATCTTGATTAACATAAGGACCACCATCGCGTTCAAATAACGCTTGACATTGAACTAGAAAAATAGGGACGTTGGTGTTAAGAATGCGTGTTTCAAGTAGTATTAAGTCACCAACGCCAAACGGATTACCTAAGTTTGTACTGTTATGAATGGGCTCAACTTTCTCTAAAATCCCTTGGTAGGCAGGCATGATAAGTTTGACATCAAGACCTTTGCTTCTTAATGCAATAGGAAGTGCGCCTGCGACATCAGCAAGCCCTCCCGTTTTTATCAGTGGATATATTTCGGATGCGGCAAATAGAATTCTTATCATCGTGTTATCTTATTGATTTAGCATGATCAGAATAGTATACCTAAATATGATTAGGTACAGCGTTAGCTAACACATTTTAAGGACAAAATATGGATTTAAATACGGCTTGCATGAAAACTCTGTCTATCATCCTTGCGGGTGGAAGAGGATCGAGATTACAGCAATTAACGGACAATCGGTCTAAGCCTGCATTGCCGATTGCAGGGAAATATAAAATTGTAGATTTTCCACTTTCTAATTGTATTAACTCTGGCATGCGTCGCATTGCTGTGTTGACTCAATATCGATCACATACTCTTAATCAGCATATTCAGCGAGGCTGGAATTTTCTGCGTTCTGATTTTAATGAATTTATCGAGCTTTGGCCGGCACAACAGTTAACTGGGTCTAACTGGTATCAGGGTACGGCTGATGCCGTTTACCAAAACTTAACCATGATAGATTGTTTGGAAAGTGAGTATGTTTTAGTGCTAGCTGGTGATCATGTTTATAAACAAGATTATAGCATTATGCTGAAAGAGCATATTGAAAGTGGAGCAGATGTATCGGTGGCTTGTATTGAGGTTCCTGTGTATGAGGCGGATCAGTTTGGCATTATGCATGTAGATGAAGATGACAATATTATTGCTTTTGAAGAAAAACCCAGTGCACCACCGACTATGCCAGGTAACCCCAATGTGTCTTTGGCAAGCATGGGGATTTACATCTTCAATACCAAGTTTCTTTGTGAGCACTTACGCTCTGATGCCGTAGATGCATCATCAAGTCATGATTTTGGTAAGGATCTTATTCCGCTGTTTGTAGGACATAGCAAAATAAAAGCACATCACTTTTCACACAGTGTCATTCCTAACGAGAGTTACCCTCATAAGCCTTATTGGCGTGATGTAGGTACGCTGACAGCGTATTGGGAATCGAATATGGACTTGACAAAGTTAGTACCGGAACTGGATCTTTATGATGAAGGTTGGCCGATTCGTACGGCCCAATATCAACGACCAGCGGCTAAATTCAATTATAATTACGAAGAGCGCATTGGTACGGCACTTAATTCGGTTGTTTCTGCTGGTTGTATCGTATCTGGTTCTACAGTGGAGCAATCTATACTGTTTAATAATGTGCGAGTAAACTCTTATTCGCATGTCAATAAATCGGTAGTGTTACCACGGTGTGATATCGGTCGAAATTGTCGCTTAACTCGAGTCATAGTGGATTCTGACTGTCGAATTCCCGAAGGTACTATCATTGGTGAGGATGCAGTTGCTGATGCGGCTCGATTTTATCGTAACGCTGATGGAATTACCTTGGTCACTCAAGCTATGATTGAAGCACTATAGAGAAATTCTAGCCTACCTTTTTTACGCTAGTGTTGTGTTTAATGCGTTATTTTGTGAGCAAATATACATCGCTAATTCATTTCTAGTCTTGAAAATAGAAAATTTGATCGCACTTCTTATTGTGTTTAAGGTTATCCACCCATGCTGTGGATAACCCTATTGGTGACTATGTGATAACTTGCGCCACATCAGATAAGACGGTGCTTTGAGGCAAGCTGTTCATTTCTTCTTCATTTGCTCATAAGTTGCCCATTTAGTGCTGTTTTGTTTATAAAAACTGCTTAATTTTTTAAAGGAATTTCTATGTTTACTGGCATTGTTCAAGGTGTAGCATCTGTTAAGTCATCGGAGGCAGCAGGTCGTAATAAGCGCTTGAATATTCTCTTTCCTGTTGGCTCTATGATGGATCAAAAATTAGGCGCTAGTGTCGCCATTAATGGTGTTTGTCTGACGGTGTCGGCGTTGGCTCATGATGTGTTGACGTTTGATGTTATTGATACGACTTTAGCGCTAACCAATATTGGTTTATTGAAGGCGGGTGATGCCGTTAACTTTGAACGAGCTGCAAAAATGGGTGATGAGGTAGGTGGGCATGTGATGTCAGGACACATCATGACTTCTGTTACTGTGTCTCGTATTGAGCACCTTGCTGAGAGTATGCATATACGTTTTACCACGGATCGAAAGGATGAAGTGGATGCAAGGCGTTATTTATTTGATAAGGGCTATGTCGGGTTAAATGGTTCTAGTTTAACTATCAGCAATGTTGGGAGAGACTGGATTGAAGTGTCGCTGATTCCAGAGACGTTACGTTTGACGACATTTGGTCAATTGCAAGTAGGCGATAAGGTCAACTTAGAGATAGATGCGCATACTCAAGCAACCGTAGATACGGTTGAGCGTATTTTAAAAGAGCGCGGTATCGTTTTACCTTAATCGTGTAAACCAAACCTCATAACAGGCAAGATTTTTTTTAGCCTAAGGGCTTTCTGTTTTACGCTGGTAACAGAAAGTCATCATACTTTTAAATAAATGGAGTAGTTGGTTGATTTTCGGTAGAATGCTCGCCAATTTCTATTCTGAGAATCTGTTGATAAGCTATTCAGTCTGAGCTTTTTGAAGGCTTACTTTAGAGTAAGGTTGGTTGTGATATGCAAAAAAACCTGACGAAGTGACTGATTATCAACCGTTATTCAACTAAATATCGCTTTTAAAGTGTGAGTAAATAGTGTCTTCAAATAATCTTAAGTACATACGCAATTTCAGTATCATCGCGCACATCGATCACGGTAAATCGACATTAGCGGATCGCTTTATTCAAACTTGTGAAGGGTTGAGTGAACGTGAGATGTCAGCGCAAGTTCTTGATTCTATGGATATTGAACGTGAGCGCGGTATTACCATCAAAGCCCAGAGTGTTACTTTGGATTATCATGCGAAAGATGGTCAAACCTATCAGCTGAACTTTATCGATACCCCTGGACACGTTGACTTTTCTTATGAAGTGTCACGATCCCTAGCCGCTTGTGAAGGTGCTTTGCTGGTCGTTGATGCAGCCCAAGGTGTCGAAGCTCAATCAGTAGCAAACTGTTATACCGCCATTGAGCAAGGCCTTGAAGTCATGCCAGTGTTGAATAAAATTGACTTGCCTCAAGCGGATCCAGAACGAGTGTGTGCCGAAATCGAAGAGATTATTGGCATTGATGCTATGGATGCCGTGACGTGTTCTGCGAAAACCGGAATGGGAGTAGACGATGTTCTTGAGCGTCTTGTCGCGACTATACCCTCTCCAGAAGGGGATGTTGATGCGCCACTTCAAGCGTTAATCATTGATTCTTGGTTTGATAATTATCTTGGCGTTGTTTCTCTTGTTCGTATCAAAGAAGGTACGCTACGTAAAAAAGATAAAATATTCATTAAATCAACTAAGCAGACTCATCTTGTGGATATGGCGGGTATTTTTACGCCTAAGCGCAAGGAGACAGGGATGTTAAGAGCCGGCGAAGTAGGTTATGTGGTTGCCGGTATTAAAGACATTCATGGCGCGCCGGTAGGTGATACGATCACGCATTCTACTACCCCAGATGTTCCTCAACTTGCCGGCTTTCAAAAGGTAAAGCCTCAGGTATACGCGGGTTTATTTCCTGTTAGTTCTGATGATTATGAAGATTTTCGTGTTGCATTAGATAAATTAACATTAAACGATGCGTCCTTGTTTTTTGAACCTGAAAGTTCTGATGCATTAGGCTTTGGTTTCCGTTGTGGTTTCCTAGGTATGCTTCATATGGAAATCATTCAAGAGCGTTTAGAGCGTGAATATGATCTTGATTTGATTACAACAGCACCCACTGTTGTTTTTGAAGTAGAGCTGAATAACGGCGATGTTATCAATGTCGATAGCCCTTCAAAAATGCCTGACCCTGCCACTATTAAAGAAATGCGTGAGCCAATAGTAGAGGCCAATATATTGGTTCCTCAAGAATACTTAGGCAATGTTATTACTTTATGTATTGAAAAACGTGGCGTTCAAAAAGACATGTTGTATGTCGGTAAGCAAGTGCAGTTACGCTATGAGCTACCGATGAACGAAGTGGTAATGGATTTCTTTGATAAACTGAAATCTTGTAGTCGCGGTTTTGCTTCTCTTGATTATAGTTTTTCACATTTTAATCCAGCGCCATTAGTGCGCTTAGATGTTCTTATTAATGGTGAGCGAGTAGATGCTTTAGCCTTAATTATGCACAAAGATAATGTCCAATATAAAGGGCGTGCATTGTGTGAAAAGATGAAAGATCTAATCCCTCGCCAGATGTTTGATGTGGCTATTCAAGGTGCTGTGGGTGCGAAGGTTATTTCTCGTACGACCGTTAAAGCCTTACGTAAAAACGTAATTGCTAAGTGTTATGGCGGTGACGTAAGCCGTAAGAAAAAATTATTGCAGAAACAAAAAGACGGTAAGAAACGGATGAAACAGGTAGGTAATGTAGAAGTGCCACAATCCGCCTTTCTTGCCGTATTGCAAATCGATAGCTAATTGTCACGACACTAGATTAGGCGTACTAGCTACGCCTTTATGGAGACAGATGTATGGGGTTTGATTTCGAGTTAATACTAACCATTGCTTTTTTAGTAACGGGTGGGTTTTGGTTGTATGACCGTATTGTATTTTTACCAAAGCGCAAAGCGATATTGGCAGAAATGCCAGAGGACGTACGCACTGCTTTGGGCAAAAATGAAGCGCAGTTGTTAGCAAAAACACCAAAGTATGTGGCAGAGGTTAAGTCTTACTTTGTTATTATTGCGGTCATCTTCTTTTTGCGCTCTTTTGTTGTTGAGCCTTTTCAAATTCCTTCTGGCTCGATGCTGCCGACGCTTAAAATTGGCGATTTTATCTTGGTGAATAAATTTGATTACGGTATTCGATTACCTGTACTTAATACAAAAATTATAGAAACAACAGAGCCTAAACGTGGCGATGTTGTAGTCTTTAAATACCCTCGTGACCCTAGCTTAAATTACATTAAGCGTTTAGTTGGTTTGCCGGGTGATGTTGTTAGCTATCATAATAAAATGTTGACCGTTAATGGTCAGCAAGTAAGTAAAGATCTATTAGCTGAATTACCAACGTCTTTAAATCCAAATCAAGAGCCAGTACGAGTCTTTAAAGAAGATTTAGGCAGTAAGCAGCACGAAATTTATAATAGTTATTATCAGAATCCTCTCGAAGGGGATTGGGTTGTTCCTGAAGGTCATTATTTTGTCATGGGAGATAACCGAGATAACAGTGCAGATAGTCGTGTATGGGGCTTTGTACCTGAAGCGAATCTGAAGGGGCGCGCGTTTTACGTGTGGCTACATTGGAATAACTTTTTGAGTGTTCCAAGTTTTAAAAATAATGGTTTGATTGAATAAGTATTTTGGAGAAATTTTGAGTTCACTGTATCAAAAATTGTGTCGGCGCATAGGGTATTTCTTTGCTGACCTTGGGCTGCTTGAGCTAGCGTTGACACATCGTAGTTTTGCTGGAAAGAATAATGAGCGCCTAGAGTTTTTAGGGGATTCTATTCTGAATTATGTGATTGCGGAAGATCTCTTTCATCGCTTTCCTAAAGCAAAAGAAGGGGAGTTAAGTCGCCTTAGAGCTTCTTTGGTTAAGGGTGATACACTGGCGGAATTGGCTCGGGAGTTTCAGCTAGGAGATTATCTTAAGTTGGGTGCTGGTGAGTTGAAAAGTGGCGGTTATCGCCGAGATTCGATTTTAGCGGATGCAGTTGAAGGTATCATTGGTGGTATGTATCTTGATGCCGGAATGGATGTGTGTCGTGAGCATATTATTGCTTGGTATAAAGAGCGTCTAGATGCAACATCGCTAAAAATTGTTACCAAGGATGCTAAGACTCGCCTACAAGAGTTTCTACAAGCAAGAAAGCATGGGCTTCCTCAATATGAAGTAGTGAAAATTGTTGGTGAACCTCACGACCAAACTTTCTTTGTGCATTGTCAAACAGAGTTGAATGATAAAGCAATAGAAGGTAAGGGTAATAGCCGTCGAATTGCAGAGCAAAATGCCGCGACGAAAGCGCTTAAACAATTGGAAAAGAAATAATGTCTGACGTTGAAATTACTCACTGTGGCTATGTGGCCATTGTAGGGCGGCCGAATGTTGGTAAGTCTACGTTACTTAACCATATTTTAGGGCAAAAGCTTTCTATTACATCTCGTAAGCCTCAGACCACGCGAGATCAAATATTAGGGGTAAAAACAGAAGGTCATCTTCAAGCTATTTATGTTGATACGCCTGGGTTACATTTAGGTGAAACCAAAGCGATTAACCGCTTTATGAATAAAACAGCGTCTTCAGCACTGAAAGATGTGGATGTTATTTTATTCGTAGTAGATGCAGATCGTTGGACAGAAGAAGATGAGTCAGTTTTGCAAAAAGTAAAACATGCTCGTTGTCCAGTGGTTCTGGTAGCCAATAAGGTTGACCAAATTGAAAATAAAGATGCTATTTTACCGCGTTTAGCGAACTTATCAGAGCGAATGAACTTTGCTCAAATAGTACCTATTTCAGCGTTACGAAATAAAAATCTAGATCGACTTGAGCGTTTGGTAGAGAGCTACCTTCCTGAGGGAACTGCTTTTTATCCTGAGGATCAAATAACTAATCGTAGTTCACGTTTTTTAGCTGCTGAAATTGTTCGTGAAAAAATCACTCGTCAACTTGGTCAAGAAGTGCCTTATGAAGTCGCGGTACAAATTGAAGAGTTTGTCTTCGAAGAGTCAGCCATTCATATTAGTGCCTTGATTTTGGTTGAGCGTAATGGTCAAAAACGCATTATTATCGGCGATCGTGGTGAAAAAATTAAACTGATTGGTAAAGAAGCTCGTATTGATATGGAGAACTTGTTTCAACATAAAGTGATGCTGAACCTTTGGATTAAAGTACGTTCAGGTTGGTCTGATGATGAGCGTGCTTTAGCGAGTTTAGGGTATCAAGAAGAATAGCTTTGTTATTATAAAAGGGTAAAAAGTATGCGCGTTAGTGCGTATGTTATTCATACTCGGCCTTTTCAAGATGGTAAAATCCTGGTGGATTTATTAACTCTTGAGCAAGGTTTATTAAGAGGGGTATGGCGTTTACCGAAAAAAGAGGCCCGGGTTATACCTGGGCCTTTTTTGTGCTTTGAGGTTGAGTGCACCGGTCGCGGAGAGTTAAAAACAATTAAAAGTATGGAGTCGGTTCAAGCTGGCTTTTATCTAGATGGTGTCCCCTTGTATGCGGCTTTATATGTACATGAGATTTTAGAAAAATTATTGCCGCTGAATTTACCTCTGCCTGATGTTTATCAGTTATATCAATGGTTAATTAGCAATTTATATAATGGTGTGTCTATTGCGCCTTTGTTAAGACGTTTTGAGGTCGGATTATTTTCGGAGCTAGGCTCGTCTATTAATATGGTGTCGACGAGTCGTGGCGAGTGTCTGGACGCTGCGCAAATATATCAATTTCATCATAAATTTGGTCTTAGGCCTTATTATGGGGAGCAGCCAAAGCAGGTGCCTCTGCTGTATGTAGAAGGGGGCGTGGCGCTTGATTATCATAAAGGGGTATGGACTAATCGACAGGTGCTAAGCTTAGCGAAAGAGCTGCATCGTGCTTGGTTGGATGGATTGTTAAATGGTAAGCCTGTTAATGCTCGTCGCTTGCTTCCTAAGCAGTTATTTCAAGGAGAGCGATTAAATAGCGTTCCTATTTTTAGGCGAAGTACATAATCATTTTTATTGTTGGTATTGATGTGTTTTTTGTGAGGATGTGGTTTTGATTATTGGTATTGGTACTGATTTAGTCGATATTTCTCGAATATCTGATTCTATAACTAAGTTAGGCGAACGCTTTATTGATCGTATTCTGACTGCGGATGAAAAGACTCAATGGTCAAAAATACATCATAAACAACAAGCTAATGCTTTTGTCGCTAAGCGGTTTGCTGCTAAAGAAGCTGCAGTGAAAGCGCTAGGGACAGGGATTGGGCGAGGAGTTAGTTTTCAGCATTTTCAGGTAAGTAATTTACCCTCAGGACAACCGATTTTGACGGTAGATAATAGCATAGAATCTCGCTTTAAGCAGGCAGTAAGTTGGCATTTAAGCTTGACCGATGAGCATGCTTACGCTCAGGCGTTTGTTATTCTTGAGGCCAAGGAATGCGTTGGCGAATAATAAGTAACGCATCAATACTGTCTAGAAAATCTTCTAATACACCTTCTGTATCTTCCATTCCTAATTCTTTTAAATGAGTTTCTAGGAACCCAGCGTGACGGGTTAAGTTTGTTGTTCCTGTATATTTCGAGGCACCGTGAATGCGGTGTACTACTTGAATTAACTTGTCTGTATCTTGATGTTCAAAGTGATATTTGAGTAGTTTCTTTTCGCCCTCAAGTGAGTCAGCTAACATGTCGAACATTTCTTTAGCGATCACACTATTCTGATTAACAATGGTTAGTGCCTTGTTTAAATCAAAAGCATTTATGATTTGCTCCGTAGTAGCGCTTTGAACGCTATCTCGCTTTAAGCACCAGTTTTCAATTGTGTTGATCAATATGTTTTCATCAACAGGTTTGGTTAGGTAGGCATCCATACCTGAAGATAGTATTTTTTCTTGCTCGTCACCCAGTGCATGAGCCGTAATAGCGACAATGGGAGTAGTTTTATAGGTTGTTAGGGTACGTAAATGTTGGGTGGTTTCTAGTCCATCCATTTCAGGCATCTGAATGTCCATGAGGATCAAATCAAATTGCTCTTCTTGTGCCATCTCAATGGCTTTTCTACCACTGTAAGCAAGAGAAATATTTAGTCCGTAAGGTGTTAGCCAATGGGTTAATAAATGCAAATTGACCGGTGTATCATCTACCGCAAGAATGTTTAGTCCAGACAGGTTGGTTGTTACCTCTGATTTTGACTCAGAGGGAGCAGGCAATAAAGGTTGATCGATTGGAGGAAGCGCACCAGGAGGTTGAATGTTTTTCAACGCATTAAATAAATACTTATGACTAATGGGTTTCAATAGAATTTCATTGCATATTTTTTTAAGTGCAGGGTAGTGGTTTATTTGTCCTGGCGGTTGGATCATTAATATACAAGGAATATTAAACTGTTGGATAGCGTAGGATGCTAATTCTTGAGCGTCATTAGTGCTTTGTTTGTTGGGTATGACATTGATGAGGATAGCATCTATATGGGTATGCTGTTTATTTAGCTTAGAGATGATTTGCTCAACGCTAGAGCAGGCGCTGTGCTCTACGCCTATTTCTCGGAAATAATGACTAAGATAATTTCTATAGGTCGTGCTGGGTTCAAGAAAAAGAATACTTTTTTTAAGCTTTTCAAAGGTTGGTTGAGGTTGGTTTGAGGGTTTTAGCTTCAATGTAAAATAAAAAGTAGAGCCTACGTCTTCAACACTGCTTACATCGATACAGCCCTCCATTTGTTCAACAAGCTTTTTTGTAATGACCAGTCCGAGTCCTGTTCCGCTAAATTTACGGGTGGTACTGGTGTCAACTTGAGAGAATGGTTTGAATAGCTGGCTTATTTTGTTGTCTGGAATACCAATACCAGTATCGATAACCTGAAAAGACAAGATGAGGTTTTTTTTATCTTGACCGGATAGCATTACTTTAGTTTTTACAGACCCTTTATTAGTGAATTTCAAGGCATTCCCGATTAGGTTAGTTAGCACTTGGCGGATGCGTATCGTATCACCAATAATGATCTGAGGAACATCAGATGAGAAGTCTGTGACCAAGTCTACCTGCTGATTACTGGTCAACAAGTTGGCGCTTAAGATTTGATAAACGTCATCAACTAACTCTCTTAGGTTTACTTGGCTATTATCAAGACTTAGTTTTCCAGCCTCGATTTTCGAAAAGTCTAAAATATCACCAATGATGGCCAATAGGTTGTTTGTTGATTGCTCAATGGTGTCAATATAAAGTTTGTTTTGATTGTCTTTGATGTTCTTTTGAAGGATTTTTGTATAGCCTAAAATTGCATTTAATGGTGTACGAACTTCATGGCTAATATTGGCCAGAAATTGTGATTTTAACCTATTAGATTCCATTGCTTCTTTGTTTGCTATGTATAATTGAGCGCTTTTTTCTTCCATGCTGTCCATGTTTCTACGCATGTCTTCGGTAGATTGTTCTATACCATCATCGAGTTCTTTTTTGTGCTGTTCGAGTCGTTCTGCTAGCTCTAATATATCTTTTTGAATATTCGAGTACTGTATAGGCAACTTAATTGATTTAGCTGACAAATACTGGTTTTTGGCGAGCTTACAGAGTGATAAAGACAGCTTTTCGATTGGCTGAGTTAGTGATATAGATACTCGCCAAGCAATCAATGCGATCGATATATTTAAACTAACAAAGATAAAAAGTAATAAGAAAAATAGTTGATGCTTAGCGGTATTAAGTTGTGATGTGCTCGTCTCTACTTTGATCCAGCCAACAATATTGTAAGTTATCTGATGGTTAAGCATCTCTGGTGGAGGGCTAAAGGTGTTATCAGTACTAGGAGGAATATGATAAATAGGCTTTATATTGATAATAAAATCTTTTTCTTTTTTAGTGTAGGGGAGCTTTGATAGAACAGGTGTCGTTATGTGGGCAGTAGGGCCGATTTCAGAAAAAATATTCTTATCGCTATTGAACACAGTGATGTTACTGATATCTCCATAGGCTAATGTATTTTCAAAAAGCTGCAGCATTAGTTTTTTGTCAGAGAGGACGATTGTGTATTTGCTGGCGGTGGCCAATTGATCGGTCAGATGTTGTGACTTTTCTTCTAGTTGTGTATTTAGACTATGGGCTTTATAGATGAAAAAAACGTACAGAAGAAAAGTGATAAGAGCAAGGTAGGGGCAAAGATTATCCAAAAAATCTTGTGCCTTGGAGCAAGATTTATTGAAAACATCAAACGCTTCATTCTATGCTGCACTTTTTTCCTTAATAGCAGGCTAGATTGCCTTTGCTCTTACGTTTATCACATTCGCGTTGGTAGTTTTCACAAGCGAGTACCTTAGTGCGTGATGGGTTTTTAATGTATTTACACTCTCGCCACTTGCTTCTTAGCTCGTCGTCAGGAATATCAGCGGATGGACTTGCAAACATATCGCACCCACTTAAAAATAATACAGAGATTAAAGTGCTTACATATAGGGTTTTACGCATAGGGTTTGCTCCAAAACGTGAATTAACGACTAAGTTTATAACGATTTCTTCTTTTATTCTTTAGTAATAGTGTTTTTAAATACACCTAAATGGTAAGTTTCTTTTCCTACGTTATTAATGTCAATGAAGTTTTTATGAGCCAATACCCAACGATAGAGTCTATTATAGGGCAAACACCATTAGTGCGTTTGCAGCGAATTAACCCTAATACAAATAATATTGTTTTATTAAAGCTAGAAGGTCAAAACCCCGCAGGTTCGGTTAAAGATCGCCCAGCATTAAATATGATTGTCCAGGCCGAGCGACGAGGTGACATTCAGCCTGGTGATAGTTTGATTGAAGCAACGAGTGGCAATACTGGTATTGCACTGGCGATGGCTGCCGCTATCAAAGGGTATAAAATGCATCTTATTATGCCGGATAATATGAGCCAAGAGCGTAAGTCTGCGATGACGGCTTACGGAGCCATTTTGCACCTAGTGACCAAAGAAGAAGGCATAGAGCGTGCACGAGACCTTGCGATGGAGATGCAAGAGAAAGGTGTGGGTAAAGTGTTGAACCAATTTGGCAATCCAGATAACCCGAATGCTCACTACGTAACGACAGGCCCTGAAATTTGGCAACAAACAGCAGGTACAGTGACGCATTTTGTAAGTTCCATGGGTACAACTGGGACTATTATGGGAGTCTCTCGATATTTGAAAGAGCAAAACTCTGCGGTTGAAATTGTTGGTTTACAGCCACAAGAAGGCTCTAGTATCCCGGGCATACGCCGCTGGCCGAAAGAATACCTACCATCCATTTTTGATGAGACGCGAGTCGATACTGTTATGGATGTTAGTCAAGATGATGCTGAGATAACCATGCGTCAATTGGCGCGCGAAGAAGGCTTATTTTGTGGTGTTTCTTCAGGTGGTTCTGTTTTTGCAGCTTTAGAGCTGTCTAAAACGGTTAATAATGCGGTGATTGTTGCGATTGTTTGCGATCGAGGAGATCGTTACCTTTCAACTGGCGTTTTTGATCAAGTGTGAGTTTACTGTCTTTATAGTAGGGATCGATAAATAGATGCGCTAGAATAGCGTTATTTATTGATCCTAGCTTAATTAGAGAGTCTCCATTGAGAAGAAGAACACCGCCACGTCGCTCGCCTAAACTACAACCCCTTGGGCCTATTCAAACGTATCAGGTTGATGCGTTAACTAATGAGGCAAAAGGCGTTGCGCGTCTTGCTGGTAAAGTGACTTTTATTGATGGTGCTTTACCTAATGAAACGGTAGAGGCTCAAGTTTTCAAAGCAGGTCGCCGCTTTGATGAAGCCAGCTTAACGAGAATACTGCTTCCCAGTCCTTATCGAGTGATCCCCAAGTGCGCTCATTTTACGAAGTGTGGTGGTTGTAGTTTTCAGCACCTTGCTGAGTCACAGCAACTTGAGGCTAAAAAAAGTTGGCTCGAAGGGCAGTTGCGAAATGTTGCATCAAACACCAACATTGAGTATTTAACCGATTCCTCTTTGCAATATCGCCGTCGCGCAAGAATCTCCATCCAGTCTAAAAAAGAGAGTTTCCAGATAGGTTTTAGAGGTAAATCCTCAAAAACTATTATCCAAATTGATCAATGTCTTGTTCTTACCCATAAGCTACAAGTCGTATATGCCTCGTTAAAATCTTCCTTAGAGAAAAGTGAACTGGCTAAAAAACTAGGACATATTGAGTTATTGGAAGACACAAAAGGCGCTTCTGTGTTGTTTCGTTTAATTGATGTCATTGCTGATGATCTTAAAGCCGATTGGCAGGCATGGGCTAGGAACGAAGGCGCGACGCTTTATTGGCAGCGACCAGGTGAAGATAAAGCGGTCATTGAAGATAATACATTACGGCATTACGAATTGGATGGACTAACATTCCATTATCATCCTCAAGATTTTATTCAAGTCAACGCTGCAATGAATCAGAAAATGGTTGAACAAGCGATAGAGTGGCTTGCTCCTAATGATAGTGACGTTGTACTCGACTTATTTTGTGGTGTGGGGAACTTTTCACTGCCTCTAGGGAAAAGAGCAAAAAAAGTGATAGGAATAGAAGTTCAAGATAGTATGGTTGAGTCGGGTCGGCGTAATGCTGCGTTCAATCAAATAGATAAAGTCACTTTTTTAGCGGCTGATTTAACCAAACCGGACTCGGTTAATCTATCAGCGTTAGGCGTTACAAAAGTGTTGCTTGACCCGCCTCGTGCAGGGGCTTTAGAGTTTCTTGATAGTATAATTAAGATCAAGCCAGCACAAATATTGTATGTTTCTTGCAATGCTTCTACTTTAGCGCGGGATGCCGAATATTTAGTTGCAAAAGGATATCAAGTGCTGCGTGTGAGTTTAATGGAAATGTTCCCTCAAACCTCTCATGTAGAAACGATGATGTTGCTACAAAAAAAGAAGTAAATGGAAGGACAAGTAAATGGTCACAGTCAGAAAAGACCATCCTATTTCAGAGGATGGTACGGTTGATATAGATCTTTGGATGGCGCAGTTTGCTGATTCAGTTGATGAAGGTGCTAGAGTTCCTTTACGTATGGCTTGTGAGCTTGCGCGACAAGCTGAACTTCAATCTCCACGACATTCTTATTGGGGCCCGCAAGCGAGTACATTCCGTACGGGCCTTGAGATGGTTGAGATTTTATCAGGTTTCAGAGCCGATCAAGACTCCTTACTAGCGGCAGCCTTATATCGTGTTGTTCGAGAAGATCAACTGCCTATATCTCGTGTTGTTGAAATGTTTGGGCGAAAAGTAGCTTCTATTATTGAAGGTGTTATTCGCATGGGTGAGGTCTCAAAAAACCTTACAGCGGACACCGCAGCAGAAGTGCTTGGTAGTAGTGAAAATCAATTAGAATCACTGCGTAAAATGCTCGTGTCTATTATTGATGATGTGCGTGTTGTTTTAATTAAATTGGCTGAGCGCGCTTGTGCTATTAAAGAGGCAAAGCACCAAGATGAGGCGAGACGAGTCGCTGTTGCCCTAGAAGTACAAAGTGTTTATGCCCCGCTAGCTCATCGTCTTGGTATTGGCCATATTAAATGGGAGCTAGAGGATCTGTCTTTCCGTTACCTTTACCCTTCTGATTATAAGCGTATTGCCACTTTACTGGATGAAAAGCGTTTAGATCGTCAGCAGTATATTGATGATGTGATTGGTATTCTTCGTGAGCGACTTGAAAATATTAATATTCATGCGGATCTAATGGGACGAGCTAAGCATATTTACAGTATTTGGCGCAAAATGAAGCGTAAAAATATTGGCTTTGATGAAGTGTACGACGTACGTGCTGTGCGTATCCTAGTAGATGAAACGATGCAGTGTTATGGCGTTTTGGGTGTAGTACATAATTTGTGGCGTCCCATTCCTCAAGAATTTGATGATTATATAAGCAACCCAAAAACGAATGGGTATCAGTCTTTACATACTGCTGTTGTTGGTCCTCAAGGCAGAGCGCTTGAGATACAGATTCGTACTTATCAAATGCACGAAGACGCTGAGCTTGGAGTATGTGCGCATTGGAAATATAAAGGCACTGATTTAAGTTCAAACAGCACTAGCTATGAAGAGAAGCTTCAATGGCTGCGGACTATTTTGGACTTTCATGAAGTTCAGGGAGACCTTGAATCTTTATCAGAACAAGTGCGGAGCGATATTGAGCAGGATCGTATTTACGTCTTTACACCAGATGGTCATGTGGTTGATTTGCCGGTAAATTCAACTCCCATTGATTTTGCTTACCGTGTTCACACTGAAATTGGCCACCGTTGTCGTGGTGCAAAAGTGAACGGTAAAATTATCTCTCTTGTGACGAATTTAAAAACGGGTGACAAAATTGAAATCCTAACGTCTAAAGAGGGCTCACCAAGTCGAGACTGGCTTCATCCTACCTTTGGTTATGTGCAAACTAACCGGGCACGCGCTAAGATCCAGAGTTGGTTTCGTAAAGAGGACCGTGAGAAAAATCTAGACGCTGGTAAGAGCTTACTTGATAAGCAATTAAAACGATTGGGTGTTGAAGACAGCAAAGTTGACCTATTAAAACTCTCTGCCAAGTTAAACTTTACGAATGCTGAAGAGGTGTATGTCGCCCTAGGTGCAGGAGACATTCAGTTATCGAGGGTGCTACATGCTATTGATGACTTGTATGGGCTGGATGGCAATACACCGAGTGTTCGACCTATTAGGTTAAAGAAGAGTCGCCATAAATCATCTGATAACGATGTGCATATACTGGGTGTGGGTAAGTTGTTAACGCAAATGGCCAAATGTTGCTCGCCAATTCCTGGAGACAGTATTGTTGGTTACATTACGCAAGGTCGTGGTGTTTCAATACATAAAGAAGACTGTATCAATGTTGTTCAAATGAGCCTAGATGAGCCTGAAAGAATGGTCGAGGTGAGCTGGGGGGAAGAGGTTGATAATCTTTATCCAGTGAATATTCAGGTAGAAGCCTATGATCGTACTGGATTATTGAATGACATTACAAGTTTATTAGCGAATGAAAAAGTGAATTTACTGTCGATGAATACGCTCTCGGCAAAAGAAGATCATCGGGCTAGTATTCGCTTTACGATTGAAGTTGGTGAGTTGGGGGTATTGAGTAAATTACTGCATCGAATTGATCAATTGCCGAACGTATTAAATGTCTTTAGGGAAAAAGACTTTTGAGCCAGACAATAAATCAGTTGTTAACGCTAATGGCGTGCCTCAGGGACAAAGACAATGGTTGTCCTTGGGATAAAAAGCAAACGTATAAGACAATTGCGCCTTATACGTTAGAAGAAACTTATGAGGTGTTGGACGCCATTGAGCGTGACGATATTGAGCATTTAAAAGAAGAGCTTGGTGATTTACTTTTCCAGGTGGTGTTTTATGCGCAAATAGGGAAAGAGAAAAGTCATTTCGATTTTGATGATGTTGTGGCTGGGATTGTCGAAAAAATGTTGCGTCGACATCCTCATGTTTTCCCCGATGGCAGTTTAGACAGTTTTGGAGAGGCTTTGCCTTTTGCTGAGGAAGCGCTTTCTGGGCAATGGCAAAAAATAAAAGAGCAGGAAAAATCTGCTCAGAAAAAAACAAGTTTATTAGATGCGGTTCCTGTCTCCATGCCGCCATTAATGCAGGCAGATAAGTTGCAAAAAAAAGCCTCAAAAGTTGGTTTTGATTGGGATAATACTACACCAGTATTCGACAAAATTCGTGAAGAATTAGATGAACTTGAGTCTGCTCTGAAAGAGTTAGATCAAGATCATGTTGAAGCAGAAATGGGAGATATTTTATTTGCGATGAGTAATTTAGCTCGACATGTCAAAGTATCACCTGATGTGGCTTTAAATCGCACAAATGTAAAATTTCGTCGTCGTTTCGGTAGGATAGAAAGTTTATTATCAGAGCAAGATAAAAATATGGAAGACTGCTCTCTTGAAGAGTTAGATCAATATTGGGAGCAAGCAAAACGGGAAGGTTTATAGTAAACGCGGTTAATAAATTATAATAATTATAGGTGTTATTAAAGCGGAAGAGGGCGTTGAGATGAGTGATAATCAGATGTCATTGCGAGAAAATGTCCGACTATTAGGGGACTGTCTCGGGGAAGCCATGAGTGATCACTTAGGTGATTCATTTCTGGAGACGGTTGAGAATATTAGGTTGTTATCCAAGTCTGGTCGTCAGACAGGAGATTCAACGGCATTAATAGCAGCACTAGAAGCTCTGGATGACAAAGATATCGTGCCTGTTGCGCGTGCATTTAATCAATTTTTAAACTTATCCAATCTTGCAGAGCAATATCACCGAGTTCATCGACGCCGTACTAATGAAAGTTTAGGGGTTTATCATAACCCTGTAGGGGATTTACTTTCCCGACTAACGACTCAGGGGGTTCCCACTGACCAAGTGCTGTCTGCTTTGCAGGAGCAGTCGATAGAGTTGGTCTTAACAGCACACCCTACTGAAGTAGTAAGGCGCTCATTAATTCGCAAGTACGATAATATTTCAACAGAACTAGAGTCACTTGATAAAGATAATATCTTTCCCTTAGAAAAAGAAAAGCATGTAAGGCGCCTGAAAGAAATCATTACTCAAGCTTGGCATACCGATGAAATTCGTGAACAACGCCCAACACCTGTTGATGAAGCTAAATGGGGTTTTGCTGTTATTGAACAGTCTTTATGGGAGGCCGTGCCGCGCTTTTTTAGGCAATTGGATGAGCAATTTAATGAGTGTTTAAAGGACGCTCATTTACCTCTCGATCTGGCTCCGATCCGTTTTGCTACTTGGACTGGTGGTGATAGAGATGGTAATCCCAATGTGACCCATAAGGTAACTGAAGAAGTGACTTTGCTTGCCCGTTGGATGGCAGCCGAGTTGTATAGCAAAGATTTAACCGCATTACGTTCAGAGTTTTCAATGACTCAATGCAATTCTGCTTTGCGTGAACGAGTAGGTGTAAGTGTTCAACCATATCGCGCCATTTTACGTCATTTAGGCGCGAAAATAACAGCGACTAAACAGTGGGCTAAAGCCCGACTGGATGGGCAGGTGGTGCCTGATGATGGTGTTATGTTCGACAGTAAAGAGTTGTTTGAAGATCTGGTCTTGTGTTATCAATCTTTGATTGATTGTGGCATGAAGGTGATTGCTAATGGGGCCTTACTGGATTTAATTCGCCGTACTGCAACATTTGGAATGACATTGGTTCGGTTGGATGTTCGACAGGATGCTTCTCGTCACATCGAAGCCTTGTCAGAGCTTACTCGTTTTTATGGGTTAGGTGATTATACCGAGTGGGACGAAGCATCGCGTCAGGCTTTTTTACTGACCGAATTACATTCAAAGCGTCCTTTATTCCCTTCTACTTGGACACCTAATGAAGATGTAGCAGAGGTGTTAGATACCTTCGCGATGATTGCTAAAGGTGAGCAAAGTTCTTTTGGTTCCTATGTGATATCAATGGCAAGCGCACCTTCTGATGTGCTGGCTGTCGCGTTATTATTAAAAGCATCAGGCGTGACATTTCCAATGCGTATCGTGCCTTTATTTGAAACGTTGGCAGATCTTGATAATGCCGAGCCTATTATTGAACAGTTATTTTTATTACCTTGGTACAAAGCCTATATCGATGGGCGCCAAGAAGTGATGATAGGTTATTCAGATTCTGCTAAGGATGCTGGCCAAATTGCCGCGACATGGGGGCAATATCGAGCACAAGAGGCGTTGACTCGTTTATGTAACAAACATGATATACATCTAACGTTGTTTCATGGTCGAGGTGGTACCGTGGGGCGCGGCGGTGGTCCAGCACACGTGGCTATTTTGTCTCAGCCTCCCGGGTCAGTAAATGGCTCAATACGAGTGACTGAGCAAGGTGAAATGATTCGCTTTAAATTTGGTATGCCAGACATAGCGGTACGCTCTCTTGAGTTATATTGCTCAGCTGTTTTGGAGGCTACTCTGATGCCAGCGGCAGAGCCAAAAGAGGAGTGGCGGGCCATTATGGATGAAATGGCGGAAGTTGGAATGAATCAATATCGTTCCATTGTGCTTGGTCATGAAGATTTCGTCCCGTATTTTCGAGCAACAACACCAGAGCAAGAGTTGGCTAAGCTTCCATTAGGTTCCAGGCCCGCTCGTAGGCGTTCTGATGGCGGAGTAGAGAGCTTAAGAGCTATTCCATGGATATTTGCGTGGATGCAAGTTCGACTAATGCTACCGGCTTGGCTGGGGGCAGAAAGTGCTTTAGAGCAGGCGGTCGAATCCGGTAATCTTGATAAGTTACGAGAAATGTACGAGCACTGGCCTTTCTTCAATTCCTATATAGACATGCTTGATATGGTATTAGCGAAAGCAGAGCCTGAAATTTCTGAGTATTATGAAAAACGTTTAGTTGGTGATGAGTTACAAGGTTTGGGTAGGTTGTTGCGTAATAAACTTGCGCAAGTTAGTCGTTTGGTTATGCAGCTCAAGCAGCAAGCTCGGTTGATAGAAGACAATGAAACGATACGACAATCTATTGATGTACGTAACCCTTATATAGATCCATTGCATTATTTGCAGGCTGAGTTGTTGCATCGTAGTCGGAAAGGAGCAGATAATTTTGAGGTTAATAAAGCACTGATGATTACGATGGCAGGCATTGCCAGTGGGATGCAAAATACAGGTTAACTCCCAGAACTGATTAAAAAACATCCAAATAACGGATGAAAATAGCAAAAATAAGACAGTTAGTTTGCATATTCAAGCCATGCTTGGGTATGCTTGTCGACCATTTAATTTTGAATTCTCAAGCTTTCTGCTTTTTGACTGTATTTTGACGCTTTTTTGCGTGTGTTTTAAGTGCGGCAGAGAGACTTGTGCTTCAGTTTATAGACTGACTTTTGGAGAGTTTTTATGCGAGTAATATTATTAGGTGCGCCAGGCGCTGGTAAGGGCACTCAGGCGCAATTTATTACAGAAGAGTTTGGTATCCCTCAAATTTCCACAGGCGACATGCTTCGTTCTGCAGTGAAAGCGGGTAGCGATCTTGGCTTGAAAGCAAAAGCAGTCATGGACGCAGGGCAATTGGTTTCTGACGATATTATTATTGGCTTAGTTAAAGAGCGTTTAACACAAGATGATTGTGTTAAAGGGGCTTTGTTTGATGGTTTTCCGCGTACGCTACCTCAAGCGGATGCATTGAAAGATGCTGGTGTAGACATTGATTATGTTGTCGAAATTGACGTTGCTGATGAAGAAATCGTTAAACGTATGAGTGGGCGTCGTGTTCATGAGGCATCAGGTCGTACTTATCATCTTGTTTATAATCCACCTAAAGTAGAAGGTAAGGATGACGTAACAGGCGAACCTTTGGTGCAGCGTGTTGATGATGTAGAAGAAACAGTACGTAAGCGTCTTGGTGTTTATCATGATCAAACTGCGCCTTTGATTGGGTACTACCAAGACTGGTTAAAAGCAGATAGTGCAAGCGCCCCTCAATTTATCAAGGTAAATGGCGTTGGTGATTTGAACGAGATTAAACAAAGTCTATTGGCTTCATTGAAGGCTTAATTTCTAATGACTGCGATATTAGCGTTAGATACTTCAACGCCAGCGTGTTCGGTGGCGTTGAATATTGATGGGGTTGTGCTTGAAGATTTTCGGATGGCACCACGTCAGCATAATGATTTAATATTACCTATGGTAGATCAAATACTTAAGCAAGCAGGATTAGATCTATCTGATCTTGATGCGATTGCATTTGGCCGAGGTCCTGGTTCTTTTACTGGTCTTAGAATTAGTGCTGGGGTTGTTCAGGGGTTAGCGTATGGCGCAGACCTCCCTGTTATTCCTGTTTCTACATTAGCGGCACAAGCGCTGGAAGGGTTTCAGAAAACAGGTAAGAACTACTGGTTATCAGCACTGGATGCTCGCATGGGCGAGGTTTATATTGCGGGATACCATGTTAATAAAGTTGATGGGCGTTATGTCATAGAATGCCTTTTTGATGAGCGAGTTGTTAAACCTGATATGCTTGAGGTTTTTTCTGAAGCATATCAAGGCGTTGGTTCTGGCTGGCTGTATGAAGATATTTTATCCAGTCTATTACCAACAAAGCCTGAGTATATTCTCCTAGATCTAGCACCTCGAGCCAGCTGTATGGCTGAGTTAGCATCAGAGCTCCTTTCTCAAGGTCAGGTTGTTTCTTCTTATGAAGCCATGCCGACCTATTTGCGAGATGAAATTACTTGGGAAAAACAGCCGCTAAAAGTGGGTAAGAGATAGCCTAATGAGATATAAAGTTATGTTTTCTTTTTTGTTTGTATAGGCTTCTGTTAGCGCTTATTTATACTCTTTATAGGTATAAATAAGCGTATATTAAATATCCAATATGGATGTTTAATATACGCGTAATCTATAAAATTTATGACACTTCCGTTTTAAATTCATTGCTTTATCGAAATGTTGAACTCACACACTTCATGTAATCGTACTCTTATTTGGAATAAATACCTTGCTTAGCTCTCTTGCTGTTGCCTCTGAAACACCTTTTACTGAAATGGAAGCAAAAGCGTTAGCTCAGGCTTTGAATTTGCCTTATTTTTCATTAAATTCAGCTATTAAATTTGTGAATGAATTTGACTACTTGCTGGTCAAGGGGGCAGGTGTTGTATTGGCAAAAACAGGTAAGGGAGCACCTAAGCCAGTTAGTGTGGATTTTACCTCCGGAGCGGTAGACCATCGTAGGCGCTTTGGTGGCGGAAAAGGGCAAGATATTGCCAAGGCCGTAGGGGTAAATAAACGCACTGATTTATCTGTTTTAGATGCAACGGCAGGGTTGGGGCGAGATGCCTTCGTTTTAGCTAGTTTAGGTTGTCGGGTGTCATTGTGTGAGCGGGTAGGCTTTGTAAGGGCCATGTTAGAAGATGGTTTATCCCGTGCTTCACTTCATTCGGAAGTCTCTAGTATTGTTCTCCGTATGCCATTAATGGAGGGGGATATTAGTACATTAAGTGATAGGCGCTTTGATATTGTTTTTCTTGACCCTATGTACCCTCATACTGAAAAATCGTCCGCAGCGGCTAAAAAAGAAATGGCTTTTTTTCGGGATTTGGTTGGCAAAGACGATGATGCTGATCTATTACTGCCAAAAGCGCTTGAAATAGCAAATTATAGGGTCGTTGTTAAGCGCCCTAAAGGAGCACCTTATTTAAATGGTGCAGAACCGACTTATCAATTGGAGGGTAAGTCGGGGAGATTTGATATATATGTCTTAAAGTCATTAGATATAAGCTAATGACTCAGTGTTAATAGTGAGGCGGTATTTCACCTTCTATAATATTTTGTTGCTGTTGGCGGTTAGATTCTAATTGCTTAGCTAATAAACTAAGCTTTTCTTTCATGATTATTAGATCTCGTTGTTGCACAATTAGAGCCTGATTTAGACTATCTATCATGTCTTCTTGGAATTGGAGTTTGTATTCAAGCTCGTCTATACGTAGCTCTGTATCTAAGGTATTCATTGGTGCCATCAGTATGTTAACCTTAATATGCTAAGCTCTTAATTTGTGAGCCCTTCTATATGTTGCATGCAACTTCTTTGCACATTAGAATGAAAATGGCGCGAAATTTGCTCTCAAAAGAAGTGAGTATTTTACTATGATCTTCTTCCGCTTCACATGGAAATTTCGTAAGAGTGTAGTAAAAAATTTAATTTTTTACAGTTGTGCTAATTTAACGAGAGTGTTTTTACTTAGGTAATTCATCCTTTCGAACCATAAAATATATTAATTTAATAAGAGACACAGTTATGAATGATCATCAGGATAATGTTACAAGTCATAAAGGATCTTCTGTTGGTTCAGCCTTTTTTTCAGTGCGTGCGTTTATTACCAGTTTAATTATTGCTTTGGTGGTACCACTATTAATTAGTGTGGTATTGAGCGAAAAACCAGGTGTACATTATTTGGTGTATTTTGCCTTTATATTAGTGTCTGTATATATCGGCGCTATGGTAAGTAAAGAAACAACGCCAAGCGATCAATCTGATGAAGAAGAAGATGATGATCGTGAACAAGGTACGGTAAAGTGGTTTAATTCATCAAAAGGTTTTGGCTTTTTAACGATGGAAAACGGCGATGATGTTTTTGTTCATTACCGTGCAATTCGTGGTCGTGGCCGCCGTTTTTTAGTTGAAGGCCAGCTTGTTCGCTTCTATGTTACAGAAGGCGAAAAAGGTAAACAGGCTGAGAACGTCTCTATTGTTCGCGGTTAGTAGATATTAATAGACAGTTAAGGAAAATATTATGTCATCAGTAACACTTAAAGGTAATCCAATAGAAACCGTCGGTACAATTCCTGCTGTTGGTACTCAGGCCCCAGCGTTTGAGTTAGTAAAAACGGATTTATCTTTAGTAACATTGAGTGATTTTCAAGGTACTAAGTTGGTTTTAAACATTTTCCCTTCAATTGATACGCCAACGTGCGCAACATCAGTTAGAAAATTTAATGAGTCTGCAGCGTCTTTGAAAGGTGTTAATGTGCTTTGTGTTTCTGCAGATTTACCCTTTGCTGCTGCGCGTTTTTGTGGCGCAGAAGGGATTGATCATGTTGATACAGGGTCAAGCTTCCGTTCATCTTTTGGTGATGATTATGGCCTGACATTTAAAACAGGTCCTCTCGTAGGGCTTTTGTCTCGTGCTGTGCTAGTGTTGGATGAGAATGGTAAAGTCTTACACGCTGAGCAAGTGGCTGAAATTGCCGATGAGCCAAATTATGAAGCGGCTTTGGCTGTTTTAGGTTAATACGGTTTAATCACAAAAAAGCCAGTTAAGTAATGCTTAACTGGCTTTTTATTGTCTGAAAGAAAGTAACGGTTAGTCTTTTTGAACTGGGATGGTGTTAGTGGTTCGTTCAACCGTATTGTCTTTGTTTAAATAGACTAGCTTTGGCTTGAACTCATCAGCCTCGCTTTCATCTAGTTGTCCGTAAGTTGCTATGATAACACGATCGCCTACTTGAACTTTTCTAGCTGCTGCGCCATTCATAGAAATAGTACCAGATCCTGCTTCTGCTAAGATAACGTAGGTATGAAAGCGTTCGCCATTATCCACATTGTAAATGTCTATTTTTTCAAATTCGCGAAATCCGGCTAGTTCGACAAGGTCTTTATCAATGGCACATGAGCCATCATACCAAAGCTCTGCTTGGGAGACGCTTGCCATATGAAGTTTGCCTTTGAGGAGTGTAATTTGCATGCATTGATTCTCTTGTTTTTGGTTAATATAGAGGGCTTGAGCTTTAGTTCCAAACAAATGGACCGTCGCCATGATCGTTTATTTTCCACCATTGGTCCGGATCTTGGTCGCCTTCTTCTGCCCAGCCTTGATAGTTACAGCGTACTTCGCAATGTAAGTGCTTATAGGCGTCTTTAGCGCAAGATATGTCGCTATCCCAAGGGGTATTACTAGAGTCAAACCAGATTGAAGTAAATCGCTTGCCAGAAGCTTGCTCTAATATGGTAACTGGTATTATATTTTTGTCTAGTTCAAGAGTTATTTTGGTGCATAAAGGCGATGGTTGGTTTTTTTCAAGTAGAGTAAAGCCTTGCTTAAGCCAAGTGATGATCTCATCGAGAGGGCATGATAATACATATATTTCGATGTCAGGTTGCATCGGTTAATCCTTTTTACTCATTATGTGATACAGCCTTAGTATGCTCATGGATAGGTATCCTACTAATGTCCATAGCACCCCAACCCCGGAAATTATGAGTCCGATCAAGGCGATTAGTTCTTGAGGGATTGAGTCACTAAGAACTTGATTGGATACCATTATCATGAGAATGCCAAAAGCAAAAATAAGACCGCCTTGGATCATTTTTATTAATGCGAGTCGAGGGTTGTTTCCTAGCCTCAGTGCAAGTCTATGAAGGCGGCCTTGGATTTTCATGGTTGGCTATTGTTAGCAAATAAGTTGATTAAAATACCTTCATAAATATGGCTAAGTTGGTTGAGGCTTTCAGCGTCGACACATTCGTTAAGTTGATGAATAGTAGCGTTGATGGGACCAAGCTCTACGACTTGCGTCCCCATTTTAGCAATAAAGCGGCCGTCTGATGTTCCGCCAGAAGTGGATAATTCTGGTGTAATCCCTACGGTATCTTGAATGGCGCTGGTGATGGCTTTGACTAGCTCACCTGGTCGAGTTAAGAAAGGTAGGCCGTTATAAGTCCACTCTACATCATAGCGTAAGCCGTGTTTGTCTAATATTTCGATGACGCGGGTTTTAAGTGTGTCAAAGTCGAGTTCGGATGAGAATCGAAAATTGAATTGTGCGTTAAGCTTTCCAGGTACGACGTTAGTTGCACCAGTGCCAGCTTGAATGTTTGATATTTGGAAACTGGTTGGTGGGAAAAAATCGTTACCGTTGTCCCAATGTGTATTAGTCAGTTCCGTTAGAGCTGGCGTCACAAGGTGGATAGGGTTTTCTGCTAGGTGTGGGTAAGCGACATGCCCTTGTTTTCCATGTACGGTTAAATTACCGCTAAAGGAGCCACGGCGCCCATTTTTAATGACGTCACCTAAGGTGTTTGTGCTGGATGGTTCGCCAACAATACACCAATCAACGGTTTCTTTTCTTTCTATCAATGCATCGACCACGCGAGTGGTGCCATCGACAAAAGGGCCTTCTTCATCACTAGTGATAAGAAAAGATATTTGTCCGTCATGCTCAGGGTGATGGGTGATAAATTGTTCAACAGCAGTGATCATGGAGGCCAGGCTGCCTTTCATGTCAGCAGCGCCACGGCCATAGAGTATGCCGTCTATGATTTCTGGAGCAAAAGGAGGGACTTTCCATTCCTCTTCAGGGCCAGTAGGAACCACGTCGGTATGTCCTGCAAAGCAAAGATTAGGGCCAGAATTGCCACGCTTAGCGTAAAAGTTTTTCACATCACCAAAAGGCATTTTTTCAATATGGAAGCCAAGGCGCTCTAAGCGTTGGATCATTAGCTCTTGGCACCCTGCGTCTTCTGGTGTGACTGAAGGGCGCGAAATAAGATCAATGGCCAGTTTAAGAGTTGGGGATAAGTTGGTCATTTTTTACCTTTATGTTGGTTTTCATCGCTTTATAAATTATCCTGTCCGTATTCAAGGAATGTATATAAAGGTGGGTTATGAAATTTAGTGTCGTTATTTTGTTAGGATTACTGGTTGGCGCTTGTAGTTTCGGGCAGCCTGTTGCTCAGGAAACTTACTTTGTGCCTGTTATACAGTCTGATGTTCCAGGTTCGGGTAAAACTCCTAGCGTCGTGCCTGTGGTAAAAAAACAGAGTAAAGAAGTGCCACTTGTTTATCCGTCATCAATTAACTAGAGCAATTTTTGAGCATACTCTTCTGCTTTAAAGCCTAAAATAATCTCATTGTCTTTTATAAGTAGTGGGCGTTTAATCATAGAGGGTTGCTCTATAATTGTGGTTAAGGCTGTTGGGTTATCCATTGTCTCTTTTTTGTTATCATCAAGTTTGCGCCATGTTGTGCCGCGTTTGTTGATAAGGTTTTCCCAGCTTAGTTTCGTAAGCCATTGTTCTGCTAATTCGCTGTCTACACCAACTTTTTTGTAGTCGAAAAATTGATAGTCAATATTATTTTCTTCTAGCCAGCGAAACGCTTTTTTCATGGTGTCGCAGTTTTTAATACCATAGATACGAATCATTTTTGCTCCTAAAAAGGCCATATTATCATTATTGTATAATATGGCCTTTTTGTTAGATTAGTTGTGAGCGTGCAGGGCTTCGTTTAGGGCAACAGCGCTTTTATTGGTTTTGCATTCAAGTGCTCCAGTTTCTGAGTTGCGACGGAATAATAGATCGGATTGACCTGATAATTCACGTGCTTTAACAGTGGAAACGACTTGGTTGTTTTCATCAAGTACTGCTATTTTTGAACCAGCAGTAATGTATAGGCCTGACTCTACAGTACAGCGATCACCAAGTCCGATGCCGATGCCTGCATTTGCGCCGATTAAACATTTTTCACCAACACCAATAACGATATTGCCGCCGCCAGACAGGGTTCCCATTGTTGAGCAGCCACCACCTAAGTCGGAACCGTTGCCGACAACGACACCAGCGGAGATGCGACCTTCAACCATGCTGACACCTAGAGTGCCTGCATTAAAGTTGACAAAGCCTTCGTGCATGACAGTAGTGCCTTCGCCGAGGTGAGCGCCTAGACGGATGCGAGCTGCATCACCAACACGAATGCCGGTTGGTACGACAAAATTAAGCATTTTAGGGAATTTATCAACACTAAATACTTCAATGGTGCGGCCTTGCATGCGAGCATTTAGTTGGCGGTCTGCCAGCTCTCTAACGTCGATCGGTCCTTCGCTAGTCCATGCTGTATTGATTAGTAAGCCAAACATGCCATCTAATACAATGCTGTGAGGTTGGGCTAAGCGGTGAGATATGAGTTGTAGTTTTAGATACACTTCCGCTGGGTTGGTTGGTGCTTCATTTGTTGCTAGAACACACAAAACGATGGGTTGAGTAGAAGCTTTTAATTTTGATGCCAATTCAGCTTGTTCGATATTTCCAGCTTTTAATAGGCTCATATGTAGGCGATTAAGGTCACCTTCTTCTAATACGAGAGTGCTGTTACCACCTTCGTAGTTTGTGCTTTCTAGCAGTGCTTCGAGTGTGTTTGCTTCTATCTTGATGCTTGGTGCTGAGTAAAAAACTTCTAGCCAGTTACCTTCTTTATTTTGGGTGCCGATACCAAGACCGAATGCAAAAATCTGATCACTCATTATGTTCTCCAGTGAGTTTTAAGGGGTTACTTATATTGGGTAAATTATTTGTTTTTCAAAAAGTGGCGAATACGCTTCGCGGCTTCAACACACTGAGATTCTTCTGCAACCAATGCCATGCGTGCGTGCTTACTGCCTGGGTTGTTGCCGTTGATGTCGCGACCAAGATAGCTACCTGGTAATACCAGAACAGACTCTTGTTCGTACAGCTCAATACAAAACTTTTCATCATCCATGTCAAGTTCAGGCCATAAATAGAAGCCTGCTTCCGGTTTGCTGACCTTCATTACGGGCGTAAGAATATTTAATACGCTATCAAATTTACGCGTATAAATCTCACGATTTAAGATGACATGTTCTTCATCGTTCCAAGCCGTTATTGATGCTTCTTGATGGTGAAGGGGCATGGCACAACCTTGGTAGGTTCTGTATAACAAAAAAGGTGTTAGTAGGCTTTCATCTCCGGCGACAAAACCGGAGCGTAAGCCAGGTAAATTAGATCGTTTTGATAATGATTGGAAAATTAGGCAGTGTTCGTAGCTTGTATTGCCGAGTTGCTGACAAGCTTCTAATAATCCAAGAGGAGGCTTATTATCAAAATAGATCTCTGAATAACACTCATCCGCTATGATAGTGAAATTGAATTGCTTGGCTTTCTTGAGGAGATAAGCGTAATCCTCAAGTGTTGTTACGCTGCCGCTAGGGTTGTTTGGTGAGCAAACGAATAACAGCTCACAACGTTGCCAGATTTCATCTTTAACGTTTTGGTAGTCAATTTTATAGTCAGTGTCTGGGCCACAAGGTAGGAAGTGTAGTTCTGCGCCAGCGAGTATCCCAGCCCCTTCATATATTTGGTAAAAAGGATTTGGGCTGATAACTAAGGGGTTGTTTTTCCCACCAACTAAAGTTTGGGTAATGGCGAATAGGGCTTCGCGGGTACCAGTAACAGGTAGTATTTGGCTATCTGGATTAAGGTTGTCTAAATGAAAACGAGTCTTTGTCCATTCAGCCATAGCGTTGCGTAGCGCTAGCTCGCCTTTGGTGCTTGGGTATTTACTTACTCCCTTTAAGCTGCTGGCGAGCTTATCGATCACTATGGAAGGAGAGGCGTGTTGCGGCTCTCCTATTGTTAGGCGTATTAGTGATTTCTCTGGATTAGGGGAGTGTCCTTCCAGAAGTTCAGCCAGTTTCTGGAAAGGGTATGGGTGCAAAGCATGTATAAGAGGGTTCATTAGTTTTCTAATCCGTAGTTTTCGAAAAGTGGTCAATCTTTTCTTTTAGCGACATACAGATGGCATTCATCCGTTCTGGGTTGGTGATAAGTTGATCGTTTTCATCTGTTATATAAAATGTGTCTTCTACTCGCTCGCCTAGAGTGGCGATTTTGGCTTTGTGTAGCATGATTTTTTTATTAACAAAAAATTGCCCAATCAGTGCCAGTAATCCTGGTCTATCTGGGGCGGTAATCTCGAGCGCTGACCACACTTCTTCAGGTTGGCTAACAAAGTGTGCTGTCGATGGAGAGTTAAATATTTTTAAGATTCGTGGTGTATAGCGCTGCACTAAGCTTTCATATAATGACGGTGTATTTAACTGCTCTATCAGCGTTTCTTTGATTAAGGTGATTCTATCTTGGTCTAAATGAAGGTCTGTGTCATTGTCATTTACGTCCATCACCACAAAAGTATCTAGGGTATAGTTGTCTGTGGTGTTGCTTATTTTAGCATCCAGTATGGTTAGGCCTAGTTGCTCAAAGATGGCGGCAGTAACGGCGAATAGATGTCGACTGTCTAGCGTGTAGATAAAAATTTTGCTGGCGCCAGAGAAGTTTCGACCGCCAAGCGGGGTAATAGCAACAAGAGGTTTGATGCTGGGTCGATGTTGTAAAATTGCTTCAGTATTCCAGGCTATTTCGTCGCCATTGGAACGAATGAAATATTCCTCTTCAATTTTAGACCAAATGGCTTCAGCCGCATTAAAGTCTACATTCCTTTCTAGTAATACTTCTAATGCTCTTTGTTTGTGTTCGTCGCTTTGCATTTCGGCATCAATGGGGTAATCAAGCCCGCGTCGTAATGCGCGCTTTGTCTCTAAGTAGAGTTGTCTCATCAGTGAAGCGCGCCAGCTATTCCACATCGTCGGGTTAGTCGCATTGATATCGGCGACTGTGAGGACAAATAAGTAATCTAGGTGTTCTTGGTCTTTGACGTAGCTGGCAAATTCCCAAATAACTTCAGGGTCCGATATGTCTTTTCGTTGGGCTGTCACGGACATAAATAAATGGTTTCTAACTAGCCAAATGACCAGTTTAGTGTCTTTTTTATTGAGTCCATGGCGTTCGCAGAAAGCTTGAGCATCAACGCAGCCTAGTTCTGAGTGGTCTCCACCACGACCTTTGGCGATATCATGATAAAGCCCAGCGATGTACACAAGCTCTACTTTTGGTAGATGTCGAATAGCTTGAGAAGAAATTGGGAATTTGTGTTTGAACTCTGGCATCCAAAAGCGGCGTAGGTTTTCTACCAAGTGTAATGTGTGCGCATCGACAGTATAAATGTGAAAGAGATCGTGTTGCATTTGTCCAATAATAGCGCCAAATTCTGGTAGGTATCTACCCAGCAGTCCAATGTGTTTCATTGAGCGTAAAATACTGGTTAGTTGGTATCTGCTTGCGATGATATCTAAAAATAGATCCGTATTTTTTTTGTCGTTACGAAAGTTTTCATCAATGAGATCTAAGCTGTCCCGTAGCTGGCGCATGGTGTTGGCTCGTATGCCTTTGATCTGCTTGTTGCTACCTTGTAACACATAGACTTCTAGCATGGCATACGGTGATTCTTGGAATAAAGTGGGTGACACTGCTTCTAATTGGCCATTATAAGTCTGAAAGCGCTCATTAAGTACTTGAACGGAGTCTTGTTCGTCTGCTTCTAAGAAGGACTCTTCAAAATGTTGTAGCAAAAGGTCGTTTAGTTGTTGTATTGATGCCACGCTTTGATAGTAGCCTTGCATGAAGCGTTCAACGTTGCGCTTTAGGTCATCATCTTCAAAGCCAAATACTTTGGTTAAAGTGCGTTGATGGTCAAACAGTAATCTATCTTCTTTGCGTCCTGAGATCATATGCAGAGCCCAGCGTATTCTCCACAGGTGTCCTACCGCACCTTTAAGCTGGATGTATTCATCTTCTGAGAGAAAAGCTTTATCAATTAATTCGCTGAGTCTATTGGTGTGTAAATGGCGCTTTGCTACCCAATCGATCACTTGCATGTCGCGTAGTCCGCCAGGGCATTCTTTTAAGTTGGGTTCTAGATTGTAGGCGGTATTTTGATACTTGGCGTGGCGTTGCTTTTGTTCTTCGAGTTTTGCTTGGTAAAAGGTATGGCCATCCCACATATGAGAGGTGTCGGTGTTTAGCTTTACATTAGCGAGTAAATCGACCGGGCCAAAAAGTGTTCTAGACTCAATGAGGTTGGTGATGACGGTAATATCTTTTTCAGCCATGTCGATGCATTCATTAATAGTGCGAACGCTATGGCCAACGTCTAGATTAATATCCCAAAGCAAAGTGATAAAGCCTTCAATTTTATCTTTTGCTGGAGAAGCACCATTATCTACTAGGATTAATAGGTCAATATCAGATTTTGGATGGAGCTCGCTGCGACCGAAGCCACCGACGGCCACCAAGCTAACTGATTGCTCACTGTCTAGCCCTTTTGCAATCCAGGCTGCTTTAAGGGCTTCGTCATAAACGACAGACAGCCCTTTAACCAGTTTTTCAATTGGGTAAAGGGCGTGAAAAAGATCGTCGTAGGCGGCAGTTTTTTCTTCAAGAACAGCCTTGTACCTCTGAATGGAGCAAGATGGTTGTGCTAATTCGTGTTTTTCTTCCGCCGTTAGTAACGGTGGGGCATCTGGAAAAGCAGGAAAATCCATACATGAGCCTCGAAGTATGCGTGATCAAGAAGTTAAGCGATAATGCCTAGTAAGTTTTTATTTTGTAGTAATTTTTGATTAATAGAAGCGTGTCTCTTCAGGTCGTTTTGTTAACACCTCAACCCCAGTTTCCGTTACAAGAAGAGTGTGTTCATATTGAGCAGAAGGGCGGCCATCTTTTGTTTTTGCAATCCAGTTATCCGGACCGGTGTGCTTAACTTGTTTCTTGCCTGCGTTAATCATAGGTTCAATAGTAAAGGTCATACCTTCTTCTAGAATAACGCCAGTCCCAGCTTTGCCGTAATGAGCAACTTGTGGTTCTCCATGAAAGGTTGTCCCAACGCCGTGCCCACAATATTCTTCCACTACTGAGTAATGGTGTTTGTGTGCGTAAGCGGCGATAGCAGCACCAATGTCACCAAGGCGAGTGCCTGGTTTTACCATATCAATAGCAAGGTACAAGCTTTCTTGGGTTACTTTACAGAGACGTTCAACGTGTGGTGCTACTGCGCCAGCAAAAAACATGCGGCTAGTGTCGCCGTAGTAGCCGTCTTTAATAATTGTGATGTCTATATTGACGGTATCACCTTTCTTTAATGCTTTGTCATTTGGAATGCCGTGACAGATCACATCGTTGACTGATGTGCAGCAAGATTTAGGAAAGCCGTGGTAGTTTAGAGGAGCAGGGATAGCGCCTTGAACGTCTACTGTGTAGTTGTGAGCGATAATGTCGAGTTGGTCAGTAGTGACACCAGGAACAACAAACTCTTCAAGCATAATAAGTACGTCGGCGGCTAGTTTTCCTGCCATTCGCATGCCTTCAATGTCACTGATGTCAGTGAAACGAGTGGCTGCTGCTTTAGGCGTCCAACTAGGTACATTGCTGCGGCCGTTTTGGGTTAACTCTGCTACTTTATTTAAAATATCGTTGCTCATAATAAAATGTCTTTCAAAATTTGATGTATTAAATTCTTTCTCATTCTACATGAGTTGTGTAGGAGAATCGCCCCTTTGTCAGTGAAAAAACCATGGGAAAACTGACTGTAAAAGGCTTGCTAGGTCTTTTGGTTTATTCTTGAATATGGTATAAAACGCTCGCTTGTTGGGCTTAGGCTCAAATCAAAGCAAATCAAATATTAAACTAACGAACTTATCACGTTAAGTGAGTGTGTCTGGGGTGCCAATGGTTGCTTTAAACCTTGTCTGGCTGATGCGCTTGGTTGGTAAGCTTAAATAACCCAAATTAAAGGATAGTAAAATGCCTACAGTTTCTATGCGCGACCTTCTACAGGTTGGTTCACACTTTGGTCACCAAACTCGTTACTGGAACCCAAAAATGAAACCTTTCATTTTTGGTGCTCGTAACAAGATCCATATCATTAACCTTGAGCATACTGTTCCTGCTCTTAACGAAGCTCTAGAGCTTGTTAAGAAAATGGCTGAGAACAAAAACAAGGTTTTGTTTGTTGGTACTAAACGTGCAGCATCTAAAACTATTAAAGAGCAAGCGTCTCGTTCTAACATGCCTTATGTTAACCATCGTTGGTTAGGTGGCATGCTAACAAACTACAAAACGATCCGTGCTTCTATCAAACGTCTTCGTGAACTTGAAAGCCAAGCGTCTGACGGTACTTTCGAAAAACTAACTAAGAAAGAAGCTTTGATGCGTACTCGTGAGCTTGAAAAACTTGAGCTTTCTATGGGTGGTATTAAAGACATGGGCGGTCTTCCTGACGTTCTGTTTGTTGTTGACGTTGATCACGAGCGTATTGCTATTAAAGAAGCAAACAAACTTGGTATCCCAGTTATTGGTATCGTTGATACAAACAGCGATCCTGATGGCATTGATTACGTAATTCCTGCAAATGACGATGCGATTCGCGCGGTTCAATTGTATGTTTCTGCATTTGCTGATGCGGTACTAGAAGGTCGTGCTGGTCCTGCTGATGAGTTTGTTGAAGTAAGCGAAACTACTACAGAAGCGTAAACAAACTGTTTAGTTTGTTCTTGTTTCTAAAGGGGGGCGTCTCGCCCCCTTTTTTAAATTTGAATTGTATTGAGAGGATTTGGACATGGCCGCAGTACCTGTAGCATTGGTAAAAGAATTACGCGAGCGCACTGGCTTGGGTATGATGGAATGTAAAAAAGCACTTGCAGCAGCAAATGCTGATATCGAAGTAGCAATTGAAGAACTGCGTAAATCTAGCGGCATGAAAGCAGCTAAAAAAGCAGGTCGTACAGCAGCAGAAGGTACACTTATTATTCGTGTTGCTGACGATGCTTCTTACGGTGTATTGGTTGAAATTAACTCTGAAACTGATTTCGCTTCTCGTGACGAAGGTTTTATCGCGTTCTCAAACAAAGTAGCTGATGTTGTTTTTGCAACAAAAGAAACTGATATGGCTGTATTGCTTGCTGGTGAAATTGGTAAAGCGCGCGAAGCTCTAGTTCAAAAAATTGGTGAAAACATCACGCCTCGTCGCGCTGTGATCATTGAAGGTGGATTAGTTGGCGGTTACCTACATGGTAATGGTCAAATTGCAGTATTGACTCAGCTTGAAGGCGGCGACGCTGAACTAGCTAAAGATGTATCAATGCATGTAGCCGCTGTTTCACCTCGCGTTGTGCAAGGTGCTGATATGCCTGCTGATGTATTGGCTAAAGAAGAAGAGATTGTTCGTGCGCAGCCTGACATGGCTGGTAAGCCTGCTGAAATCGTTGATAAAATGATTGTTGGCCGTATGAAAAAATTCTTGGCTGAAAACAGTCTTCTTGAGCAACCTTTTGTTAAAAACCCTGAAATTAAAGTGGGCCAATTAGTAAAAGATGCTGGTGCAAAAGTGGTTTCATTTATTCGCCTAGAAGTAGGTGAAGGTATTGAAGTTGCAGAAGTAGATTTCGCTGCAGAAGTAGCGGCTCAGCTTAAGGGCTAACCTTTGCTGTAATGTCTTTGCAAAAAGGGGCAGTTTTACTGCCCCTTTTTATGAAAGATGTATTCTAGAAAAGGTCATTTAAATAGACCCCGTTTATTGTCCTTAGATGCAACCCTAGTCGGAGATTGAGATGCCAAAAGAAAAAAGCCCAAACTATAAAAGAATTTTGCTTAAACTAAGTGGCGAAGCCTTAATGGGTGATGAGTCATTTGGTATTGATCCTAAAGTGTTAAATAGGATCGCGCTTGAAATTGGTCAGTTACGTGGCATCGGTGTAGAGGTTGGGATTGTTATCGGTGGTGGTAACCTTTTTCGTGGACAGGCATTAAGTCAAGCTGGTATGGACCGTGTTACAGGTGACCATATGGGTATGTTGGCAACGGTTATGAATGCGTTAGCGATGCGTGATGCGCTAGAGCGTGCGAATATTCGTACTCGAGTTATGTCCGCTATTACAATGACTGGAATAGTCGAGCCTTATGATCGTCGTCGAGCAATGCGTTTGCTTAAAGAAGGCGATGTGATGATATTTTCTGCCGGTACAGGTAACCCTTTCTTTACAACAGACTCTGCCGCTTGTTTGCGCGGTATTGAAATTGATGCTGATGTTGTATTGAAGGCAACTAAAGTAGATGGCGTTTACTCTGCTGATCCAATGAAAGACCCAGATGCGATCAAATATGATACATTGGGATACGATGAAGTATTAGAAAAACAGCTAGGAGTCATGGACTTAACAGCAATTTGTCTGGCTCGTGACCATTCAATGCCTGTTCGTGTCTTTAATATGAACAAGTCAGGAGCTTTGATTAATATCATGGTTGGTGGCGACGAAGGCACATTGATTAAGTGAGGAAGTTATGATTAACGAAATTCTTAAAGACGCCGAAGACCGTATGAATAAAGCGGTTTCTTCTGTTGAAACCGCCTTTAAAAAAATTCGGACTGGGCGTGCCCATCCTAGTATTTTGGACTCGGTAAAAGTGAACTATTATGGTTCTGATACACCATTAAGCCAAATTGCAAACATTACCGTTGAAGATGCTCGTACTTTGGGCGTTTCTCCTTGGGAAAGTAATTTGGTTCCTGAAATTGAAAAAGCGATTATGAAGTCTGATTTAGGCTTAAATCCAGCAACAAACGGTAGTTTGATCCGAATTCCAATGCCAATGTTGACGGAAGAGACTCGCCGTAACTACTTCAAACAAGCGAAAACTGAAGCAGAGAATGGTCGTATCGCCATTCGTAATATACGCCGTGATGCGAACGGCAGCTTAAAAGACTTAGTGAAAGAGAAAGAAATATCTGAAGACGATGATCGTCGTGGTCAGGATAGAGTTCAGAAAATCACAGACAAATACGTTTCTTTAGTAGAAGAGCGTCTTGCTGCGAAAGAAAAAGACTTGATGGAAATCTAAATAAATGGGGCGAGCACTGCTCGCCCTTTTTATTCGCTAAGGTAAAGTTATGTCAGAATTGACAGGATCAGAGATGGATTCTGATACTATTCCTCAACATATTGCCATTATCATGGATGGTAATAATCGCTGGGCTAAAAAAAGATTTCTTCCTAGTATTGCTGGGCATACTGCAGGGGCTTCTGCCGTTCGTCGAACTGTAGAAATGGCGGTGAAAGCTGGTGTTCAAGCGCTTACTTTATTTGCTTTTTCAAGCGAAAACTGGAAACGCCCACAGACTGAAGTTGATTCTTTAATGGGGTTGTTTATGCGCTCCTTAAAAAAAGAGTCAAAGCGGCTTAATAAGAATAATGTTCGGTTACGGATTATTGGTGACCGTTCGGGTTTTAGTGATAATCTGCAACAACAAATGAAAGATACCGAAGCATTAACCGCTCAAAATAGTGGCATGGTGTTGGTAATTGCAGCTAATTATGGTGGCCGTTGGGATATTGCACAAGCTGCGAAAAAAGTAGCACTTGATGTGGCCAAGGGGCTTATTTCTGCTGAAGATGTTAGTGAAGATACGCTTTCCCAGTATATACAGCTTGCTGATCTTCCCGCTCCAGATTTGTTGATTCGTACTTCAGGAGAAGAGCGGATTAGTAATTTTTTATTATGGCAGGCTGCGTACTCTGAGTTTGTCTTTCTTTCGGTGTTATGGCCGGATTTTGATCAATTTCATTTTGATGAAGCACTTCAAATTTATCAAACACGTCAACGTCGTTATGGTGGTCGATAATTCATGTTACTCCCTCGTATCCTCAGTGCCATTGTTATGGTCATCTTATTTGTTTGTGCTGTTTTTGTCTTAGAAAAAAGCAGTTTTATATTGGCTATGGGTGGCGTTGTTCTGCTTGCTGGCTGGGAATGGGCAAGATTATCGGGTTTTAAATCGCCATTGGCGCGACTGTCTTTTGCTGTGATTGTTGGTGCATTTTGCTTTTTGATTTACGATCAAAATGCTCAAAAAACAATATTGTATATAGCGCCATTGTTGTGGTTAGCGGCGCTTTATTGGGTTGTTAGTTACCCTTCATTGAAGTTGTGGCAATACAAGGTCGCTCGACTGTTGTTTGGCTTGTTAGTATTGACGACAACTTGGTCTTCTCTTGCGGTTCTTAAAGAAGCCCATAATTTTGTTGCTTGGGTGTTGCTCTTGATGGGACTGATTTGGGGGGCTGATTCTGGCGCTTATTTCTCTGGTAAAGCATTTGGTAAAAATAAATTAGCGCCTCATGTTAGTCCTGGAAAATCTTGGGAGGGTGTGATTGGTGGATTGGTTTTTACACAAATTGGCCTTGCCGTGTATTCTTGTCTTGTTGCGTTTTCTATAACTCAGTGGGGGACCTTGGCGTTTATTGGCCTTATTACTGTAGCTGTCTCCGTACTGGGGGATTTGACTGAGAGTTTGTTTAAACGACATGAGTCTCTAAAAGACTCTAGTCGCTTAATTCCTGGTCATGGTGGGGTAATGGATCGTGTGGACAGTCTTACTGCGGCCGCTCCAATCTTTGTGCTATTGCTTAGTGTATTTGGGTGGTTGTAATGCAGGGAATATGTCTACTTGGTGCAACCGGGTCTATTGGACAAAGTACACTCGATATTATTAGTCAGCATCCAGATCAATTTAAATTAGTTTGTGCTTCAGCCAATGCTAGTGTCGATAAAATGGCCGATATTTGTCGCCGATTTGTGCCTAATCGTGTGGTGATGGGGTCAGAGAATGCGAGAGATGAATTAGCGGCTAAGTGTCCAGGGCTTCCTATTTCTTTTGAATGGGGAAGTGAGGCACTTGATAGTATTGCAGCAGATGACAATGTTGATCAGGTTATGGCGGCGATAATGGGGTTCGCTGGTTTACCACCTACCATTGCAGGGATTCGAGCCAAAAAACGTATTTTGCTCGCAAACAAGGAGTCTCTTGTTACTGCAGGTAAGTTGTTTATGGATGAGGTTGCAAAAAACGATGTTACTTTGTTACCAATTGATAGTGAGCATAATGCGATCTTTCAAAGTCTTCCTCAACATGCCGCAGGTATAAGTAAGAAGCATGTGCAGAAACTGATATTAACGGCATCGGGGGGGCCATTTCGTTCTTGGTCCTTGGCTGATATGCGGAATGTTTCTCCAGAACAAGCTTGTAATCACCCTAATTGGTCTATGGGGCAAAAAATCTCCATTGACTCTGCATCGTTAATGAATAAAGGGTTGGAGCTTATCGAGGCCTGTTGGTTATTTGATGTGACGCCTGCTGATGTTGATGTGGTGGTGCATCCAGAAAGTATTATTCATTCGATGGCAACGTATGTTGATGGCACTGTCATTGCTCAAATGAGTAATCCTGATATGAAAATCCCTATTGCTTATGGTATGGCTTGGCCAAATAGAATTGAAACGTCAGTGCCACCGTTAGATTTGGTTAAAATTTCTCAGTTGAATTTTGAAGCACCAGACATTAGTCGTTTTCCTAACTTAAAGTTGGCGTCGGATGCTTGGTATTGTGGTGGGACGGCTATGGCGATTTTAAATGCGGCCAATGAAGTGGCTGTCGCCGCCTTTCTTGAGAAGAAGATTGGCTTTCTGGATATTGCAACGATTAATGAGCGAACATTGAACCAAGTTGAACGTCATGCGGTCGAATCGCTTGATATTGTATTTTCTGCTGATAAAAGAGCTCGATACAGTGCGGAGCAGATTATCGCGACAGGAGCTTGGTTATGATTCAGCATGTTTTATCCATTATTATTGCGTTAGGCGTATTGATTACCTTCCATGAGTTTGGGCACTATTTTATTGCGCGCAAGTGTGGTGTTAAAGTGCTGCGCTTTTCATTGGGCTTTGGTAAACCTATTTATCGTTTTGTAGGGAAAACGGGGACCGAATTTACGCTGGCCATGATTCCTTTAGGTGGCTATGTGCGCATGCTTGATGAGCGTGAAGGGAATGTTCCGGCGCATTTAAAAGGGCAGGCATTTAATAATAAATCAGTGTATCAGCGTTTTGCTATTGTCGTTGCTGGGCCTATCGCTAATTTTATCCTAGCCATTATTATTTACGCCATTGTTGCCTTGATGGGTATTCAGTATCTCGCGCCAAAAGTCGGTTATATTCAAGCCGCATCACCTGTTTCTCAAACTAATATACAGCCTGGGGATGAACTCATATCGATCAATGGATCGAGTGTGAATTCGTGGGAAGATGTAAATTTAGTGTTAGCAGACTTGATTGGAACTAGTGAAACGATTAACGTTCGCTATAAGAATGAATTAACTAAGGTAATATCTTCAGATTCATTGACATTGAGTCGTTGGGCTACGAATAAAGACCCTAGTAATTTGATTCGTGAATTTGGATTAATGCCTTGGCAGCCAAAAGTGGTACCAATTATTGCGCAGGTGGTTGCAAAAGGTGCGGCAGAGAAAGCGGGCTTTCAATCTGGTGATAAAGTAATCAAGGCTGACAGTCAATTGATAAAAGATTGGGGGCAGTTTGTTCGCTTCATTCAGCAGCACCCTGATACTCGAGTTTCCGTTGAGGTCATTAGAGCGGGTCGTAATACGTTATTAACCATGACGCCCAACTCGATAGAGAGAGGTGGCAGTTTAATTGGTTATGCTGGTTTAGCGGTAGTTCCGCCAAAATTAGATGAGAGTCTTATAAGAGAGCGATCATTTGGCCCTTTAGAGTCGTTCACTTATGGGGTGCAACAGACTTGGACTATGACGTCATTAACCGTGACATCTATTGGAAAAATGTTACAAGGTTTGATTTCGATTGATAATTTATCAGGGCCGATTACGATCGCTAAAGTCGCGAGTGCATCGGCAGATTCTGGTGTGTCGTCATTTTTGAAATTTATGGCGTATTTAAGTGTCAGTTTAGGCGTGTTGAATTTACTGCCTATTCCGATGCTAGATGGTGGGCATTTATTGTTTTTTGGAATCGAAGCTATTCGTCGAAAACCAGTGTCTGAAAAAATACAGAATGTGGCTTATCGGATAGGCGCTTCTTTATTGTTTACGTTAATGGCGGTTGCCATTTTTAATGATATTGCTCGTTTGTAGTGAGGTATAGATGAAAATCGTTTCAGCAATATTGTTAGCTTTGATCAGTATGCAAAGTTTCGCAAAAAATATAGAAGATGTTCGAGTGGATGGTTTGGTGCAAATGTCTTCATCAAGAGCATTTGACCTGATTGGTTTTGAACAAGGTCAGTCCTATGATTCAGATAAAGTTTATCATGCGATTACGGCGCTTTTTGGTACCGGGTATTTTAATAACGTTGATGCCTACGAAGATAATGATGTTCTGATTTTTAAAGTCGATGAACGACCTTCTATTGGTGATTTGACTATTGATGGTAATAGTCTGATTAAAACCGAAGATCTGACTCGTGGTCTTAAACTATCGGGTCTAGAGGTCGGTGAGATTTATAAGCCAGAGACGCTGAATAAGATTCAACAAGAGCTACAGCGTCAATATTATGCGTTAGGTCGTTATGGTGCCAAGGTAGCGGTCACAACGAACGATATGTCACGTAATCGAATTGGCGTTTCGATCAAAATAGATGAAGGCAAGACGGCAAAAATTGTACATATCAATATTGTTGGCAATAAAGCGTTTACTGATGAAGAGTTAACTGATGACTTTCAATCTGGTGAGCAAGGTGCATCATGGAACCCTTTTAGCTCTGCCGATGAATACAGTAAGGCAAAATTGCAAGGTGATTTAGATACCTTAAAAAGTTTTTATCTTGATCATGGTTATTTAGATTTTAAGGTGGAATCAAGTCAAGTTAGTTTGTCGTCAGATAAAAGAGATGTGTACATCGTTGTTAATGTAATTGAAGGTGAACCTTATCTGATTAATCAGGTGTCGTTAAATGGTAGCTTACCGGTATCTGAAGATGTTGTTTGGAAGAAAATAACCCAGAAAAAAGGCGATGTATTTTCTCGTGCTCAAACCACCTCTATTATTAAAGATATATCTGCCGAGCTTGGTAATCATGGTTACCTTTTTACGAATGTTAATCTGCTACCTGAGAAGCTCGAGAATCATACGGTTAATATAACGTATCAAATAACGCCTGGGCCAAAGGTCTATGTGCGTCGTATTATTTTTAGTGGTAATAGTGAAACCCAAGACGAAGTATTACGTCGTGAGATGACTCAGTTTGAGGGCGCGCTTGCCACTCATTCAAAAATACAATCATCGAAGCGTCGTCTTGAGCGATTAGGCTTTTTTAGTAAGGTCGATCTACAGACTCATCGAGTACCAGGGACGACGGATCAGGTCGATTTAGACGTAGTCGTTGAAGAACAATCGTCTGGTAGTATTTCAGCAAGTATTGGCTTCTCGGATGATGATGGCCTTATCCTTGGCTTTGGTGTGTCCAAATCAAACTTCCTTGGTACGGGTAATAAAATGGCATTTAATGCCACGCGATCGAGTGATTACACAGATTACTCGTTAAGCTATACGAACCCTTACTTCACGGTAGATGGCGTAAGCCGTGGCGCTAGTATTTACTACAAGAGTAGTGATTATGATGACGATGACATTGAGGACTATCAACTGGATAAATTTGGTGTCGGTGTTACTTATGGTTACCCTATCTCCGACACTCAGCGTATTACTTTTGGTGTGACGTTACAAAAAACCACCATTGACCTTACTGGTGATCCATCTAATGAGACTAATTATTTCGTTAATACTTATGGGGATTCATTTGTTGATTTACTTGCTTCCATTTCTTGGAGTGATAATGACTTGATTGGTGGTGTGTTGCCGACCAATGGTTATTCGACGAATGCGAGTTTACAGTTCTCTACCCCAGGCAGTGATCAGCAATATTATAAGATCGGATTAACCTCCCAGAAGTACTGGAATATTGAAAACTCCAATCTTTGGTTGTTTCATGTGAAAGGTCGTCTCGGGTACGGAAATGGTTATGGTGATACGTCATATCTGCCTTTTTATGAAAACTATTACGCTGGCGGTACTGGGTCGGTACGAGGTTATAGTTCTTATTCATTAGGGCCGCAAAACTCGTATGACAATGGCGATACTGATAGCGACTCTATGGGGGGCAATATCTTAATGACAGGAACCGCTGAGCTTATTTTTCCATTGCCTATGGTTGAGGATCATAAGTCAGTGCGTACCTCGGTCTTCTTAGATGCTGGTAATGTCTTTACTGACTCCTGTTATTCTGTAAGTACAAACTGTACTGAAGGAGTTGATGTGGGTGATTTGCGCTATAGTCTTGGTTTTAGCTGGACATGGATTACTGCAATAGCGCCGCTTTCCTTTAATATTGCAAAAGCGCTCAACGCACAAAGTGGCGATGATACGGATATTTTCCAATTTCAGCTTGGAACGACTTTTTAAATAACACTCAACAAGGGAAAAATAAATGAAAAACTTACTTGCCGCTTTCGTTGGCCTACTATTGATTGGTAATGTATACGCAAATGAAGTCGCGGTTGTAGATTTCCGTGCGGCCCTTTTACAAAGTACAGCTGGTCAGCAAGAAGCAGTAGAACCAAAGAAGAAAGTTGCTGCCATGCAAGCTCGTTTAAAAACTGAGCAAAACAAATTAAAAAAAATGGCGGATGACTTAAAGCGTGATGAATTAACCTTATCAGCAGCAGATCTGAAAAAACGTCGTGTTGAAATTATGCAGCGTCAAGAACAACTTCGTAACATGGTTTCTGGCATGCAGCGTCAAGCTCAGCAACTAGAGCAGACGTTAGTCCGTAAGTTAACACCTCAAGGTGAAGCGGCTTTAAAACAGATCATTAAAGAGCGTAAGTTAGACTTAGTCCTAAGCAGAGACGTCGTTATTTTTTCTAAAGCAAATACAGATATAACGAAAGAATTGATTACTCGTTTGAATAAAGGTAAATAAAACATGGCGTATACTCTAGCCCAGTTAGCAGAGAAGGTTCAGGGTAGAGTGAAGGGGGATTCCAGCTTAAGGATTGAAGGGTTAGGAACACTTGAACATGCGACGCCGAGTCAAATTGGTTTTTTAGCAAACCCAAAATACCAAAGTCAGCTGGTTTTAACGACAGCAGGGGCTGTGCTGGTCAGAGATGATGAGCAAGCCTCAGTATTAGAAAACGCTATTATTGTTAAAAACCCTTATCTCGCTTTTGCATTTTTATCTCACTTATTTGTTCCTGCTACACAGGCTTGGAAGGGGATTGATAAAAGCTGTGTTATCGCCAAGACCGCCTCTATTGCAGATAATGTTACTCTTGCGCCCAATGTAGTGATCGATGATGACGTAGTGATCGAAGAAGGTTGTGTGATTGGAGCAGGGACTGTGATTGGTCGTGGTGCACGAATTGCTAAAAAAAGCTTTATTTATCCTAATGTGACTCTCTATCACGATGTTATAATCGGCTCCGATTGTATTATTCATAGTGGTGTTGTAATTGGCGCAGACGGTTTTGGTTTTGCGCCAACAAAAGACGGTTGGGAAAAAATCAATCAACTTGGCTCAGTAGAAATTGGTAGTCGAGTTGAAATTGGTGCGAATACGACGATTGATCGTGGTGCCATTGAAAATACAAAAATCGGTGATGGTGTTAAAATCGATAACCAGGTTCAAATTGCTCATAATGTTGTAATTGGGGATAATACCGCGATTGCAGGGTGTGCAGCGATTGCTGGAAGCACTAAAATTGGCTCTTTTTGTACTGTTGCAGGAGGAGTCGGCATAGTCGGCCATTTAACAATAACAGACCGTGTACACATAACAGCAATGAGTTTGGTAAGTAAATCAATTCTAAAAGAGGGGTCATATTCCTCTGGAACGGGGTTAGAGCCAACAGATAAATGGCGACGTTCAGCAGCAAGGCTTAGAAGAATCGATGATATGGCAAAGCAAATCTCAAAACTGGAACAACAAGTTAATAAGCTTTTAACAAAAGGTTGATGCTAAATGATTATGGACGTAAAAGAAATCCGTAAATACTTACCCCATAGGTACCCATTTTTACTAGTAGATCGAGTTATTGAGATTAATCTAAATGATTCTATAGTCGCTTATAAAAACGTAACAGTGAACGAGCCTTTCTTTACCGGGCATTTTCCAGATTATCCAATAATGCCTGGTGTGTTGATTATTGAAGCCATGGCTCAAGCAGCCGGTATCTTAGGCTTTAAGACAATGAATAAAGCCCCTGAAGATGGTTCAATTTATTACTTTGTGGGTTCTGATAAAGCGCGCTTTAAACGTCCTGTAGTACCAGGTGATAGACTACAATTAGAAGCTAAGATCATCACTGAAAAACGTGGTATCTGGAAATTCGAATGTAGAGCAACCGTCGATGGCGAGCTTGCTTGTTCCGCAACTATTATGTGTGCAGACAGGAAATTATAGTGACGATACACCCAACAGCTTTAGTTGACCCAAAAGCAGAACTGGATTCCAGTGTTGAAGTTGGACCTTTTTCTGTCATTGGACCTCATGTAAAGATTGGCGCGGGTAGCGTTATTAAATCTCATGTTGTTATCAATGGTCATACGACCATTGGTAGCAATAATGAAATTTATCAATTTGCTTCAGTTGGTGAAGCAAATCAAGACAAAAAATATAGAGGCGAACCAACCAGACTGATCATTGGTGATCATAATGTTATCCGCGAAAATGCGACGATTCATCGTGGCACTGTGCAAGATAATGGCGTGACGCAAATGGGTGATCATAATTTACTCATGGCAAGTACTCATATGGGACATGATTGTATCGTTGGTAGTAACAATATTTTTGCCAATTACGCAGCACTAGCGGGTCATGTGACGGTGGGGGATTTTGTTATATTGGGTGGTTACACTGGAATCCATCAATTTTGCCAAGTCAATTCATACAGTATGTGTGGTATGGGCTCTATGGTAGCGAAGGATGTTCCTCAGTTTATGATGATCTCTGGTAATCCAGCTAAAGCTCATGGAATGAACTTTGAAGGTATGCGTCGTAGAGGCTTGTCTTCAGTCGTTATAAAGGCACTTCGTAAAGCTTATAAAACAGTGTATCTGAAGGGAATGATTCTAGAGGATGCGTTAACTGAGCTTGAGAATGATGCTATTTATGACTACCCAGAAGTAATCGATTTTGTTTTGTCTATCCGGCGATCTAAACGCGGCATTGTCCGTTAGGCATTGTGTGCTAGATATTGTTAAAGAAAACCCCGAACTGTTTCGGGGTTTTTATTATTTATATGGAAGAGATTGAATGGCGTTGACGCGTTTTGTGTTAGTAGCAGGAGAGGCATCAGGCGACATCCTTGGTGCAAATCTTATTGCGCACCTTAAAAAATTGCAGCCAGATGCCGTGTTTGAAGGGATCGGCGGCCCATTAATGGAGGCGCAAGGTTTAAAGAGTATAGTGCCTATGGATAGGCTTTCTGTGATGGGGTTAGTCGAGGTGCTAGGCCGTCTACGTGAGCTGTTAGGAATACGTAAACGATTGTATCGTTCTTGCCTTGATAATCCACCTGCTGCGTTTATAGGGATAGATTCCCCTGACTTTAATATCCCTTTAGAAAAAAAACTAAAGGAATCTGGTGTTAAAACGGTGCATTATGTCAGCCCTTCTGTATGGGCTTGGCGTCAAAAACGTATTTTTAAAATAAAAAAATCTGTTGATCTGATGTTGGCTTTGTTTCCGTTTGAACTGCCTATTTATCAACAGCATAATATCCCCATAGTCTGTGTAGGCCATACCTTAGCAGATGATATTCCTCTGGAAAGCAGTTCCCAAAACGCGCGTGAGCAATTACACCTTTCTCTATTAAAAGGCCCTGTTTTTGGAGTATTACCTGGTTCAAGAAGTGGTGAAGTCGGCAAGTTAGCACCACTGTTTATCGAGACTATGAAGTTGATTAAGCTGCAGCAGCCTAACGCAACATTTCTGATACCTGCAGCTAATCAGGATAGAAGGCAACAAATTGAATCTTTGCTGAGTGAGGCGAACGTTGAGGCTGTTCTTATTGATGGTCAGTCACGGACAGTGATGGCAGCGAGTGATGCTGTTTTGTTAGCATCTGGTACGGCAGCCTTAGAGGCGATGTTGGTTAAGCGTCCAATGGTCGTGGCTTATCGATTTAGTGCACTGACTTACGCCATTATGTCGAGAATGCTCAAAGTACCTTATGTTTCTTTACCTAATTTATTAGCCAATGAGGCACTAGTGCCTGAACTGATACAAGATAAAGCGACACCGGCTAACTTAAGTGAGAGTTTATTACAGGCCTGGACATCATTTCGTGATGATAAGAAGATCCAACAGCAATATACAGATCTGCATTGTATGTTGCGTAAAAATGCAGGTGAAACCGCCGCTCAAGCTATCGTTGATCTTATCGAAGGAAAGTCTAATTAATGGAACCTTTTGTAAGTGCTTTATATTTTGGTGATCTTGTTGCTGGTGCTGATGAGGCGGGTCGAGGCCCATTGGCAGGTAATGTTGTCGCTGCAGCGGTCATTTTAGACCCGAGTCGACCAATTGAAGGTCTGGCTGACTCTAAAAAGCTCACAGAGAAAAAACGTGAAGCTCTGTTTATTGAAATTCAGGAAAAGGCGCTGTCTTATGCTATTGCTAGCGCTAGTGTGGAAGAAATAGAACAGTTGAATATTCTTCATGCCAGTATGTTAGCGATGAGCAGAGCAATAAATCAATTATCAATAAAAGCTGAGCATGCTCTTATTGATGGAAACCGAGTGCCAAATGATTTGCCATGTTCTGCAGAGGCCGTTATTAAAGGCGATGCGCGTCATGCTGCTATCTCTGCTGCGTCTATTTTAGCGAAAGTAACCCGAGATCGAGAAATCGTTAAAATGGCAGAGGTATATCCTGGTTATGGCTTAGAAAAACATAAAGGCTATCCTACAGCTCAACATCTTGCAGCGCTAAAAGAACATGGTGTCACCCCTATCCACAGGCGCGGTTTTGGTCCTGTAAAGAAAATTTTAGAAGGATAATATTTTGTCTACGTCGTTTATCCATTTACGGGTACATACCGAGTTTTCTCTTGTTGATGGTCTGGTAAAAGTAAAAGGGTTGTTGGGCACGACGGAAAGTATGTCGATGCCTGCTGTTGCGATTACAGATGAAAATAACCTATGTGGTTTTGTGCGCTTTTATAAAGGCGCGATGGATAAAGGGATTAAACCTATTTGTGGTGCCGATGTGGTGCTAGAAGAGGATGATGTTCTTGAGGAGCGCTCACGCCTTACTTTGCTTGCTATGTCGAATGAAGGTTATAAAAACATCATTAAGGTGATCTCTAAAGGGTACCAATTAGGCCAAGTAGAAGGTCGCCCGATTATTAAGCGGGAGTGGATTGAAGAGCACAGTAATGATGTGATTGCTTTGTCTGGCGCTCGCCAAGGAGACATAGGGCTTTTGTTGGAAAAAGGTCATATAGACGAAGCAAAGCAGCAGTTGTCGCGTTGGATGTCGGTTTTTACTGATCGATTTTATGTGGAGTTACAGCGTACTAGTCGTCCAGGAGAAGAGCGTTTTATTCATGCTGTAGTGCCACTGGCATCAGAACTTGGGTGTCCTGTTGTGGCGACCAATGATGTGCGATTTTTAAAACGTGGGGATTTTGAAGCCCACGAAGCGCGAGTTTGTATCCACGATGGCGTTACTTTGGATGATCCACGACGTAAGCGACGCTATTCCGAAGAGCAGTATTTTAAAACCGCAGATGAAATGGAAGCCTTGTTTGAGGATATTCCGGAAGCATTAGAAAATACGGTAGAGATAGCTAAGCGATGTAGTGTGGATGTGTTGCTGGGTAAATACTTTTTACCAGACTTTCCAGTGCCTGAAGGCATGACGATGGAAGAGTTTTTCAAAAAGTTATCATATGATGGCTTTGAAGATCGCTTCGCTTTTCTGACTAAAAAATATGGCGAAAGAGTGGCCAAACGTCGTCAGGAATATTTAGATCGACTTGATTTTGAACTTAATATCATTAATCAAATGGGGTTTCCAGGCTACTTTTTGATCGTGATGGATTTTATTCAATGGGCTAAAGATAACGATATTCCGGTTGGCCCTGGGCGAGGTTCCGGTGCCGGGTCATTGGTTGCCTATGCCCTAAAAATCACTGACTTAGATCCTCTTGAATACGACTTACTATTTGAACGTTTCTTGAATCCTGAGCGTGTTTCTATGCCCGATTTCGATATCGATTTTTGCATGGAAAATCGAGATAAAGTTATCGATTATGTGTCACGGACTTATGGTCGTGATGCGGTTTCTCAGATCATTACTTTTGGTGCTATGGCAGCAAAAGCAGTGGTGCGTGATGTTGCACGAGTACAAGGTAAGCCTTACAGTTTGGGCGATAAATTGTCTAAATTGATTCCTTTTGAAATTGGCATGACGTTAAAAAAGGCACTAGAAGAAGAGCCTGCTTTACCTGAGTTTTTAGCCAATGATGAGGACGCGGCAGAAGTGATGGACATGGCCTTTTCGTTAGAGGGCGTCGTGCGTAACTTTGGTAAGCATGCGGGTGGTGTGGTTATTGCGCCTACCAAACTGACTGACTTTGCGCCGCTTTATTGTGAAGAGGATGGTTCTGGTCTCGTTACTCAATACGATAAAAATGACGTAGAGGAGGCTGGATTAGTTAAGTTTGACTTCTTGGGATTGAAGACACTTACGGTGGTTGATTGGGCTGTTAAAAACATCAATGATATTCATAAATTAGCTGGTAAGACGCCATTGGATATCTCGCTAATTGACCTAGAAGACAAACCCACTTACGACATGTTGCAGCGAGCGGAAACCACTGCAGTATTTCAGCTGGAATCTCGTGGTATGAAAGAGTTGATCAAGAAGCTCTTGCCGTCTCGCTTTGAGGATATCATCGCCCTAGTAGCCTTGTTCCGACCTGGACCGTTAGGGTCAGGCATGGTTGATGACTTTATTAATCGTAAGCATGGTCGTGCAGAGCTTGCTTTCCCGCACCCTGATTATCAGCATAATGATTTGATTCCGGTGTTGGAGCCGACCTACGGTATTATTTTGTATCAAGAGCAGGTAATGCAGATTGCTCAGGTACTGGCTAAGTTTTCGCTCGGTGGTGCCGATTTACTACGTCGTGCGATGGGTAAGAAAAAAGCGGAAGTAATGGCAGAGCAACGCTTAATCTTTATGGAAGGAGCGTTCAAAAATAATGTTAGCAAGGAGTTATCAGGGAATATATTTGACCTGATGGAAAAATTTGCTGGCTATGGCTTTAATAAATCTCACTCTGCTGCTTATGCGCTGGTTTCTTATCAAACAGCTTGGTTGAAAAAACATTATCCGGCGCCTTTTATGGCGGCGGTATTGTCTGCAGATATGCAGAACACAGATAAAATCGTTATTTTTATTGAAGAATGCCGTTCCATGAAGCTTCCACTTGAGCTGCCTAATGTGAATAGTTCTGTTTATAAATTTACGGTGACGCCAGAAGGTGCCATTGTGTATGGCCTTGGTGCGATAAAGGGCGTTGGTGAAGGTCCTATTGAGGCGATCGTTGACGCTCGTAAAGAGGGGCCGTTCGAGCATATTTTTGACTTTTGTCAGCGTGTTGGTCGTAAGGTCAATAAGCGGGTGATGGAAGCGTTAGTTCGATCAGGTGCATTTGATACAATAGGGCCAAATCGTGCAACGTTATTCGCTTCTATTGATGGTGCGCTAAAAAGAGCGGATCAGGCGACAAAAAGCAAAGACGCTGGCATGATGGATTTATTTGGTATCGAGGTCGAAGAAACGACAGAAGATGCTTATGATGAAGTGGGTGTGCGTCATGAATGGTCCGGACGCCAGCGTTTAGATGGCGAAAAAGACACTTTAGGTCTATATGTTACAGGGCATCCGATTGATGAGTATGAAAAAGAGATTCGTCGCTTTGCTCGTTCACGCATTGTAGATTTACAACCAAAACGTGGTGATACTCAAGTCATGGCGGGGTTGATTGTTGATTTACGAATTACTAAGAGTAAAAGGGGCGGAAATATCGCATTTGTTACCTTAGATGATCGCTCTGCTCGGATAGAGGTTACCGTTTTTCCTGATAGTTATGAAACCTTGAAAGATGTCATCGTTAAAGATGAGGTTGTTGTGGTTGAGGGGGAAATTAATATTGATGAGTTTCGAGGAGGGCAGAAAGTAATTGCCCGTAATATCTTTGATATTCCTCAAGCGCGAGTGCGTTATGTTGAAGCGTTACGTATCACCTGGACAGAAGATACCGTTACCGCTAAGGCGATTAAGCAATTAGCAAAATACATGGAGCCCTTTAGAGGGAGTGGATGTGATGTGGTTATTGGTTTCGATACAGACCGAGCACATGGCGATATTCGACTCGGGTCAAGCTGGAAGATTTTACCGGATGACGAATTAATTCATGAACTTCAGAAACAATACGGTAAACAAAATGTTCAGCTAGTGTATACTTAATAACATTTTATGACTTGTACAAAAGGAGCGTTGTGAAAAGCAGCGCCGCTGGCAAAATATCTTTTGTCTTGTATTTGATGACAACCCAACAGCAGTGTAATTAAATATGAATTTAGATTATCTACCATTTGAGCAGCCGATTGCTGTACTCGAACAAAAAATCGAAGAGTTACGTTTAGTAGGTAACGACAACGATCTTAATATCAGCGATGAAATTAGTCGCCTTGAAGAGAAGAAAGTTGCGCTTACACAAAGTCTATTTAGTAACCTTGGTGCATGGGAGGTGTCGCAATTAGCGCGTCACCCTAAACGACCTTATACGCTTGATTACATCAAGCATGCCTTTACTGATTTTGAAGAAATGCATGGCGATCGTCATTTCGCAGATGATCGTGCCATCGTTGGTGGTATTGCTCGATTAGAAGGTCGCCCGGTGATGGTTATAGGTCATCAAAAAGGGCGTGAAGTAAAAGAAAAAGTACTTCGTAATTTTGGTATGCCACGTCCAGAAGGTTATCGTAAAGCATTGCGTTTGATGGAAACCGCTGAACGTTTTAAATTGCCTATTATTACTCTTATTGATACACCTGGAGCGTATCCTGGTATTGGCGCAGAAGAGCGTGGCCAAAGTGAGGCTATTGCGTTTAACTTAGCGGCTATGTCACGTCTTAAAACACCTATTATTTCTACGGTAATTGGTGAAGGTGGCTCTGGTGGTGCATTGGCTATTGGTGTCTGTGATGAGCTAATGATGCTTCAATACGGTACCTATTCTGTTATTTCTCCTGAAGGTTGTGCTTCTATTTTATGGAAAAGTGCTAACCGTGCCTCTGATGCGGCTAAAGCGATGGGGATTACTGCGGATCGATTAAAAGAGCTTGGTTTGGTTGATACTATTATCAAAGAGCCAATGGGCGGTGCTCATATTGCTTATGAACAAATCGCACACAGTTTAAAAGAAAACCTTCTTGCGGCATTAAGTCGTATGGATGAGTTGACGGAAGAAGAGCTGTTAGCTAGACGTTATAATCGTTTGATGTCTTACGGTTTGTAGAGTCATATAGATTCTTAAAAGCCTCCTAGTCTTAGGGGGCTTTTTTGGTTTATAGAACCTATAGATGTTAGATTAAACTCATTTAATACTTTGTTAAAAGAGGTGTTTTGCTTTACTGATGAATGCATATTTTTCTATCACTCCTTTATTGTCACAGTCACCTCTCTGTTTTAATCCTGAATGGATTGAGTCACTTTTTACTGGTTCTAGCATGGTCTGGGTTGGTTTTAGTGGTGGTGTTGACTCGCACGTGTTACTTCATGCATTGGTGAAAGAGTTAACCATCGAGCAGAAAAAAAAATTGGTCGTGATTCATGTCCATCATGGGTTAAGTGTAAATGCGGATAATTGGCTACTGCACTGTGAGGCGATATGTCGGCAATTAGAAGTACGTTTTGTTGCTAGAAAAGTGGTATTAGAATCACAGGCTTCTATTGAAGATGCTGCGCGCAAAGCGCGTTATCAAGCGTTTGAAAAGGAGCTGAATCATGGTGATGTTTTTTTAATGGCTCACCATGCAGGAGATCAAGCAGAAACTGTGTTATTCCGGTTATTACGAGGTACCGGAGGAAAAGGATTGTCAGGTATTCCTGTGCAGCGTGATCTAGGGGAGGCTCAACTTCTGCGTCCGTTACTGGAAACGGCAAAAGCAAGTATTACTGATTATGCTAAAACCCATGATCTTAGTTGGATTGAGGATGAATCTAACAATGATGAACGTTTTACTCGTAATTTTATACGGCATCGAATATTACCCACGTTAAAAACACGCTTTCCTCAAGTGGAACGACACCTTGTGTCTACTGCTCAGAGAGTTGCGACAGATTATACTATGTTGGCTGACTTTGCCGCTCAACAGTTAGTGAGCTGGTGCAACCCAGATGGTGGGTTAGAGTTGACGTATTTAGTCGATTTATCAGTGGATAAACGCTTATTCTGGTTACGTCATTTTTTACAAGGAAAAGATATTTCATTGTCCTATGCTCAGCTGAGTAGTTTGGCTTCGATGTTTTTTAGTGATGTTGGCAAACAACCTGAGTTTTGCTTTTCTTCTGGGCGTATCATGCGACATCAAAATGCTATGTATGTGTTGCCAAAAGAGCGCCCCCCAATATTAACCAAACTGATAACAGGTCAATGGCTAGAAAGAGATTTTGACCGAGTATTAGTGGAAGGTGATGGGAGGTTTTCGTTGAGAAAACGTCCTCAGAATATCTCATTGTTAATGCCTAATAATCATTCTAGAAAATTAAAAAAATGGTTTAATGATCAGCAAGTACCAACGTGGTGGCGTGATCATTTGCCCTATCTTTATTTAGATGATGAGTTGATTGCAATTGGTTCACTATGGCGTCATCCCTCTTATGTAGAGATAAGGTTTGATTGGCATTTAAGGCATGTGTTGGCTTTTCCTTTTGTGTAATTTTACTGACTGAGAATGATGTGCAGATTGCAATATTAGATGATCACTAAAATGTAATAAAAGACCTTCAGTGTATGGGTTTATTAGCCGAGCAGTCGTTGATGGTTGAAAAAAGATCAATGGGTTGCAGCAGGTGGTACTGATTCAAGAGAGGCGTTATTGTCGAGTCGATTTTTAGGGTCTTGTAAAATAGCAGGATGATTTTTTGTTTGGTTTATAACCTTTTTCTTTAGGCTACATAAGGTTAAATAGTATGTTGCAAGCTATCTCTTTGGCAGGGTTAGAGTTTAGCCCTCTTATCGTTTTATGTCCGGTTGCCTTTGTGATGGTGGCGTGTACGCGTTTGGTTTTATATAGGCTGCATCTACATGAGAAAATATGGAAAGTGGCTTGGTTTGAGGTGTCTTTATTTGTGTGTTATTTGGCAGTCACAGTCTACTTATTGAATGGTAAATAACGATTATGATGAAAATAATGCGTGTTCTTGTGACTTTATTGGTGGTGCTTGCTGCTGTGTTCGCTGGAACGTGGGTATGGGATGATTATACCAACTCTCCGTGGACGCGAGATGGTCGTGTTCGAGCTGATATTATTACAGTGGCGCCTGATGTATCTGGCTGGGCGACGGGATTGGTTGTACATAACGACCAATTGGTTGAGAAAGGTCAATTGTTGTTTCGAGTGGACCAGCAGCGTTATCGTGCGGCGTTAGCTAAAAGTCAAGCAACAGTAGAAAATGAAAAATATACTTGGGCATTGGCAAAGCATAAATATGAGCGTCGAAAGAAGCTTAAGAAAAATTATGTTATTAGCTTGGAAGATTTAGAAACGGCTCGGATTAATACTAACGTTGCGGAAGCAAATTACAAGTTGGCACTGGCAGAGCTTGAAATCGCCAAGTTAAATCTAAAACGAACAAATGTCTACGCGCCAGAGTCGGGCAGTATTATTAATTTGGATTTGCGCCAAGGAAATTATGTGAAGCAAGGCGGTTCAGTCTTAGCTATTGTGAAGGCTCATTCTTTCTACGTCACAGGATACTTTGAAGAAACTAAAATCCCTTTAGTCTATATCGGCCAAAAAGCCAAAATTTCTTTAATGAGTGGTGGGGATGCACTTACTGGTCATGTGACGAGTATTGGGCAAGCTATTGCCAATACAAACACTCAAGGAAATGACCAACTTCTTCCTCAAGTTCAGCAAACCTTTAATTGGGTGCGTTTAGCGCAACGTATCCCTGTCGATATCAAGCTAGATCCACTTCCAGAAGGTGTTTTACTGAGCGCTGGTATGACCGCTTCGATTCACCTCTCTGAAAAATAGGAGAAGTAATGGGAGTGGTATTTAACGCTTTATTTTTCCCTCAACGCCGTGCCATTATTTTTGCATTGAAGGGGGTTATTGCTATGGCGATGGCATTGACGCTTTCCATGTATCTTAATCTCGACCGACCTTATTGGGCTTTAATATCCGCTGTGTTTTTACAGATGCGTCCAGAAAGTGGTTTGGTTATTGAAAAGGCAATTTGTCAGATTGCTGGAACGTTAGTCGGCGGTTTGGTTGGCATATTTATTTTAAGTCAATTTACCCCATATCCTTATTTAGCCATTGGTATTGTTACCTTGTGGTTAGGACTGAATGCTGCACTATCTGCAATGGTGAGGCAGGTAAACTTTATTTATGGTTTTGCGATGGCAGCGGTCACAGCAGAGCTTGTTGTGTTATTAGTTATGGTTTCCCCCACGACTGCAGACAGTCAAGCTGTCTTTAATGTGGCTCAATCTCGTGTCAGTGAGATTGTTTTAGGGGCCGTGTGTGCGGCGATAGTTAGTCATCTTTTCTGGCCTGTTAAAGTGAAAAACAGTCTACAAAGTCAGTCGCGTTTTGTTATTAATCAAACGTTAAATTATTTGGTTGCGGAGTTAGACCCGTCCGGCTCACATGAAGATCGACATCAGCATATTGATAGTATTATGCAGACACTCAGTCTGGTAAATGATGATTCCAGTGCCGTAGCTTATGAAGGGCCAGAAGGTCCGGGCCGCTCAAGAGCAGCCAACCAGATTGGTCATAAAGTCTTATCTTTGTTAGCGGTGATTCAAATTTTTGGCCGCTTACAGCGAAGACACACAGAGATGCTGACGCCGTCGATTATTGTACTATTAGAGCAATTTAGAAGTGCATTTTCTAGAATTGCTGAATCCAATGATTTGAATGATTGTTATGAGCAAGTTCGGCTGTTGCGTAAAAATATTTTGGCGGTTCGACAGGAACAAGAAGGTGATCAACCCTTTGAGGCTAGGATGTTAAAGACAGGGTTGGAGTTGACTGCAGATTTAGCCATTTTATTAAGAGCTTACCGAGCGTTAGAAGAACGTGATAACACCTTGTTAAAAGCGCCTAGTATGCATTCGCCAAGAGATCCTTTAGTAGGATTGGTGACTGGGATTCGTACGAGTGTGCTGTTTTTGATCGGTGCGTTAATCTGGCTCAGTACAGGGTCGACAGCCGCTTTGATGGTAATGATCTTACCGGTTATTTTTTCCATCATGCTGGCTAGATTGCCGTTAATGGTATTGAGGGTGGTGTTACGGCGTATTTTAATTGGTGTGGTGGTTGCAGTTCCCGTTGCTATTTTTTACGCTCTTAACTTATTATCTCAGAGTTCTGGTGAGCTAGAAGAGTTGCTCTTGGTCTTAGCTGCGCCTTATTTTCTTGGTTTGTTAGTGCTGGCAAATCGTGATACTCAGCCTTATGGGTTAGGTTTTTGTATACCTTTTACTATTTTAGTGCGGCCTAGTATGGATATGTCGTTAGCATTTTCGGTGGATTATACATTAAGTGCCGCGATGGCTATTTTTGTTGGAGTGAGTGTTCTTTATTGGGTTTTTCAATTGATTGAGGGGCCAAGCAATCGCTTGCTTGTGCGTCGCTTGTTTAAAGCGACAACAGAAGATTTAGCGGGACTTAAGATGAAAGAGAACGCAGAAGCTTGGTTTAACTGTAGGATGGAAGACCGATTGCTGAGGTTGATCAATTATGATCAACGCTCAAAGACCCGAGTCGTAACCGATTTAGGATTAACCGGATTAAATCTTGGTCATGTATCTATTCGACTTCATTCCATTTGTGAAGGCGTTGGCGGCAGGAATATAAAAGCAGCGGATGAATGGCAACTCGCTCTAGCTAACGCATTTATGCTGGCGACTAAAGGTATTTTCACGGCAGATTTTGCAACAGCCTGTGACAAACTCAATAAAGAGCTTGTTAGGCGAGTAGGAAAAACATTACAAACGGATATGGTGGAAGGGATGTTTCAGCGTGTTAACTTATCGCTAAAGCGAAATGCAGAAGTAATGGCAGAAGAGCTTCATTAGTATTACTGATCTACTGCCGATTTCCCTATCAAAAATGCATTAGACAATTAACTGCCAGTCAGCGGAAGACTTACAGGCAAATACTGTTTTAGCATTAAGGCTATCGCTGTGTTGGATTCTTGTCATGGCTTGTTCATAGGTGTATCCCCAAGCTTTCATATGTCGTTGCGCGAGCCGTTCGAATGCAAGTTCTAGAGGGGTATCAAGAAACCAATGTTGATCGATTAAATTGGTAGCATCTTGCCAACCATCTTCTTGATGTAAAAGATACAAACCTTCAATCAATACAAGTTTGACGTTTTTTGAAATGATAATGTCATTTTCAATAGGGTCCCCTAAACTACGATCGAAACTTGGCCAAAGAGTGTCCTGTTGAAGGAAGCCATTTTTTAGTTGTTTAGTGTGTTCAATAAAGCGTTCGCTATCGAAAGTCCAAGGAGCGCCTCGTCTTGCTAGCGCTTCTGCTGAGTTTGGTAGTAGCGTGAGGGCTTGTTTTGAAAGATGAAAGCCATCCATAGAAATGCAAGCGACTTGATTAGGGTGTAAGTCTTTCATTCTTGTGTAAAGGTAATTAGAAAGTGTGCTTTTTCCAGATCCTGGACCGCCAGTTAAGCCAATTATAGAGCGATTTGGTTTCGCTAACATAGTTTCCATTTTTTTGATTGCCTGCTCTACGTCGCTTGAATACGCATACAGTTTATGTAGTTGATCTGGTGTCATGATGGACTCCTGTAACATGATATCACTGATAATATAGCCAACCTTGGCTGAGTGTTATTGTTGCTGCTTTCATTGATTTAAAAAAATGCTTTGGTTAAAGCGTAGATCTTTTTTAACAAGAGATGAAATAAATGACATTGTCCTAGCTCAAACAGTAGACTGTTTTTGATAAGATAGTGAAAAGTCACCGGTCGTTGATGGTGTTGTCTCGTCTTTTTGCGTACCGTTATTTTGACGACAAAGTGCTTGAAGGAGTTGCTATGATTTCTGTTGTAATACGCAGTCGCGTATTAGAAAACCAGAATGTCGTGCGTATTGTTTTTGCATCTGAAGATGGAAAAGTATTGCCCACTTATGATGCTGGTGCGCATATTGATGTTTATTTACCTAGTGGTTTGATCCGGCAGTACTCGCTTTGTCAATATAAAGATAGTGGCGAATATTATGAAATTGCAGTTTTAAAAGAGCCAGAATCACAAGGTGGGTCAGAAGAAATTCATCACCTTAGCGTTGGTGATAAGCTAAATATTAGTTATCCACGACAACATTTTTCTTTGGTTAAGACATCTCGAAAATCGATATTAATTGCTGGTGGTATTGGTGTAACACCTTTGCTTTCTATGGCTTATCAATTGAATAAGCAAGGGTTTTCTTTTGAATTGCATTATTGCGTAGGGTCACCTGAGGAGCAAGTATTTAGGCACGAGTTAGAAAATGCGGCATTTTCTGATAGTGTATACTTTCATTTTAGTCAGGTGAAAGCATCTGGCCGCTTGGATATTTTGAACTTATTATCCAAAAATACACTGGATACTGAAATCTATATTTGTGGACCAGAGTCGTTGATTTTCCATGTTTTGTTGCAAGCTGAGATTTTGGGGTGGCCGCAAGACCGTTTACATAGAGAGTTTTTTTCTGCCCCCACATTGAATTTCGTTGCTAAGAAAGAATCAGCGTTTAAAGTTAAGGTTCATAGTACTGGTGCTGTCTTTGATGTTGGTCCTGAACAAACTATTACCCAGGTTCTTGATGATAAAGGAATTTATATTCCAGTATCTTGTGAAGAAGGGGTCTGCGGTACGTGTCAAACCAAGGTAATAAGTGGCACACCTGATCATGCTGATGTGTACCTTAGTGTGCAACAGAAGGCAGAAGGTAAGTTTATTATGCCTTGCTGCTCTCGTTCAAAATCCGCTTTGCTTGAACTAGATCTATGAATGGTCTAGTTATCTTTCTTAAAATAATGCGTGAATTTTTCTTTTACTCGGTGTAAATCTACTGTGTTTTACATTGAGTGAAACGGCATCCAATGTTATTATTTTTTCCCGTCCCAAAGGTGTATTTTTCTGCACCATCAAATCTCATATTCTCATTCTTTAAGGCGGGTTAAACACTCATGGCGACACGATATATTTTCGTCACAGGCGGCGTGGTTTCTTCACTTGGTAAAGGTTTAACAGCAGCTTCGTTAGCAGCAATCCTTGAGTCGCGTGGATTAAAAGTCACCATGTTAAAATTGGATCCATACATTAACGTGGATCCTGGCACCATGAGCCCTTTCCAGCACGGTGAAGTTTATGTCACCGCAGATGGCGCGGAAACAGACTTAGACTTAGGTCATTACGAACGCTTCATTTCAACTAAAATGGGCAAGCGTAATAACTTTACAACCGGTCGTGTTTATCAACATGTTTTGAAGAAAGAACGTCGTGGTGAATACCTTGGTGGTACTGTTCAAGTTATTCCTCATATTACAGATGAAATTAAACGTCGTGTTATTGCCGGCGCACAAGGTGCTGATGTTGCCTTGGTAGAAATCGGTGGTACTGTTGGTGATATCGAGTCACAACCTTTCCTAGAAGCAGTTCGTCAAATGAAGGTGGAAGTAGGTTCTCATCGTGCCATGTTTATGCACTTGACCCTAGTTCCTTACATTCGTACTGCAGGCGAAACAAAAACTAAACCTACACAACACTCTGTTAAAGAGTTACGTTCTATTGGTATCCAACCAGATATTCTTGTATGCCGATCAGAGGTTGCTATTGAAGCACCTGAACGTAAGAAGATCTCTTTGTTTACTAACGTGGAAGAACGTGCAGTTATTTCACTTCCAGATGCAGACACTATTTACCGTATTCCTCAAATGCTTAATGACCAAGGCTTGGATAGCTTGATCGTAGAGCGTTTTGGTCTTGATTGTGATATTCCAGATTTAAGTATTTGGAATAAAGTAACACAGGCAAAACTAAACCCTGAGAAACAAATCAATATCGCCATGGTAGGTAAATACATGGAGTTATTGGACGCTTATAAATCTTTGATTGAAGCGATGGATCATGCTGGTATTCATGCTCGTACGAAAGTGAAACTGCATTATATTGATTCCGAAAGTATTGAAGAAAACGGCACAGATGCGTTGAAAGGGATGGATGCGATCCTAGTCCCTGGTGGTTTCGGTGAACGTGGTGTTGAAGGTAAAATTACGACAGCGCAGTATGCTCGTGAAAACAAAGTGCCTTACTTGGGTATTTGTTTAGGAATGCAAGTGGCTGTTATTGAGTATGCTCGTAATGTCGCGAATTTACCTGGTGCACACAGTACAGAGTTCAATCTAAAATCAGAGAATCCTGTTGTTGGTTTGATTACTGAGTGGACTAACGCAGAAGGCTCTAAAGAAATTCGATCTGAAGAATCTGATCTAGGTGGCACTATGCGTCTAGGGGCGCAAAACTGTAATCTAAAAGAAGGTACGAAAGCGTTTGATGCCTACGGATCTGCAGTTGTGGAAGAACGTCATCGTCATCGTTACGAAGTGAATAATTTTTATCTGTCAGCGTTGGAAAAAGCAGGGTTGATTATTTCTGGCCGATCAGAAGATAACTCTTTGGTCGAAATGGTAGAAATTGCGGATCACCCTTGGTTTGTAGCGTGTCAGTTCCATCCTGAATTTACGTCTACACCTAGATATGGTCATGGGCTGTTTAGCGCCTTTGTACATGCCGCATTGCAATATGCAGGAAAAGAAAAATAACAGTAAGCAAACAGGAAGTTTGTGATTTTATATTTATTTTAAGAGGTTTGTTATGAGTCAGATCGTTGATATTAAAGCCAGAGAAGTTTTAGATTCTCGTGGTAATCCTACTGTTGAAGCCGATGTTGTTTTGGCTGATGGTTCGGTAGGTTCAGCGTGTGCACCTTCTGGTGCCTCTACGGGTTCTCGAGAAGCTTTAGAATTACGTGATGGTGATAAAAAACGTTATTTAGGTAAGGGCGTACTGAAAGCCGTTGCTGCAGTGAATGGCCCGATTCGTGATGCTTTGCTAGGTAAAGTAGCGTCAGATCAAAAAGAGATTGATCAAACTATGATCAGTTTGGATGGCACTGAAAATAAGTCAACTTTTGGCGCTAATGCTATTTTGGCTGTTTCTTTAGCGGCGGCGAAAGCGGCAGCAGTGTCTAAAGAAGTTCCACTGTATCAGCATATTGCAGATTTGAATGGAACGTCTGGTGTTTACTCAATGCCTGTACCAATGATGAATATTATCAATGGCGGTGAACACGCTGATAATAACGTTGATATTCAAGAGTTTATGATTCAACCAGTGGGTGCACCAAACTTCCGCGAAGCCTTACGTTATGGCGCTGAAGTATTTCATGCTTTGAAAAAAGTGTTGAGCGATCGTGGTCTTAGTACCGCAGTTGGTGATGAAGGTGGTTTTGCTCCTGATTTATCTTCTAATGCAGAAGCGCTTGCTGTGATTAAAGAGGCGGTGGCGGCTGCAGGTTATGAGCTTGGTAAAGACATTACTTTAGCGATGGATTGTGCAGCATCTGAGTTTTATGACAAAGAAGCCAATATCTACGACCTTAAAGGAGAAGGTAAAAAATTCACTTCAGAAGAATTTAACTTTTTCCTTCAGGATCTGACAAAACAATACCCTATCGTTTCTATCGAAGATGGTCTTGATGAGTCCGATTGGGATGGCTTTGCGCATCAAACTAAACTTATGGGTGATAAAATCCAGTTAGTGGGTGATGATTTGTTTGTAACGAATACCAAGATTCTTAAGCGTGGTATCGACAACGGCATTGCTAACTCAATCTTAATCAAATTTAACCAAATTGGTTCTTTGACTGAAACGTTAGCGGCCATCAAAATGGCGAAAGACGCTGGTTTCACGGTTGTTATTTCTCATCGTTCTGGTGAAACGGAAGATGCTACGATTGCTGATCTTGCGGTCGGTACTGCTGCAGGGCAAATTAAGACGGGCTCGTTATGTCGTTCTGATCGTGTTGCTAAGTACAACCAATTGCTTCGTATAGAAGAGCAATTAGGCAGTAAAGCGCTATATAAAGGGCTTTCTGAGATCAAAGGTCAGGCATAACTTTTCCTGATTTTAGAAAGGGAGAACATTGTTCTCCCTTTTTTTATATTTTTTATTCGACTTTCTTTAATAATAGGAAGGTTGCGATGGATAGACTGAGGGCATTATGCTGAGATTGATGTTTTTTTTGTTTGCCTGTGTGATCGGTTATCAAGGGTATCACCTTTATTATGGTGATCAGGGGATAAAGCGGCAAGAAGAGTTGGCAAAGCAAATTGAATATCAAGAGCGAGTGAACTTGCGTCTTAAACATCGCAATCAAGCACTGAGAGCTCAAGTAAGTGATTTGAGGCTAGGTGAAGAAGCGGTTGAAGAACACGTCCGCACTGAGCTTCAGTATATTAAAGAAGGCGAAGTATTTTATCGGATTGTTGGAAAATGACAGAATCACTTTGGGTTATTATCCCTGCTGCCGGTGTTGGTCAGCGTATGCAAGCCGGCTTTCCTAAGCAGTACCTGTCTTTGGCCGGGGAGTCTATTCTTGACCGTACTATTTCTATTTTTGTAAGTCATCCATTGATTGCTGGCATTGTTGTAGGTTTGGGGGGAGACGATGCGTATTGGCATGAATCAAAATGGATTGATCATCCCAAAGTATCTACTTATATTGGCGGCAAAGAGCGCAGTGAAACCGTTCAGTTTGGCCTAGTCTTTTTACAAGAGCAACATAATATTATTCGACAGTCAGTCTTGGTCCATGATGCTGCGCGTCCTTTATTGACGCAAGGTTCTTTAGCACGAATTATTGCCAATACCAATGAACATGGGGCTATTTTGGCATTGCCAGCACGAGATACAGTTAAGCGACAAACTGCTTCAGGTAAGGTGCAGAATACCTTAAATCGTAATGATATCTGGTTAGCGCAAACGCCGCAAAAATTTCCAGCGAGTGATCTGTTGGAAGCATTAAAAACAGCGCATCAACAAGCCGTTGAGATCACTGATGAGTGTTCTGCAATGGAGTTTTTAGGATGGCATCCAGAACTTGTTATCGGCGAAAGTCGTAATATAAAAGTGACTTTACCAGAAGATTTACTTATTGCTGAAGCGTTGTTTTCGCAATGTCATTAATTGTTAAAAAGGATACTTTATTATGATGCCATTTCGTATTGGGCATGGTTTTGATGTGCATAAGTTTGGTGAAGGCGATCATATTATATTGGGTGGTGAGCGTATTGCTTACTCTCAAGGCTTAATCGCTCATTCAGATGGTGATGTTGTGCTTCATGCATTAACGGATGCTTTACTTGGCGCTGCTGCGTTGGGAGATATTGGTAAGCACTTTCCTGATACTGATCCTGCTTTTTCTGGTGCAGACAGTCGTCTTCTTTTAAAGCGAGCGTATCAAGAAATTCAAAAACTAGATTTTTTAGTGGCGAATATAGATGTCACTATCATTGCTCAAGCCCCGAAAATACGCCCGTATATAGATTTAATGCGTCAAAATATTGCAGACGATCTGGCACTCGACATAGGCGCGGTGAATGTAAAAGCAACAACGACAGAAAAGCTAGGCTTCACTGGTCGTAAAGAAGGTATTGCTGTTGAAGCTGTTGCCTTAATTTATAAGGCGAGTAACAGATGAATACCGATTGGCGTTACGCTTGGTCCAAACCCACCATCACTGGAAATTTAAAAACCACAGTACAAGATTTTTATGTTGAAGAAATCTTAGGGTTTGAACCAGATGACCATGGCGAATTTTATTTTATCTTTATTGAAAAGCAGGGGATTAATACCGATTTTCTTGCTAAACGATTAGCTCAAATAGCTGGTATTGCGCCGAATAAAGTAACTTATAGTGGTGTTAAAGATCGCCATGCCTGTACAAGGCAATGGTTTTGTCTGCATATGTTGAATAAAACGCCTGATTTTTCGAATATTCAAGAAACATTTCGAGAGCCGGAGACTGTTCGAATTATTCAAGAGGCCCGTCATTCGAAGAAGCTTCGAACAGGTAGTCATATTGCGAATCGTTTTGTCCTACGAATTCGAGAGTTAGAAGGTGATTTAAGTGAATTAAAAGATCGACTTGAATTAATTAAAATGGGCGGTGTTCCTAACTATTATGGGCCTCAGCGTTTTGGCATTAACGGCAATAATTTACATAATGGCAAAAGCCTTGTATTAAAAGGAAGGCAGGGCCGTCATAAATTGCCAAAAACAGAATCTTTCTGGTTATCCGCTATTCGTTCTTGGTGTTTTAATGAGTCGTTGAGTAAACAAGTTGAAACAGGCATGTGGGCACGCCTTTGTGAAGGGGATATTGCTCAACATCAAGTGACTAATGAGCAATTTCGGGTGAATGGTATATCGGCTGCTCTTCATCTTGGTGCTATGCGTGGTGAGCTTCATCCTGTTTTTCCTTTGATTTGTGAAGGCTGGGAAGCGGGTACAGGAGCGGAGCGAGAGCAGGCGATAAAAAGTACGCTATCAGCAAATCAAGATATTGTGGATGCGTTAATAAATTTTGGATTATCTCGAGATAGTCGCTTAGTACGATTAATGCCAATGAATATGGCTTGGGAATTACTTCAGGTTCCTAATGAGAAGGCTCAGCTCATTGTTGAGTTCTCTCTTTCTAGAGGATGTTTTGCGACCAGTATACTGCGTGAAATGATAGATTTTATTGATAAGTCAGTTGAGAAACACCATGAGAATATTGATCGCTAATGATGATGGTATTGATGCGCTAGGGATTAAGACATTAGCGGGTTATCTAGCGGTTCGCTATGATATTTTAGTAGTAGCACCAGATAGAAACCGTAGTGGAGCAAGTAACTCGTTAACCTTAACCAGACCATTGCAGCCGACTATGGTGACTGAAGGCTATTATCGAGTAGATGGGACTCCTACGGATTGCGTTAATTTAGCGTTATCGGGTGTTATCGCTGGGCAAGTTGATTTGGTGGTATCTGGTATTAATCATGGCGCGAATTTAGGTGATGATGTTATTTATTCTGGCACTGTTGCTGCCGCCATGGAAGCTAGGCACTTAGGGCGACCAGCATTAGCAATATCTTTGGTTGGTGCTACCTATTTTGATACGGCTGCTAAGGTTGTGTTAAATCTAATAGAGAACTCACCTTCATTGGTCCTAGCACCTGGTGTGTTATTAAATATTAATGTTCCTGATATGCCTTATGAGTCGTTAAAAGGAATAAAAGTGACTCGTCTAGGATATCGTCATCGAGCTCAAGAAGCGATTAGTGCACAGCATCCCAAAGGCTTGCCTAGTTTTTGGATAGGTGCTCTTTCGGACCCGCATGACGCATCACCAGGAACAGACTTTCACGCTATTGAAGAAGGGTATGTCTCGATTACTCCTATTCATACTGATATGACATGCCATGAAGCCAAACAACCATTAGAAGATTGGGTTGTAACCTTGACGTTATGAGTCAGTATGATCTTAGTTGGTTAATAAAACATACGGAGCCAAGAGCCGCTCAAATGATTGTTATGCTGAAAGAGCAAGGCATAGACAATATGGAGCTGTTAGCGCTGATGGGTAGTCTTGCTCGTCATGAATTTGTTGAACCTGCATTTTCTCATCTGGCTTACTCAGCAACGCCTCTGCCCATCGGACGAAATCAAACCATTAGTCAGCCAGTGACGGTCGCTCGCATGACTCAGTGGTTGCTTAATTATGCGCGTCGCGGACGAATACTAGAGGTCGGTACTGGATCTGGTTATCAGACGACTATCCTTGCGCATTTTTTTAATAAGGTTCATACCATTGAGCGGCAAGAGTCTCTGTATATATTAGCCAAAGATAGATTAAAAAAGCGTCGTGTTAATAATGTTGAGTGTTACTTTGGTGATGGGCAGGCAGGTTGGCCACATAAAATCGACATGGATGCCGTTATTATTACTGCCATGGCAAGTAAAGTACCTGTTGCTTTAACAGAATGTCTGAAAGAGAACGGTATACTTATAATGCCTATTGATACGCCAACGCCATGCATTGGTTGTTGGCAGAAAAAAGGTCAGACGTGGAAGTGTTTAGGAACGGCGGCCGCTAACTTTGTTCCTCTATTAGAAGGTAAAGAATATGCCTAATTGGCTAAAAGTATATTTGGGTGGTGTCATGATGGGTGCAGCGGATGTTGTGCCTGGGGTATCGGGTGGCACAATCGCTTTTATTTTGGGCTTATATGAGCGTCTGCTAGGGGCGTTAAGTGGGGTTAATAAGAGCAGTATTATGTTGTTGATAAAAGGAGATTTCAAGGCTGTGTGGGTCCACTTTGATGGACGTTTCTTATTGCCGCTTATGCTTGGTATTCTCACTAGTATCTTTGCTGTTGCTGGCCTTATAACACATTTATTAGCCACTTATCCTGAGCAATTATGGGCCTTTTTCTTTGGATTGATACTCGCTTCTGCGTATTTTCTAATGAGCCAACTTCAGACGTTTATGCTGCATCATTTTATACTGCTGGTGATAGGTATCTGTCTTGGTGTGGCTGTTTCTTTGGTTGTACCTGTGCCTCTTACAATCTCTTATCCTCTGGTGTTTGTGTCTGGAATGATCGCGATTTGTGCGATGATATTACCAGGTATTTCAGGTAGCTTTTTGTTATTGATGATGGGGATGTACGGTTTTATTCTGGAAGCCGTAAAAAGTCTTGATATCTTGGTGATTGTTGTTTTTTCTGGAGGAGCATTAGTTGGAATACTAAGCTTTTCTAAGTTATTAAATTATGTCATTACACGCCATAAAAATGCTTCTCTTTCTGTTTTAACAGGCGTTATGTTAGGGGCGTTAGTAAAAGTATGGCCTTGGAAGGTGGCAGATAGTTGGGTCATTATTCATGATAAAAAACTGCCCTTACAAGAGCACTTTATTTTACCTTGGCAGTTAGAAAACTATCAAATCGGTGTAGATTTAATGCTGCCTTTACTATTTACTCTGATTGGTTTTTTTAGCGTTTATCTTATTTCTTACGTTTCTTTACGAAAAACTTAAAAATAATTCATTTCATTTTTTAGGTGGTTACTGAGGTATTTAGTCATCAATAAGTTTGTCTTTAAAAAAGTACTTTCGTTATTTTCTTCACGGCTTTGGTTAGTAGGGAGTGTGATGTGCTTTTTTATCTCCGGTTGTTCCTATCAAGTAATTCACTTCCCAGGCGGAAGTAGTCAGTCCTATGACTATAATGATGCCAGTGTATCAGCAGTTCCTTCTACTGGTTATCATCGGGTTAAAAGTGGTGAGACCTTGTTTTCTATTGCTTTTAGCTACGGTCTAGACTATAGACAAGTTGCTAAACTTAACCGAATTAGCTCACCTTATACGATTTATCCTAATCAAAAACTGTGGTTAAAAAGTAAAGGAAAAACGATAACAAAAGCGGCAAATAGTCAGCCGTCAAAAGCCCCTACTCGTAGTCGAGTAGTGTCTAAATCTGCATCAGATGTTCAGCTGAAAAAGAAAAAAGAGACAGTTGCAGTCGTGTCTAATTCGTCATTCAGTAGTTCAGAAAAAGTGTCGTCTTGGCGCTGGCCGATTGAAGGTGACGTGGTAAGGGGCTTTTCAAATGACGGAGTAAGTAGTAAAGGTATAGACATTAAAGGGAAAAAAGACAGCTTAGTGAAAGCCGTTGCTGATGGAACAGTTGTTTACGCCGGTGGAGGGTTAATTGGTTATGGTAACTTGGTCATAGTGAAGCATAACGATATTTACTTAAGCGCTTATGCTTACAATGAAAGAATTTTAGTGAAAGAGAAACAAAACGTCCGTGCTGGAGATGCACTGGCAGTGATTGGTGGGAAGGGGTCTGAGAGACCACTACTGCATTTTGAAATACGGCGAGATGGACAACCTATAAATCCACTAAAGGTTCTCCCTAAAAAATAAAAATTATCTAGGGACTAAGGAGGGGAATATGAAAGCAACTAATAGTAATAATAATGCGACAAAACAGACTCCAGCAGTATCTAATTTTGGTCTGGATATAATGGAAGATAATGTAAGTGGAGACTTAAGTGATGAAGCGTTTGAGTCTGCTGTTAATGCTCGATATGACAGAGAAGATAGCGGCAAAATATTAGATGTTACTCAGATGTATTTGAGTGAAATTGGATTTTCCCCTTTGCTTTCTGCTGAGGAGGAGGTGTATTTTTCACGACTTTCTTTGAAAGGTGATGAGAAAGCTCGAAAGCGAATGATAGAGAGTAATTTACGCTTAGTGGTAAAAATATCTCGTCGTTATCTTAATCGTGGCTTATCTCTGTTAGATCTTATTGAAGAAGGTAATTTGGGCTTAATTCGTGCGGTAGAAAAGTTTGACCCAGAACGAGGTTTTCGTTTTTCAACTTACGCCACATGGTGGATTCGACAAACGGTTGAACGCGCCATTATGAATCAGACGCGAACAATACGTTTACCGATACATGTACTAAAAGAGCTTAATGTATATCTTAGAGCTGCTCGTGAATTAGCGCAAAAGCTTGATCATGAGCCAAGTGCAGAAGAAATCGCTGAGATGCTAGACCGTCCAGTCGCTGATGTTCAAAAAATGCTAGGATTGAATGAACGAGTTAGCTCAATTGATTCTCCTGTTGGCGGTAATGATAGTGATAAAAGTTTAGTTGAAGTTATAGCGGATACTCAGCAGCAAGGTCCTGAAGAAGATCGTCAGGACGGTGATGTATTGCAGAGTATAGAAGGCTGGCTAAATGAACTAAATGAAAAACAATGTGACGTGATTATACGTCGTTTTGGTCTACGTGGTTTTGAACCCAGTACACTAGAAAATGTGGGTGATGAGATTGGCCTAACGCGAGAGCGGGTGAGACAAATCCAAGTAGAAGCGTTGCGAAAACTAAGAATGATGATGGATAAGCAAGGTTTGTCGTTGGATGACGTTATTCGATTCGATACTTAGTCTGATAACAGACCACTAAGCAATTAATATATAGACCCTTATAAGGATATAATTTATAAGGGTTTTTTATGCTTTTTTAAGTGATTAATGTGTCATCGATATGATAAGCAAATAACTTATTGTCGAGTTGTATCGTATTGCTTCATCTCAATAATTTTTTGTTTCACTCTTTCTTGGAATTTATCCGCCATACCTTTGACTTCGTAGGCGAGAATTTCTTTATTGTTTATTTCAATTATCTCTGGCAAGCCGGTGAATACGCGATTTTGTATATCTGTCAGCGTGAAGATCGCATCACTAATAACGAGTTTGTTGAGGCTTTGGGATTGACTAAGTTGAGAAACTTCCTCTAATAATGTTGGAATTTGTTGTCTATCAAAGATATTGCTTTGCATCATTTCGGAAATTTCAGGGCCGCCTTGATGAAGGCTTAAATGAAAGTCGATTGGTGGTGTGTCGACATATAGTTCGTTATCAAGTAGTTCTTCAGCTAGTTCTAAGAACAGTTGTGCAGTACTTATTGCGTTAATATATAGATTATCTTGGCTGGTTTGTGCACTGAAGAAAATAACAACAGAGTCTTTATCGTATTGATGAACCTGTCCCATAAAAGCATCGCTTGCTTGAAAAATTGCACGATAGATAGGAGTTAATAAGTTAGTAATTTGTAGTTGAGTCATACCTCTGTGCCAGCTTTCAAGTCCAATGATGTCAAAATACAGTAGGCAGCTACGCTTGCTTGATTCAGTAAATAGTTTTTCAAAATCTATTTCTATTTGAGGTTTATCGGCTCGTTCTGATTCCGCTATTTCTAAAGGAGCTGTTGGTTGAACGACTGGCCAATCTAGTGCTTGCAGTTTCTCTATAGCACTACACAATTGTCGTCCTTCTTTATACATAGGGTTGGGGAGTTTACCGTCTTGATGGCCTTTTACTAATGCTTCAATCGCATCTTTTGCCTCGTTGATAGGAGTAAAAAGCCAGCGAGTTAAAAGAACTACAACCAGTAAGGCAATCGCGCAAATAAAGATGGAGATGCCGATGAGTAAATTACTTAAATGGCTAAGCGTAGATTGTGTTAGTGTGCGATCGAGTGTAATGAGCACATGGCCAACCACATCATCATGAAAGCGGATACTAGAGCTGTAGACGCGATGTTTATCTGTTGGCCTTAAATCTACATTTTTTGATACATCAGAGCTGCCGCTGTCTGCTTCAGCGAGTAGTTCGTCTTTTTTATTATAAACCCTTGCGCTTAGTATGTTGTCATCAACAACTAGGCGGTTTAATAGTACATTTAGGCTTAATAAATCATTGGTTAAAATAGACTGTGTTGCGTTAAAGGCAGCTTGAGTCGCTAAACTACTGCCTAATACTTCTGTTTGTTGGTTTAGATAATTTCCTAGCGCTTGTGTCATGGAAAACCAAAGTAGACAGACTGCTAAAATCATTAGAGACATGAATGTCGTAATAGTGATGATAGATGCTGTTAGCCTTTTTTTTACCAAAAGTGTGAGTGCGTGAGTTTTGATGTTGGTCTCCATTTACGTCCATCAGTTTTGCCTATAGAGCAATCGCTAAAGTATACACACCGTATCGGCGTTTTTCTTAATTCTTTAAAATAGAAGCAGTACTTAGTTTCTATAAGACGATTTGTTATAGTAGCGCAATCAATGTATTAGGAGTTTTTATGTCTGCCAGCATAACGTTAATTGGGCCGCTTAGTCCGCAGTATCTTAGTCAGTTTGAAACTTGGTTAAGTGATTATAACTTAACAGGAAAATTTCATTTTTTAACGGATGAGTTAGATGTTTGCTCTGTAATAAGAGTTTCATTGAATCAGTCTGTGGCTGACGGACAGCTTGAAGCTATGAAAAAAGCGCTTTTAGCTCTGTCTGATAGCACTAAAATTGATCATATTTATCAATCACAATCTCCCAATATTTATCAGAAAGGCGTTGCTGTTTTTGATATGGATTCCACTTTAATAAAAGCGGAAGTAATGGATGAATTAGCAGTAGAAGCGGGGATTGGTGAACAAATTGCCGCAGTGACTGCCAGCGCTATGCGTGGTGAAATTGACTTTGTAGAAAGCTTTGTACAGCGTCTTTCATTATTGGATGGTTTAAGCAGCGACTTAATGGACGGCGTCTACCAACGTATCGTGCATATGGATGGTATTGAAACGTTAATGAAGGTATTGCATCATTTTGGTTGGCACACCGCTATTCTTTCGGGCGGTTTTACCTATTTTGCTGATCGTGTGAAAAGCCAATATGGAATGGCAGAAGTACATGCGAATGTTTTAGAAATAGAGTCGGGTCAATTAACCGGTAAGCATATTGGACCGATTGTCGATGCTGAGCGTAAGCAATTATTATTGTCTAACATAGTACATAATACGGGTGTAGATTGGTGTCAAACGATTGCTTGTGGTGATGGGGCGAATGATCTGTTAATGCTTAATAAAGCAGCGCTAGGTGTTGCATTACATGCTAAGCCTTTGGTACGAGAAAAGGCACCATGCCCTATGAACAACTTAGGATTGGATGGTGTGTTATATCTACTAGGACTGTCGTCTGCACAAATACGTGACATTATTGCTTAAGCACTAACAACAAGTACTATATCGTTAAGCTTTATTATTGAGTGGCTATTTTTTAGATAAAACTATTAGTTATGGACTCGTAGATTTCATTTTGACTTGATTCAATATATTTCGAGTTTTGATTGAAAAGTACAATGTCACTTAGAGGGTTTTTAAAGCAAGCTTTTATTGCTGGTGTAACTGGATAAAAGCTTGCTCTTTAATACGTAATAAAACTAAAGGTTAAAATCCTGAAAAAGGATAAAACGGATAAGAACAGCCGTATTCGATTGAGTTTTGTGATTTGATGTGGAGATACCCTTGGCTCTCACAGGCAGCCATTAAGGCGCCAGAGCTTTGTTGAGGATGAGCATAGGCAAGACCATCATCACCAATAGAAACTCGTAAAAATTCATCGCGTTTTATTGTTTTTGTACGGTTAAAGCCAGCATCTACCGGGTAAGAGGTATCTAATAGGGTACTTTGTCCCGCGCACAATGCTAATAAGCGACGGGCAAACCAATGGTATGTAACGAGTGTTGAACTTGGGTTTCCAGGTAAGCCTAAGAATGGTGTATCACCAAGAGTTGCGTGCACTAAAGGTTTGCCGGGTTTGATTGCAATTTTCCACAGATGAACGTGGCCAAGCTTTTCTAGAATGGCCTTCACATGATCTTCTTCCCCTACTGAAACGCCACCAGACGACAGGATGACATCGCTGGATTTTAGTAAGGCCTTAATCGCGTTTTGCGTTTCTTCTGGAGAATCTTTTGCATGTAGGCATTGTGATACTTGGTAGCCAGCCTGCTTTACTAGAGCGATTAACATCGGGCCATTTGAATTGAATATTTGACCTTCACTAAGTGTATTTCCAGGAGCGATGAGTTCATCTCCAGTGGTTAAAATACCTACTTGTAGTGGGCGGTATACATCTATCTTGGTTGTGCCTAAGCTAGAAAGTAGGCCAATGTGCATAGGCGTGATTTTAGTGCCTTTGGTGATAATTATTTGGCCATTTTTAATATCTTGCCCTTTGGGGCGGATGTTACCTTGATATGCAGGTGTTTTCTGAAAACAAACGCCGTTCTCGTATACACTTGCTTCTTCTTGCATTACAACAGTATCTGCGCCTTCTGGGATGTTGGCCCCCGTGAAAATTCGGGCGCACGTTCCCGCTTTTAGTGGTGCAGGTGCACAGCCTGCAGGAATGCGCTGACTGATCGGAAATAGCTTGTCTTTCTTCCAATCTGATAGTTGGAAGGCGTAGCCATCCATCGCGCTATTATCGTGAGGGGGAACAAATGCATGGGCGATAATGTCAGTAGAGGTAATGCGCCCTAAAGCGTCCGTTAGTTGAATGCTTTGCGCATCAATATTAGGCACTTGAATATTTTCAATAGCTTGCAGTGCTTCTTCAAAAGGTAATAACGTAGACATGGTGTTATACCTCGTGCAAATTGGATTTATAAGCGCCTAAAAGAAGAGTAACAAAGTTGCAAGGGCGATGTGTTGCATCTAACTGTTCTTTTAATATGCCATTCCAGGCTGTATGGCAGGCACCTGTAGAGCCAGGAAGACAGAATATTAACGTGTTGTTTGCTAGCCCTGCAAGTGCGCGAGATTGAATGGTGGAGGTACCGATTTCTTGATAAGAAATATGTCTAAAAAGCTCCCCAAAGCCTTCGATTTGTTTATCAAACAGTGGGCTCATGGCTTCTGGTGTGCTGTCTCGAGAATAAAAACCAGTCCCACCGGTAATTAAAACGACATGATTATTTTCGTCAGCAATCCAGTTAGATACTACGGCACGCATTGCATAAACATCATCTTTAACGAGTTTACGTTCGTAAAGTGAGTGGCCTGCTGCAGTTAGATTTTTTATCAGAGCGTCTCCCGATGTATCTTCGGCGAGTGATCGAGTATCTGAAACAGTTAGTACGCTAATTTGTAAAGGTCGAAATGGTGTTGGGATTTTGCTCATTGGTATTCCTTATCTAGCCCCCAGTAGCGCTCATGAAGCGAAGTATTTGGGGGGCTTCTTCAAGATTAAAATGATGTTTAAGGGGCTTTAAAGCCAAAGCATCAACAATCGCTTCTTCTAATGTAAGTGATTGCTGTGTAGGTTCTCGCAAAAAAGGCTTTAGATCCTTTGAGTGTTCATTACCTAAACAAAGGAGTAGGCGACCTTCTGCGGTTAATCTAATTCTATTGCAGCTATCGCAAAAGTTGTGACTGTGAGGAGAAATGACCCCTATTTTATTTTGATAGCCTTGAGCATCATAGTAGCGAGTCGGGCCACTGGTGGCTTGTTGGCTGGCCTGTAATATGAAATGGGCAGACAGTTGTTCAATGACTTCATCACTGGATAGGTATGCCGCCGCACGGTCATGGTCACTAATGACGCCTAAAGGCATTTCTTCGATAAAGCTGATATCCATATTACGTTCTAACGAAAATTTCGCTAAATCGTATAATTCGTCATCGTTATGATGTTTTAGCATCACACTGTTTATTTTAAGCTTTTTAAAATCTAATGAGGCGGCTTTCTCTATGCCATTAATGACTTGTTGGAATTTATCCCGACGAGTCAGTGCATAGAAACGATCAGCCTTTAATGTATCTAGGCTGATATTTATCCGAGAAACTCCTACATTTAAGAGATCATCAGCCATTTTATAGAGTTGTGAGCCATTGGTGGTTAGGGTGAGTTCTTCAAGACCTGGTTGGTTGGCTATTTTTTCTAGAGCCCATAAAAGATTTTTACGAACTAGTGGTTCTCCGCCAGTAATACGAATGCGCTTAGTCCCCATGGCAATAAAAGTTTTTGCCACGTTTACTACTTCTTCCAATGATAGAATCTGACTTCTTGGCAAGAAAGTAACATCTTCATCCATACAGTAAGTACAGCGAAAATCACATTTGTCCGTAACGGATATGCGTAGATAATCGATTTTACGACCATATGGGTCAATTAAAGATGACATTGCTTAAGTAGTTACCTCATTAAGTAAGTATTTATAAAAACAAAAAAAAGGCTCATTTGGCAAAATCTAAACATACTTTCATAGGAATGACATATTCAGCGAGATATATCCTAGATAGCTGCATAATTTTTTAGGCAAATCTATGTTTTTATAAACTGCATACTGGTTAGTATAACATTCAGAAGGATCTTAAAATGAAAAAAGTCGTAAATAATCTGATTGATTTATTGAAGCTAGAACGCCTATCGGATACTAAGTTTATTGGTCGAAGTCAGGACTTAGGTTATCCAAAAGTATTTGGCGGTCAGGTTGTTGGACAAAGCTTGAGTGCGGCGACTCAGACTGTTAACGGACGCCAGCCACACTCCCTTCATTGTTATTTTTTGCGCCCAGGTGATTCTAATCACCCGATTGAGTACGATGTTGAGATTGTCCGTGATGGTAAAAGTTTTAGTGTCCGCCGAGTCACGGCTTCACAATTCGGTAAGAGTATTTTAGTTATGACACTTTCCTTTCAAGTTGAGGAAAGTGGGTTTGTCCATCAAGAAGTGATGCCGAATGTGCCAGGTCCTGAGTTATTTAAATCTGAACTGAGTTTGTATCAAGCGCATGCGGAAGAGATTCCTCAAAAGGTTAGGGATCTTTTTACTGCGGATAGACCTATAGAGTATCGGATTGTTGAGAATCAAAATCCGTTTAGACCTCGCCCTGCGATTGGTAAGCGTCATATGTGGATTCGTAGTGTTGATGTTTTACCTGATGATCCTTTGGTGCATCAGTCAATGTTGGCGTATACCACTGACTATGGTTTTTTAGAAACGGCATTGGTGCCCCATGGTGTTTCCATTGGTAATCCTTATCTTAATATTGCGAGTTTAGATCATTCTATTTGGTTTCATCGAGCTTTCCGCTTGGATGAATGGCTCTTATATGTAGCAGATTCACCATCAGCGAGTTCATCGAGAGGTTTTGTAAGGGGGCAGATATTTAATCAGTCTGGTGAGTTAGTTGCGTCCACTGCGCAAGAAGGGCTGCTTCGTTATAACCAGCCGATGGAATAACGATTAGGATAAAGAGGTTATTTAGCCTCTTTATCCCCTCTAAATATGTACTTATTGTTGTTTTGGGGGTAAATGTTGCTGTAATGCCCAGTGAATATGTTCGTTAACGAGTTCTGATTCTGAGTTGCTTTCTTGTGTAAGTGCTTTGATGATAGCGTCTTCATAAGGTGCATTGCCTAATGCTACGGCAATATTTCTACGCCAGTTTTCATACCCTGTGCGTCTGATTGGGGAGCCTTCTGTATTTTTCAAAAAAGTGGCTTCATCCCAGAGGAAAAGCGTCACTAAATCTTCCGCATCCAAGTTATGTCTAGGTTGAAAATCTGGTTCTGTTGTGTGTTTAGCGAACTTTGTCCATGGGCAGACTAGCTGACAGTCATCACAGCCAAAGATTCGATTGCCCATTTTTGCTCTTAGTTCAACAGGAATAGGGCCTTTATGCTCAATAGTAAGATAGGAAATGCATTTTCCTGCATCTAATACCCAAGGCTCTACAAAGGCATCTGTAGGGCATTGAGTAAGGCAAGCGTCACAACTTCCGCAATGACGAGTCGTTGTTGGAGGATCTACAGGAAGAGGTAAATTGGTGAAAATTTCACCGAGTAAAAACCAACTACCTGCCTTTGGAGTAAGGAGTAGTGTATTTTTGCCTATCCACCCCATTCCAGCTTGTTCGGCTACTTGCCTTTCTAATACTGGCGCGCTGTCAACAAAAGCTCGATAGCCATGTTCGCCGACTTTTCCTTCTATTTTCTTAGCCAGTTGCGTGAGGCGTTTACGAATTAATTTATGGTAATCACGTCCTAATGCGTATCGAGCGATATAGGCTTTGTTCTTCGTTTTCAGGCGTTCTACTGTTTCAACCGATTGTGGTAAATAGTGCATGCGTAAAGAAATAACTCGTTGTGTCCCTGGGTGGAGTTTTTCTGGTTGAAAGCGGATATCACCATGATTTGCAAGGTAGTCCATGCCTGCATGGTAGTCCTTTGCCAGCCAGTTATTAAAATCATCACGATATTGTTCGAGCTCTGGTTCTACGATACGAGCATCAGCAAAGCCAAAATCAATTGCCCATGTTTTTATATCTTGGACAAGCTCTGCTAAATGTAAAGGGTCTGAAAGAGAAGAGGGGAGCAAAAGAGTTACCAGTATAGTGTGCTGGCTAGATGACTGAGTAGTGAATAATAGCCATCTAGCAGAATCAGAAATCAATAGAGCTGAGAATCACCTTTGACGACGTCCATGAGTAGTTTAATAAACATGCGATCTGCGTCGGTATGATTTTCTTGAATTTTTAATGTAGTCTGGTTCGATACTTCATCAGCAATACGTTGATAAGCATTAGGTTCTTTAATGTGTTCTTTAGCAATACGTACTAGCTCTGTTGCTAGTTCTGGATCCATCAACATTTTGCGAAAGCAGCGTAAAAACTCATCAATAATACGTTGTTGGTTGAGTTCATTTGCCATGGTTAAGACTCCTTATCAAGTTATTTTGCTATAACACCACGAAGAGTAAGTCAGAGCAAGTTTTATCCTATAGTAAATAGGGTTTTAGTTGACAGTTTTTTGTCTGGTTGCGAGAATATGAGACCTATATATTTCGACGCCATCCATGTCGATTACTTCCTTACATATGGGCCATCAGCCCTTTCAATCAGATTCTGTCTGGTAAGCACAAATAGAATGTGACTAATTTTCGTCATGTTGTATTTTTCCTCGCGAAAAACGCGGACAGTGTAACACTGCGATTTATTGCGTTTGAGTTTTCCTTTACTTCAGGTTTCCTCATTAGATTAGCAAACTTCGTTCTATCAACTTTTATCTGCTTGTCGTATGCGGTTACAATAGCTGCACAAAACTAGCAGACAGATAAATACTATAGAGGGTAACAAGGTGGAGTTATTATCCGGTGGTGAAATGATCGCCCGCTTTCTCAAAGATGAGGGAGTAGAGTATATCTATGGTTATCCAGGTGGTGCAGTTCTTCATATTTACGATGCATTGCATCGTCAATCTGACGTTAAGCATATCTTGGTTAGGCATGAGCAGGCCGCGACTCACATGGCTGATGGCTATGCGCGAACTACAGGTAAAGCAGGGACCGTTCTTGTAACGTCTGGTCCTGGCGCAACAAATACAGTAACAGGAATAGCGACCGCTTATATGGATTCTATTCCTATGGTCGTTATTTGTGGTCAGGTACCTAGCTACCTGATTGGTGAAGACGCTTTCCAAGAAACCGATATGATCGGTGTGTCACGTCCTATTGTTAAACACAGCTTTACGGTTAAGCACCCTTCTGAGATTCCAATGATTCTCAAAAAGGCGTATTACATTGCCACAACTGGGCGACCGGGACCTGTCGTTGTTGATATTCCAAAAGATATGACAGTACCTAGCGATAAGTATGAGTACAAATACCCTGATTCAGTGTCTTTGCGTTCTTATATGCCGCCAGCAAAAGGCCATAGTGGCCAGATCAAAAAAGCAGTCGATTTACTGCTAGCGGCCAAGCGTCCGGTTATTTATGCTGGTGGCGGAGTGATCTTAGGTGGTGCATCTGACTTATTGACGACCTTGGCTAAATCGCTTGATTTTCCAGTGACAAATACCTTGATGGGATTAGGTTCTTATCCAGGCACTGATCGTCAGTTTGTTGGTATGTTAGGCATGCATGGTGCTTATGAAGCTAACATGACAATGCATCATAGTGATTTGATTTTGGCGGTAGGCGCTCGATTTGATGATCGAGTAACAAATGATCCTGATAAATTTTGTCCTAGTGCTAAAATTATTCATATCGACATTGACCCTGCGGCTATTTCGAAAACAATTCGATCCGATGTACCTATTGTTGGGCCAGTAGATCAAGTTTTGGAGGAAATGTTAACGCTTCTTAAAGGGGAGAGTGTTAACACTGAAGCGGTCGCTAGCTGGTGGAAACAAATTGATGAGTGGCGTCTAGTTCATGCTGCTCATTATGATACGTCGAGCGAAAAAATTAAGCCCCAAGCTGCGATAGAAGCTTGTTGGCGTGCAACGAAAGGGGATGCTTATGTTGCCTCTGACGTTGGACAACACCAGATGTTTGCTGCGCAGTATTACAAATTTGATAAGCCTAATCGTTGGGTTAACTCTGGTGGTTTAGGAACAATGGGATTTGGTTTACCTGCCGCGATGGGTATTAAGCTAAGTTTTCCTGAAGAAACAGTGGTTTGTGTTACCGGTGAAGGCAGTATTCAAATGAATATTCAAGAGCTTTCAACGTGCTTGCAATACGGCTTACCTGTTAAAGTTTTGTGCTTGAATAATGGTTATCTTGGTATGGTTCGCCAATGGCAAGATATGAATTATGAGGGTCGCTATTCTAATTCTTACGTAGATTCTTTGCCTGACTTTAAATTATTGATGGATGCTTACGGTCATAAGTACGTAGAGATTCGTAATAAAGATGAGTTAGATGCGAAGATGGAAGAAGCGTTTGCGATGAAAGACCAACTGGTCTTTATTAATTGCCATGTGGATCCAGAAGAACATGTTTATCCGATGCAAGTGCCTCGCGGCTCTATGCGCGATATGTTCTTGAGCAAGACGGAGCGTACCTAAACATGAGACATATTATTTCTGTATTAATGGAAAATGAACCTGGTGCTTTGTCACGTGTGGTTGGGTTGTTTTCACAGCGTAACTTCAATATTGAGTCCTTGAATGTGGCTGCAACAGACGATGCAACTATGTCTCGTTTGACGCTAACAACATTTGGTTCTGATCAGGTTGTTGAGCAAATCACGAAACAGCTTAATAAGTTGATTGATGTTATTAAGCTTGTCGATTTGACGGAAGGGCAGCATATCGAACGTGAGATGATGCTGGTTAAAGTGCGTGCGACAGGTGCTCAGCGTGCTGAAGTGAAACGTACGGTTGATATTTTCCGTGGCAACATCATTGATATGACACCGTCGATCTATACTATTCAAATTGTGGGTGAATCCGATAAATTGGATGGTTTTATTCAGGCATTAGGTGGTGCACACCTGCTTGAAGTAGTTCGTACTGGTGTATCTGGTGTCGCGCGAGGTGAAAAAGTCTTAACGATTTAATCTCATCAAAAAAATATTAATTTAAAACGTTTAGATTGAAATGACCCCCAATAGTTGGACTATCCAATTGCTGGGGGTCTTTTTATGTCTAAATACGGCAGAACATTTAAGTTAAAACTAGTCAAACTTGCTCAATATGAAAGCTCGAGGGGGCTTGGTTGTAAATTCGGCGTGTCATTAGGGCAGATCCGTTACTAGTCATTCGTTTTTCAAAAAGAGTTAGAGTATTTACGTGCGAAGAATGTCGGTTCCAGCAAGTTAGATACCTTGGCTTAAGCAAAAAAGCAAAAAAGCAAAGAAAAGACATTGGTGATTAAGGTTGGCAATATCAGAATAAACCGTATTAAAAGCAGCTGAGATAAAAAGAGTTAACACAAAGTATGCCCCGCAAAAGAAACTGCTGGATAATGCAGTTGCAGAGAACTTCTTCGGTATATTGAAGGCAGAAATGTTCCATAATGACGTGTTTAAAAATGCCGATGATCTTATTGAGAAAATTAAAGAACACATCATTATTACAATAAACGAATTAAGTAGAAACCAAAAGGCCTGAGTCCGATCGGATAGCGAAATCAGACCTTGGTAGTCGCTTAGCAATGAGTCTAACTTTATGAGATCGCTTCAAAAAATCTGGAGTTAAAATGAAGAGTTTTCCTCCTCTTTAAATAGGGTCAATATGAAAAGAAAGTATATTCCTGACGCTACCGAGACGATGGCAAAAACGGTTTGAATGTTTCCAGAAATAAATTCCATTAACGAAGTGAGAAACTGGCCTAAAAAGACTGCCATTGCAAAATAGGATAAATTTTTACCTCTTTGGCTTGGAGTACTCCTTTCTACGGTAATGTGATTTAACAAAGGAATGGATAAGCCAAAGCCTATGCCAGAAAAGACACCGCCAAGAATAAGAATATAAGGATTTTCGCCAAAGTAATACGCCGCGTGAGATAAGGCATAAAAACAGAAAGCAAAACTTAGACAGCCTTTATCTTTAAAACGAATGTAGATCTTAGGTAGAAAATGCGCTGTGATTACTGCCATTAATGACACAAAAGCGAGAAATAAGCCGATTTTATCTTCTGTATATCCTGAATGTTTCATGGCAATAGGTAATACAACAAAACCAGAAAAAAAGAAGGTCATGGCAAGGCAAGAAGTTATAAAAATAGGTGCTAAGGAAACTGGTTTTATTTTAGTTGATTCATGGGACGCTGAGTCAGGATCTGCTGGGTATTTGTTTGGCACTAATAACAGCATCATGCCTAAGAAAAGCCACGCCATAGCGTATAACATGAAGGGTTGATTCCAGCTGTTAATGGCGAGTAAACCACCAATGAATAAAAACACCACGCCACCGAGTTCTATTGCCATGCCTTGTTTTGCCATCATAGCGAGGCGTTTATGACCAAAATAGAACTGAGAAATCAGAGTAGTACTGCCAGCCATGGTTAAAGCTGTGGCAGCACCCAATAAAATGCGATTAACGAATATCGCTTCTGGGCCGTATAGCCATTGTCCTGAAAGACCTAGTGCGCCATATAAAAATAACGCGATGACAGTACAGTAATAAGCGCCATATTTGTCGATTAGTCGTCCAGCGAAAGGGGAAAAAAGTACGACACCTAAAGACGGTAATGTGATAAGTAAGCTGGCGTAATCTTCCATGCCAAGGTTTTGAGCAATGCTGGGTAACGCGGGCGCAACGATAGAGCCAACCATAATAGTTAGGCTGGAAATACACAGTAAAGTGAGGCTTCCTAAGGTAGAAAGGTGACTCATGGTAACTCCTAGTAATGTGGTCTTTAGATAAGTTGAGACTATTTTAAGTGGCTAGCTTTTATATTAAAAATGATTTAATTTGATAGAATCTATACGTTTTTGGTATGAGTTATGGACGTTAAATCGTTAAAAAGCTTTGTGGCGGTGGCCACATTAAGAAGCTTCTCCGCTGCAGCGCGAGAGTTGCATACAGTTCAGCCTGCGATTAGTCGACATATTGCGGCTCTTGAAGAAGAATTAGGTATGAGTTTGTTCATTCGAAATACCCGTGATGTGCAAATTACCGCAGGTGGTTCACAGCTATTGAAAGATGCGCAGGTCTTATTAAAGCAGTTTGATGATGCCAAAAGTCGAGCAAAAAAAGCCGCCAAAGGCGAGTTGGGGTATTTAAGAGTAGGGTATTTGCCGTCCGCTTGTTTGACTTTGATACCTTATTTAGTGAAGCGTTTCCATATTCAATTTCCCCATGTAGATATTAGTTTGCATGAAATGACAGTGGCAGAGCAGCTGACAGCTTTTCTAAATGACGAGATTGACGTTGGCGTATCACGTCCATTGCCAACAACGGATGGGGCTTTGGGATTAGAAGGTCATCTACTATATCGAGATCATTTGTGTATTGTCATTCCAGAAGAGAATGACATGGCTCAATATGAAGAAATAAAACTAAGTGATTTGCAAGACGAAAAAATAATTCTTTTTCACCGAGATGAAGCGGTTGGGCTGTTTGATACTATTATTCATTTATGTCAGGCAGATGGATTCTCTCCTAACTTATCGGCACAACCAAAGCACATGCAAACCTTACTGACTATGGTGGCGTCTGGGTTGGGTGTGGCTATAGCGCCTTATTGTGTGGCCAAACTCTATACAAAAGGCTGTCGTTTTATCCGAATTAAAAAGGACCAAACTGAAATACAGACTCAAATACACTATCCAAAAAAAGGCCTTACGCCGACGGCGAAGGCCTTTGTTGAATTAGCATTAGCGTCTGCTTCTGTAATTCAACAGCAGATGAAGACATGAATCATGCTTTGGCTAATAGCACTGCTACAGTGATGTTCTATGTAACGCCGTCAACTTTAATGGAGCCTATCTCTGAGCTGATACAGCGTATCAAACCAGTATTGGAGTCTGGGATAGCCATTAAAAAGGTGACTTAAAGTCACCTTTTTGTTTTTCTAGAACCAAGCCTTAGCTATGTTCTTTAAGAAACTCTTCGCTTAGGTAAAGTTCTTCGTTGCTATTCACTTTCACGTCACGATCTAGAATCATTTTTGCAATGGCTTGTGCTTCTTCTAAAGAGTGCATTTCGTAAGTGCCGCATTGGTATTCATTTAGTTCTGGAATATCAGATTTTGCTTTTACCGTAAGCACGTCTGCCATTGCGGCTTTCCATGAAGCGGCAACGGTTTCTTCAGAAGGTTGGCCAACAAGGCTCATGTAGAAACCAGTACGACAACCCATTGGTGAAATATCGATTACTTCAACATTTTCACTGTTTAAATGGTTGCGCATAAACCCAGCGAACAAGTGCTCTAAAGTATGAATGCCTTTCTCAGATAGGATTTCTTCATTTGGAACGCAGAAACGAAGGTCAAATACTGTGATGGTGTCACCTTTAGGAGTGGCCATCGATTTTGCAACACGAACGGCAGGAGCGTCCATACGGGTATGGTCAACTCGAAAACTGTCTAATAATGGCATTTGTTGCCTCCTTTACTGATAAAAGCCGCTAGCGGCTTTTATATGTGAATTAATACTCTTATTGTACATGAATTTTAGAGCCTGGAATGAGGTTTTTCCTGTTCTTATAATACTCAAAATACATGGCAGCCACAAAAATAGCGAAAGCAAATAGCATGCTAGCTCCAATAAAAAATCCTATCAAAATGCAACAAGTTACGGCTAAGGCACCTACCCATTTTTGGGGCTTAATAAAGAGTTTTAGTGACGCTATGCAGGTTAAAGTATAAATGAGTAAAAAAGCACCATTGGTCATTTCAATTAACCAGTGTAGAGACGAATTAGAAAAATGGCTGAATAAAACAGAAGCAGTCGTTACGCTGGTGATTAAATAGATAGCTCGGTTTGGTGTGCCGTTTTTAGATACTGTTGATAAAGTCTTGGGAAGTGAGCCTTGAGAGGACATCGATTGCACCATGCGAGCAAAGCCAAGCAGATACATTCCAGTGTTAGTGAAGGCAATAATAAAAGCCCCTATGGCAAATATTTTTTTAGAATGATCTCCCAAAATACTACCCACCAAAAGGGCAAGAGATTGGCTGTTTGTTAGTTCATCGCCATAAGTATGATATTGGGTTATTAACAGTACTAACGTTAAGTATAAAACGACGACAATCGCGACTCCCACGAGCAAAGCTATAGGGAAATCGCGCATTGGCTTTTTAAAATCAGCGCCCATATGGGCCATTACTTCAATACCAATAAAACACCAAAAAATTGTGCCGATGGCAAATGAGGAGACATGCCACTCAGGCAATGAACGAGGGGTTTTAATGTAATGAACAGAACTCATAATATTACCTTTATAGGCAAGGAGTATGATAACGCTGATAAGCACGATGACCACAATACTTTGAAAGCGAGAGGTGTTTTTTATCCCTGCTAATGTGTAAAACAGAGACGCTAAAATTGTCAGTAAAGTCAGAGGGAAAATAGCATCCTGAGATAAGTTTAATGCCACACCAAGATAGACAGCGGAGATTTTAAGAGCAACAGCCGGGCCAACAAGTGCAATACTTAAAAATAGCCAGCCAACGGCCAGTTCTGATTTTTTGCCAAAAGCTTGGCCTATGTAGTGAGAGGCGCCACCAACAGAAGGGAAGCGACTGCCTAAGATAGCAAAAATAACGGCGATAGGGAGTATCATAATAGCTGTTATGAGCCATGCATAAAAAGCAAAGCCATTGGCTTGGCTGACGGAAAGTGCGGGCAGCAACATAAGCCCGGTGCCAACAAAGGTTGTTACTGTCATAGATATGCCCTGTATTGGGCCTAAAGTGCGCTGGTATTCCATTGAGTTAATCCTGATAATGTCAGTGTGTTTTCGATAGAATAAGGGAAGTGTTGGCGGCTTAGCTTTAACACAATGACTTTTACCTCCTTCAGATTGCGGGTTATTAACCCAAAATGGTGAGTTTTGAAGGGATCAAGAAGATGATATGCAATTAGATAGCTACGATAAAAAAATAGTTGCTCTGTTAGTTGAGGATGCACGGCAATCCGTCTCTGATATTGCTCGTAAGGTGAATTTGTCTCGCTCTGCGGTGACCGATCGCATAAGACGTATGGAAGAGAGGGGATACATTACAGGGTATCATGCGCATATTTCTCATACCTCAGCTTTGGCTGTTAGTGCGTATTTTTCGGTTACATTTCGTCCTCTATCTTGCGAGCTTATACAGCCTTATATAAATGCATTGTCAGAAGTAAAGCTTGCTCACTCAATTAGTGGTGATGTGGATCTTCTATTATTGGTAGAGGCTCCTAGCATGGCTCGATTAAATGAAATTCGTAATGAGATGGATCAATGGCCTAATCTAGAAAAGATAGTGACTCATATGTGTTTGTCTTCTCGTCTTGAGCGCCTTTAATTTGATTAGCAGATAGGCTTTAAGATACCCGATTTTTATTCTATTAAAGTGAGGTTGTGCTCTGAGCGGATTAAATCTAAAAGAAAAATGGTTGCAGCAAAGGCGCTCTAACGACGACCTGCTGGTTCTTGCTATTTTGGGTGCTGCTTGTGGGTTGCTTAGCGCTCTAGTGATGGCGTTGCTGTATTGGTTAATAGTTGAATCTAGCTACCTATTTACACTTAGTGGTGCAGCATTTCATGCTTTCGATAGCTTTGCAGTATTGCCTGTTTGGCAGCGAGCTATCATTCCAATTATCACCTGCTTAATTCTAGCGACAATTTTCAATTTGCTGCCCTCTAAAATGAATAGTGTGGGTATTCCTTACGTGGTTGAGAGGTTAAATTACCATCAAGGTATTTTGCCTTTTTCAAACGCCGTCGTGCAATTTTTTACGGCGGCCATTAGTTTAATTGGCGGCTTATCTATTGGGCGAGAAGGTCCCGCAGTGCATTTAGGCGCCACGTTTGGTAGTTATCTTGCTCAACGAGCAAGGCTTCCTCAATTTGGTGTAGAAACGTTGGTGGCTTGTGGTGTGTCTGGTGCTATTGCGGCTGCTTTTCAAACACCCTTGGCAGGCGTATTGTTTGCTTTTGAAGTGATTTTTATAGAGTACCGATTAGGGATAGTATTGCCCGTTTTGTTATCGTCTGTGATAGGTATGCTGGTTAGTCAGTACTTATTGGGCAGCATCGAAATTTTTGATATCGGACAGTTATCGACGGCAGAATTTACACCAGACTTTTTTGTTGCTTGTCTTACTTTGGTTGGCTTTATTGTAGTGTTGGCCTTTTTCTTTTTAAAGGTACAAAAAATGCTGTGGAGTTTCGGTTCACAGAGTGTTTGGACTCGATTCGGTTTAGTCGCAATAGTTAGTTCGCTTGCTTCTATTTATGTTCCTGAGGCATTGGGTGGAGGATACGATTCGATTATTTCTCTGTTGTCGGGGAAGGTGCTTGTTAGTTCGCTATTGCTATTGATAGTCGTAAAAACCTTGCTGACATCTGTATCCATTGGGTTAGGTATACCAGGGGGAATGATAGGGCCGACTTTTGTTATTGGTGGCTTAGCAGGAGCGCAAGTAGCGTTTCTTTTTACTAGCTCATTGACGTATGAGAATGAAATGACACTGTTCATTTTGTTGGGAATGTCCGCGATGATGGCCGCTTGCTTTCAGGCGCCTTTGACTGCATTGATTGCTATTATTGAGATGACACATACTTCTGAAGTTATTTTGCCTGCGATGCTTGTTATTGTCTTATCTTGTGTTCTTATGAGGCTATTCCGACAAGACTCGGCATTTGTTCAGCGCTTAAACTTCTTTGGATTGTCATCGACTCTTAGTCCGTTTAAGCGTTATTTACGTCACCACACTGTTCAGTCTATTGCCGAGCCTGTAGTTGTGTTTCCTGAGCATGTGTCTATGGAGCGGTTAAAAAATCTTGGGCCGACTATGGTAGAATATGTGGCTTTTCATTCTTCTGAAAATGGATGGATGATTGCGCGTCGAGAGGCAGTGCTGGGTGCTTTGCAATCCATTGATTTAGGACCGCCTACTTTTTTGGTTGTAGATGACGGGCATGTATTAATGAATTTAATGGTTGCATTAGATGGTACCTCCGCTGCATTAATAGAGGAGCCAAAATCGTTGGAAAGTTTATTTTCTTGGTTTCAACAAAAAGGATGCACAGAAGCATTAATTGATATAAAGCACTCAGGTACTGTTTGTTTGGTCTCTCGCCAACGATTAGATCAGTTTTTATTGAAGGGTAATTAACTATGTTGTGGATAAAAGCGTTTCACGTGATTTCTTTGGTGTGTTGGTTTGCGGCACTTTTTTATCTTCCTAGATTGTTTGTTTATCATGCTAGCAGTACTGATAAAGAGAGTGTTGAGCGTTTTAAAATAATGGAGCGTAAGTTATATCGAGGCATCATGACGCCATCGGCTATTGCTACTCTTGTTTTTGGTGCTTGGTTAGTAACTTATAATCCTTCTTATTATATGGGGGCAGCTTGGTTTCATGCCAAAATTACCTTAGTTATTATGCTGTTAGGTTATCATCATGCCTGTGGGCGCCTGTTGAAGAAGTTTGCTGAAGATAGAAATACACGTGGGCATGTGTTTTATCGCTGGTTTAATGAATTTCCAGTCCTTGTGCTTATCGCTATTGTTATTTTAGTAATTGTTAAACCTTTTTAATTTTGATTTGTAGAGTTGGAATATATTATGAGCCGTTCAGAAGATTTGTATGCAAGAGCACAACACCGTATTCCTGGTGGCGTTAACTCCCCAGTAAGAGCATTTAATGGTGTTGGTGGTACTCCTATCTTTTTTCATGAAGGAAAGGGAGCTTATCTTTTTGATGAAGATAAAAAACGTTATATCGATTATGTCGGTTCGTGGGGACCGATGATCTTAGGGCATTCACACCCAGATGTATTAAGTGCTGTTCGTACGCAATTGGATTTTGGGTTAAGTTTCGGTGCGCCAACAGAAGTTGAAATTACCATGGCTGAAAAAGTGTGCGAGCTGGTTCCTTCAATGGATATGGTTCGCATGGTTAATTCAGGAACTGAAGCGACAATGAGCGCGATTCGTTTAGCTCGTGGTTATACTGGTCGTGATAAAATTGTGAAGTTTGAAGGGTGTTATCACGGTCATTCAGATTCATTGTTGGTTAAAGCAGGATCTGGTGCATTAACACTAGGCGTTCCTAATTCTCCGGGTGTTCCTGCTGATCTAGCAAAATATACTCTAACGTTACAGTACAATGATATTAATGAAGTAAAACAGTGTTTTGCAGAAATAGGCGACCAGATCGCTTGTATTATTGTTGAGCCTGTAGCCGGTAATATGAATTGTATTCCTCCTGTTCCTGGCTTCTTAGAAGCACTTCGTGAAGTATGTGATGCTTCTGGTGCTGTACTTATCTTTGATGAAGTTATGACAGGTTTTCGAGTTGCTTTAGGTGGTGCTCAGGAGCGTTTTGGTATCACGCCAGATCTTACCACGCTAGGTAAAATTATTGGGGCAGGTATGCCGGTTGGCGCTTTTGGCGGCAAACGAGAAATTATGGAGAAAATTTCTCCTCTTGGTCCTGTTTATCAAGCTGGTACCTTGTCAGGTAATCCGGTTGCTATGGTGGCAGGTCTTGCGGTACTGAATAAAATTAGTGAGCCAGATTTCCATAAAATATTAGGTCAAAAAGCCACTCGTTTAGTTACTGGATTAAAAGCAGCTGCAGATGAAGTTGGTGTGCCTTTTGCGGTAGTGAACGAAGGTGGTATGTTTGGTTTTTTCTTCACAGAGGCAAATAAAGTGAGCAGCTTTGCAGAAGTGCAGAAGTGTGATGTTGAGCGCTTTAAAGCTTTTTATCATTATATGTTAGAAGAAGGTGTGTACTTTGCTCCAGCGGCTTTTGAAGCAGGTTTTATTTCACAAGCCCATTCTAATGACGATATCGATTTTACCATTGAGGCTGCGAAGCGTTCGTTCGCAAAGTTATTAAAATGAAGAGAAAAATAGAGAAGGTATTTGATGTACCTGTAGAGGAAACCGAAAAAGCGCCAATGAAAGGTGCGGAGCCCGAAGTCGAGGGTGTTGCAAATGATGAGCAAAAATTGCCTCATAGAGGCGTTTATTTGCTCCCTAATCTATTTACCACTGCGGCTTTGTTTTCTGGCTTTTATTCTATTATCGCAGCGATGAATGGGGATTTTACTCATGCTGCTGTGGCGATTTTCATCTCAATGGTATTTGATGGTCTTGATGGGCGAGTGGCTCGATTAACTCGAACGCAAAGTGCATTTGGTGCTGAATATGATTCATTAGCAGATATGGTTTCTTTTGGCATTGCTCCGGCTTTAGTTGCCTTTACTTGGGCTTTAGCACCACTTGGAAAAGTGGGTTGGATAGCAGCCTTTATTTATGCTGTTGGGGCGGCTCTCAGGTTGGCGCGTTTTAATACTATGGTTGGTATAGAAGAGAAGCGCTACTTTACTGGCTTACCCAGTCCGGCAGCGGCAGCGATTGTTGCTAGTGTCATTTGGGCTGCTAATGATAGTGGTATGACTGGTGCGAGTGTGGCGACAATCATGGCTTTACTGGTGCCTATTGCTGGGTTGTTGATGGTAAGTAACGTGAAATATCGGAGCTTTAAGGATCTTAACGTAAAAGGTCGTGTTCCATTTGTTGTGTTATTGATCGCTGTTCTAGTATTAGTTTTTGTTGCTCTAGAGCCTGCTATTGTCTTAATGGGAGTGTTTTGTTTATACGGTTTGTGGGGATTGTTGGGTATTGTGTCCGAACGTTTTCGCTAGTTAGTTCTAGTATCAGAGAAGGCTCAGTTTGTGTAAAAAACTGGGCCTTTTTTGTTTTTAGGAACTAGTCGCTAGATCAAGAGTCTATTTTTTTACTTAGAAAGAGGCTTATTTATGTTGATTAAAAGTATAAAACGTTCCGATTGCTCTGAATCCGAAGTGACGCCGGAAGCAGTGTATCTGAATCGTCGTCAGTTTATGAAGGCATCTAGTGGTGTTGCGTTGGGTCTTGGGGCTAGTAGCGTTTTTGCTGCGCTTCAAAGTGGAAGTTCATTAGCGCCTCCTACTCCTTTAAAAGAGGTGTTTGGTAAAATAGTACAAACGTCATATGGTACAGGCGAAACTCCAGCGCCTTTTGATGTTGCAACAACCTATAATAACTTTTATGAATTTGGTTATGGTAAAGGAGATCCTTCTGAAAGAGCGGGAAACTTACAGACTCGACCTTGGACCATTACGGTTGAGGGAGAGGCTGAAAACTTAGGAACGTTTGACCTTGATGATGTTATTCGATCATCGGCCCTAGAAGAACGCATTTATCGACATCGATGTGTTGAGGCGTGGTCAATGGTGATACCTTGGGTAGGAGTTTCTCTTTCGGATGTGTTGAAGCGTTTTAAGCCTACTTCTAAGGCTAAGTATGTATATTTTGAAACGCTTTATGATCCCGAACAAATGCCTGGGCAGAGTGGTGGTAATTTAGACTGGCCTTATCGCGAAGGGCTTAGGATAGATGAAGCGATGAACTCATTAGCAATGTTCACTGTAGGGATGTATGGGAGCATATTACCGAATCAAAATGGAGCGCCAGTACGGCTTATTTTACCTTGGAAATACGGCTTTAAGAGCATTAAATCCATCGTTAAAATTCGTTTTGTCGAGACTATGCCGATTACCACATGGAGTTCGTTGGCTGAAAATGAATATGGCTTTTACGCTAATGTGAATCCAAATGTAGATCATCCGCGTTGGACACAAAAGCAAGAGCGCCGATTACCTGGTGGGGTACTGTTCCCTAATGTGATTGATACGCAAATGTTTAATGGTTACGAAGATGAGGTCGCAAGTATGTATTCGGGGATGGATTTGAAGAGGTTCTTTTAATATGTCGACCTTTTGGGATCGAAAAGAAAAACCTTTAATTGTCCTTGTGTTTATGGTGCCTTTCTTTTGGATGTTCACTTCCTTGTTTATAGGGCGCTATTTTCCAGACCCAGGTAAATTGCTTATGCCGTTAAGTGGTGCTTGGGCTGGTGTCTTTATCGTATTGGTATTGGCATTAACGCCATTATCAAAGATTAAAATATTGCGCTTTTTATCTCGATACCGACGTTTTATTGGTTTAAGTGCGTTTTTTTATACTTTGCTACATTTGGTTGTTTATTTGGTGTTGTTTGCTGGGTTGAGCTGGTCTTGGATTAGCTCGGATCTTATTGATAAGCCTTATATATATGCAGGAGTTCTTGCGTTATCTATCCTGTTTGTATTGGCAGTAACCAGTACTAAAAAAATGATGCGCCGTTTAGGAAGGAATTGGAAAAAACTACATCGGTTTATGTATTTAGCTGCATTAGCGGTTGTCGCGCATTTGTGGTGGCAGGTGAAGAGCGATATTACAACGGCTGTTTGGTTTTCGGTTTTTTTAATCCCTTTACTGATGATGCGTTGGGAACAAGTTCTTGTGCTTAAAAACTATTTAAAGAAAAGCTAAAAAAGTGCTTGCGCTAATTTTTTCAGAATGTATTATACGCACCCACTGACACGG
>JBQEFB010000008.1:0-113665 GCA_052107635.1 Marinomonas sp. | reverse complement strand
AAGAATTACAAAAAGTGGCTTAGAAGACCTACAGGATTACTTGACCATTACACTCATAATAAAAACGATTTAGGCCAACCTAATGAAATGTCCCCATTGTAAAACGAAACTATCTTTTTCATCCCTTAGAAAAAGTCTATTTCATCCGCAGGTATGCCACAGTTGCCATGAAGGCTATATACTAACCTTAAGTATTGGACGAATGTTTTTACTGCTGTTACCTGTCGCTTTTAGTCTGATTATGATTCGCCCTATCAGTCTACACTGGGGCATAGACCCTACGTTCTTCTCTGCTTTGATTCTTGTTTTATACGGGCTTTCTTGCCTTACCCTCATGAAACGAGCGGTCAAATAGTACGACTCAAATAATAGCTCATACTCTAAATGATCAAAGAGAAGAGTGGCGCGCCAAGCACCATAGCAATGCCAGCGAAAATCATTGTTAAGCTGGCAATAACGCCCTCTTCACTGCCAATTTCTCGCGCTTTCGCGGTACCAGCCCCATGGGAAGCCGCCCCTAACGCCACACCTTTTGCCAATGTGGTACGAATACCCGCCACTTTGAACACAGGCTCACACAACACCATTCCCACAACCCCTGTCATTAATACCAACATAGCGGTTAGATCAGGAATACCGCCAAAGCTGACCGTCGCCACCATAGCAAACGGCGTCGAAATAGATCGCACTAACATGCTTTGCGCCAACTCCGGTGGCATGGGAAACAAATGCTCTAACAGTAAAGAAGACAATAAACCTAAAACCAACCCCGCCGAAACGCCAATGATTAACGTCAGTGGATAGCGCAAAATAATCTGCCGTTGCTGATATATAGGCAAGGCAAAAGCAATCGTGGCCGGCCCCAACATCATCACCAAAAAGTGGGTGTAGAGGAAGTAATCATGCAATGGAATACCTATCGCTAAAACGAAAATAATCACAGCAATAGGAGCCACTAAGATAGGCGCTAACCAGATCACGGCTTTTCGTTTATAAAGCTGCTTAGAGAGGTAATAAAAGGCGACCGTTACTACTAAGCTGAGTGCCGCTAATAGACTATCAGACATGATTTACGGCCTTTTCCAAACGTCGTTCATTGAGTCGTTTTTCAAAACTGTAGACCCTATCCACCACTAACGCCGTACCTAATAAAACACCCACTGTGCCAAACACAATAGTACCTGCAATCATCCAGCCATCATCACGAATCAGAACTTGATATTTAAGCACTGAGATGACCGGCGGAATAAAAAACAGTAATAACTCCCCAAGCAACCAAGATGAACTGACTTGCACCGCCCGTTCCGGCACAATTTTCGTTACCAGTAACACCACCAGCACACCGAGCCCCAAAACACTCCCCGGTACAGGCCAAGACATGTATGAAACAAATAGATTACATAACCACAATAATCCGCACAAAGACGCTAATTGCAGTAACCCAAAATACAATGAAGAATGTCTAAACATGATATTTAAAAACCCCATAGAGATAGCAAACAAGCTAAGAGAAATAAAACAGTCACCACTTGTTGTGATGTAGGGATAGTGTAATTTGCCTAAATACATATATAAAATGAATATTAAATATCAATTTGATAACTTATAGTTAATCAATAGAACTAACTCAATGAGATTAACGAAATGGATCTGAAAGTATTACGCTACTTTATGGCTATTGTAGATAACGGCAGCTTTGGAAAAGCCGCTGAACAGGTGCACATTTCACAACCGGCCTTGAGTAAAGCCATTAAAGGACTAGAAGAAGAGCTGGAGGTGAACCTTCTCGACAGAGGGCGACGCGGTACTAAAGTGCGCTTAACCCCAGCGGGAAGAATCCTTCAGAAGCACGCCAATATTTTACTTTCTTCTCGCCAAGCTATGCTTGAGGAGCTAAATCAACTCAGACAACTAGAACGAGGCCACTTAAAAATCGGCCTATCCCCTCTTGGCAGTGCAGAACTGTTCGCGCCGATTATTGGTAAATTTCGCGCCATGTACCCACGAATTCAGATCGAACTACTCGAGAGAGGGGGCGCAGAACAAGAAGCCGCACTGCGCAATTCAGAAATAGAACTGGCCACTAGCCTGGTGCCAAATGATGACGAGTTTGCTTGGCTACAGGTGCGAGATGATCCTATTATGCTGGCGCTATCCAGTGCACACCCACTCGCTCATGCCACGACCTTATCCTTAAGCGATCTTGCAGATACCTCTTTGGTGACCTTTGAAACCACCTTTGTACTGAATAAACTCATCGAGGAAGAATGCCAACGAGCCGGTTTCACACCCAATGATATTACTCATGTATCTCAACCCGACTTTGGCTTGGCTCTAGTAGCAGCAGGTACAGGGGTCATGTTGTTGCCTAAACTGATTGCCGAACGGCATAAGATTCCAGGGGTGATCATTAAACCCTTGGACAGCTCCTCTTTACGTTGGAAACTGTCGGTTATCTGGCGCAAAGAGACCACCTTATCCTTTGCCGCCAACGCCATGATGGCGTTAATTCGCGAGCGCTTTTCTGAATAAGCGTCGCTTCGCCTTTTTCGGCGTGGTTACACGCTGCCTTTGTTTCGCCACCGCATGAGCTGCATCATAAATACTTTGCAATTCATCTAGGCTAACGTCCACAAACACATCTTGCTGTTGCAGTACTTGGTGCAGGTCTTCCACATTGAAATGCTCAACACTAGAAGCGTCTTTATGAGCCTGCTGTGCGGTGGCTTTTCTGTTCAACCAAAAAAGTGGATAACGTCGCCAATGAAACAAATTATTAATGATCATCGCCAACGCTAAGATAATCAAAATATTCACGATAAAAACGACCACAGATTCAGACACGTTAATGTGTTCAAAGTTAACCACAAAGTAAAAGGCCGTCGCGCCGCCTGGTGGGTGCAGACACCCCAGATAATGCATCAAGATAACCGTTAGCCCTACCGCCAATGCGGCTGTCATCAAGCTAGAATCCAGCACACTCGCAAAGCTCACGCCCACTACAATAGAAATGCTTTGCCCAGCCAAAACTGGCCAAGGCTGTGATAAGGCGCCATGAGGCAAGGTAAACACAAGAAAAGCGGTCGCCGCCGTGGATGCGAAAAATAGGATATGGACGTCAGTAGATAAGCTCCATTTCGTCACCAATACGACAACGGCTATCGCTAAGCAGGTCGTCAGCCCCGAAATCAAACGCTCTATATGTGACGTACGATTGGTTTCTATGCCAATAAATTGGCAAAACGTTTTAAAAGCAGAAATCACCATAATAGGAACAACGAGTACGACACAGCAGAATAAAGAGCAGGTATGGTACGGAAACCCTTAAGATCAGTATAATGAATATTAAGTGATTATAAATTCAATTAAATTGCATTCAAATTGAGTACGTATGGACATTGAGCTAGCAAAAACCTTTATCGAGATCATGCAATCAGGCACCTTCGCCAAAGCGGCCGAGCGGCTCCATGTCACCCAAACCACAGTCACAGCTCGTATTCACGCCTTAGAAGCCAGCATGAATTGCTCGCTTTTTATTCGTAATCGCAGCGGTGCACGTCTGACGCCAGAAGGCGAACGCTTCGTTCGATACGCCAAGGAAATAATCGGATCTTGGTACGCAGCGCAAGACGCCTGCCGAATCCATCCAAAAGATAAAACAACACTCTCATTGGGCGCAGAAAACAGCTTATGGAACCCTATTATGGTGGAATGGCTTATTCAGCTCACTGACTTCGATCATTTACACTTGCACAGCCGAGTCGATTCCACAGACGCACTTTATGATGCTATCCGAGAGTTTCGATTGGATGCAGCAGTGGTTCACAGTGCTCGCTACTATCCAGATTTAAATATTGAACAAGTGGCGGAAGAAAAACTCATTCATGTTGCTTGTTCACACACATACCAGCCAAACCTGTTCATTGACTGGGGCGAAGAGTTTGCTCAGCAATTTGACCGCTGCTTGCCTTTTAACCGCCAAGCCGCTATGCAATTTTCACTTGGCCCTATGGCACTAAAAGTCATGTTACAACAAGGAGGAAATGGCTATTTTCGCACTCGAGTGGTAGACCAATACCTGCAAGAAGGCCGTTTAAAACGAGTACCCAATGCGCCTGAATTTAGCTATCCTATTTACCTTATTTCCCACCGTGGTCATTTACCTAAGGAATTTGAGCAAATAAAACAACATCTGAAAAACGTTCTAGAAAACGCTGATCAATGGCCGGTATAGCACTGCACAAAATCATTCGTCTGTTTTCACAAAATGCTATACTAACGACTTTCGTTATCTGTCTACCATTAAGCGAGCAAGTTCATGAGTTTTGCGTCATTAGGCCTTCATAAAACACTGATTAATACGGTCACCGAACGTGGTTACAGCAACCCCACACCGATTCAGAGCGCTGCCATCCCTGCTATTCTGGCACAAAAAGATGTCATGGCAGGCGCACAAACAGGGACAGGGAAAACCGCCGCGTTTGCTTTGCCTTTATTACACCGTTTGTTAAAGCAATATGACCTGGACCAAACAAGCGAAGCTGGGTTGAACAATCAGAAGTATAAAAAAATCAGTGTCTTGGTTCTGACCCCTACTCGTGAGTTAGCCCAACAGGTTTACAACAGCTTCACAACGTATAGCAAAGACTCATCTGTTCAGTCTGTCGTAGTGTACGGCGGCGCTAGCATCAATACTCAGATTAATGCGCTAAACAAAGGCTGCGATGTGTTAATTGCAACACCGGGTCGTTTACAAGAATTAATAATGAAGAACTTAGTCAAACTAAGTGAGCTGAAAACGCTAGTATTAGACGAAGCGGATCGTATGTTAGATATGGGTTTTATTGTCGATATTCAAAGAATTATGACAAAAATACCAAGTTCAAGACAAACGCTATTTTTCTCTGCGACCTTTAATAATGAAATATTAAAACTTAGTAAAACCTTATTAAAAAATCCAAAACTGATTGAAGTTGACCAACGAAATGCTACCGCAAGTAAGGTCGAACAAATTGTTTATCAAGTGGATAATGATCAAAAAAGCACCCTACTATCTTTCTTAATTGGTTCCAAAAACTGGAAACAAGTATTGGTCTTCACTCGGACTAAACAAGGTGCGGATGAACTCGTCAAAGAAATGCAAAAAGACGGCATTACCACTCAGGCTATCCATGGTGATAAATCTCAAGGCGCACGAGATCGTGTTCTCGCAGATTTTAAAGCAGGTAAGGTAAGAGCGCTTGTTGCTACCGATATTGCGGCCAGAGGTTTGGATATTCGAGACTTACAATATGTAGTAAACCACGAGCTACCTTATAACGCAGAAGATTATATTCACCGAATTGGTCGTACCGGACGTGCGGGTTTAGCAGGATTAGCCGTCTCTTTAGTGTCTGAAAAAGAAAACTATTTGCTAGCAGACATCTCTACATTAGTGGGTGAAAACTTTAACCCTCGCTGGTTCCCAGGCTTTGAACCTAATCCAGATAAACAAGAGAGCCAGAAAAGACGCCCTCCATCGAAAAAAACCTTACGTGCTAAAGCGCTGGGTAAAGGCTTTCAAAAAGATACAAAACCGAAGAAAAAACGTTATTAACTATCGTCATTAAATAGCACTCTAACGTTGGTTATTACTATACAACTTGATAAGCAATAACCAACGTCAATGTACTATCGTATTTAAGCTACTGTTTATAAACGACTTAAACGCTCTGCTGCAGTAGCTAGAGTCTCTTCTTCTTTAGCAAAGCAAAGACGAATCAAACGCTGGCCTTGTGGAGCATGCTGATAAAAAACACTCACCGGTATCGCTGCCACACCGACCTCCGCAATCAACCATTCACAAAATGCCACATCATCAAGATCACTGATCTGACTATAGTCTAATAGTTGAAAGTAAGTGCCGTCACACGGCAATAATGTAAAACGGCTATTTTCCAATGCGTTTCTCAATACATCACGCTTTTGCTGATAAAACGCAGCTAGACCTACGCTTTCTTCTGGCGATTCAGTCAAATGCTCTGCTAATGCTTGCTGTAACGGAGTAGCAGTACAAAAGGTCACATACTGGTGGATTTTACGCAGCTCCATCATCAGCTCTGTTGGTGCGACCACATACCCTACTTTCCAACCAGTAAGGTGAAAGCTTTTACCGAATGAAGAGACAACCAGACTTCGCTCACTTAACTTGGTGTGTTTGTGAACACTCACTGCGTGGTCACCGAAATGAATAAATTCATAAACTTCATCGGACAACACATAAATATCTCGGCTTTCAATCGCCTGCCATAAAGCCTCTAAATCAGCTTCCGTCCAACAGCTACCGGTTGGATTATGCGGCGTATTGACCAATACTAAACGCGTTTTATCTGTTAGCAGCGCGCAAAATGCCGACCAGTCTGGGCGAAAGTCTGGTGCGGTCAGAGTTATTCGTCGACACACTCCTCCTGCTAAGGTAATCGCAGGTTCATAAAGGTCATAAGCGGGATCAAACAGAATCACTTCATCACCTTGCTGGATTAACGCAGTAATCGCATCAAAAATAGCTTCAGAAGCGCCACTGGTCACCGTGATTTCATTAAGCGGGCAAACCGTTCGTCCATAATGACGCGAAATCAATCCGGCAATGGCATCCCGTAAAGCAGGCAATCCGGTCATTGGCGAATATTGATTATTGCCGTTTAGCAATGCTTCAGACGCTCTTGTTAAGAGTTTTTCATCGGGCCTAAAATCTGGAAAGCCTTGTGATAAATTGATAGCGCCCTTTTCAGCAGCCAGTGCGGACATTTTGGTAAATATAGTCGTGCCCACAGCGGGCAATTTCGAAGCAATCGTCACAATATTGGCCTTAAAACAAAATAAAATATCGAAAATGAGTACCGCTAGTAAAAAGAGTTACATAAGAAAGGTCAATGCTATCTGCCTGACTTATCCATCAAGTCTCGTTATTACCTTAAGCTTTATCGGCTAGTCGTATTATAAGCAACATAGATATCACTAACACGCTATGAGCAAAACTGCTGTCTAGACCACCGAGAAAGTCGACCATCCGAAACAATTACTGATAAAATAAATGCACATTTGCACTCTATATATAAAAGAGTCATTTCATCCCGTCGATGAATAGAGTCAAAAACTGCTATAAAGTCGATAACATAGCGAAGAAAAAACGGTATAGAATCAATAAAACGATGAAAGCGCTAATTTAGCCCACGAATCAAAAGTAAATGGGTAACTGTCAGCTCAAGTCTGAGCTACTATATATGAGGTGTCGTTACCTAATTTAATTAGACCAAGATAAGGAATATATTTTTGTTTTTCGTTTCTGTTAGTGCCATATCTCATCTAATGCCTGTATAAGGAGCAGCATGAAAATCCCTAAGAGAATTCAACCGCTTCTTGAAGACGGTTTGGTCGATGAAGTACTTCGACAATTAATGAGCGGTAAAGAAGCCACTGTGTATGTTGTTCGCTGTGGTTCAGATATTCGCTGCGCTAAAGTTTATAAAGAAGCCAGCAAGCGAAGCTTTAAGCAAGCCGTGCAATATCGCGAAGGCCGCAAAGTAAAAAACAGTCGCCGCGCTCGAGCTATGGAGAAAGGCTCCAAATTTGGCCGAGAAGAACAAGAAAATTTATGGCATAACGCCGAAGTAGATGCTTTGTATAAACTAGCAAATGCTGGTGTACGAGTACCAAAACCTTATGGTTGCTTCGATGGGGTTTTGCTAATGGAGCTCGTCACCGATGACGAAGGCGACGTTGCACCTCGCCTCAACGATGTGTCTATGTCAGCAGAACAAGCTCGTGAAGACTTTGATGTCATCATCCGAGACATTGTGAAAATGTTGTGCGCAGGCTTAGTACATGGCGATTTATCGGAGTTTAATGTATTAGTAGATTCCCATGGACCTGTCATTATCGACTTACCTCAAGCAGTTGATGCTGTCGCTAACAACCATGCGGAATGGATGTTAGAGCGAGATGTAAATAATATGCGTGATTATTACGGTATGTTTGCTCCCGAAATACTCGAAACAAAATACGCTAAAGAAATTTGGTCTATTTATGAGGCAGGAAAACTCACGCCAGACACGGAACTCACAGGTCTGTTTGAAGAACCTACGGAAGAAGCGGATGTGGATTCAGTATTAGTAGAGATCCAAGAAGCTCAAGCCGAAGAAGAAGCGCGTCTTGCACGGATGAGCGCGGACGACGAGGATTAGATAATACACTGACATCAATAGATTTATTGGTGTCAGTGTACGTCTCTAGCTAATACAGACTGACTCGGTAGAGCCCGCTCAGCCTCTACAGAAGCAATAGCCCCTGTCACTGGAATTTCACCATTCAACTGCAAAGCTTGATATCTCAATACACATACACGCAAAAAAGAAGTGAAATTCGTTAGGTCGTGTCCAACCTTAATAGACTCTTGATAAAGACGCTTAATAAGCTGAGGGACACTTAACCCGTCACGAACACCAATCTCTGTTAATAAGCGCCAATAGGCATTTTCTAAACGAACACTGGTCACCATGCCATCAATTCGCACAGAATGTGTCGTAGATAACCAAAGATCTGCATCGGCATTAATAAAGAGTTTACACATGGCATCTCGCTTCTTTTCTGATTGATTAAAAGTGTAGCGAGAGCATACAGAAAGGGCAACAACGTAACTAAAAACAATTCCTCAAAAAAGAGTCATTGAATAATAAGAGAAGGGTAAATAGATAAGAAAGCCGCACTACGGCTTTCTTATGCTTGCTGCTTTATAGCAAAGCGATAAATTGCGCTAACCAAGCAGGATGTGCCGGCCAAGCGGGGGCCGTTACTAAATTTCCACTTGTAATCGCTTGATCCACAGGGATATCCGCAAATTCGCCACCTGCTTGTTCCACTTCCGGGCGACAAGCTGGATAAGCTGAACATTGTTTACCTTCCAGTACACCGGCAGCAGACAGTATTTGCGCACCATGACACACTGCAGCAACAGGCTTATTCGTCGTAAAGAAATGACGAACCATATCCAATACCGCTGGATTTAAGCGTAAATATTCAGGAGCTCGACCACCAGGAATCACTAGCGCGTCATAATCTTCTACCTTCACTTTCGCGAAGTCTGCGTTTAACGCAAAGTTATGGCCAGGTTTTTCGGTATAGGTTTGATCACCCTCGAAATCATGAATAGCCGTTTTTACTGTGTCTCCGCTTACTTTATTAGGACAGACCGCATGAACAACATGACCCACCGCCATCAAAGTTTGAAACGGCACCATGGTTTCATAATCTTCTGTAAAGTCTCCGGTAATCAGTAGAATTTTTGACATCATTGACTCCTAAATTGTATTTTAAATTGGCCTTGATGATAACAATACCCAAAAGTAACTGGGTATTAATCGATTACTACAAATACCCACAATAGAAAATGAGCAGAGATAGTCTATTCAGAACAACGCTCAGAAAATATCATGAGCATTGATGCAGGACTGTATAAAAAACAGCCAGAACACTCTTTCTTAAACAACTGGTTAATGTATAATCTCGCACCTTATTTGGCCACACTCCCAGACAAGTAGATAGTATAGTCGATGTTTAGATTTGGGTTCCCTCACCCCAAACAGCATTACCACCGTCATTAAAAAAAAGGTATCACAATGAACAACTTTACGTCAGAACAGCAGAACAAAGCATTATGCTATCTCGCTGGTTTCCATTTACTGATTATTGCTTCTAGCAACTATTTAGTACAAATCCCCTTCACTGTTCTAGGTTTCCATACTACATGGGGAGCGTTTACCTTTCCTTTCATCTTCTTGGCAACAGACCTGACCGTGCGAGTACTAGGCGCATCATTAGCACGTCGTATTATCTTCCTAGTCATGGTGCCCTCACTCATTGTGTCTTATGTACTATCCGTTATTTTTGCTCAAGGACAATTCCAAGGATTTGAGGCACTTTCTAATATAAATTGGTTTGTTGCCCGTATCGCTATAGCGAGCTTGATGGCCTATTTATTAGGACAAATCCTAGATGTTCAGGTGTTTAAGCGTTTGCGGAAAATGCAACAGTGGTGGATTGCACCGGCCGCTTCTACTGTCGTTGGGAATGGATTAGATACTCTTGTGTTCTTTGCCATTGCCTTTTACCAAAGCCCGGATTTATTCATGGCACAACATTGGCAAGAAATCGCCCTGGCTGATTACAGTTTTAAACTCTTCATTAGTATCGGGCTCTTTATCCCACTGTACGGTGTGTTATTAGCTTATTTAGTAAAGAAAATTACGGCGGTAAAAGCGGATTTTACCCTAGCAGATATCAAAATTTAGTCGAGACGCTTGCGAGATAATCTATCTCACCTTGAGCTACCACACGATGATTGCGCTACCAAAGATTGCCAAATCGATCCCGATGACACAAATAGAGCCTGAGATCGAATTCTAGTTGATGGTAATCTGGCTCCATATAACAACACAATTTATAGAATGCTTTGTCGTGTACCTTTTCTCGTAAATGCGCTAACTCATGCACGACGATCATTTTTAGTAGCGGCTCAGGAATTTGCCGAAATAAAGCAGAAATGCGAATTTCATTTTTAGCTTTCAATTTATTCCCTTGTACTCGTGATACATAGGTATGTAAGCCTAAAGCATTATTTATGACGTGGATCTTATCGTCGTAGATCACCTTGCTGATAGGAGGTGAGCTACGCATAAATTGATTCTTTAAAGCCATCGTATACTCATAAAGTGAACGAGTATTATTTAGGTTATGAACGATTGGATATTTATTTAAAAAGAAAGTTGCCGTTTTTTCTGTGTCTAATAATTTTTGAGCTTGTTGTTGAAGCGGCAGACTGTATGCGTTTAAGTAACGCAACCTTGGTACTTGCTGATTATTTTGATTCACGGTACTTTTCCTAAAAATCGCGGAATATAAAGATAAATCTACTCAATACCTAAAACGAAATTTGACACTAAATTCACACAATAGAAACACCAAAAATACAGACGTCATGTTTTATTCATGATAGTTTTTCACTACAGAAACGCACTCAAATAAAAATTGCATAAGAACATGTAACCTCCCCGCCACAGACTGATTATTAGTGTCATCTTGGTATGATCGGCGTCTTTCTTATTGGTCCACCTACAACACAACGATAGAATACATTGTACTATGCCTGCTTTATCAAGCGCCTTTTCAATGGCGAGGATCTTCATGAGTTTAAAGTACAGCTTACCTATTTTAATGGTATTTGCTGCACAAGAATCCTTTGGCGTTAATATTCCGACTGACCAACAAGGCGTAAAAGGGTCAATTGGGATAGGTGGGCAAATGTCTACAGGGAACACTAATACCAATAATATTACCAGCACTATCCATGTCAATCAGAACCTAGAAACATGGCGTAACCATTATTCATTTGAATCTATTCACTCCCAGACCGACTATGAAAACACCTCAGAAATCTATCGAGCCGCTTTGCAAAGTGACTATAAGTTTACCGATAAAAAATTCTTCTATTTACGTGAAGAAGCAGAAAAAGATCTTTTCTCTGGCTATAAGTACAAGACGAATATTTCAACAGGTTATGGCAACCGAGTATGGAAGCAAAAAGACGGCTCTTTTTTAGAGGCATCCGCTGGTATTGGTTACCGACGTAACCAAATTGAAGAAGGTACTGAAGCGAATACATTTGATAGCGGCGCCATTGGCCGTTTTGCATTGAAGTTAACCAAGAAGCTATCACCTTCGGCAGTGTTCAGGCAGTCTTTAACCACTCAGCCCGACTTAGAGCATTTAGACACGGTAACTGAGTCGGTAACATCCATATCTGCTAGTGTCTGGGATAACTTCGCTTTAAAGCTTTCTTATCGTGTTGAACACTCATCTTATGTCCCCTCAGACAGTGAAAAAACAGACACAGAAACCACAGTCACAATCCTTTATTCTTTTTGATTATTGCGATTAATAAACCTAAAAATTGTAACAATTGCTTGTTGCGCCAAAAAACAATGGATAAAAGGTGTAAATTTTGCTCACTAAACGAACATTATTGCTAGACATGTTAGTTTCTAGAGCGCTCACCGTTTGCCATGATCTAACTTGATAAAAACTATAAAAATATCCTACTAAGTATGTGGTAATAGCAAAACATAAGCGCTCATACCGTCGATTAATATGGAATCATCAAATGAAAATAAAGTATCATTTATCAATAGTCGCCATGCTTGCTACACAAGTAGCTTATGCTGACGATGCACCACCAACACCAGAAAAGAAAACAAACGCACAAAATACAACACAAGAAGCATGGCAAGGTTCTGTTGAATTCGGGGTAATCGCAACATCAGGGAACAGTGATACGACCAACTTAAATGGTAAATTGAACCTGGTCCAACAGCTCGAATCATGGCGTAACACCTATACCTTAACGTCTAGTTCTGCAGACTCTGATAATGAAAAAACAGAAGAGCATTATCGAGGCACACTCCAAGCAGACTATATTTTTAATGATCATCAGTTTTGGTATATTCGTGGCAGCTATGATAAAGACCTATTCTCTGGTTACGAATATCAAAGCTCGGCATCAACAGGTTATGGTAATCGGTTTTGGCAAGAAGATGATGGCTCTTACCTAGAAGCCTCTGCGGGTCTTGGTTATCGAATCAATCGCATTGATGACGACAACACAACAGACGATTCAGAAAGTACACCTATCATGCGTTTTAGTGCGACTTATGAAAAACACTTGTCTACTTCCTCTATTTTTAAACAAATATTGAGTACTGAAATTGGTACTGATAATGCCAGTTCAATTACAGAATCTGTTACGTCTCTGCAAGCTAATATTGTTGACGATCTTGCAATGAAGCTTTCTTATCGAGTCGAATACTCCTCTGATGTTCCATCCGGTACAGTAAGAACGGATACCGAAACCACCGTATCCGTACTGTATTCTTTCTAAATAAATACCCGTTTCTGAGAGGATGTATCTTATTTAAGGTAAAATACGTCCTTTTCTTTTATTATCTTATTTAACCCCTAAGACTATAATGCCTAGATATTAATAAATATCTATCTTCTATATTTATAAAAGTACTTTCTATTCATACTAATAAGTTTTCACACTAGAAATAGAAAAATTAGCTTTGTCAATTTATCAAGATAACTATAAAAATTTTTCTGACACTATAATTTTTTTGTAAGTTATACCTACACTGAGAATACATTTCTAAACATTTATATTAATTCTTATAAATTTTCTCTGTGATAGCATTTCACTTTCAAGTAAAGCACTCGTCATGAATTGCAATCTGCAAATAATATGCTCGTTTTTTTGTATAACACAAGAATTCTTTGCCTATATTTAATCAGGCTTATGGTGTTATGCAGAAAAACAAACATCAAAATACTATAAAAGTTTTATTTAAGGGGAAGAAAATGTCTTTAACATTTACTAAACGTGCTGTTTTTGGTGGCATCATTGCATCATCACTTTCTGCTGCAACACATGCGAGCCCACCTATGGAAGGCTTTACAATATCTCCTAGTATTGGTTATTACAATTTTGATAATGATCGAAAAACAGATAATGACGCAGCTTACTCACTAGGCCTTGGTTATCAATTTGATAATCCATGGGCAATTGAGTTTAACTATTTGAAAGCAGACAGTAAAAAAGGCGGACAAAAAGTAGGTGTTAATGAATTTCGTGTAGATGGCTTATTCGCTATCCCTTTATTTGAAAGTACTAACTTCACTCCTTACGCTGCGGCTGGTATCGGTATGGCCGATTTCAGTAAAGCATCAAACAGTAATAATGCATTCATTAACGCGGGTGGTGGTATTAAATATTCCATTACAGAAGCCGTTGCATTACGAGCAGATTTCCGCCTAATCAATGATATTGAAGAAAGTAATCTAGATAACATTACGACCATTGGTGTTCAATACACTTTTGGCCGCTCTCACAAATACACAACGAGTAACGACTCAGACATAGATACCTATGTTCAACAAGAAGAGCCAGAGCAAATCGTCGCTGCCGTAGAGCCTGAACCAGAAGTAGTAGAACCTATTGTAGAACCTGTCGTTGAAGAGCCAGCTAACACGGTAAACTTAGTGGTGCCGTTTGCAACGAACTCAGCGAATGTTCAACAGAAGTTTTATCCAGAAATTGAACAGTTAGCAATGTATTTAGAAGACCATCCTAAAGCAACGGTTTCAATTGAAGGTTACACAGATGACAGTGGCCCAGCTGATTACAATAAAAAACTGTCTGAAAAACGTGCCAATGCTATTTCTAACGTACTAATCAATACTTTCAATATCTCTCAAGAACGTGTTTCTTCAATCGGCTACGGTGAAGATAAGCATTTGGTAGAGAACGATACTCCAGAACACCGTGAAGAGAATCGTCGAGTTATTGCCGTTATCTCAGATAACGATGCTTAATATTTCTCTTAAGGTGCCAATATGACATCTTAATAAATATAAAGAGATACCTAAAAGCGTCTGATCGTTTTATCAGACGCTTTTTTTATGCTTGCTCCATAGTCCCTTATCTATTGTTTACAAGATTTCATGATTTATAGATCTAAATTCAGATAAAACAACTTATAACACTCAGTATTTTCTATTTATACATAAAATAAAATTATGAAGAAAAATGCATTATGGCATTCTTGCTAGTTAATCGCTAAATAACGAGAGACCCCTGATGCGGCACGATAGCCTGTTGCAAAACAGGCTGTTAATAAATAACCTCCCGTTGGCGCTTCCCAGTCCAGCATTTCACCAGCACAAAATACACCGGGTATATTTTTCAACATTAAATAATCATCTACGCTTGTTTCACAAACACCACCAGCACTAGAGATAGCTTCACTAATAGGCTTCACTTGATCAAAACGTACTGGGATAGCTTTTAAACAACGGGCTAGTCCTTCAGGAGTTTGCCACTCTGCTTTTGTATAAGATTCATAAAGTAGCGCAGACTTAATACCACTCACGCCCACCGTGCGCTTTAAGTACTTACTAAAAGACTCTTTTAGCTTAGTCTTACTAAGCTTAGTAATAAGTTGTTCTTCATTAAATGCAGGCAATAAATCAATTAATACATTGGCTTCACCAGCATACTTAATCGCATCGCGTAGATGTTTTGAAAAAGCATAAACTAAACTGCCTTCCATTCCGTCTTTAGTAACAATGCATTCACCTTTTCGGGTTACCTCTTGCCCTTCTAATGTGGTAAAAGTAAACGCCATATCCTTCAGAGGACTACCAGCAAATTTAGTTTGTAAATGCTCACTCCAACGACTATAAAAACCACAGTTAGCGCTTTCTAACGGTGCTATAGTAATGCTCTGTTTACTCAAAATTCGCTGCCATGCTCCATCAGAACCCAACTTAGGCCAACTTGCTCCGCCCATCGCTAATACAATGGCATCGGCAGAGGCCACCACATGAGTACCCTCATGCTCGAAGGTTACCTGCCTTGAGTCTAAGGCCATCATTTTATGGCGCATATGGAAATGTACACCAGCTTCACGAAGGCGCTTGAGCCAATGTCGTAATAACGGGGCTGCTTTCATATCGCTCGGAAAAACACGACCCGAAGTACCGACAAAAGTATCGATGCCTAAGTCATGAATCCATTGGCATAACGCCTCTGCATCAAAGTCTCGAATCGAGGCATCAAGCCATTGCGATTTATCGTAATAGCGCTGAATAAAAGCAGGATAAGGTTCAGAGTGGGTAATGTTCATGCCTCCCACACCGGCCAATAAAAACTTCCGACAAGCACTTGGTTTAGCATCATATACATCGACGTGGAAACCAGCAGCACAAAGACGCTCAGCCGCCATTAATCCAGCAGGACCAGCCCCAATAACCATGACAGATTTCTGTTTTTGCACCGAGATCACCCTAAACCAAAAGAGCGCATGATAAAGAAAAATACTCACAGCACCAATGCTTATCAAAAATTCTCTTGATGTAAAACGTACCACTAGTTAATACCGTAATAGGCAATGCCATTTACTGCGCCTAGTAATGACATAAGAATCAGTTTTCAGACATCCAATGCATTCCTTGGCTAGCCGTTAAATAGGCGAGTCTTTCTCTGCTCTCAAGGCACTTATGTTAAAGAAGAAATTAGTTTTGATCTGCTAACTATTTGGTAGGACTAAAAAAACGGAGCGGGTTATTACGTCAAGAAAAGGGTAATGAAAATCATAGGACTATTAATAGAAGATGCAACGGTGCGGCATAATTATGTTTAATCGTGTTAATAACACAATTAATGAAAGTCGAGAGCCTCGCTCCCAACTTTCACATACGATCACTCTTTTGGCGCATCGTTACCTGATTGAATACCCGCCGTTAATGCAAGGCGCATGGCTTCTTCGACACCTATATCCAATACGGTCAAACGGTCTCTCGAGATGTATAAGGTAATACCGCCAATTTGATAGCTCAGCGGCACATACACTCCGACTAAATTTTGGTCGCCAAAGAGTTTTTCACCGGTTTTTTCACCGGTAATAAAGCCAATCACTTGAGCGCCATTCCACTCTAGCGACACAACGCTTTTCATCTCTTTCTTTTCGGACAAATTAAAGACCATCATCATGTCTTTAAAAGCACCATAGATAGATTTAACCAAAGGAATACGTTCAAAAATACTTTGGCTTAACTTCACCAAATAACGAATGCCATACAGGTTGACCAAGAAGCCAATTAAGATCAAGGTCGCCAGCGCAGCCAGCAAACCAAGACCAGGGAAATACAACGCATCAGATAGAATCCACGTAATAATCGGTTTGGCGATTCTCTCTCCCGACGCCAATAACCAATAAATTAAATAGACAGTAAGGCTGATCGGCAGCACCGCCACCAGCCCTTTCAATAATAAGCTAATCAGTTTATTCATAGTTCCATCATCTCTTAAGTTTGCCACAGCATAACGTAAGCCTTATGCCTTACCAATGACTCATCGAATACCGAGCATAAGATTGACACAAATATTGCCGTTCATTGAAACTGCTTATACTCTATCTCACCCAAACAACCTACTTTTTCCACGTCGTTGCATCTCTAGACGGGTCGTGAGATGGTCTTAATCAACGATAGTTGCGTGGTATGACGACACAGGAGATCCTTGATGAAATTAAATTGCGATATGGGTGAAGCATTTGGTCCATGGAAAATGGGCCTAGACGATCAAATTATGCCATATGTGGATCAAGCGAACATCGCCTGTGGTTTTCACGCCTCCGACCCTTTAACCATGGCACATACCGTCGCCTTGGCCAAACAGAACAACGTCAGTATTGGCGCCCATCCAGGCTACCCTGATCTAGTCGGTTTTGGACGGCGAAATATGGACATAGCACCCGCTGAACTGAAAGCCATTATTCATTACCAAGTGGGGGCATTGAAAGGTATTTGCGCAAGCCAAAACACAAAAATAGACTACGTCAAACCACACGGCGCCCTATACAACCAAATGATGGCAGATAGCGCTATTCTAAAAACCGTGATGCTAGCACTAAGCGAATTAGATACAAGGTTGCCATTAATGGTAGGCGCCGTACCAGAAGCCCCTGCAATCCGAGAAATGGCCAAACAATACGGTTTAATCGTATGGTTTGAAGCGTTTGCCGATCGCCTGTATACCGACGAAGGTCGTCTCACTCCTCGTAAACTACCTAATGCGGTTCATGCCAGTTATGCGCTCATCGAGCAACAAGTCAAACAGCTATGTGAATCCGGTACCGTAATATCTGGCACAGGCAAGATTCTCACCATTCATGCAGATACGATTTGTGTGCATGGAGATGGCATTCATGCCGTTGAAGCCGTTACCAAACTGCGTACTATTGTCGATGCGTTTAATCTGCGAAAAAGTCATCAGAGTCAGCTATGACCCAACATATCCCCACGATTGAACAAGTCAGTGATCAAGCCGTATTAATTCGCTTTGACAATGCCATTAACGAGCAAACAGCTGATGATATTTTATGGCTAACAACACAGCTAAAAGCCTTATCCAGCGTGCAAGATTTAGTGCCATCTTACACCACATTATTAGTCACCTTTGATCCAGACCAAACACAAGGCGCGTATTTAATCGACGAGATTAAACGTCTTATTTTGCCGCTGTCACACCACCATAGCAGTACGAAAAAAGAGCCTAATACCATTATCATCCCTGTCTATTATGGCGATGACGTAGGCCCTGATTTGCACGCTGTAGCTGCCCACTGTGGCCTAACACCAGACGCGGTAATTCGTCTTCACAGTCAGCAAACTTATCGAGCTTATGCGATTGGCTTTACGCCTGGCTTTTCGTTTCTTGGTAATACCTTACCCGCACTGCATATACCTCGAAAAAGCACACCAAGACACAAAGTACCAAAAGGCAGCGTTGCGATTGCAGAAAATCAAACCGCCGTGTATCCCAGCGTGACTCCCGGTGGCTGGCAAATTATTGGCCGTACACCAACAGAGTTAATTAATTGGCAAAGCGAAAACTTAGGGCTGATCGCAACGGGAGATCACGTCCGTTTTAAGCCTATCTCACAAGAAGAGTTTTTAGCGCAAGGGGGCGTACTCGATGGCTTTTAAAGTAATTAAATCCGGCATGCTAGCACTCATTCAAGACCTAGGTCGTTATGGTTATCTTGCAGCAGGCCTTACAACTGGCGGCCCGATGGATGAAATGGCCTTTCGTTGGGCAAATGCCTTATTAAAAAACGACCCTAATGCCGCACAAATTGAAATTACCTTTGGGCTATTTGCTCTCGAAGCGCAACAAGCCACCAGCATCGCGATTACTGGCGCCGATTTAGCCGCGACACTAAATGATCAGCCGATACTGCCATGGCAAACTTATGCCATCAAAACAGGGGATATTCTCTGCTTTAATAAACCCATTTGGGGGTTAAGAGCCTACTTAGCAGTCAAAGATGGTATTACATGTAAAGCAACGCTCGGCAGTTCAGCAACCGTTATGCGGGAGCAACTTGGCGGCTTAACAGGACAAGGCAAAAAATTAGAAAAAGAAGACCTTATCCCCTACCGAGAAACACATCAGCATCAACAAATGCGCACGCCACGACAGGCGATTCCTAATTACGGACAACGAGATATTCCGGTGATATTAAGTTACCAAGCAACGTCTTTTTCCGACACAGACAAAGCGACCTTCTTCACCGCAGAATATACAGTTTCAAATCATTGTGATCGCATGGGCTATCGCATGGAAGGGGCTGGAATCGGCCAAAATATGCCCGGAATCACATCAGAAGGCATTGCTTATGGCGCGATACAAATCCCTCAAGATGGCCAGCCGATTGTGTTATTACGAGATAGACAAACCATCGGCGGTTACCCAAAAATAGGCTGTACGACACCCTATGGCGGCAGCATTCTGTCACAACAAAAACCAGGTGATCGGATCCAATTTATTCAAACCACAGTAGAGAAAGCCATGCTAGAACGCCAACAACAGATGAAACAACTCACACTCTTGTAGTTTAAAACAATCGCACTTGTACCTTTGGCTCTTGTACCTAACCTTACTAGGTAGCGCTGTGTTTAGAATATGATGCAAATACTTGATCTATTGGCACCTCTTGATCAAATTTCAGCGCTTCTTCTCCAATCCATTCTAAAAAGCAGCAACTTGTGGCTGTTCTTTTTTCTTTTTCAAACACACCAGATACACACCATCGTCACGCTCATAATCATTAAACAAAGGTTGTAAACGTCCCCGTTTAATTTCTTTCGCCACCAATACATGCCGCCCTAATGCTACGCCACGGCTATCTAATACGGCGCGTACAATTAAGTCGACCTGATTAAAGCGATAGCCACTGCTGCAGTCGATATTGCAAACACCGTGCTCTAACAACCAACGAGACCACGATGTAGAGAGCTTTGCTTGCGGTACAGAATCATGCAATAGCACTGTCTTAGCAAGATCCTCTAATTGAGTCAAAGGCTGCTTTTGTAGTAGTTCTGAACTAATAACAGGGTATACATAGTCACAAAATAAAAAGGTATGCTCCAAAGCATGTTGATCGCCAATCCCATGACAAATCCCAATATCCACCACCTCTTTATGGAAATTCGGCTCATTTAGCTCTGCCACCAAATGCAAATCAATCTGTGGATGTTTGATATGAAAGTCGTGAAGTCGCGGCATCAATCAATGGCTAGCAAAAGAAGGCAAGCAATACACAGTGAGCTTACTCATTTGGCTACGTGATTATATTTGACTTAACGTGTCACGAATTTTCAGTAAAGAAGGTTTGACGAACCGACCTCAGCATTAGACCCTGAATTAGTGGGTGAAGTATTAAAGGTTATGAGAACCCTAGCTGATGAGGGCATGACCATGGTCATAGTTACTCATGAAATGGGCTTTGCTGCCCAGGTCTCTGATAAGGTAATATTCCTTGCGCAGGGCTATATTGAAGAACAAGGTGAACCCATTGACTTATTTAGTACGCCTAAATCAGAACGTCTGAAAAGTTTTCTAGCAACCTGGTCAGAGCGTAACAATGGAGTTGCTGGGGCATAGCACGATAATGTGACAGCGAACAAAAATGATCAATAGGTTTTATTAATCATGAATTAATAAAATTACAATTTTTATAATTCCTAAATATCTTCTACTATAGCTCCTGTTGGTAACGCACTTACTCAAATCACTAGGAGATACATAATGATCAATACACAAATCAAACCATTCAACGCCTCTGCTTTTAAATCTGGCGAGTTCGTAGAAATTTCTGAAAAAGACGTTCTAGGCAAATGGTCTATCTTCTTTTTTTACCCAGCTGACTTCACATTCGTTTGCCCTACTGAACTAGGCGACGTAGCAGATCATTACGCTGAACTTCAGTCTCGCGGCGTAGAAGTATTCTCTGTCTCTACAGACACTCACTTCACTCACAAAGCGTGGCACGACAGCTCTGAAACAATCGGTAAAATCAACTACTACATGGTAGGCGATCAGTCTGGCAAAATTACAAACAACTTCGGCGTAATGCGTGAAGGTCAAGGCCTTGCAGACCGTGCAACTTTCTTGGTTGATCCAGAAGGTACTATCCAAGCAATGGAAATCACTGCTGAAGGCATCGGCCGTGACGCTGAAGATCTTCTTCGCAAAGTGAAAGCAGCACAATACGTTGCCGCTCACCCAGGTGAAGTTTGCCCAGCTAAATGGAAAGAAGGCGAAGCAACTCTTGCTCCTTCTCTAGACCTAGTTGGCAAAATCTAAGACTTGCTAGTCAGACCCTAAAAGGGGTCAGGTCCCTTAAACGAACCTTAAGGGATCTATATACAACAGATCTCCTTAAGGGATCTGACCCCTTTTATTCTTTTATATACATTATTTTCGGAATGCGTATTTCAAGTCGTTTATTGGCTTGGTATGGATTTTTGCACCCGAAATTTACAGTAATCCCTCAGTCTTAACGGGTTAAACATTATGTTAGAAGCAAACATCAAACAACAGCTAGGCACATACCTACAAAATATCGTTAATCCGATTGAAATTACTGTGTCTACGAATGGTACTGAAAAATCAACTGAACTACTTGGCTTAGCACGTGAAATCACGGAGCTTAAAAGCGACAAAATTACCTTATCTGTAGAAGAGAACTCAGCAGGTCGTGCACCTCAAATGGCGATTGGTCCAAAAGGTCAAACACCTAGAGTACGTTTTGCAGGTATCCCTATGGGCCACGAATTTACCTCCTTGGTATTGGCTCTATTGCAAGCGGGTGGTCATCCATCCAAAGCGGCACCAGCGATGCTAGAACAAATTAAGACGCTGGACGCAGAATTGAACTTTGAGGTGTATATTTCCCTCTCTTGTCACAACTGTCCAGACGTTGTGCAAGCCGTAAACTTAATGGCAGTTCTAAACCCTAAAATCACCGCGACTATGATCGATGGCGCCTTGTTCCAAGACGAAGTCGAGAAGCGTGAGATCATGGCCGTACCATCCGTTTACCTAAACGGTGAATTATTCGAACAAGGTCGTATGACATTGGACGAAATTCTAAATAAAGTAGATACCGGTGCCGCGAAGAAACAAGCCGCGACCTTGTCTGAAAAAGCCCCATACGATGTACTCGTTGTTGGTGGTGGACCTGCTGGCGCAGCCGCTGCGATTTATGCAGCACGTAAAGGCATCCGTACTGGCGTGGTTGCAGAACGATTTGGTGGACAAGTCGCTGACACTATGGCGATTGAAAACTTCATCTCTGTGAAATCAACAGACGGCCCGAAATTGGTCGCTGGTCTTGAACAACACGTTCTTGACTACGATGTTGATTTGATGAAAACACAAAAAGCCGTTCGCCTAGAGAAAAAAGAATTTGTTGAAATCGAACTAGAAAACGGCGCAATCCTAAAAAGTAAAACCGTCATCTTGGCAACCGGCGCACGCTGGAGAGAGATGAACGTGCCTGGCGAACAAGAGTACCGTGGTAAGGGCGTAGCCTACTGCCCACACTGTGATGGCCCATTGTTTAAAGGTAAGAAAACAGCAGTTATAGGTGGTGGTAACTCAGGTATTGAAGCAGCGATTGACCTTGCTGGTATAGTAGAACACGTGACGGTTCTAGAGTTTGGTGACACGCTACGTGCCGATGATGTATTGGTGAAAAAAGCCGAATCTTTAGCAAACGTGACCATCATCAAAAATGCTATGACCACCGACGTCATTGGCGATGGCCAACGCGTGACTGGCCTGAAATACACAGACCGCACAACGGACGAATCTAAATCCGTAGAGGTTGCAGGTATCTTCGTTCAAATCGGCCTAGTGCCAAACAGCGAGTTCTTAAAAGATACGCTAGCACTAAGTAATCGAGGCGAAATCGAGATCAATGCACGAGGAGAAACCTCTCTTCCTGGCGTCTTTGCCGCTGGTGATGTAACCACGACACCTTTTAAGCAAATCATCATCTCTATGGGTGGTGGCGCAACAGCAGCGCTAGGTGCTTTTGATTACTTGATTCGTAACTAAACAAACGCTTATCTGCAATTAAATAAGAGTGAATTCGTAACGTAACAAAAGCGAATGCACCATTGAAAACGCCTTCTAATCAGTTTTAGAAGGCGTTTTTTTTATTCACAGCCCATCAGACTCAGCTCAAGAAAAACACGCTATTTCAGTAAAGTTTAAACCGAGAACTATTTCTATGCGTATTTATCGTAACAGTGATCATAACGCAGGGCATCAATATGAAATTAGGGTTAGTTTGGTTTAACAACGACCTACGTTGTAGCGATCAAAAGATATTGTCACTTGCTGCCCAAAACGTTGACAAATTAGTGTGCCTATATTGTGACGAACCTCACCAGAAGCGCCCAAGTCGATATGCCACACAAGGCATGTCACCAGGTCGACGTCATTTTTTGGAGCAAGGTTTAGATGATCTCGCCCTAACATTAGAAGCGCTTGGGCAAACGCTATTGGTCAGCCAACATAACGCAGCCACCAGCCTCACCTTGATATTAAATGAGTTGCCCATTTCTCATGTGTATTCTAATCAGCAAAGCGGCTGGGACGAACAACAAACACTAGAACAAGTAATCAATGATTTTCCTGATGTGCAGTTTCATATTGAACATGGCGCAACATTATTTGATGAAGCACAACTTCCATTTAGTATGGACAAGACATCACGCGCTGCACTACCTCATTCTTTTTCTGCATTCCGTAAGTTAGTCGAACCACTAAACATCGCATCTCCGCTTCCAAAAATAGCTAAATTTCCTATTCCTATTGACTGCTCATTTGCCAATATCCGTCCCTGGAAACCCAACACAACAACCGAAAAAACGCCTTTTATAGGAGGTGAAAAAGCGGCTTTACAGCATTTGGAGGACTATTTTTCATCCGATTTACCCAGCCACTACAAAGATGTCCGTAACGAATTAGACGGTTGGGAAAACTCTACCAAATTCTCAGCATGGCTTGCTCAAGGCAGCCTTTCGCCAAGACAAATCAAAGCCGCCTTGACCCAATACGAGGGCACATACGGAGCCAACGAATCAACTTACTGGATTTATTTTGAGCTGCTATGGCGAGAATATTTTTACTGGTACGCGAAATACCATGGCAACAAACTCTTTCTTGCTGGCGGCTTAACCAATAAAAGACAGAACAATAGCTTTTATGCGGAACGCTTCCGTAAATGGAGCCAAGGCAATACGCCTTACCCCATCGTTAACGCCTGTATGAAACAGTTAAATCAAACAGGATTTATGAGCAACCGCGGACGTCAAATTGCGGCCAGCTGTTTAATCCATGAATTAAACATCGACTGGCGTTATGGCGCAGCTTATTTCGAACAACAACTGATCGATTATGACGTAGCTTCAAACTGGGGGAACTGGCAGTACATCGCTGGTGTGGGCGCAGACCCACGAGGTGGACGACGCTTTAATCTAGAAAAACAAACCGCCCAATACGATCCGAATCGGACTTTTATTCAGACATGGCAAGGCGATGATTATGATGCACAGCTGGACTCCGTTGATGCGTCAGACTGGCCAATATCACCGACATCATGACTCAAAAAATCGACAAACAAAAGCCCATTGTCGTTTGGCTAAAACGGGATTTACGTCTCACGGATCATGCGCCTTTGGCACAGGCTATTCAGCAAAATCGTCCAATGATTTTGGTCTACATTTTTGAGCCAGAACTACTTTCTGACCCTCATTATGATGAACGTCATTGGCGGTTTGTTTGGCAATCTTTAGAAGACATAAACAACCAACTTAACCAATATGGCGGGCATCTCCATATTCTTGTAGAAAGTGCTCAAACCGCATTTGAACAGCTTCACCTAGATACCGGGTTTGATGCGCTTTTCAGCAGCGAAGAAATAGGCTTAGGGGTTACTTTTCAGCGTGATATTCAAATAAAAACATGGTGTAAACAAAAGACTATCAACTGGTATGAGCTCCCAACGGGGGCGGTTACTCGCCCACTGAATCACCGCAAAGAATGGGATAAAACATGGAAAGACATCATGCGCTCACCTGTTTCCATTGTCCCTTTAGAACAAATTTCTTGGTATCCAATAACCACGATTGACCCACCTATTCCGGACTCATGGAAAAACCCTCAAAAAGGGATACAAACTGGCGGTCCAAGCCTTGCTTGGCAAACACTCCATAGCTTTTATGATGGTCGAGGAAAAGACTATTACCGCGCTTTATCCAGCCCTCTGACCAGCCGCTCTGGTTGCTCTCGGCTTTCGCCTTATTTGGCATGGGGAAACATTAGCGTAAGAGAAGTGTATCAAGATCTTTTGTCCCGCTGGAATACTACTGGCTGGCGACGCACATTAATCGCCTTAAGCTCACGATTGCATTGGCATTGTCACTTTATGCAAAAATTTGAGAGTGAATGTCGCATGGAGTTCCACCATGTAAATCGAGCTTATGAGCACTACCCCTACCGTCAAGACGAACAAATACAAGCAGATATATTGGCTTGGGAACAAGGCCGAACAGGCTATCCGATGATAGACGCATGCATGCGTGCCTTACACAAAACCGGTTATATTAATTTTCGTATGCGGGCGATGTTAGTCAGCTTTTTATGCCATCACTTAAACATCGACTGGCGCCTTGGCGTTCATCATTTGGCACGTCTTTTCCTCGATTTTGAACCCGGCATTCATTACCCGCAGTTTCAAATGCAAGCAGGCGTCACCGGCACCAATACAATCCGCATTTACAACCCGGTTAAACAGTCTCAAGACAAAGACCCTAACGGTGAATTTATTCGACGTTGGATACCTGAACTCAATGAAGTACCTGCGCCTTTAATCCATTCACCATGGGATATGTCGCCAATGGAAGAAACCTTATATCAGTGTCACATTGGTCGCGATTACCCAGCACCGATGATACCCCTTGAAGCAGCAGCCAAAGCCGCACGGGATCGCGCTTGGGGCTATCGTAAAAACCCAGACGCCAAGCAAGAAAAACAACGCATTTTAGCCACACACGTTAGACCGTCCAAAAAATCGACATCGACAAGGAAATCTTCATGAGTCATTACCATACGTTACGCGTTATTTTGGGCGATCAACTCAATGCAGCGCATTCTTGGTTTCGTAATTCCAGCGCACCTAGCCAGCAGGAAGGCATCTTATATTTAATTGCCGAACTGCACCCAGAAGCCACGTACGTCAAACATCATATCCAGAAGTTATGTGCCTTTTTTCTCGCTATGGAACAATTCGCCAGCACACTGCAAGAAGCCCATTATCAAGTACGTTACCTCACCCTAGACGACACGGTAGGACACACTCTTGAATCCTTAATAATCAGCATCGCCGAGCAAGAAGGCATTCAACAAATAGAACTACAGCGACCTGACGAATATCGCGTATTACAGCAATACAACGCCTTAGCGGATCGAGCAGAACAAACGGTTACCCTCTGTGACAGCGAACATTTTTTATTGCCCTTCGACGATATACCCCGTTTTTTCAAACCAAAACACAGTGTTCGGATGGAGAATTTTTATCGGAAAATGCGCCAACGTTTTAATATTTTAATGGATCAAGAAGGCCAGCCTGAAGGCGGAAAATGGAATTACGACAGCGCCAATAGAAACAAATTAAAAGCGCAAGACATCACAGAGATCCCCCAGCCTTTGTGTTTTGACTACGACATAAGCCACCTTCTCGAACGGATTAAACGCCACGACATTCCCTCTATTGGTCGCACTGAGAAAGAACTCGTTTGGCCAGTAAATCGACAGGATGCACTGCAATTACTCGACTATTTCTGCGCTCATCTCTTGCCAAATTTTGGGCGTTTTCAAGACGCCATGACAAGCAAAACACCACACAGTTGGAGCTTGTATCATTGCCGATTATCTTTCGCATTAAACAGCAAACTCATCAGTCCAAAGCATGTCATCAAAGCAGCCATTGATTGCTATAAAGAAAATGAGAATATCAACATTGCTCAAATAGAAGGCTTTGTTCGCCAAATACTCGGGTGGCGCGAATATGTACGCGGCATGTATTGGATCAACATGCCGGATTACCAAACACAAAACGCGCTTAACGCCCAACGAGATTTACCGGCGTATTTTTGGAGCGGTGACACCAAAATGCATTGTCTTTCGAGCGCCATCGGGCAATCTCTGGACTACGCTTACGCCCACCACATCCAAAGGCTCATGGTCACCGGTAATTTTTGCTTACTCACAGACATAAACCCCACACAAGTAGACCAATGGTATCTGGGCATTTATATCGATGCGTTAGAGTGGGTGGAATTACCCAACACTCGTGGTATGAGCCAATTCGCCGATGGCGGTTGGGTGGCGTCTAAACCCTATGCAGCAAGCGGCAGTTATATTAATAAAATGAGCGACCATTGCGCTTCTTGTCATTACAAGGTGAAAGAAAAAACCGGCGAGCAGGCCTGCCCTCTAAACAGTCTTTATTGGCGATTTATGGTGAAACACCGTGAAAGTCTTGGAAAAAACCCACGTATTGGCATGATTTACGGCAACTGGGATAAGCAAAATGATGAACAAAAACACGCCGTATTAGAAAGAGCGGAATGGTGCCTCAAAAACATTGAAACGCTTTGATCTTGGTCACTCTCAGCCTATATGTCTGAGTTTTCGAAAGATGTTGATTTGACCTTCGGTGCCTAACGAATAAGCGCTAGGTAACAGTGGGCGCTTTGTTATAAACTTTAATATACCCACGCTCCATTTTCTTCAACCAACACATTATTCTTGTCTTGAATCACTTGAAACAAGCCAGACTGATGAACTAAATAACGATAACTACCATTTTGAAAGATGTAACCACGAAACCTGCAAGGAGTCACTCCGTCAGCACACAAGGTGTGCCACGTTTTACCTTGTAATTTTATACTGTTACCCGATTTTTTAGACACGCCTTCGTAAGTAACATCACTGCATGAAACATCACCTTCACCGCAATTCACATTAATAGTAATAATATAATTATCAGTCGTTAATGTTGCTGCGGTCGCACTCACGCCACATAACAATAAACACAAGAATATGATTTTTTTCACTGTATTTTCCATGGTTTATAACACTTCATTTAGAGGTGAAAATAATTCGCTAACCTTAGCGACGAAAGAACAAAAGACGCCTGTTTAGCGTCTGCTTGAATACCCTGTTGTTATAGATGTCATTAGAAAATTATAACGCAGTGCAAGAAACCACCTATTTACTTAAATCACCCGCAAACGCTATAAATTTTTTAGAGTCTGTTGCCGAACTTGAAACAGACAATGGAAATAAATTTTATAGATACTTGTCTTGAGTAGTTCTTTGCCCAAAAGAGCACTCTGCTATATTTTGTATGAGCAGTGACAGGTATGATAGCCACCATCAACCCTATTAGACTTTTCCCCGGACGCGACCATGACTGATGAGATAAATTACGAGAGCAACCCACTACACGGTCTCGGTTTACAAGACTTATTGACACAAATAGTCGATCATTATGGCTTTGACCTGCTTTACGCCTACCTGAATATTAATTGCTTCAAAATGAATCCGAGCATTGCATCCAGCGTAAAATTTCTCAAGAAGAGTGACTGGGCGCGAGAGAAAGTTGAGAATTTCTACCTGTATCAATTTAAAAACCTGCCTAGGGTTTCCTCTGAGCAGTTTGCCATATCACCCAGATCCCGAATTATCCCTGAAAACCAGACTCCCCGCGAACCCGCTGAATTGAGCCTAGAAGACGCTGATCGTATGCGAGAAAAACAAGCACAGAAAGCAGCCGAGTACGGCAGAACAAAAAACTATCGCAGATAGTACAAAGTGGCTGGGATAAAAAACGATGAACAGAAACCCGCAGCACTCCACAAAACGGAATGGTACATCGACAACATCAAAACAGCTTGATTACACCCAGCCCTCACTTCGCTAATATGCACCAATGGTTAGTAATGTAAGTCGCCTTATAAAGACAAAGCAGACTTTTTGACGAACCGTTGCACTGCAATATTCATCACAACATAGATCAATAAACACGCTAAAACCGTACATTCTCATATGCTCTATGATCAATAAAGCATATATTATCGTTAGATAAGGGAAGGCAATAACGGTCAACATACGTTTACAAGGTTTATCCTCTTACTGCCAACCCTGCCTATCAGAAACTCAGAATTGAGTTAAACGTTAAACCGTTCAGGAGAGTAGGATGAAATGTAACGTCGGCAAAACAGATAAAAACCTCAGAATACTAGCAGGGATCATCGTCATCGCATTAGGGGTATATTTTCAGTCATGGTGGGGAGTCATCGGCCTTGTTCTGCTCGCTACTGGCATCTTTCGTATATGCCCTGCATATTTCCCTCTTGGCATTTCGACCTGCAAAAAAGACAAATAGAAGCGCCAGTTTGAATACATAAAAACCGACATCAGATAAAACTGAGAGTCGGTTTTTTATTTTGAAACTTGGACAAAAGAATCTACTAAACGATCACCCACCATAACAACACCGGAATGAATGTACCTTGGCAGAATAAGTCAGAATTTGACTCTTTGCATAAAAAAATAGCCATCACGTTCGGCTGTAGTGAATAATGATGATTTAACAGAACATTTAAAAAATGGAGATATTATTTTAAAATAAATTCTACAGACTTAACGCCCGCATTTGCGGTTGGTTTATAGTGCAGCGGAAAACCAATCCGACAACATGCGCTTGTTAAATGCTTCTACTCGTTAAATGTCCAGGTGATGCCACTTTGTGGAAGCATCCATTCATTATATGTAATCCCGTAGTAACCTGGCTGCTTTGTAATTGTTGCCTCATCGCGGACTTCAAGTAACGGAAGCGTATCTATATTCAGGTTTGCTGGATAAGTAATAGAGACCTTAAAACCTCTTGTCGGGTGCGACATTTGCCACGACTGTAACTTTGATTTTTTTATTGAATAATGCTGTTCAATTTCGACTTTTAGATTATCGCGTTTCAGATTATCAGGGATATCTACTCTCAAGGACTCATTACCCACTAATATTCCACTAAGTTTTTCCTTGTCGAACTCTTTGACTATTTTTTCGTCACCAGCCCCAAGAGTTACACTTGTATATTCCCATGACAAAAACTCGTCTTTTTCAGGCTTAACCTGAACAAATTCTTGAATTTGACCATTCATTTCTCTGCATCGGTATGAAATTTTATCTTTAACATCCAAGTTGCCGTCGGTATTTTCAGTGAAAGACATTTCAGCACTTACATTTTCCCGATACGGCTGAACAATATAACCATGAAGATGTCGGTTAAAGTAATCAAGGAAACCGCCTTCTTTTTTAACATCATCAGTATCAAATATATGGCGTTGAATTGATAAAAAAAGATTTCTCAATCGATCCTTTGATAGCCGTTTTAGATAGTCATCTTCTAACACTATCTCCGAAAGCCTTTTGCCGAAATAATCTCTCGTTGATTTCCACTCAAGGACAACCCCAAAGGCGCCTGCAAGAATAATTGAGCAGCCTAAAGCTTGGGCAAACGCCTTTGCATTTTCCACCAAAGACTTTCCATCATTGCAGGAACCCCACATAAGGATAATTATACCAACCAAGACAACAACAGTCCCTATGACGACATTAGCCTTATTTTTCATTCATACTCCAAAGTATGGGTAGCATTTAACGCCCTGTTAACTGCCATTTACCTCGTAACCAGCAGCCTTTAGTTCTTCATCTAACTCTTCTTTCCAATTGCCTACAGCATCCATTGCAACATAGATAACACCACTAATATCATTAGGAGTTTCAACAGTGCCTTTAACCAACGCTGCTACTCGCGAACGGGTGAGTTTAGCGATTAGATAACCATGTTCAAATACGACATTTTGTCTCGCTCTCCACTTGTAGTTCAAAGAGTCTCTTTTGGCTCCCACATCACACCCTGTATAGAGAACAATACCAAATCCCACGTTACTGTAGTGATCAATCTTTTCGATGATTGTTCTTCCGCCGCTTGCCTGCATGTGCAGAATTATTGGCTCTAAACCTTTTGATTCAACATATGCTTTAACATCGTTTTTAGCATGCTCATCATGGCCATGAACTATAAAAATCTGCTCTTTGTTAAAATTGGTACCTGGTACTGCAGGCTTGTTCTGCTCTATGAACCCTTGCTCAGGGACTAAATGTTTTACCTGATTTTCTGTAAGAATCCGATGTAAATCGGTATTTTTAATCGCCCAATGAGTGCGGGAAAATTCAAAGTCAGTAATTCCTAGCTCTAACGCAAGTCTTACGACATTTTGATTATCAATTATTCCAATAGAATCATCTCGTTGAAAGGTGAGCTTATAATCCCTTCCGTGGTTGGTAATATTGATTATTTTGGCTACAAATGCACCGTCTTCGCAATGTTCATGCATAACGAGTGCAGGAAAATTTTTAATTTCTCTTACTGTTTCAGGAGTAAGCGTTCTATAACGCATTTGAGTCTCTGAATCTGTATATTCAAGGAAACGAGAAGCAGCCACAACAATCTCGTTACTTGGATCTTTAGGGCCAATGTACCCAATTATCAGGTTATACATAACTATCCTTGGCAGTTAACAGCTTAATAGTGCGCATGCGTGTTTACACATTTTAAAACTTATTCAAATATCTCTATAAACCATTGAATTATAATCAGTTTAAAAAAATTAAAAACTGACTAAACGAGCATGCGCGTTATCACTTTTATCCCCAGACTATTATCTCAGCACTCTGAATCATTAGTCATTGATCTTAAAAAAGTTTTTCATTTTATACCAGCGTAAACGCGCAAAATATAGTCATTCAAAATGACTATCTAAAAAAGTAACGTCAAACGGTGATATTTACGCTATTTCAAGTGGTGAGGTGAAAGTCAGGTCAAAGCCCTTTTTGAAGCCGTGTTTCTGTCTACATAAGATCTATGGGGCAGCAAAAAAGGGTTCGACCCTTGAATCACGTGAAGCTTCATAACGTCGCCGATCATTTCGACTTTAACTGATGATTGGCTTTAGAAAATCTCCAGTTATTGGCTTAAAGACCAACAAGTAAATCGCATTGAGTTTTGGACGCTAGCAGAAAATCACACGCTCAGCAGAGCGAAATAAAGGTCGGGAAAACAAGGCGTTTGATGAAGTATCTCAATCTAAAAAGGCGCTAAACACCTTCCTTAAATGATCGACGTACAAATGTTTTCCTTTCCTGCAGAAACGATACGCTAAAGGTTTTAAAGCGAATTTTTGGTTACTTTTTGGGCGCTAGAAAAAAGTTACACGCTCAGCAGAGCGGAATAAAAGTCGGGAAAACAAAGCATTAGAATGGAATCCATCAAACCAAACCAACAACCCCATCCTAGTTTTTCTCTTGAAGAAAAGGGAGGGACCGTTCGAGCTGTCTGCGGGCAGAAAAAAGGGCATATGCGCTGATGAGGTTAGCGGCAAACGCCCTTTTTTTGGTTCGTTATCTGAGCAAGTCAGATGTACGAATTTAAGCTGAGGCTTTTTTGACGAATTGAGATTTCAGCATCATGTCGCCAGCGCCATCTACTTTACAGTCAATGTCGTGGTCGCCGTCTACTAGACGTTTGATCGTCGCTTTAGTGCCGATCTTAAGTACTTGTGAAGAGCCTTTTACTTTAAGGTCTTTCGCCAAGGTAACTTTGTCGCCTTCTGCTAGCAGTTTTCCGCTCATGTCTTTGATGATTAATGCGTCTTCATCTACCACAACTTCGTTCGGGTTCCACTCGTGTGCGCACTCTGGGCAAATCAGCATTTCTTGATCTTCGTACACATAAGTTGAGTTACATTTAGGGCAATTAGGAAGACTCATTGTTGTCACTACCTCGGACGTTAGCTGTAAAATTTCGCGCATTATACCCCTATTTTCACTATGGTTTTTCATCCAAGGCAAAAAAATTATTGATAGGGGTTTCAAGCACGACGTAATCGGGGGATATTTTTTAAAAATTCGGTCGATATTAGAGTGTTTTTTCAAACGTGAGGCATAAAAAACCGATCTCTGACGAAGCCAAAGATCAGTTTTTTAAAGACGCTAGCGCGTTATATCAACTCGCTAGTGGCGCTTAAGCGTCTTGATCAAGCATTGCTTGCATTTGCTCTGTAATGTTTGGATTCGCGTACAGCGTGTCCAACATAGTCGCATAAACGTCTGTGAATTCTTTGCTTTGCGCCAAGTCACCGAAGACAGCTGTCAGTTTAAGGAAAGACAATGTGTCTTTGCTCGTTCCTGCTGCCGCTGCGTGTAATTCTGCTTTCATGTCATCAACAATATCCAGCGCGACGCCGTCTTTGTTAACGCCTTTATCAGAGTAATAGCACCAAGCGGCGATTACTAATGCCGCGTATTTAATGCTGCCACCTTTGGCCATGTTTTCTGTGATCGTTGGGATCAAGAATTTAGGCAACTTAGAAGAGCTTTCTAGACAGATACGAGCCAAGCTGTCTTTCACGTTTGGATTACCAAAACGTTCGATTAGCGAGCTTTTGTAGTCTTCTAGATTAATGCCTTCAACGGCCGCTAATACAGGCGTGGCTTCTACGTCCATAAAACGACGTAAGTAAGTCGCGAACAATGGATCAGAAACACAGCTATCGATCGTTTGGTGGCCGTGAATGGAACCTAATAGACCCAATACAGAGTGACCTGCGTTCAACAAACGAATCTTCATTGTTTCGTATGGTGTTACATCAGGTACAAATTGAGCACCTACGGTTTCCCAACTAGGACGTCCGTTAGAAAAGGCATCTTCAATAACCCACTGTGTAAACGGCTCACAGACTACTGGCCAAGCGTCGTCTACTCCAGCAGCATTTAGACTAGCAATGTCCGCAGGCGTTGTGACGGGCGTGATACGGTCTACCATGGCATTCGGGAAGCGAACTTCTTGTGCAATCCATGTTGCTAGGTCTGCATCTTGTTTTTCAGCAAAGGCTAATAGCATTTTACGGGTCATGTCGCCATTGTGCTGGATGTTGTCACAAGACTGGATCGTAAACGCTGGCAAACCAGCCGCACGACGCTTTCTCAATGCTTCTGTTAGGAAGCCAAACACCATTTTTGGCGCTTGTGGATTGGCTAAATCGTGTTGTACATCTGGGTTGCTAAAATCAAACTCGTTGGTAGCAGAATTAAAGTTATAGCCACCTTCGGTAATCGTCAAAGAGACAATTTTAGTGTCTGCATTGGCCATTTTATCGGTGACTGCTACGGCATCATCACACCCCAACATGAAATCAATAATCGAACCAATAACACGGTTCTCTACTTTTCCATCTGGGTGTTTCACTGTTAGCGTATAAAGGTAATCTTGTTGCTTTAGAATGTCGCCAATTTTACGGTCAGCGTCACGTAAACCAACACCACAGATTCCCCAGTCAGTCGTACCGGTTGTTGCTAATAGCTCATCGGTATAGAAAGCTTCATGCGAGCGGTGAAAACCACCGATACCAATATGGACAATCCCTGCTTTTACCTTGCTGCGATCGTATGTTGGAATGGTAAACGATGCAGGCAATTTTTGTAGGTTGCCTTGGTTCAATTGTATTAATTTCATTAAGGAATCTCGCAATATTAATTATGCTTGAAGTGCTTTTTTGCGTTTTAACGCCCAATAAGCAGCAGTGAAATAAAGAACGGTACACACAAAGCCATACGTATAAAACGTATCTCGATTTTCTAAGTAATGCGCCATATTATGACTAGCAAACATAGTGATAGAGGCTAATGCCAGCGTCACTATTAAGCTCAGCCAAGAAATACATTTCAGCAATTTAGTAAACACTCTAGTGTCTTCTACCGCTGGAGCTTCTTCTTTAGCTTGCTGTTCATGGTATGCCTCTACGAGCTTATCGTGAGACGCCATTTTAGCCGCTTCTTCTGGGTAATCTTCACTTGCACCATATAACTTCGCCAGCACGATATAGACTACAATCGTGACCACCCAAGTTGGCAAGAACAAGTAATAGAATGACATAACATTTAACGCATTTAAGCCAAAACCAAACGCCAGACCAATGCCCCATGACGCCACCGCTGGTGTGCTATGCGTCATATTGCGGAAACTTACCCAATAACGGCTAAAACCAATTTTAGGGAAAATAAAGTGCTCAGCAAAAACGATCGCGCCCACTGGCACAACCAGTAAGCCAGCATAAGTTAATAGCGGTAACATTTTACTAAAGACAAACGGGAAACATGCAACGACCATGGTGACAAGACCCACTGCCAATGTTGTTTGTCTTCTTGAATAGCGGGTAAAAATAGCTTGGGCTGCTAATCCTGCACGGTATAAATTCGCATTCGCGGTCGTCCAACCTGCAACAATAACAATCACAAAGCCCGAAAGACCTAATGCCTGAAACGCCACATCACCTGGATCCAACGCGATAATGCTTTTCTTCACCAATACGGCAGTACCTGCGCCCATGATCCCTGCGGATACCCAGGCTACAAAGTGACCAAAAAGCATGCCTGAACTGGTTGCAAGGCCATAAATAGGCTTCTTTGCATAACGAAACAACGCCATATCAATCAGACCGAAATGGGTAATCGTATTGGCTGCCCATGCAAAACCTATGACCTCAAGTAGCCCAATCCCGGGTTTACCATTGGCATTAACCCCTGTCCATATGGACTGATCGCCAATCGTAATAAAATCTTTAAAACTGTGTAATGTGGTGGTACCTAAAACAGATTCAGACAACGCTGGCATAATAACGAGTGCGCCAGACGCGAACATCACGAACAACCAAGGGCCACAAATACCCGAAAATTCTGATACCGCTTTAAAACCATACATGGCAACAAACACCACGACGGCACCCACAGCCAAAACAACTAACACAAACCATGAATTGGTCGGATACCAATTAAGCTGGGCCGGTATGTTAAATAAGTAACGAACGGCGGTACTCGACACCGTAATCATCGCGGCGGATATCACGGTAAATATAATGACATTGGCCCAGTTATAGAGCTTGGTCATCGACTTGCCGGCGATTTTTTCTAAGTAGGTATAAAGACTAAGGCGTGTTTGTGTTGCAATGGGCGCGGTGATTAGCGTCCAACTTAAAATGGCAAGAATGTTACCGATCAACAGACCGATAAGTATGTCCATTGTTTTTGCGCCTAAGGCAACAAACGTTGCACCAATTACAAATTCCGTTGCCGCAACATGCTCACCAGCAAACAGTCCTAGAAAATGTTTCCAGCCATGCTGTTTGTGTTTTGCTATGGGAAGTTGCTCTTCACTCACATTGTCTAGTTTTTCAAAATTCATCTTTCATCTCATTATTTTTTTAATATGGATTATTCAACAGAATGAAGTTACAAGCCTTAATCACTTGCTTTCATTTCGCTCGTTGGTAAATCACGCTACGTAGCCCTTAGGCTCAACGAAAACGAAATACGGCAGTCATTACTGCTTGTGTCTTTGAAAAGACCGAACGAGTCTAATCGCCCTAGCCGATCTAAAAAGGAAAACCACGCGTAAATACTACAAAGCGGACTGATCTATAAAATCCACAAATAAACGTTAGGAAAACCTAGGTTGAATTATTTCGAAGGAAACAAAAAATTAAAAATAACTATACTATTCAATGAGTTAAGTTAAACATCAAACTATTTATAATCAAATCAGATTATTGCTATTGTCCTGAGTTGTTACTTCCTTAGCAAATCAGGACCCTATCAATGAAATATACTTCTAAACCAACTATTCTGACGGTAGGGAGTTTAAAAAGTAGTCTTATGGTAAACAAATACAATAACGAGAAAATTTCGATACTATTTTGTCAAAATAAACTTATTTATATAAAAATTAATACTTTTATGACTATGGATATAAACATAATCTTATAAATGTACTTTTTTGACTCATTACTGACAGATATTTTCTAAAACAGCACCATTATGATCAACTTTATATTGCTGCGGCTTATTCAGAGCTAAAATCTCATCATTCATGGCTGTGATGGTTTATTGACGTGCAATTTTTTGTTGTCGTATAAACCAGAAACCCAATAGCGCGGCCACAAAACCAAACACACTACTAAGACCAATCCCCCAGCGCGGTCCTAATATATCTGACACCATGCCGACCACAGGGCCACCTAATGCAGTACTGCCCATGGCGGTCGCCAACACCACTGCCATTACTCGCCCACGATATCGGCGGTCCGTTTCCAGTTGAATTAATGTATTACTGGACGTCATGAACATTTGTAAACTCATCCCCAAGACAATAAGCCCAATAGCAAAAGAGAAGAAACTCGGACTCAGTGCAATAAAGGCACTACTAACTGCAAAGCCACTGGCAGCGAAGGTCAAAAAAGGAAACGTTGGCTTAGTACGGCTCGCTGTGACCATCGCACCTATGACGGATCCTATCGCCATAATCGACATGAGCATTCCGTATTGTGCTGCATGACCTTGGAAAACATGCACTGTCATAGCAGAGAGATACACCGCAAAATTCATTCCTAAGCTGGCTAATAAAAAGGTCATGATGAGCTGAACTCGCATGGCGGGACGCTGAGCAATATAGCGAAATCCATCGAGAAACTTTGCTTTCGATTTTACACTGATGAGTGCGACGTCTTCTTTTAAGGCTAATCGGGACTTTAATAGGTGCAGCGCGACTAACATTGGAATAAATGACATGGCATTTAAAATAAACACCCAGCCAGACCCTATCCAAGCGATTAATAGCCCTGCCAGCGCGGGGCCGATTAAACGAGCCGAGTTAAACGATAATGAGTTTAACGACACCGCATTTGGCAGTTCTGCTTCACTCACTACATCCGAGACAAAGGCATGTCGGGCAGGAGCATCAAATGCGGCGACGCAACCTAAGCTAAAAGCACAGAGACACACTTGCCAAAGAGCAACATGATTACTCAGCACTAAAAAGCCCAAGATTAACGCCAACATAGACATTAATACCTGAGTAATAAATAAGAGTTTACGTCGATCAACCCGATCTACCGTCCAGCCAGTAATGGGTAATAACAAGATTTGTGGTGCGAATTGTAAAAATACCACCAACCCTACCGCTGATGCGTTCTTATCAGACAGTTCAGAAATAACCAACCAATCCTGTGCGGTACGTTGCAACCAAGTACCGATATTAGACAGGGCGGCGCCACTGAACCACAGCCGATAATTTGGGTTCGATAATGAACGAAATGTATTACTCAATCCTACCTTCCTAGTCTTCAAAGACTAATGGCCACAATACTGGCAACGCTTGTTGTAAGGCCACAATTTTTTGCTCGTTCAGGCGGTCACTTATCCGCTGCGATCACCATCTTTCTGCTATTAAGCGCTTTTGTTCTACTTTTTGGGTAAAACTGTCCGTTAGCGATAATAAAGTTCTACGTCTATCCTGTGGATTTGGATGACCAACCACAATACTGGCGTCTTTTAATATTTAAACCGTCGCGACCATAGATTGAATACGCCCCTTTCAAACGCCGCTAAATACTAACTGCTTGATCATAATCTCCTCCCGTTATGTATTAAAAATATCGTGGAGTATTGTGTGTCGCGGAATTCAGTATAGACAGTTTCTGATAAACAATAAAAAGGCGGCCGAAGCCGCCTTAAACACATCTACAAATTACGATAAAGCACTACACTCTAAATTGCTTCGCAACCGAATTAAGCTCTTCTGCCAATGTAGAAAGTAATAGCCCTGCATCATTAGACTGTTTTGATCCTGCCGCAATCGTGTCTGCAACACGACGAATATTATGAATATTCTCATCCACTTCTTTAGACGCTTGCGCTTGTTCTTCAGAGGCACTGGCAATCGACATATTTTGGTCTTTTATCAGAGAAACTGTCTTCGTGATTTCTGATAACGCTTCGCCTGCTTCATGAGCAGCGTCTAATGCTCGTTGTACTTGCCCATAACTTTCACGCATTGAGTTAACCGTCAAATCGGTACCAGACTGGACACGCTCTGACATACTCTCTATCTCTTTCGTCGACTCTTGCGTACGATGCGCTAACGCTCTAACTTCATCTGCAACCACGGCAAAACCACGCCCCGTTTCACCTGCTCGTGCGGCTTCGATGGCTGCATTCAAGGCTAGCAAGTTAGTTTGATCGGCAATTTCTCGTATCACATTCAAGACTGTTGAAATCTCTTTTACTTGCTCTGATAACGTCTCAACATCTTGCATTGTGGTCATCAGGTTCTCACTGAGTACCTCGACGGTTTCAACCGTTTCTTTAACACGGGCGGCACCGGTGACAGATTGTCTGTCGGCTTCATCGGAACCCAGTGACGTTTTATTTGCACTGATCGCGACTTCTTCCACCGCCAAGGTTAATTGACTAACGGCTGAAACACCCTGTGCCAATTGATCATTCTGCTGCTCAAAGCCTTGTTGCGCTTGAATCGTAATACCTTGTATTTGTGTTGAAGAGTCTGCAACTTTATTCGCGACACTTTGAATACTCTGAATAGTGCTGCGCAAACTCATCTGCATATGATTCATAGCCAGCACCAGCTCTCCCATTTCATCGCTACCATCTGCTGTAATCGTTTGCGTTAAATCTCCTTTCGCAATCGTTTCTGCGACAGAAATAACCTTACGAACGGGCAATATTAAGCTACGAGTAAACACCCAAGCAAATACAATAACGATCACTAATGCTAACAGTACCACTCCAATCACCGTACTCACTGCGGTTGCGAATGTTTTTTCCGCATCCACCGCAGCAGCCAAGATTTGTTGCTTTTCATAATTAATCAGCAATTGGATTTCTTTACTAAACCGAGTACGAACGTTCAGCATCTTAGCGCTGTCTTGAATCGCTTCTGCGCCGGCAATATCGCCTTGTTTCACCAAGCGGATCTGATGTTCATTCAGCGCTTTATATTCGGACTCCCAAGTACTAATCTGTGTTAAAAATGCTTTTTCCTGATCATTGTTAAGCGTTGCCTGAAGTTGTTTAAAAGCATCATCAAAGGACTCTAAGGCCGTATTATAAGACGTCATAAACAAGGCTAAACGCGGTGGATTGTCTTTTACAGATAAGATGTTTGCTGTTTGCAAACGAATCAAATAAAACGAAGAGAGATAACTCGCTGATGTTTCCATCGTTGCGGTTCGGTTCTCTACAATATGATGGATGGATTCACTCAAATGCTTGAGATGAACCGTTGAGAAAACACCAATTACAGCCACTAATAAACCAATAATACTAAAGGCAATACTAGATCGCACTCCAATCGAAATACGTCGAATCATAACTAAACCGCAAGTTTAAATTTATTAAAAAGGACAGTAAATACAGACTCAACTGTCTGCATTTACTACATTGAAAGATAAGTAATAGGGACCTATTACTTATTAGAGTCTAGGATAAACGTAAAATTAACTTATACAATGTTCATTTATGACAATAAATATGCAATTAAAGTATAAGTATTTTTTATATTATCGTTTCTTTGGCTGACGTCCGTGATAAACAGAGTAACCTTTATCGCGCAATAATCGCGTGTGAGAACCTAATGCAGCGTCCAGTATTGGTGGGTAACGTAAGAAATCATTAGCGACAACAAACAACTCACCATTTAACGTAAGGTGCTGTTTTACAGTCATAAAAAACTGTTCAGCAATACTATAATCCGTATTAACACCACTGTGAAAAGGAGGGTTAGTAATAACGTAATTAAAGCGACCTTTTACTTCTTTTAGGCCATTAGAGGCTATTAAAGACAGTGCATGCGATGCTTGGTTTGCTGCAAACGTAAGCTCAGTCGCTTTTAACGCAAAAGCACTGTCATCCAAGGCAGTAATTTTCACACCCGTTTTATTAAATAACCACAAGGCAATAATGCCATCACCACTACCAAAATCGAGTAACTTAGCGTGAGCTATATCACTCATAAATCGATGTTGATCAAGTTGATTAAGCAGTAATTCAGTGCCTTTATCTAATTTACCGTGGCCGAATACTCCAGGAATACTGCACAAGTTTAGCGTTTGACCTGCAACTTCTTGCTGCCAAGTTGTAATCCATTTTTCGAATACGAACGGCTTGGCTTCTTCACGCTTATAACCCTGATACAACAAACAATGTTTTGCACCTTCCACCTTACCTACATCTTCTAAACCGCCTTCTAGGCGCTTCATCGATGACTTCACACCGCTCTTGTTGTCACCTACTAACCATACTTTTCCACCTATTTTGACCAATGGTAATAGCACGGCAAGCAGGTAATCCAGCAACTCTTTGGCTTTTGGCTGATAAATAACAACATTGTCGAACTCCGACCCTGTAGACTCAGACCATTGTTCAGAAAATACCAGTTTTTCTGTTGGAAATCCGGCTTGTTGCAATAGGTCATATTGCGTCTTAGATTGGCTCCAAACATACACATCAGCTGTGCGGTTCAAATCTAACGGGTAAGTGTCTTCTGAGTTAGCAAACAAGATTTTGCCAGTAAGAGACTCTTCATTGCGCGCCAGTAATTGACTCGTGGTATTAAGGTTCATAGGTTACGGATAGCTCTTTTATAGAAAGGGTAGATACAGGCGCAAGCAAGATGTTTAAACGCTCTGTGGATAAATCAGGTTGTACTCGCGGATAGCGAGGCTGTTGCCTGTCATTTACTAATGGTGCGCGCCAGCCTTTGGTGAGCGCTAAAAAGTCTTGTGCAAAAGCATCTCCGTGCTCTAAGCAACCAGATAAAATGACATCAACATAACTTAATGCAATCGGACTGTCATGATTAGGTTCGATCACCTCATGAGCATGATAAACCCAATAAGTGCCTTGGGGTAATTCATGCTCAAGATAAGCGGTGAGCTGCTCTCTCTGAATCTTCGAGCGCTGATAGCCTTGCTCACGTTGATCAAAGAGTGGAAATTGATCGTACGGTACTTCTACTAAAACACCATTACAAGCCCGGTCATCGGTTTTTATCACTGTAACAGAACTCATACCATATTCAGACGACATGACGGACCAATGACGCTCAAAACCATGCAATTTTACTGGCCAGACTTCACCGGTTTCACCTGTTTTAGAACGGCTTTCACCATTGATCAGACTACCGTAACCTAAAATAAAGTGTCGGTCTTGTGAATTCATTTCAGCCTCCTATACATGATTTAAACGCTGCATCGATATATGGTACGCATAATAACGCGCGCCTTATCACATCGCTAGGCTTGAGGAGAAATCTCTAAAATCACTCGACTCAGAAATAAAATTAAAAAAGGGGGAATGCGTATTACATTCCCCCTGTATGACTCTAGCTTTGAGTTGGTTACGCTGTGTTTTTGTTGTGTTTAATGAGAAATACGAGTGGCGTCGCGACGATAGTGACCCACATCATCAAACGAAAATCTTGCAGATAACCCAATGTAGCCGCTTGCTGATTGACCAACTGATCGAGCATTACCAATCCTTTTGTCGAGTGAATCGACAAAGCGGCTTTTTCCTCCGCCATTTTCAGACCTAAACTAAACGGCGTAATATATTCCGAAAAAACCGCATGGTTAATCTGTACTCGTTGGGCCAAATATGTCGTTACAACAGAGATCCCAATACTACTACCGATATTACGTAACAAACTGAATATTGCCGTGCCTTCATTACGATATTTTGGCTCAATAGTAGAAAAAGTAACCGCTGAAATAGGCACAAATAAGAAGCCTAATCCCGCGCCTTGTACCATACCCGTCCAAATAATATCAAAGGAGGTACTGTCTATCGTAAAGTGCGTCATTTCCCACAGAGAGAAGGTCACTAGCAGCATTCCTAGCGCAATCATATATCGAGGGTCTAGCTTTCCAGACAAGCGCCCTACGACCAACATAGCACCCATAGTACCAAACCCCCGTGGCGCCAACACACTACCGACATCAACCACGGGATACCCCATCAACTCTTGCATAAACGGTGGCAACAGAGACATGGTCGTCAACAAAATCACACCAACAATAAAAATCAGCACCATACCCACACTGAAGTTTCGATCCTTGAACATATGCGGGTCGATAAAAGGGTGACTGTGGTTAAAAATATGTACTAAAAACATATAGCTACCCAACACAGCTAACATGCCTTCAATAACAATTTCAGGGCTATCAAACCAGTTTTGCGACTGCCCCCGATCGAGCATCATTTGCAAACCACCTATAGCAGCAGCCAATAAGGCAAAACCATACAGGTCAAATTTTCGAGTTGAATCTATCTTAGTTTCATCTAAGAAAGCACCAATCCCAAACCAAGCAATAATGCCAAACGGGACGTTGATGTAAAACACCCAACGCCAGTTATAATACTCGGTTAATATCCCGCCTAGATAAGGCCCTAGAATAGGCCCTACCATGACACCCACGCCCCACATTGCCATGGCAGAACCGTGTTTTTCCTTCGGATAAGTATCCAGCAAAACCGCCTGTGACAGCGGCACTAAGCTCGCACCAAACACCCCTTGCAACAGGCGAAATAAGACAATTTGATCCAGTGACTGCGCCGCACCACACAAAATAGAAGACACAGTAAAGCCAACCACAGACCACATAAATAAGCGCTTACGACCAATTCTAGCGGCAACAAAACCGGTTAATGGCATACAGATTGCGGCAGCAACGATATAAGACGTCAATACCCAAGAGATCTGATCTTGAGTGGTTCCCATTGCACCTTTCATGTGTGGCAATGCCACATTGGCAATGGTGGTATCCAGCGCTTGCATGATGGTTGCAAGCATCACGGATAACGTAATCATCACATGATTGGTTGTTTTGCCTGCTGAATTACTCGTCGTCGTTGTCATAAAACGGCCTTACAGCGTGATGCCAAATAGACTACGGTGATGTTTTGTATCAATCGCCACTTGTGCACTCATACCCGCGCGTAATATTGGCTCATCGGGTTGTTGATCAATACTGATACGAACCGTTAAGCGCTGCGCGATTTTCACCCAATTACCCGTCGCGTTTTCAGCAGGAATAACAGAGAACTGGGAACCGGTAGCAGGACTGATACTTTCTACCTTGCCTTTCCAAGTATGATCGGGATACGTATCTATCTCGATTTCAACACTTTGACCTGGCTCCACATTGGTCAGGTCTTTTTCCGTGAAATTCGCCTCGATGCGCGTATCTTGATTGGCAACCAGCACCATAGTAATCATGCCTGTCGTGGTATATTCCCCTAACTTTGGCAATTTAGAAGCGATACCATTAGATGGTGCTCGAATTTGTGTGTGAGCTAAATCTAAACGGGCTTTATTCACCATCGATAACAATGTTTTGTAGCTGGCATAATCTTCTACCGCCATATTAGGATCGCCATCCAGCACCGCTCTGAGTGCGTTCAACTTCTCTTTCAATGACAACACATTTATTTCGCTTTCGCGGGTATTTTCTTGTGCTTGATCATAATTTGCTGTTGATGCGAAATGCTGTGCTATTAAGCCTTTTTGACGTTTTTCTTCGCGCTGATAAAACGCTAGCTTTGTTTCAGCGAGCTTTAATTGCGCTTCTTGTTCCCGGTAATTGGCTTTCTGAGCCAGTAAATTACTGCGTACTAAAGAAAGCTGGCCTAACGCTTTATCCTCAGCCAATTTGAATAATTGAGGGTCAATTACGTACAATAACTGCCCCTTTGTTACTGTCTCATTTTCTTTTACTTTAACCTCAGAAATTGGCCCAGAAACCTGATTCGTAATCGAGGTAATATCTGCTTGGACATAAGCATTGTCTGTTTCTGCATAGCGTCCACCGAGCATATAAAACAGCACGGAAGCCACCACAATAACAGTAGGCACACCCACCAATAGCACTCGACGTTTACCGCGATTCGCTACTTGCTTAGTCGGCGCTTCTTTAGCAGGTTCTGTGATAGTGTCTTGTTCACTCATAACAGCGGTTTCTCCAGAAGAGTTCTATACAAATAATATTAAGGTTTAGAAAGGATCGATTCATGAGAGTCGTTGGATAAATTAGTGTGCATTCGTTGTAACACTTCTACCACAAGCATAATTTGTTCATCGCTTAATCCGTCCATTGTTTTATCTCTCACCTCATCCTTGATTCCATTAATGCATTTCAAGCGCTCTAATGCTGGTTCTTTTAAATACAAGCAATACGCTCGGCGATCTTTCGGATCTTGACGTCGTTCAACTAAACCATCGTTTGCTAGCTGATCAATTAAACGGGCAAGTGTAATCGGTTGGATTTCTAATAACTCCGCTAAAGCAACCTGACGTAAGCCTTCTGAACGCTGTACACACAGCAGTGCTCGGGCTTGCATATAGGTTAATGACATTTCTCTTTTTTGATATTCACGGCGCATTAACCTGATGATATCCACCATTAGAAAGCCGATATTGTCCGTACTCATATTATCCACCAACATTAATATGTGATAGATATTATATAGGTTGCTTACTAGTTACAATGGACGATATAGAAGGTACACAATCTATCCTAAATCCTACTACTCTCTAAGCCAGAAACAATGACGCAATACAGCATGGCAGGGTCGAGGATATCATTGAGAAGTTACCGTATTATTCAGGACGACAGCTAAACGAGCTCGCCAAATGAACATCCCCTTGGCGATAAATAGCGGTGTTAGGGTAAGGGCAAAGAGGGCGTTTTAAGCCTCGCATACGAGAGGTGATTTCCTGGTTATTGAGTCTTGATGTGGCAATGATCGCCTTAGGCGCTTGCTTACCTTCTACCCATATCATTAACGGCTGCAACATATCGAATTGATCCAATGCAGGACCTCCGGCACCATGCACCATACCAGGAATACGATACAGTCGAACAAACTTACCCGCATAACCTCGCTGATTAAAATTGAGATAATTATACCAACGGATCGTATTATTGACGGAAAATACAGGGTCGCTGTTACCATGAAAAATAATCATTTTTCCACCATATTGCTTAAAGGCCTGTAGTTTAGGATTAGTAACATTGGGAGGTGCCATAAACGCCATCGAGGACTCTGAGAATTGAGCGTTTCTTGCGAAAATTTTTGGTGCGTCTTTATCGAAATCAAAATTCAGTAGAAAAGAGGTTAGTGCGCTCGGACTGCTGCCAGTATGGACAGGTGGCGTCATAAAAATATTAGCTAAAGACGCCGCGCCTAAGACACTAGACGCCGGCTTAAACTGCCAAACATTAACGTTACTTTGAACCTTCCATTTTCGCCAATTGGCTGAACGCATACCTATATCGTAAACCCAATCAGAATATAACGCCTGACCTTGGGTATTTTTTGGACCTTGTTGCATGCGCATAATAGCTGCCACTTTTTTGGGAGCTAAACAATAGTGATCAAACTCTCCTTTACAGGTAATCTCAGTAGGTTTGAATACTTTTTGACACTGCTTTGAAGCAAAAATTAAGTCATCATTCATACCGTCTAACCCATCACATTGTTTAAGAAGACTGTTCGCAAACATCATCAAATCCTGTTGGGTTAATACCTCTGGCTGGAGTTGATGCAAGGTTTGTGCATCCCATGCATACTGCAAAGCAGATTTTGGCAAGTTGAGACCAGGGGCACCAATCAATAAGCCATTAAACATATGTGGAAAACGCGTAGCGGCAACCATTGCCATGCGCCCACCATTGCCACTGCCGATACCATAACTGTAACGAATCGGGGCACTATAGTAAGTTTGAATAATCGACCTAGCGACAGGATATAATTTACGCACTGCATCATAACCATAATCTTGGCGCGCCTGAGGGTCTCGACCAAATAGGGCTGACCCATTAAGGCCTGCCACCGAGACAGATTCTGCATCATGTCCGCCGTTGCTAGACAGCACGGCAAAACCTCGATTGATCGCATATTGCTCCGGAGTAAGCCCCGTAATATTTCCTAACGCCGGTACTAGATGGCCATCATTTCCAGCATTGAACTGATAAGCAAATCGCCCACGCCATTCATTTGGTAGATGTAATTCAAATTTTAAAGAATAGGGCTTTCCATCTATTCCAATACGCGGATGTAGCTGCTGACCAGCCACAAGACAAAACGGTTGCAATGATTGACCATCTGGAAAATAACGCTTAGCAGTTACTTTAAAACCCTCAGGTGCTATGTTTACCAAGGATTCACAGGTCATCGCATTCACTAGATTAGTACCGATAAATAACATCAGCATCACAGGCATTAAAAATACGGCTTTCATCAGATCTTCCTTACTGTCCATAGTAAAAGTGGGCAAGCTTAAATAACGAAGTTGTATTATGACCGTTTTAATCAGATTAGAAATAATTAGGTATTACAAAGGAGGGTATAGATTATAAAAGTTAGATAAAAAAAACGGGCCTATTGGCCCATTTTTTATAAAGACATTCGCTAATGAAAGCAAAAGCTAGTGCGCTGAAGCAAATACCAAAAGGTCTGCCGGCGTTTTAAAGTCTACTGCCATAGTAATGCTCAAGGCGGTTACTGTGATAATAGAGAAAAAGAACACTTGGCGCGCCCAGCCGTTCACATCAATATCCTTACGGTAGCCTCTAAGTGCCATCGCTAGCCACCATAAGCTCGTTGCTAACGCGACAACCATAAATCCAACACCAACATAGCCAGTTAATGGAAGTAATGCTGTAACGATCGCAAATAAGGCGATATGAAGCACAATATGACGCTTCGCTTTTGTAATGCCTTCGGAAACTGGTAATACAGGAATATTTGCAGCGGCGTAATCTTTGTAACGAAAAATGGCAATAGCATAAGAATGCGGCATTTGCCAAATACAAAACATCACAAGAAGAATCGCAGCACCTGCATCAAATTGTCCAGCCGCAGCACAGTAACCCACAACAGGTGGTACCGCACCAGACAAGCTACCAATCGCAGTTCCGTAAACGGATCTGCGTTTGAAGTACATTGTGTATAAACCAACATAAACAAAGTAGCCGAAGCCTGCAAACAGGACAGCCACCCAGTTCGTGAAATAAGCTAATAAAGCAAAGCCTATTAGTCCTAATGCAACGCCATGAAAAAATGCAGCCTTACCAGACATTTCACCTGTCACCGTTACACGGTTACGGGTGCGCTGCATTTTTACATCAATGTCTCTATCAATGTAGTTATTAATGGCACAGCCAGAAGCAACTACAAGCGACAGTCCAATGACAGTCGCTAGCATAAGTACCCAATCGATCTCGCCACGAGAGGCTAATAAAAAGCCCCCCGCAACAGAGATAAGGTTGCCCATAATGATGCCTGGTTTAGTCACCTGAAGGTAACGCTTAAACATCTTTATAAACTCCCGTCGATGTGGTTTTTATTCCACTTATTCATCAATTTATCTGCTTATGACATCATCATCGCGTTAGACGCGTAGATGATCCAAACAGATAGGATAACAACCATCACAATAATCAAAGCAGAAAACAAGAAAGTATAAGTATTCAATTTGCCTTCTTCAGAGAAGTTCAAGTGAAGGAAATACTTCAAGTGAACAAATATCTGAACAATTGCTAATGCCACTATTGAGATATAAGTTGTTTTATTGTCATACGCGTGCGTCATCACCATCCAGAATGGAATTGCTGTCAAAATAACAGACAATACAAAACCAATGACATAAGAGCCAACGCTGCCGTGTGAATTTGCTGTAGAAGAATGATCACTCATTAGATCGCCCCCATCAGATAAACAACGGTGAAAACACAAATCCAGATAACGTCCAAGAAATGCCAGAACAAGCTCAAACAGCTTAGGCGAGTCACAGTACGACCACCAAGACCTGTTTTCGCAATTTCAATCATCATGATGAACATCCAGATCAAACCAGCTGTTACGTGTAAGCCATGAGTACCCACAAGGGCAAAGAAGGCAGACAAGAATGCGCTAGTTTGAGGACCGTGTCCTTCAACAATTAGATGATGGAATTCGTACACTTCCATGCAGATGAAAATAACACCCATCGAAAACGTCACTAGCATCCAGAAAAGGGTGCCACCTTTGTTTTTGTTGTGCGCGCAAATCATCGCGAAACCGTAAGTGATACTTGAAATAAGTAGCGCTGCGGTTTCAACTAGAACGAAATCTAATTCAAAAATATCTTTACCTGATACACCACCGGCTGTGTTCATAAAGAGCACAGCGTAGGTAGCGAAGACGGATGCGAATAACAAGCAATCCGTCATTAGGTATATCCAAAAACCAAACACGTTATATGGTGCTGGCTCGTGGTCGTGATGCTCATCATGAGCCGCATGTGTATTCATTTGTGTTGTGCTCATGATTACCCCTTAGCCACTTTATCTAGATGTGCATTCTCAATACGAGCAACTTCATCTGGCTGTACGTAGTAATCAACATCTGAGTTGTAAACTCTTAGTATCAGAGAAACAAACGCACCAAATAGGCCTAGCGCAGCTAACCACCAAATATGCCAAATCATCGCAAAACCCATTACCGTAATAAACCCAGCTACTGCAACACCAGCAACCGTATTTTTCGGCATGTGAATTGGAGCATAGCTATCTTTACGTACATAAGCTTCGCCTTTCTCTTTCATATCGGTGAACGCATCGATATCAGAGACAACAGGCGTTTCTGCAAAGTTGTAAAACTGTGGTGGAGAAGAAGTCGACCATTCAAGAGTGTGGCCATTCCATGGATCACCAGTAGTGTCCAGGTTTTGCTCACGATCTCGGAAGCTGACATACAACTGAAGCAACTGGCAAATAATACCAACCATGATAACAACAGCACCAACCAAGGCGATGTATAACCAAACGTTCCAGTCAGGGTTGTTTGTGTGGTTTAGACGACGAGTCATTCCCAAGAAGCCAAGTACATACAAAGGCATGAAGGCTAGGAAGAAACCAATCAACCAGCACCAGAAAGCCGCTTTACCCAACTTAACGTTAAGGTGGAAGCCCATTGCTTTAGGGAACCAGTAAGCGAAACCAGCAAGATAACCAAATACCGCACCACCAATAATGGTGTTATGGAAATGGGCAATCAAGAACAAGCTGTTGTGTAATACATAGTCAGCACCAGGTACTGCAAGTAGTACACCTGTCATACCACCGATAGTGAATGTCACCATAAAACCAAGCGTCCAAAGAACAGGCACGGTAATACGAAGACGGCCACGATACATAGTGAACAACCAGTTGAATAGTTTCAAACCAGTCGGTACAGCAATGATCATAGTAGCAACACCAAAGAAGGCATTAACGTTGGCACTTGAACCCATGGTAAAGAAGTGATGTAGCCATACGATGAAACCTAGAATGGAAATCGCACCACTCGCATAAATCATAGATTTATGACCGAATAGACGTTTACCAGTAAAGGTAGAAATGACTTCAGAGAAGATACCAAATGCTGGAAGTACAAGGACGTACACCTCAGGGTGACCCCATGCCCAGAACAAGTTGATATACATCATTGGGTTACCACCACCAGTATTCGTAAAGAAGTGGAAGTCTAGGTAACGGTCAAGTGTTAGCATCGCTAATACAGCAGTCAAAATTGGGAAAGAGGCTGCGATCAAGATGTTGGCCCATGTACAGGTCCAAGTAAAGATCGGCATATCCATCAATTTCATACCAGGAGCACGCATTTTAAATACAGTTACTAAGAAGTTAACTGCAGTTAATGTCGTACCAATACCCGATATTTGTAGTGCCCAAATATAGTAATCTACCCCGACATCCGGACTGAACGTCAAACCAGCCAGAGGCGGATACGCCACCCAACCAGTTTTCGCGAATTCACCCACGAAAAGAGAGATGTTAACTAGAATTGCACCACTAGCGGCTAACCAGAAACTAAGATTATTTAGGAACGGGAAAGCAACGTCACGAGCACCAATTTGCAATGGTACAACGATGTTCATCAAACCAATCATGAATGGCATCGCCATAAAGATGATCATGATGACACCATGTGCCGTAAACACTTGGTCATAGTGATGCGGCGGTAAATAGCCAGGATCGCCGTTCGTTGATAGAGCCAACTGCAGACGCATCATTATTGCGTCAGAGAAGCCTCGAATCAACATCACAAGAGCCAGTACTATGTACATGATTCCCAAGCGTTTATGGTCAACTGACGTTAACCAGTCATTCCAAAGCACGCCCAATTTGTTGTAACGAATCAGTAGGAAAGCAAGGCAAAGTGCCGCTGCTACTACTACAGAAAATGTCACTACAAGAATCGGTTCGTGATACGGAATAGACTCTAAAGATAGTTTGCCTAAAATCGACATTACTTATCAGCCTCCATTTTCATCTGGTCGGACGAATCTTCAGACGACTCATGAGTCATCTTACTATGATCCATCTCACCGTGTTTCATATCTCCGTGTTTCATATCACCCATCATAGGTGTATCGAAAGACGTCCCTTTCAATATTTCTACACGACCGTAATCTTTCATGAACTTCATAACATTGTCATGGAAGATGCCAGGTTTAATTGAGTTGTAATACTGAACTGGAGTTGGCTTATGTACATGGGCATGTAAGTCATATTTAGCCAAAGCATCATAAGAAGCTTGGTCCAATATGCCATTATTAATTACATCACCATGAGTACCAGCTTTCACACCGTCAACCCAAGCATCAAAATCAGCTTCAGTTGGCATTGCAATAGCATTGAACTTCATACCAGTAAAACCAGGACCGCTGTAATTTGAAGACATGCCTTTAAACGTACCAGGCTCATTTGCAATCAAGTGCAGCTTAGTCACCATGCCTGCCATTGAGTAAATTTGACTACCCAACTGAGGAATGAAGAATGAGTTCATAGTTCCTTCTGAAGAAATCTTAAACGACACGGGAACATTAGCCGGGAAATGCAGCTCGTTCACTGTCGCTATTCCTTGTTCTGGATAGATAAATAACCACTTCCAGTTCATAGAAACGACTTCTACCGTCAAATGCTCTTTATCAGATTTTAACGGTTTATAAGGATCTAGTGCATGAGTCGATTTCCAAGTAATCACACCAAGAATGATGACGATAATGATTGGAACAGACCAGCAGATAGTTTCAATTTTAGTAGAGTGAGCCCATTTTGGTTCATAGATCTCATTACGACCTTCGCGATATTTCCAAGCGAAATAAAGCGTCATAAAGATCACTGGAACGACAACAAGCAGCATTAAAGCAGTTGATACAAGAATCAAATGCTTTTCATCAACGCCGACTTGTCCTTTTGGATCAAGCACGCCACCTTGACAACCAGCGAGCAAGCCCACTGCGATAGCCAAAACGATTTTACTTAGGATACGAGTTAACAAAAGAATCTTCCTCTAACCCTGAGGTTCACAACACTGCATCTTTGACATTAAAGAAGCAGAACGAAAAAACCGGCAAAACACCGGACATTTCAGCAAAAATGCTCCGCGTACTGAAATCAGCACTACAAAACAATTATCTCATTGCTATTAACTTAACGAGATAATGGCTTTGTTGGATCATCTAAATCTGAAAAAGTGTGCTCGATATCATCTTGCCGTGGGCCGCGTCACTACGCGTACCAACTGCTCTTTCAAAGAGTCATCACGGTTAAAGAAGGCCAAAATTTGGCGAGCTAGGTTGATATTCGTATTAATGTACCAATATCTAACCAATAAACAGGGCATTGCTATGCTCAAAAAAAGCATAGCAGTATAAATAGGGGGGAGGTGAAAGTACGCTGGCTCTAAAGAGAAAAAGGCGACGGGCGTAATATTAAGTACGCTAACTAAAAGTAATAGACACAACAAAACGGTCAACCATATGGATGACATTTGCGGAGAAAGCATCTCTTTCTTAAGCAAAATGTTTTGTAATGAATTCAATTTTTCGTCCAGTTTTGTCAAGTAGTAGTAACGTGATCTGAAAATTTCATTGAATAAGCAGATCTTAAAGTGCGAAATATATCAAAAAACTCACAATCGCACAATCGCACAAAGCGTAGTTTAGCGGTTGTCTGCATCCTCTTCACGACCTTTTTGTTTAAAACGCCACTTTTTATCATAAGAATAGGTTATGCCGACCATTCCATTAACATTATAACGTGTATTCTTTACTATAAGCCGATAAGTGTTCACACAATGTGATCTGAAAACCATAATTCCAGCACATTCAGAGCCCATCGCATCTCTTCTTTTGATGATCCAGTAAATCCTAATAGACAACCTTGGCGCTCATTAGATCTCCTAAAATGACGGGTATGGGCTATTTTTAAAACAAGAGAGTTATTGTTTAACTAACAACGCTACTGCTGGCGTGACTGACTAAGTTCATCGACCAATTAATAAGGGTTTCAATGGAATCGTTGCTTTAAGTATAGTTGAGCGCCATTTAGGCATAACACCACCTGTTACTTTTGCAGGCAACACTGAAGAGGCGAGAACAGCTGCTCACGCACACCTTGCATTTGTAGAAGATAATTTACTTAAAATACGCCAAGAAGAAACACGGATTCAACGATCCTTGAGACGAATAGAAAACCTTAGCTCAAGTCGATAATCCCGTGTATTTTCATTACTAACAAGGTTTATAAATCACAGGTTAGCGCGTCATCGGAAACCAAATACCTTTTTTAATATTCTGTCGATAACACCAGTACAAGGTTAAACCACGTGCAATGAATAACAAAGCTTGGCTAAGCCACAAGCCGTGGTTACCTAAACCTTGAGTGAGATACCAGGCAGGAAAAAATACGCCGACAACACACACTATCATGGTGTTTTGCATCTGCTTTACACTCGTTGTACCGATAAATACGCCATCCAGCATAAAAGACCAAATCCCCAATAACGGGAAGACAATAAGCCAGGGTAAATACTCGGCGGCGTCCTTTCGTACTGATTGCACACTGGTTAATAACTCAATAATGTGATTACCAAATACCCAAAACATCACCACAAGAATAAGCGCCGTAATAAATGCCCAGTAAGTAGAAAGATGCAGTACCTTTTGAAACGTAGCTTGATCTTGACGTCCGTAATATTTGCCACAAAGCGCTTCGACAGAAAAAGCAAAACCATCGAGCCCATTAGAAATAATCATCAAAAAAGTCAGTAATACCGCATTCGCCGCCAAGACAGAATCACCTTGTCGAGCCCCTTGTGCAGTAAAAAATAACATGACGAGCAAGAGTAAAATCGTTCGCACAAATAAATAACGATTTACATGAATCAACGCCATATACTCACGCCATTTTACTAACGTTTTTAGCGGTACATGGCCACTAAACCCTTTTAACTTGTACCAAGCCAAAAATCCAGCAACCGTCACACCAATATAATGAGCACAAACCGTCGCCCACGCGACACCGTCACTGGCCATTCCTAAGCCATAAACAGCCGCATAATCCAGTACCATATTCGCCATATTAATGATCAACAACATCCACAGCGGGCCTTTGGAATACTGCACGCCGAAGAACCATCCCATAAGCGCATAACCTGCCAATACTGCTGGCGCGCTAAAGATTCGAGCTTCGCAATATAAGCGCGCCCAAGGCTCTACATCGGCGCTTGGGGCCATTAGAGTGATCGCTAAATCGATAATAGGATGACGAAAGAGAATCAGCATTAAGCCAATAAATACACCCATCAAAATAGCTTGTAGTAACAACTCACGGACACGACGCTCGTCACCTTGCCCTAAGGCTTGCGCTGTTAAGCCAGTCGATCCCATGCGTAAAAAGCCAAACGCCCAAAAGAGAAAACTAAAAATACTCGCACCTATCGCCACTGCCCCTAAGTGCGTCGCAGTGCCTAAATGCCCAACTACCGCTGTATCTACTAGGCCTAATAACGGCGTCGTAATATTGGAAACCATCGGCGGCCATGCCATATGCCAAATTTTTCGGTGCAAGCCAATATCTTTTTTATAGGAGTGGATAACTTGTTGAAAACTAAATAAGGACACCAGAACATCAACCTTGTGGATACTTTTTCATTTTGTGGATAAATTATTTTTTGTTCTTGTTCTCTGGTTCGATTTAAATTGTGGGTAATTTGGTTAGTTATACACAATTTACGCCTTTAAAAGCAGATTTGAAGTGATTTTAAAGTAATTTGACAGGTTTACATTCATATTTTCATAAAAAATAGCGATGCCTCACTTTTCAACATTAAAAAAGTTATTTTATGATTTCGATTTTTTATGGGATAAGTGGTGTTTTTTTCCACAACTAGGACTACAACCCTACAAAACTTTGTTAAACTCGCGTTTATTTTTTTATACACCGGAGACTCTATGAAAAAGCAATTTAGACCGTTATTGGAAGGGTTAGCCGTGGGTTGTGTATTTATCAGCATTACTATGCTGTTTCAAATTCCACTTTACATGAGTTTCATTATTGGTGCGTTGGCGGCACTAGGTGGCTACCGGAATTCGATCAAAATGGATCGTGCTAAAGCGGAAAAAGAACAAAAAAATAGCACACAGGAACCAAAATAGATGACAGATACTTTTCGTCCTCCGTACGGTGAAGGTGACGGAACATTACAAGCGGTTGGCGGATTATCAGGGTTACAAACTCTGGTCGAAACCTTCTATCAATTAATGGCCACCACTCCAGAATACCGTCCTCTATTTGATATGCACCCAAAAAATCTTTCACTGACGATCGAAAAGTTAGTGGCATTTTTATCAGGTTGGATGGGCGGAGAGCGCTTATTTTCTCAGAAATTTGGTCCTATTAGTTTACCGCAAGCTCATGCACACCTAATAGTCACAGATAAAGAAAAAGCCATGTGGCTAAATTGTATGGAAGCAGCGTTAATAGAGCTCAATTACCCACAAGATTTACGCACTTATTTACTTACTAAACTCGCCTTTCCAGCGGAGCGTATTCAGCAAGTCAGTGCGGCTAAACACGGACATTAATGCTCGCTTTTTATTGATTTTTCCACATGAATACCAAGCCGTTTAGCAAGTCGTGTTAGATTGGCACGATCCATCGATAAATGACGCGCGGCTTGCGACCAATTACCGCTTGTTGCTTCCAATGCGTGACGAATTCTATCCTTTTGATATCGCTCGGTTTCTAGTCGTAAATCAATGGATTCAAAAGCGTTCTCTTGAGGCTCTTCCAATACAGTTTCGTCTGTTTGTACCTTTTCTTTTTTTAACTTACTTATCTGTAACCCGGTAAGGTGCTGCGGTGTAATAACGGTAATGCCAGTGGGAGTGTCTGCTTTAGCAAATAAAGCCGCTCGAGAAATAACATGCTCTAGCTCTCGAACATTGCCCGGCCAGTGATACGCTTCTAGCAAAGAGATCGCGGCGGCCGATAAAGTAAGCTGTTGAAGCCCTAATTTACGACGAAAGCCTTCCGCAAAAAATCCCGCCAATAGAGGTATATCACCTTGTCTCTCTTTCAATGCAGGCACTTGGATAGGAAACACACTAAGGCGATGGAAAAGATCTGATCGAAAGCGATGTTCAGCAACTTCTTGCTCCAAGCGTCGATTGGTCGCGGCAATAATCCGCACATCGACTTTGCGAATATCATCCTTACCCACGGCTTGGATCTCTTGATTTTGAATCGCTCTTAGCAAACTACCTTGTACCTCTAATGGCAGCTCACCAATTTCATCCAAAAAGAGGGTGCCACCATCGGCGAGGACAAACTTCCCTTCACGATCACGGTCGGCGCCAGTAAAAGCTCCTTTTACATGGCCAAATAACTCACTTTCAATCAAGTTTTGTGGAATCGCCGCGCAATTTACATACACCATAGGCGATTGGCTACGATTGGAGGCATGATGGAGAGAGCGTGCGACCAGCTCTTTACCCACACCGGTTTCGCCTTCTATTAAAATCGCAAAATCGGAAGGCGCTACCAGCTTAATTGCTTGATAAAGCGCCTTCATCACATCACTTTGACCAATCATCTCATAGCCGTCTTTGCCCCTTGCCTCTTCGCTCATGACCTGCAACGCATGTTCCGCTCGCTGAGATTTTGTCTCCAATTGCTCCATTAACATCGCAGTATTCAGTGTCATCGCCGCCATGGTGCCAATGATCTCAAGCGCTCTGGTGTCGATATTATCAAATACGTTGGGCGTAATGCTGTCTAGCGTCACCACACCGATCAGCTTGCCATCCAAATACAAGGGCACACCCATGCAAGAATGCACGCGCAAATGCTCATCATGACCTAGCACCATGCCGTCATAAGGGTCAGGTAAAGGGGAATCAGACGGAAATCGAACGGGGTAGTGGCCCGCGCAGATTTCGCTCAGCCGTGGGTGCTCGGTAATGGTAAAGCGTCGTCCCATTAGATCTTCAGACAAGCCGCGCTGAGCAATCGGCGTCAACACACCATGATGATGTATCAGCAATACCACCGCATCACAATTAATGGTCGCTCGAACCGCATAGACCAATTGCTCGAAGCGGTTAGCTTGCGTCACCGCACTCGCCAGATCCAGCGCAAAACTCAACAAAGCTTTATTTGAAACCTGATTCATTCTCTTCAACCTATGAAATAGCTAAGATAGAGTCATTTTGACACATAAGAAACAAAAAGACCTATTTTTGTTTGTGTCTAAATGACTCTATTTTAATTTATTTATTTCTAAGTCATTGAAAAATAACTATTTATTTTATTGGCACGACTTTCGCTATAGAAAGACTAATAGAGATTCAATTACGATACTTTAGTAGAAAGGAGCACCACCATGCTATCCCAAACACATATAGATACAGTAAAAGCGACTATCCCATTGTTGGCTTCAGCCGGCCCTGCTATTACTGAATACTTCTACAAACGCATGTTTACTCACAACCCAGAGTTGAGTGACATCTTCAACATGACAAACCAGAAAACAGGTCGCCAACCAGCGGCTTTGTTTAATGCCATTGCGGCTTACGCGACACATATTGATAACTTAGAAGTTCTAACCAGCGCTGTGATGCGCATTGCTCATAAGCACACCAGTTTTAACATCCAACCTGATCAATACGACATTGTCGGCCATCACTTGATTGAAACCCTGCGTGAGCTTGCACCAGAGGCCTTCACTCCAGAGGTTGAAGAAGCATGGATAGCGGCTTACGCTCAATTAGCCGAAATCTTTATTAAGGTCGAAGGTGATCTATACGCGAAAAATGCCGCTGAAACCGGTGGTTGGAAAGATTTCCGTGAATTCCGTGTGGCGTCTAAAACACCAGAATCTGAATTAGTCACTAGCTTCGTATTAGAGCCTGTGGATGGTAACGCCGTGATTGACTACATTCCTGGTCAATACCTAGGTGTTAAGGTACATCCTAAAGGCAACCAGTACGACGAAATCCGTCAGTATTCTTTGTCTACCACAGCCAATGGCAAAAGCTACCGCATTAGTGTCAAACGTGAAGGCAATGATGAGATGGCGGGCGTGATGTCTAACTATCTACATGATCACATCAATGTCGGTGACATTGTCGAAGCGATGCCACCAGCGGGTGACTTTATCTTCGAAGACAAAGCAAAACCTGTTGTGCTTATTTCTGGCGGCGTTGGTTTAACACCGATGCAAGCTATGCTGGATACCTTTGCTAAGCAAGGTTACAGCCAGCCAATTAGTTACTTACATGCTTGTGAAAACCAAGGTCAGCATTCCTTTAAAGCACACGTAAACAGCGTTAAAGCGCAATTGCCTCAACTGTCTGTTCATACTTGGTATACCAGTGTTGAAGAAGCGGAAGAGGGTGTTCATGAGGGAAGTATGCAGCTTGCAGAAATCCAAGACGCTTTGCCTTTGACAGAGGGTGATTTTTACCTATGTGGTCCAGTCGGTTTCATGATGTTTGTGAAACAGCAATTACTGACATTAGGCGTAGAAGCCGATCGTATTCATTACGAATTATTCGGCCCGCACCAAGACGTTTAAACCATCTTTATCGTGGCATCTTAATCATCAGTCTGGCTGGCGTAGCGCTAGCTAGACTCTTGTTTAAAAGGCAATAACGCGTGGGTATTTTGATGATACTCGCGCACAGCTTGCGCTTCTTCCTCACAGAAATTCCCAATCGCTTCACGAAAACCTTGATGAGCAATGTAATGCACGCTGTGGCTAAAAACAGGTTCAAAGCCACGAGCAATCTTGTGTTCCCCTTGTGTACCCGGATCGAAATGCTGTAACCCTTTTTCGAGACAAAACTCGATTCCTTGATAATAACAAGCTTCAAAATGCAGGCAATCCACTTCTTCCATACAGCCCCAATAACGCCCATATAGTGAATGATCATCAAAGAAACACCACGACGCGGCGATCGCTTCGCCTTCTCTGTACGCCTGTACTAAAAGGATTTGATCTCCCATGGTATTGGCCAACAAACCAAAGAATTCTCGTGTGAGATAACCTTGCTGACCACGTTTAGCATAGGTGGATTGGTAACACAGATAAAAGAAGTCGATCTCAGCGGTCGTCAGTTCATTACCCAAAGTACGCGTCAGAGTCACGCCTTGCTTAACCACCTTGTCGCGCTCTTTGCGTGCCGCTTTTCGCTTACGGCTTGAAAAGTGCGAGAAGTAATCGTCCATGTCACGATAATCACGATTAAACCAATGAAACTGACAGGAAACACGCTGTACTAGGGTTTTATCATGGCGAAACAAATCCACGTGCTCAGGCTTAGTAAACAACAAATGCCAGCTTGAGAAATGACGTTCCTGATTGGCTTCGGTCATCAGCTTCGCCAGTGCAGGGTACAGATTCGCAAAGTCTGCATCGTCACCTTTTGGATCAAGGTAAGAGAATATGCGCAGCCCAGTGACGGGAGAGAAAGGAATCGCCCAAACACGCTTAGGATAGTATTCCATACCATGACGCTGGTAGGCATCGGCCCAAGCCCAGTCAAATACAAACTCACCTTGAGAATGTGTTTTGAGATAGGTCGGGGCGATAGCTAATGGTCGATCAACGCCCATTTCATCTGCATCAGTAATCAGCAAATATTCTGGATACCAGCCGGTACCCTCACCAATACTATTACTTTGTTCTAAGGCTTTATGGAACGCATAGTGCGCAAAGGGATAACGAGTGTTACCAATAGCCGCTTGCCAGTTGGCTTCACCTATCTGATCAACACGATTAAACCACTGCGCTTTCATGGTTAAGCTTCCATTTCTTGGCGCATTTTAGCGACTAATAAACCGGTTTCAGGGCGGGTGTGACGCCATAAATAAAAAGATTCGGCAGCTTGACCTACTAACATGCCCAACCCATCTGCACCATCTGCGCCACGTGCATAAGCCCAATCTAAAAATACCGTACGCTCTTTGCTATACATCATATCGTAACACCAGGTATTAGCACCGATTAGCTCATCTTTAAGCGGTGGTAAACGACCAGATAAGCTGGCAGAAGAGCCATTGATGATAATATCAAAAGCGCCTTCTAATGATTCAAACGACGCCGCTAGACAACCAAAATGCTCAGCCAATACCTCAGCTTTAGACACCGTTCGATTGACCACAGTAACAGACGCAGGCTTTTCCGCTAACACAGGCTCAAGTACACCACGTACTGCGCCACCAGCCCCAATAATTAACACTCGTTTATTCAGTAATGATTGACCATAGTTCTGGCTAATGTCTCTCACCATGCCTACACCATCGGTATTATCACCAAACAAGTCTCCATTTTTCCCCATCAATAAGGTATTCACAGCACCCGCTTGCTTAGCCCGTTTACTTAGTACACTGCACATGGCATAAGCACGCTCTTTAAAGGGTACGGTTACATTTAGGCCCTTACCACCGTCTTTAAAAAAGCAACGAACTTGCTCTTCAAAACCTTCAATATCCCCTAATAAGGTGGAGTAACATAAATCTTGCTGTGTTTGCTGAGCAAAATACGTATGAATGCCAGGTGATTTACTGTGCTCTATCGGGTTTCCAACAACTGCGTACAAATCCACGGTGTAGCCTCTTAATCTCAATATCTCTGAGTCTCTAGGTAACGACCTAGCAACTCGGTTTACTCATTATTAGCAGCTTAGCCACTCTTTAGATGTCAAATAATAGTCTGTTAATTTGGCTTCTTCACTGCCTTTCTCTACTTGATAGTCATAAGTCCAACGTACTTCTGGTGGCAATGACATCAAAATAGACTCAGTACGACCCGCACCACTTTGCAAACCAAAATGCGTACCTCGGTCAAACACCAAATTAAACTCAACATAACGACCACGACGATGAAGCTGGAAGTCACGCTGCTGTTCAGTAAAAGGTAAATCCTTACGGCGTTCTACAATCGGGACGTAAGCTTTGCTATAAGCGTCTCCGACAGAACGCATCATGCCAAAACAATGTTCGAAACTACCATCATTGAAATCGTCAAAAAATAGACCGCCGATACCGCGAGGCTCACCACGATGTTTAAGATAAAAGTACTCATCGCACCAGTGTTTAAAACGCTGATAGTAACCTTTTCCAAAAGGCTCAACAGCATCAAACGCCATTTGATGCCAGTCGACACAATCTTCATCAAAACCATAATAAGGCGTTAAATCAAAGCCTCCACCAAACCACCATACTGGGTCCATTCCGTCTTTATGGACAATGAATAAACGTACGTTAGCATGGGAGGTTGGCGCCATTGGGTTATTAGGATGTATCACTAAAGACACCCCCATAGCTTCAAAACTACCACCCGCTAATTCAGGACGATCTGCTGTCGCAGAGGGAGGTAAACTGTCTCCCATAACATGGGAAAAATTAACGCCTCCTTTTTCTATTACTGCGCCGCCCGCGATGACACGAGTACGGCCACCGCCACCATTGGGGCGATCCCATGCGTCTTCGGTAAAACGAATGTCAGGTTCTAAGCGTTCGAGAGAAGCACAGATTTGGTCTTGCAAAGAGAGTAAGTAGGTTTTGACCGCCACAATATCTGGGCGGGTTAGAGACGCTTGTGCATGGTCTGACATGAATAACTCCAGCTCGTTTGGTTCGGGCCTAATACTAAAATAGCAGGCAATCAATAAATGGCAGTTTATCATTGCACCGAATAAAGGTGAGGAGAGGTGTCTCGATAAAGAGAAACCTCTTATACAACAACGTAATGCAATGACTTAGTACAGTTTAGTGCCATCTGGTCGGCTGCGTAGCAGATTCAGAATCCACATATATTGTTCAGGGTGTTCTGCAATCAAGGTTTCCATCGCTTGATTCATCGCGATAGCGTCTTGTTCCTCATCTCCTGTCGGGAAATTTTCTAAGGCAGGTAAAATAAACAATTCGTATTTACCATTTTTGGCGTTATACGTCGGCAACATAGGAACAACAACGCCTTTGGTCAGCTTGGCAAATTTACCTAAGCCTTTCATCGTCGCCTTTGTTTCTCCAAAAAAGGGCACAAAAACCGAATGCTGTGGACCTAGATCTTCATCTGGAAGGTAATAGCCTAAATACCCTTCTTTCACAGACTTTAGAAAAGGCTTAATTCCCGCTGAACGAGGATAGATTTTTCCGCCAAACTGCATCCGTTGCTTATGAATCAGCCAGTCGACAATTTCTTTCTTTTGCGGCTTCATCATGGTCGATACTTGATACCCTTTAGCAGCAATCATTACAGCAGCATAATCAATCGCCCAACAGTGAGGGACCAAAGCAATGATCTTTTCACCACGATCTAATAACGGTAGTAAGTGCTCACCACCAATCATGACCCCTTTCGCTTGATTGTGTTTTTTGCTGCGAACTAGTAAACCGGCGTAACCTAGAAAGAACTGCACAGCGGTCTCAAAACAGCGTGTCAGAATATCTTCACGTTCTTCCAGTGATTTTTCTGGAAAACAGTGCTGCAAATTCAAACGAGCGCGCTTTAAAGCACTATTATCTCGTTTTACTAAGAGATGTGCGATTTTCACGGCCACCTTATCGCGCAGGCGAAAGGGAATAAACGCAATCAATGCAGCAAAGAAAAGGCCAATCCATGTTAGCCAATGTTGCGGAAGGAGAAAGCGCCACTTAAAAGTAGGATTATGTAGGTGTTTGTCTGTTGTGCTCATATTGAACAATATCTTGTCTGAATAAAATAAGTCCACATAGTACATCAAGGCGAATTAGCCTCAAAATAACCACTTAACTTAAATCGCTAAATAATGCTTTAAAACGTGCTATTTCCTCTTCTTTACCTTCTTATTGACTCTTCTGCTATTAGATAATGGCCATTTACGGATATAACGATACTAAAGTGGTGGCAGACTCTAAAAATTCACGCGTAAACTCTCAATGCGTTCGCGGATGAAAGCGATAAGGTAACTGTATTTTTAACCTTTAAAACGTTGTATATTAAACCATCATACTGACGCTGTATCGTAATCACTCATAGCTTACCTAGAGATGGGAACTGCAATACTAAGCATGGTTAACGTTATTCAAAAGGACTGAAAAGAGAAGTATTGCATGACGCAGCCAAACAACGATTGCTACACGAAAGAATTTGAACAACATTTAAATTTTTCACCCGTACCTGTTGTAGTCTTTGATGTAAAAACAAACCAAGCTCAGTTTATCAATCATGCATTTCAACAGTCCTTAGAGTTTGCCTTAGAAGACATTCCTAATTTACCAAGTTGCTCTACAAAATTCTTTGCAGTACCTCATTTCCAACAAGAAATATTAGAGCCTTGGTTCACCCAAAATCAAGATAAAGAACTGGGTAATACTAGTTGCTTAGAAACGTCTATATACAATAAATCTGGCTGTATCAGAAAAGTACGACTGTTTTACAAACAGTGCGGTAGCAAAAGAATTGTTTATATCAGAGACATTACCGATCATTGGATAGCAGAACAACGGCTCAAAGTCCGCAACGAAACATTAGAAATGGTTGCCAAGAGCTCTTCTCTACAAGAGATATTAACTATTATCGTGCAACAAATTGAACAAGAAAGTCCGCCTTCGTTATGTTGTATTCTCTTATTTGATAAACAAAGCCAATGCTTATTATTGGGGGCGTCACCACACCTTCCTGACTTTTACAATGCAGCGATTCATGGCATACGTATTGGTGAACATATGGGCTCTTGTGGTGCGGCAGCTTATCTCGGTAAACGTGTTATTGTCGAAAACATTGATACCCATCCTAATTGGCAAGGACTCACTGATTTAACACAGAAAGCCAAACTTCACTCCTGTTGGTCAGAACCTATTATGGCCTCAGATGGCCAATTATTAGGGACTTTTGCTATTTATAACGCTCCCTCATCTACACCAAGTTTAAAGGACATTGAACAAATACAATTTGCTAGTAACTTAGCCAGTATTGCTATTGAAAACCATAATACACACCAAGAGTTAGAGTATAGAGCCCATTATGATTTCTTAACAGGCTTAGCAAACCGTCGTTATTTTTTTGAACGTGCTACGACTATTTTGCAACAAGCTATCGCTTTAGAAAAAACCTGTGCGTTATTAATGATGGATGTCGACCATTTTAAAAAAGTTAACGATATTTATGGTCATGATCTAGGAGATATTGTCTTACAGCATTTAGCCAAAATAAGCCTAAAAAACCTTCCAGAAGAGGCTATTATGGGGCGTATTGGAGGTGAAGAATTTGCGATCCTATTACCTGATACTAATCGGGTGTCAGCACTACAAGCAGCAGAAATCTTACGTGAAGCCTTATCAACGGACACTCTATCCGATCATGAAAGTCACGCGATTCATTTTACCGTTTCCCTTGGTGTTTCTTTTAGCTCTGGCCAACACTGTGATACCGATATGTTACTACGTGAAGCTGATAAAGCGCTCTATAAAGCAAAACAAACTGGTCGTAATCGTGTTTGCCTATTTAATGGCTGTTAATCACACCAACCTCAGATAACCACGACTTTCTCCTATTCTCTAGATAATACAAACTGATCACTATTTATTCAATTTTATTTTGTATCCAATATCCATATGTGAGATAACATAATAAATGTAGGATTAAAAATAGAGGTGAGTGATGAATACTGCAGTTTTCAACGGCATTATGCCTGCCCTAATGACACCATGTAACGCCGATCGAACACCAGATTTCGATGCCTTGGTCAGTAAAGGTAAAGAGATGATTGATGCCGGTATGTCGGCGGTGGTCTATTGTGGTTCGATGGGAGATTGGCCTTTATTAACCGATACTGAACGTATGGAAGGCGTAGAGCGCTTAGTCGACGCAGGACTGCCTGTAATTGTGGGTACCGGCGCTATTAATACAAAATCTGCTGTGGCCTTAGCAACCCATGCTGAAAAAGTCGGTGCGGCGGGTCTAATGGTTATTCCTCGCGTGTTATCACGTGGCTCCGTGATTACAGCACAGAAAAATCATTTTAAAGCGATTTTGGAGGCGGCGCCTTCTCTGCCTGCGATTATTTACAACAGTCCCGTTTATGGCTTCTCAACCCAAGCAGATCTGTTCTTTGAATTACGTTCATCACACCTCAACCTGATCGGTTTTAAAGAGTTCGGAAGTAAAGAAGCCATGCGGTATGCCGCTGAAAATATCACCTCAAAAGATGATAACGTACTATTAATGGTCGGTGTCGATACTGCGGTTTATCATGGCTTTGTAAAATGTGGCGCAGTTGGGGCTATTACGGGTATAGGTACCGCCTTACCAAAAGAAGTCCTTTTACTGGCGGCCTTATCTAAACGAGCGGCCGCTGGTTGTGCAGAGGCTCGCCTACGTGCGCAAGAGCTAGAAGAGGCGATGTCAGAACTCGCCAGTTTCGATGAGGGCCCTGAATTAGTTTTATTTTTCAAATACTTATTAGTATTAAATGGTGAAGAAGCCTATCGCTTACATTTTAATGAAACCGACGAACTTAATGCCGCCCAGCGCACTTACTGTGAAAACCAATATACCTTGTTCAAGATTTGGTTCGAACATTGGTTTAAACACGCTGGAGTCATAGCAGAATGCTGGTAATCGATAGCCATACCGAAGGTGAGCCAACGCGAGTCATTGTAGAAGGAGGCCCAGACCTTGGTTCTGGCCCTTTATCTGAGCGCGCAGCACGATTAGCCAACGAGTTTACCGATGTCTATCGTTCAGTCGTAGCCGAGCCTTACGGACAAGAGGCAATGGTCGGTGCATTATTAGTAACGCCTACCAATCCAGACTGCGTGACAGGGGTGATTTACTTTGATGCTGCGGCGGTTATTGGTATGTGTGGACACGGCACCATTGGCTTAGCCGTCACCTTAGCTTATTTAGGTAAAATAGGCATTGGAAAACATAAAATCGAAACACCAGTCGGTATAGTTGAAATAGAGCTCACTGATAATAATACTGTCACAGTAACCAACGTCGAGAGCTATCGATTCAAAAAAGCCATTACAGTGGAAGTAGATAACATCGGTAAGGTAACAGGTGACATTGCCTACGGTGGTAATTGGTGCTTCATTGTTAATGACAGCCCAACACCAGTACGTGCTAATAATATTCGTCACCTTACTACGGCGAGCATTGCTATCCGACAAGCCATTTATGAGCAAAACATTCAAGGTTTTATGGGCGGCATTATTGATCATATTATTCTGTATGGCGCAGCCCAATCAGCCAACTCGCATACACGTAACTTCGTTTTGTGTCCTGACAACTCATACGATAGATCACCTTGTGGTACTGGTAGTTCTGCACGTTTAGCTTGCCTTGCAGCAGACAATTTACTCAGCCCTGGCGAGGCCATTTATCAAGAAAGTATTATTGGGAGTGGTTATACATTGAGCTATCAATATGCTAAAACGCTAGGCACCCAACAAGAAAAGATTACACCTTCGATAACGGGACAGGCTTTTGTTACTCGCGAAACGACACTGATTGATAACCCTGGTGATCCTCTTAAACATGGCATCAATTTTGAATGCTAATAAACCATCATAATGTCATGGCTAGGCTCTGTAGTAGCTAATCAAAAGACCCATCATAAATGGAGCAAGAAATGAGTGATAAAACCACACTGAGCCTAGCAGAGGTACACGAACTAAGCGAAGCGATACTAATAGACAATGGGTTTAGCAAAGATCACGCGACCTCTATCACTGAGGTAATGGCAGCCTGCCAGCGTGATGATTGCCACTCTCATGGCCTTTTCCGTTTACTGATGTGTACGCAAAGCATGAAATTCGGTCGTATTAGTGGCTCTGCCAAACCCACTATTGTTGATGCTGCACCATCCGTGGTCAAAGCAGATGCTAATGGGGCAATTTCTTTATTAGCGCTGGATGCTGCCTTACCACTTTTAATTGAAAAAGCTAAAAGGAACGGCATCGCCGCACTCGCGATTAATCGATGCTTTCATTTCTCCGCACTATGGCCTGAAGTCGAAAAACTGTCTGCAGTAGGGTTAGCTGGTTTGGCGATGGTTCCCAGTCATGCTTGGGTCGCTCCTGCTGGCGGTAAACGCGGGACATTAGGCACTAACCCCATTGCTTTTAGTTGGCCACGCCAAGGTAAACACCCTTTCACGTTTGACTTTGCCACTAGTCAGTTTGCCCGTGGTGAAATAGAACTGTATCGCCGTGCAGGGAAACCACTACCGGAAGGTGTCGCTATTGATAAGGAAGGGAACCCAACCACGGATGCTAACGCGGCAATGGACGGTGCTATGCTAACTTTTGGTGATTATAAAGGTTCTGCATTGTCTATTATGATCGAGTTATTAGCAGGCCCTCTCATTGATGATTTAACCAGCAAAGAGAGCATGCAGGCCGCCAACGGACAACCAGAAGCGCCTTATCACGGCGAGATCATTATTGCGTTTGATCCCAATTTATTGAGTGGCGGCAATGCTGCTACCAACAACGATAGAGCAGAGCGCTTATTCGCTGATATTATTGAACAAGGTGCACGCCTACCGTCTCAACGCCGCTATCAAGCTCGCGAACGTAATCTTGCTAGAGACGCCGTTGAAATTCCTACGTCACTCTATAATGACTTATTAAAGCTGCGAAAATAATCGCAGCTTTAATAGCAAAGTCATACTAAGCCCGACTGGCGGCAACCAATGCCACTACTTGGCGTTTCGTCTCTTCAATATGAAAACGTAACTTTTCAACTGCTTCAATATTATTGCCTTCACGAGCAAACGCTAATAAAGCACGATGATCCAGTTGAGCACTGTCAGATTTATTTAATTGATCAATATGCATACTCACATAACGGTTCGCTTGTAGACTCACTCGCTCTAATAAATGAGTTGTCAGTTCTCTACCGGCAGCGGCATATAACACCCCATGATAGCGTGCATTTAAAGGCCCCCAGTCTGCAACATGACCTGCTCGATAGGAGATATCCATTTCTTCTAAAATAGCATCACATTCTGCAAAGTGTACTTCTGTCATTAAAGGTATGGCACGCCTAAAAAGGTCTACTTCAAGTAGAATTCGAATATCAAAGATTTCACAAATTTCATCTAGAGAATGTTTAGTGACCGTAGCACCACGATTATTGATAAAGACAACTAGACCTTCTGCATCAAGTCGCTTTAATGCTTCACGGACAGGCATACGAGACACATCGTACTCTTCTGCAAGCACTTCTTGGCGAATCAATTCACCTTCCATCAGATTTCCCGACAAAATACGTTGGCGTAAATCTGCCACAATAATATCCGGTAAACTTTGACGAATAACGGCTCTCTTCTGAGTCAATTGCATCCCCTCTTTTACGGTAAAAGACTTATTTCCACACATCTAAAAGTACTGTAATAGGCACAGTATGATTGCTTATTATACGTAAAAGGAAGTAGAAGAAACTGGCCTAATCTTAAATGACCTTCTGCCTCTTTTAAGGTTTTCTTAAAAAACTTTCTGTAATGTACTAACTATCTGCAATAACACCTCTAAAATTTGCTCTTTAATGACTTTCATAATTTATCTAATGCAACAAAAAAATACAGTAAACCTCTATAAAAACAATAGGATACTGTCTTATTAACCCCAATGTTTGAGGACTATCAAACATTGGGTTGATAGCTTCTCATTTTTCTATCGAAGCGCTTTATCTACTATCGAATAATACTGTTATTTTCCATATTAATAACACATTACAACTATTCTCCGCTGCGAGCTTGGGGTCATTTATGTCAGTACAGTTAACACAGCCAACCTTATTAAAAAGCCAATCTTATATTGGTGGGGAGTGGGTTTCTGCAACATCGGGCAACACCTTCGCTGTTACCAACCCTTCTAATGGTGAACACATTCTTGATGTTCAAGACTTAGGAGAACAAGAAACACTATTAGCGGTTGAATCCGCTGCTGTTGCTCAAAAAGAATGGCAAGCTCGAACAGCCAAAGAACGTTCGACATTGCTTCGTCGCTGGAACCAACTGATTTTAGATAATCAAGATGACTTAGCGACTTTGATGACCTTAGAGCAGGGAAAACCATTGGCAGAAGCCAAAGGTGAAGTATTGTATGGGGCGTCTTTTATTGATTGGTTTGCGGATGAAGCACGTCGCTTAAATGGCGACACTATCCCAACATTTGCCAAAGATAAGCGAGTCTTAACAATTAAGCAGCCAATTGGCGTTGTGGCAGCCATTACACCGTGGAACTTCCCAATCGCAATGATTACACGTAAAGCCGGTCCCGCATTAGCGGCAGGTTGTACTATTGTTATCAAGCCTTCTGATGAAACGCCTTTGTGCGCACTCGCGCTAGCAGAGCTGGCTCACCAAGCAGGTATTCCAGCGGGTGTTTTAAACGTCGTTGTAGGTAAAGATGCGAAAGCCATTGGTGGTGTTTTAACCAGCAATCCAATTGTTCGTAAGTTGTCTTTTACCGGTTCCACACCCATTGGTAAATTGCTCCTGTCCCAATGTGCCCAAACAGTGAAGCGAACATCAATGGAATTAGGTGGTAACGCTCCTTTTATCGTCTTTGATGATGCCGATCTAGATGCGGCAGTAGAAGGCGCAATTGCTTCTAAATACCGTAATGCTGGCCAAACCTGTGTTTGTGCCAATCGCTTTTTAATTCAAGAAGGCGTTTATGAGGCATTTACTGAGAAACTCGCAAAACGTGTCGCTGAATTTAAAACGGGTGATGGCTTTTCAAAAGGCGTCACTATTGGGCCACTGATTAATGACTCAGCAATTAGTAAAGTAGAAGAACTCGTTAACAACGCGATAGAACACGGGGCTAAAGCACGACTTGGCGGCACTAAATCAGCGGCCGGAGATCGTTTCTTTGAACCAACTATTTTGACAGGTGTTACTGAAGACATGGACATTTTCTCAAATGAGATTTTTGGCCCTGTTGCACCACTGTTTAAGTTCAAAACAGAAAAAGAAGCGGTAGACATGGCAAACAATACTCCATTTGGTCTAGCGTCTTATTTCTACTCCCAAAATATCAGTCGCGCTTGGCGCGTATCTGAAGCCTTAGAATACGGAATGGTAGGAATCAACGAAGGTATTATTTCCAGTGAAGTCGCACCTTTTGGTGGTGTGAAAGAGTCTGGTAGTGGCCGCGAAGGTTCTCAGTACGGCATCGATGAATACGTTGAAATCAAATACATGTGCATGGGCGGCTTAGCATAAGTCGTCGACTTGGCATTAGCTTAACTGAACACGTTTAATAACCAACAGCGGCGTCCCATACGCTGCATTATGATCTTAGAGCGTGCTCTAAAAGGTGAAAGACAAAATGAACAATGCAGATCTGCAAAAGCGTAAAGAAAATGCGATAGCTCGTGGCCAAGGCAACATGGCTCCTGTTTACGTTGATAAAGCACTTAACGCTGAATTCTGGGACGTAGAAGGCAAACGTCATATCGATTTTGGTGCTGGTATCGCAGTACTAAATACTGGCCACAATCACCCAAAAGTAAAAGCGGCTGTACTTGCACAAATTGAGCGATTTTCTCATACCTGTGTCATGGTTAGCCCATACGAATCAGCTGTTGCATTAGCCGAAAAAATTAATGCTGCTGCTCCTGGTAACACGCCGAAAAAATCCATCTTTGTAACAACAGGTGCAGAGGCAGTAGAAAACTGTGTGAAAATAGCCCGTGCTTATACCGGTCGACCTGGTGTTATTGCATTTAACGGTGGATTCCACGGTCGTACTAATATGACAATGGGTCTAACAGGTAAAGTAAACCCGTACAAAGTAGGGTTTGGTCCTTTTCCGAGTGATATTTACCATATCCCTTACCCAAATGATTACCTTGGTATTACTGAGGAGCAAGCGCTTGCTGACCTTCAAATGCGCTTTACTTGTGACATAGAGCCTTCTCGTGTAGCAGCAATACTCATCGAACCAGTCCAAGGTGAAGGCGGCTTCTACCAAGCCTCTACTAGTTTCTTGACAAAACTTCGTGCGCTTTGTGACAAACACGGAATGTTGTTGATCATGGATGAGATTCAATCTGGTTTTGCACGTACTGGAACTATGTTCTGTCACGAACAATCTGGTATCGAAGCGGATCTAATGACGGCTGCTAAAGGTATTGCTGGAGGCATCCCATTGGCTGCAGTTGTAGGTAAAGCAGACATTATGGATGCTCCCGTTCCTGGTGGTCTTGGCGGTACTTATGGTGGCTCTCCAATCGGTTGTGCAGCAGGTCTAGCTGTTTTTGATGTGATTGAAGAAGAAGATCTGTGTGGTCGTGCAAAAGAAGTAGGTGCTCACTTCGTTAAACACTTAACAGACCTACAAACTGAATACCCTAATATTATCGGCCAAGTACGTAATAGTGGTGCCATGATCGCCGTTGAATTTGTCCATGATGGTGACGTCAACAAACCTTATCCTGAAATGGCGAAAAAGCTGTCTGCTAAAGCAGCTGAAAATGGTTTGGTGTTACTGTCTTGTGGTATTCGTGGCAACGTCATTCGCTTCTTACCTGCATTGACGATCGAAATGGATATTATTGATGAAGGTATGGCGATCTTTAAGCGCTGCTTTACTGAGCTTGTCTAGGCTATCTACTAAGTACTAACGCAGTCTATAACCTGTAGTTTTATAAAATCCCTGTGCCTACTTCTGAAGCGCAGGGATTTTTTTATGCTTAATATTCTTAATAAGGTGCCAAGGTTACATCTTGAAATGTCTGTGCTAACACTTTTAAAAATAACTCTTGTGGTTTATTTGGTTGCGAAGACTTTTTACAAATAACGGCGACACCTAACGTATAAGAGCGATAATTTTCCGCTACTTTGACAATTTTCTCTTGGTCTACATAAGGTTGCGCATATAAGTCAGGTAAAAAACCAATGTACTGACCTGACAAAATCAATGCGAGTCGACTGTCATAAAAATAAGAAACCGCCGTCATATTCATTCTAGAAATTTGATGACTGACTGCTTCATGAGGTTTTACACCTGCATGCGTAGCTGGGTAGAGGTCCGCCTTAGTATCTTGATCTTTTTCAGACATGGTAGCCAAAATATGATTACTGCCACAATATAAGTAACAAACATCTTGATAAAGATGTACGTAATCCAAACCATCTAACTTACGGTGGTAAGGAATAAAACCAATGTCTGCTTCATCATTAAGAATCATTCTCTCAATTTTAGACATGGCCGCTACATTTGTCGTGATAGATACTTCAGGAGCACCTTTTGAAAAGCGCTCTATTAACTTAGGAAATCGGCTGCGCGAGTCTAAACTTACTTTGTCAGAGAGGGCGATTCTTAGCTTACCAGTCAAGCTTGCATTAAGGTTGTTCACGGTAGTACGAAATGAATCTAAAGAGTCTAATAGGTTTTCTGTCATGTCATAAATAATGACACCTTCTTCAGTCAGCGAAAAACCACCTCGTCCCCGCTTACAAAGCACAAGATTTAAGCGTGATTCAAGATTTGAGATATGCAAGCTAATAGTAGAACGACCTATATTTAACGAGGTTTCTGCGGCTGAAAAACCGCCGCAATCTACCACTGTTTTAAATATTTTTAGTTGCTTAATCTCATAATCGCCCACTTGACCCAATGAGTAATTTTTTATGCTCATTTATCACTCCAAAATACGTTATGCCGATCTCGTCAGCTTTGAACGGCTAAGCAGCATGATACATACCACTTTATCGCGAACTATTTCATTGACTAAAGTACGACTCGATCAAATTTATCTTGGTATTATATAGACAGTTAAATCTAACTTGCTAAACACCTAAGATTCACGCCCTGTATAGTACTAAACGATTGGATAGATAAAGAACATTAAATGATATTTATCAAAGATATAGCTAAAAAAATGTACACGAAAAATGAAGGGGTAGGGTCCCATTGTTTGATATAAACAAAACTTTAGATAGGTTTTGTAACATTTATTTAAACATCACTTTTTGAAAGTATCGAAATAAGGACATTACATCACACAACAATAATCATTACTGACAATAACCTCAAAAGGAAGCGCTCAATGTTCAATACAGTAAAAAAAGTAAAACAACGTCTAGTAGCAAGCTCGCTCGCTATTGCTCTTGGACTAGGTGCCGTCGCTGCCTCTACTGCTCATGCTGCAGATTATAACTGGCGTTTCGCAAACTTATATAGTCGTGGTTCTGCCTACGGTGCCGTGTATGAAGACTTAGCTAAAAACATCGAAGCGATGTCTAATGGTCGCATTAAAGTACAAGTTCTTTATTCTGGTGAAGGTGTTGGCTCTACTGGTATCTTTGGTGCTGTTAAATCTGGTCTGATTACAATGGGTGCACCTTTCCAGTCTCTCAATGCTGGTGAATTGCCAGCTGGCCTCGTTGAAATCGGTTTACCTGGTGGTACAAGCGATACTGCAGAGTTAACCACATTGTTCCATGAAAAAGGCTGGGCATCTATCCTTAAAAAAGCGTACGGCGCTCAAGGCTTAGTTTGGCTTGACCCTTACATCCAACCTGCGGTGTATGTCATTACGAAAAAAGAAATCAAATCTATCGATGATTTCAAAGGTCTGAAAATTCGTGCTCCAGGTGCTTATGGCAAATTCCTACGTAACCTTGGAGCCTCTCCTGTTTCATTAGCATGGGGGGAGATTTACACCAGTCTATCTACCGGCGTAATTGACGGCTCTATTGGCTCAAATATGATAGATCACCGCGACGGTAACCATGAAGAAGTAGCAAAATACATGTACCCACTTCCTTTAGCGGGTGCTCAAGTATTACCTATTATTGTGAACAACAGCGCATGGGCTAAATTACCTAAAGATTTACAAGCCATTGTAAAAGCAGCAACAACCGTTCATGCCCAAGAACAGATGACTAAATCTAAACTATGGGAAGCTCAAGCAGTCAAAGATATGGAAGCTAAAGGCATGCTATGGAGCCCAGCGCCAAGTGCTGCTGATAAAGCCGCTTGGAATGCGGCGGGTTCTAAACTTTGGGATGAATATGCCGCTCAAGATAAATACAGTAAAGAGCTAATTGATATCCTTCGTAAAGAATCAAAATAAGACATTGACGCTCCACCCAGTAAGGCGGTCTAGTTAGGCGGCCTTACTTTTATGTTTCATCCTGACAGGTACAAAACAATGATAATGACTATGATTAGGCGCTATTGCCTAGCAGTCCACGCATTGGTGACTTTCATCGGGAAATCAGTCTCTTATCTGATGCCCGTTTTAGCATTCGTCGTTGCCCTAGAAGTTTTTTGTCGCTACGCCTTAAACCAACCTACTGTTTGGGCTCATGATACTGCACTGTTTATTTTCGGCTATATCGCTGCGCTCGGCGGGGCTTATGTTCAACAGCAACGTGCTCATATTAATGTAGACATACTGTACAACAAAGTCTCTCCGCGCATGCGTAGCGTGTTTAATTTGTTTTCATTTGCTCTCGCGCTGCTCTTTGTCGTGATCGTCTGCAAAATGTGCTTTGGCAAGTTTGAAGAAGCATTAAAGTTTAATTACCGTCGACAAAGTGAATGGGCACCACACATGCATCATTATTGGTTGATGATGACAGTGGCAAGCGGCTTACTCATATTACAACTAATCAGTGACTGGTTAGAAGAAGCCTATCACGCCATTACAGGCAAATTCTTGCTACCTGAAGATCTTAGAAAACAAGAGGAAGATGCCTAAATGATTAGTATCGAACTATTAACAGGCATTTTATTAGTCTGTGTTATTGCGGCCTTCGCTCTGGGTGCTCCCGTCGGTTTAGCCCTTGGTGGTATCGCTATGGGGGTTGGTTATATCACTTGGGGGGACGCTCTCTTTAATGTCATTCCTACTACGCTAGAAGATACTCATTTTAGCTTTATTTTATTGGCTATCCCGCTCTATATTTATATGGGCCAATTACTAACACGTTCAGGCATTGGTGATGCGATGTTTAACGCCAGCCAAATGTTGATTGGGCGTATCCGTGGCTCGTTAGCAATCAGCGTTATTATCGTTTGTTCAATGATTGGCGCCATGGTCGGCATCATTGGTGCAGGTATTATGACATCAGGAAGTATTGCACTCCGTCCGATGTTAGAACGTGGTTATGATAAACGCCTAGCGCTCGGTGTTATTATGGCAGGTGGTGGGCTAGGAATTTTAATTCCTCCTAGTATACCAATGATTATGTTTGCCTCTTCGACACAAAACTCAGTCGGCCGTATGTTTATTGGGGCGCTGATTCCTGCCTTAATTACCATCATTTTATTAGTCGCATATGTCATTATCTCCTGTAAGTTAAACCCCAATAGAGCACCGCTTGATCCGCCACCAGAAGTTGCTCCAACACCTAAAGAAAAGTTTCTGACTGCTCGTGATGGCTTACTCTCTTTACTGCTTATTGTTGCTGTTTTAGGCAGCATCATTATGGGGATCGCGACGCCAACGGAATCTGGCGCTATCGGTGTTGTAGGTGCTCTTGTTCTAGCGATATTATTTAAACGCTTTAAGCCGCGTATGGTTCAAAAAGCAGGAATGCAGGCCGTATTTCTCGTTAGTATTGCCATGTGGATTATTTTTGGTGCTTCAGTCTTTAGTAACTTCCATTTACTAATGGGCGTTCAAAGTATGGTCGCGGGCTTTACTCAAGAACTTGGGCTACCGCCTATTGTCATCATTATGATGTTCCAGCTTATTATGCTGTTACTCGGATTCATTATTGATGAATTTATTATCGTTTTGATGTGTGCTCCTATCTTCACACCGATTGCAGTATCACTTGGCTATGACCCTATTTGGTTTGGTATCTTGATGATATTAAATATTGAGATAGCAGTACAAACGCCACCTTATGGTTTCGCTTTGTTCTACTTAAAAGGCATCGCACCTCCCGGTATTACCATGTTGGATATTTATAAATCCATTCTGCCATTTGTCATGCTTAAACTATTGGTGTTGGTCATTGTTATGATGTTTCCAGAGTTAGTGACCTGGTTACCAGATAAACTGATGGGGTAGTGCTTCTAAACTAATGGAGTAGTGTTTCGTACAGACTAGAAACAAAAAAGGCGGCTCATTTTATATGAGTCGCCTTTTTTATTATGCATAACATAGAGTTCAGAGAAGGTAAGTACTCACTTATTCTGAAAGTTCTATGCAGTATAGCGCTTCAAGATCAGTGCAGCGTTAACACCACCAAAGCCAAAACCATTCGACAAAACATAGTCGACGTCTTTTTTACGCGCAACTAACGGCACAAGATCTAGGTCTTCCATGCCCGCATCAGGTTCATGTAAGTTTAGTGTCGGTGGTAATGTAGACGTTAATATAGCCTGAGCACTAAAAATACTTTCCATTCCGCCAGCAGCGCCTAGTAAGTGGCCAGTTGCTGACTTAGTAGAGGAAATCGCGACCTTACTAACCCCTTCACCAAAGACACTACGCAACGCATTAATTTCACCACGATCACCCACTGGTGTTGAGGTGGCATGCGCGTTGACATAATCAATTTTACTCGGGTCAAGGTCAGCCATTTTTAACGCTTGTTTTACCGCTCGAGCAGCACCTTCACCGCTTTCTGGACCCGAGGTTAAATGGTATGCATCACCACTAGTGCCATAGCCGACGATCTCTACCAATGGTGTTGCTCCACGCTCTAACGCATGCTCTAAGGTTTCAATCACAACTAAACCAGAGCCCTCACCAATCACAAATCCATCTCTGTCTTTGCTAAAAGGGCGTGATGCATGCTCAGGAGCATCGTTCAATGTAGATAAAGCTTTTAAAGCCCCAAAACCCGCTAAAGACAATGGATCAATACATGCTTCTGTTCCCCCAGCCAATGCTACTTTTGCTTCACCGGTTAATAACAGGCGAACAGCATCACCAATCGCTTGTACACCCGCCGCACACGCGGTTACTGGAGTCCCTAAAGGTCCTTTAAACCCATGTTTAATAGAAACATTACCAGCCGCTAAATTCGCAAGAAAAGATGGCACGGTAAAAGGGGACAAGCGTCGAGGACCTTGTTTTTCTAAAATACTTTGAGACGCCGTTAAAGCTGGTAAGCCGCCAATACCAGTACCAATAATAGTCGCAGTCGCTTCTTTGTCCTCATCAGAGGTAGGAAACCAGTTTGCTTGGGTCAGAGCTTCTTCAGCGGCCACTAAAGCAAACAAGGTAAAAAGATCAATACGCTTGCGTTCTTTAGGCGTTATATAGTCGGCCTCATTTAAGCCGTTATCTTGATCTATATGACTGGGCACCTGACCTGCTATTTGGGTCGATAAAACATCAGAACCTGCCATCGCTAAACGGCGGATACCTGATTCACCTTTAATAATGCGATCCCATACAGCATTCACTCCCAAGCCCAAAGGAGACACTAAGCCCATGCCGGTAATAACAATTCTTTGCTTGATTGACATAAGAAAACCTCTTTTGCTTTCGACTCAAGGAAACATGACATGGTAAAGTAGATCTTTATATGATCAAGATAATATTTAGGAGACTAAATATGCCTTACGCACCACAGCATAAAGAACAAACCCGTCAGCGAATACTGCAGACGGCAGCTAAACTGTTTTGTACTCATGGATTTGATAGCGTCACCCTAGATCAGATCATGAAAAAAGCGAACATGACCCATGGGGCTTTTTATGCCCATTTCTCTGGCAAAAGCAGTTTATATGAAGCCGCTTTGCAATTTGCTGCCTCGAATTCCTTTTGGGCCCGACGGGAAAAAAAATCAGAAGATAAAGAAACACATATCAAAGCACTCGTTACCCGCTATCTTAGTTGGACTAAAAACGCTGATGACTCTCCATCGCCTCTAGAGTTTTTGGTAACAGATGCCGCTCACAAAGAAGAGAAGGTACGTAAGGCTTACCAAGCGTGCTTTGAAAGCTTAGTAGAAAACCTGACTGTCATTCTTAAAAAGCAGGGAAGCCAAGGGGATGTTAAAGAACTGGCTGAGGATACAGTCGTCTCTTTAGTCGGTACTGTTGCGATAGCTCGATCCATAACTCAACCACTGCAAACAGACTTCTTAAAGCGAGCACAAACACGGATTTTTAATAGAATTCACGACGCAATCAAAGGTAACCATGCTATGCATGAAGCCCATTAATTTGAACAGACTTCACACCGTCTACATCGCTAAAATAATTAGCTTTAGTCTTTATAATGCTGTTGATACCAAGACAACACACTCGGAGCAATCTCTGGACCTGATACAAAGAAATGTCCATTAAGCAGTGTTTCTCTCTGGTTATAGCGAAACGGATCTCCTGTTGGTGAAACCAGCATACCGCCCGCTGCTTCCACTATGGCTTGTTGCGCAGCAGTATCCCATTCGCTGGTAGGCCCTCTACGCAGATGTAAATCAGCAACACCTTCTGCAATACGACACGCTTTTATTGAGCTTCCTTTAGGGATTTCACGCACCGCGCTGTAACGCTCTTTTAAGTCTTGTTTTAGTGCCACGGGCAGGGAAGGACCATGACTTCTGCTTGTCATCGCGATTACTGGTGTATTTGGCTTTCGTACACTAATACTTTCAAGTTCATTACCTTGCCATTTAACGGCGCCTACAGGTAGCTCACGCCAAGTTTGCGTAACACCAAAGTAACCTTCAGACGTCGTTGGCAAATAGACCATACCAATAATTGGCACACCATTTTCTACCAGTGCAATATTTATACTGAACTCACCATTACGCTTAATAAATTCTTTTGTGCCATCTAAAGGGTCAACGATCCATAATAAAGGCCATTGAGAACGCTCTTCATAAGGCACTACGCCTTCTTCGGATAATACCGGAATATCAGGAGTCATTAAGTGCAAACCTGACAGAATAGTTCTGTGAGCTGCAATATCCGCAGCGGTTACCGGACTTTGATCTGACTTTTCTTCAATGCCTAAATCGGCATGCTGATAAATTTCCATGATCACATCGGCAGCATCGTGTATTATTTTTTGTAACGCTTGGAAAATAGGGTGATGATTTACATCCCGCATAACAGCCTCGGACATGACAATAAACAAAATTGGGTCAATATAGTATTTATGAGTAAAGCAGAAAAACAACCAGCACCACAAGCAATACGTTTAGATAAATGGCTCTGGGCCGCGCGCTTTTTTAAAACTCGCTCGCTTTGTAAAGAGGCCATTGACGGCGGAAAAATCACCTATAACGGCAGCAAAGGCAAAGCGAGCCGTAATGTAGAGCTTGGAGCATTAATTGGTTTACGACTCGGCTGGGAAGAAAAGACGATTGAGATAAAAGCGATTAGTGGACAGCGACGAGGCGCGCCCGAAGCCCAGTTGTTATACGCAGAAACCGCTGAATCTATTGAAAAAAGAGAGAAGCGAGCACTGGAACATAAATCTTTTGGTGGGCGTATTATCTCAGACCATAAACCCAATAAAAAAGAACGACGCGACATAAAACAACTTAAAAAAGATATTTTCAACGATCCTACATAATCTCAATATGTCGTCTAAACGAGATAACATCAGACTTCATTAGAACATCACTTGTAAAGAAAAAGGCGTTATTTCAGAAATGCTGTCCTTAAAAAATACGCGTCAACAACGTAGATAAACACCTTGGTGATTTTCAATACATTGACTGAGTTCTAACTCCATCAATGCTTGCATCATGGCTGCAGCACTCAATTGTGTTTGGCGGATTAATGCATCAAAATCCATTGGCTGTGATTCGAGTTCTAATACTGTAACAACAATTTTTGCAGCATTTGACGTTTGTAAAGGCAGTACTTTATAAGCCGTTTTTTCCACCAAAGAATAACTTATCTCTTTTTTACGATCTGGTTGCTCTACTAATGTTTCCCGTGAAACATTAGTAGAGTGACTCTTTTTAGTGGTGCTTTTAGTGAGATTGCCTTGCTGTGTAAAAGAACGTATTTCGTCAACGATGTCCTCAACATGACGTACTAATGTAGCGCCTTGACGGATTAATTGATGACAACCTTCTGCCTGAGCATCTTTAACCCTTCCTGGTAACGCAAACACTTCGCGATTTTGCTGCACTGCATAATTCGCGCTAATCAGGGAACCACTTTTTAGTGAGGCTTCGGTCACCAGCACCCCGAGACTCAAACCACTAATGATCCTATTCCGAGGAGGAAATAAGTGAGGTCGTACTCCCGTCATTAGTGGGTACTCACTGACTAAACACCCACCATGAGATAAAATCGCCTGAAATAGTCCTTTATTCTGTTTAGGGTAATGCGTAAATAAGCCAGTGCCCATCACAGCAATAGTGGGTGTCGACTGTGCATCTAATGCCCCTTGATGGGCCGCTGTATCAATACCTCTTGCACCACCACTAACTACCGCAACGCCGCGCTGAGCTAATTGATTAGCTAAATTGAAAGTTACTTCTCTGCCATAGCCAGTACAGTGTCTCGCTCCTACAATCCCTATTTTAGGATAGCCAAAACTTCCTAGGTCGCCCTCAACATACAGAAACGCAGGCGCCACACTGATCTCCTTCAAATCACTTGGGTAAGCAGAATCACTTCTCAGCACAAGGTGATGATCTGCTATTGCTAACCACTCTAAACTACGCTGATTCTTTTCTGATTGTTCCTTTGAGAGGCAAGCATTATCAAGATAAGACATAGCTTCACGTGCCGTCACTTCTGGCCATTTTAACTGGCGAAGTAATTCGTAAGTCACACGATCTGGCAAGTTGTTCTGGTTTTCTTCTTCTGCGAACAAGCTAACGTTAGAAGAGCAATCTAACTGTTCAAAGTAGGTAAATAAACGAGATAGCCGCGATGGACCAATACCCGTTAAAAAACTTAGGCAAAGCCAATCTTCTCGACTTAAGCCGCCAATTAAATGAGTGAGTGTAGTCATTTTATTATGCATCCTTGCCAGTCAATAAAAAACACGCTTACAAAAGTGAAATAGATCATTCCTTGATCCTATTTGAAAATCGCACCTTTATTATAAAAAGTCCATAGATAGGTCTGTTCTATTGAATCGATTCGAAAGAATTGACTAAAAAACCGGCATCACAACAATGCCCATTTCCATGACTTGCGTTACAATATAAGAAAGACAAATAGAGTCGAGGCAATGAAGGTCTCGGCCGATGACATAAAAGACATATTGGAAAAGATCATGGCTGTTTTAACAATACTTGAATACCCGGACCCGCGTCTTCGCAAAGTCGCAGAGCCAATTACTGAATTTACTGATGAGCTACAAACACAAATCGATGACATGTTAGAAACCATGTACGATGATAAAGGTTTGGGGCTTGCCGCTACGCAAGTAGATTACCACCACCGCCTTGTCGTAATGGATTTCTCTGAAGATCATAATGACCCAATTGTATTCATTAACCCTGAGTTTGATGTCGTTAATGATGAGCCAAATGAATTTCAAGAAGGTTGCTTATCCGTTCCTGGCTTTTATGAACATATTTATCGTGCGGCAGAAGTTATCGTAAAAGCGCTTGATCGCAACGGTAAACCGTTTGAAATGAAAGTAGATGAGCTAATGGCTGTGTGCGTTCAACACGAAGTTGATCATTTAGATGGTAAGCTGATGGTAGATTACCTATCACCATTAAAGCGGAACCGTATTAAAACGAAACTTATTAAAGCGCATAAAAGACGCGATTAATAACGCACAGTGATACCGTTTTACGTTAAATATTTCGATTATACGTTTTTGTAAATCAGGCTTCGGCCTGATTTTTTCGTTAAGGAAACCTAATGACAGAATCTCCACTTCGCATTGTTTTTGCCGGCACACCTGAATTTGCCGCGATCAGTCTGCAAGCATTGCTCGATAACCAACAACAAAACAACTACGAACTCGTTGGTGTTTACACTCAACCAGACCGCCCATCAGGTCGAGGTCATAAACTAGTCGCTAGCCCAGTTAAACAATTGGCTCTTGATCATAATATTCCTATTTTTCAACCAATCAATTTTAAAGCAGATGAAGACAAAGAACAGCTTGTCGAGCTTAACGCCGATATTATGATAGTCGCTGCGTATGGCATTATTTTACCTAAAGCGGTATTAGAGACACCTAAACTAGGGTGCCTAAACGTTCACGGTTCTATCTTACCTAGATGGCGTGGCGCTGCTCCGATACATCGAGCACTGATTGCAGGAGATGAAACGACAGGCATTACCATCATGCAAATGGACGTAGGTTTAGACACCGGCGACATGTTGCTTAAAGCATATTGCGATATCAAACCTACAGATACCTCCGCAAGCCTACATGATCATCTAGCCAAACTGGGTGGAGAAGCATTGGTCGATGCATTGGAGAAATTAAAAAAATCCGAATTAATACCAGAGAAACAAGATGATAGCTTGAGCAACTACGCAGTCAAATTGACAAAGCAAGAGGGTAATATTCTTTGGGAAGATACAGCAGAATTAATTGAGCGCAAAGTAAGAGGCTTGTCTCCTTGGCCTTCCGCATTTACCCAAAGTAGTGAAGGCGTAATGAAAATTCATGCCGCTGAATTAGCGAATGTAGAATCAGATACGTCTTCCCCAGGTGATATCGTCGTCGTCAGTAAAGAGGGCATTATTGTCTCTACTGGCGCAGGCACACTGCGTATTACTGAAGTACAGTTTGCTGGCGGTAAACGTATGAAAGTTCAAGATGCCTTAAATGGTAAACATAAAAAGGCTTTAGAAATTGGCCAACGCTTCAGCTTAGTAGAGTAATTAGAATGAAACCAACAGATGTCCCTTCGATACAACACAGTGCGCGCCAAGTCGCGATTCAAGTCATCTCGAATGTGTTACTGCAACAAGGATCCTTAAGCACTCAGCTTGCCCGTTATCAACATGACGTTGCTAGTGAGCATATTCCTTTATTAAAAGAACTTTGTTTTGGCGTCTGTCGCCAATACCCTTTATTAAATAGCATTGCATTGCATTTACTAAATCATCCTTTTGAAGAAAAGGATATAGATCTTTATGCCGCTCTGTTACTTGGTCTATACCAACTAGGCTATATGAATACACCAGACCATGCTGCAGTGAACGAAACAGTCGAAGCCTGTCGTTTACTAAAAAAGGATTGGGCAACCAAACTCATTAATGCAGTCTTACGCCGTTACCAACGTGAAGCAGATGAGATTATTGAAGAGCTTGAATCAATGCCTTCTGTCGAATTCAACCAACCAAAATGGCTTATTAAGCGTTTCAAGAAACATTGGCCAGAACAGTTTGAGCAAATAATCGAAGCCAGTAATGCGCACCCTCCAATGTGTATTCGCGTCAATGAAAGCCAAGTTTCACGTGAAACATATCAATCATTAATGACAGAAAAGGGCATAGATTCACAAAACGGTGAGTTTTCTCCTTCGGCTTTGTACCTAAGATCTGCTGTTAGAGTAAATGAGTTACCTGAATTTGAAGAAGGGTTCTCTAGTGTACAAGATGAATCAGCTCAATTAGCTGCACATATTTTAGCCCCAAGCATCGGTGAACATGTGCTTGATGCTTGTGCTGCTCCTGGAGGTAAAACAGGTCATTTATTGGAGTTTGCAGCCGCTCAACAAGGTGCTGAAGAAACCTTAGATTTAACTGCCGTAGAACTAGAAGAATGGCGTTTAGAAAAAATCGAAGCGAACCTTGAGCGCATTGGCTTAATGGCCAATTTACAATGTGCCGATGCCGGTGATCTAGACGCTTGGTGGGACGGTCAGCAATTCGATAAAATCCTTCTCGATGTACCTTGTACTGCAACAGGTGTTATTCGTCGCAACCCAGATATTAAGATAAATCGTAAGCCTGCCGATATTGATGAATTAGCACTTATTCAAAAAGAAATATTAGAGAAGGTTTGGATGACATTAAAACCAGGTGGGTACCTTCTTTATGCTACCTGTTCATTGATGCCAGAAGAAAATGAGCAACAAATTGCTGGCTTCTTAGCTTCTCATAAGGATGCACACGAATCAGCTATCAACACATTAAATCCATCATTAAACACTGAGTTCGGTATTGCGGTATCTCATGGTCGACAATTATTCCCTACACATAAAGGGAATGATGGTTTTTACTATTGCTTACTTCAAAAACAAAGTTAAGCAAATAATCGACCATTTAAATCTAATTTAGCTACGAGAATAGAGTGATTTAAAACAATGCTCAGATAACTGTTTCACATGAAACATTTCTGTTATTTGAGCATTTTTTATTGAAAATAAAATAACAACGATCACGCGGTGTTCACCTAACGGATTACCAGTAATCCCGTCTCTCGCACTTTAATACTTTATAAGCATTAAAATCCTTAGTTTTACCCATATTTCACCAATGTCGTTAAATTATTGGTTTGAAGTCATTCAAATACAGCCTACCATACAAGGTAAATAGACATTGTTTTTTACGCTCATAAGAGCCAATAAGAATAACCAAAAAAAGAGCAGAGATTTAAACATCAGGCTCTAAGGTAAAATATGAAAATCATTATTATCGGAGCAGGCCAAGTAGGCGCAACTCTAGCTGAAAACCTTGCGAACGAAGATAACGACATTACTGTTATTGATTCTAATCTCACACGCTTAAGAGAGCTTCAAGATCGTTTGGATATCCAAACCGTTGAAGGCAGTGGCTCACATCCAGCCGTATTAGCGCAAGCAGGTTGTAATGATGCAGACATGCTTATTGCAGTAAGTAACCATGATGAAACCAATATGGTGGCTTGCCAAATAGCACATACTTTATTTAAAACGCCAACAAAAATTGGCCGAGTTCGTTCTAGTGCTTATGCCGATTATCCTGAACTGTTTAATGACCAAGCTTTACCTATCGATGTCCGTATTAGCCCTGAAAAAGAAGTAACTAAACATTTAAGTCGATTGATTCGCTATCCAGGTGCACTGCAAGTAATGGAATTTGCAGAAGGCAAAGTACAGCTTGTAGTCGTAAAAGCAGAAACAGGGGGGCCACTTCTGGATCAGCCAATTAGCTATTTACGAGAGCACATGCCATCAATTCAAACTCGAATTGCAGCAATTTATCGCGATGGCACCTCCATTACCCCTGATGGAGATACTTGTATTCGAGCGAATGATGAAGTTTTCTTTTTAACACCACAGCGTGATGTACTAGATGTAATGAGTGAACTACGCCCTCTAGATACGCCATATCGTCGTATTATCATTGCAGGCGGCGGTAATATTGGTGAGCGTTTAGCTCATAGTTTAGAGAAAGAATATCGTGTAAAAATCATCGAGCGTGATCTTGAGCGCTGTCGCTACTTATCAGAAAACCTAGATAACACAATAGTTCTGAACGGCGACGCTTCTAAAAAAGAACTATTATTAGAAGAAAACATTGAATCTACTGATGTATTTTGTGCTTTAACAAACAATGATGAAGCCAATATCATGTCGTCTATGTTGGCAAAAGTATTGGGGGTGCGTACTGTTATGACCATCATCAATAACCCAGCGTATGTCGATATTGTTCAGGAAGGTATGATCGATATTGCAATTTCACCACAGCAAACGACTATAAGTTCATTACTCAGTTATATCCGTCGTGGCGATGTCGTTAACGTACATTCAATGCGCAAGGGAGCGGCTGAAGCATTAGAGGCCGTCGCGCACGGGGATATCAAATCATCCAAAGTCGTTGGTCGTAGCATTGCAAAAATAAACTTACCAGAAGGCGCTACCATAGGAGCAGTCGTGCGCGGCGATGAAATTATTCTCGCGACCGGTGATGTTGTTATTCAGGCCGAAGATCATGTCATTATTTTTGTCTCAAATAAGAAACAAATTCCCGCTGTAGAGCAGTTATTTCAAGTGGGATTAAGCTTCTTTTAGCATAATAAGCACCGTAATATGATTCTTCTATCATGAAAGAATGTCTCTTATGATAGAAGCATACATAACATAAACAGACCTTGAGCTAGGTGATTAAATCAAACCAAATTCTGAGAGTTTGGTGTTAGGAAACCTCTATGCACTTTAAAGTAATTTTACGCGTTATTGGTCTATTGGTTATGGTCTTTAGCCTTACCTTAATTCCGCCAATAATTGTCTCTTTGATTTATTCCGACGGTGTTTGGGACTCATTTTTTTACGCCATGTGTATTAACTTAATTGGCGGATTTTTACTTTGGTTTCCAGTACGGTATCATCGAGGCGAACTTAAAATTCGAGATGGTTTTTTAATTACTGTGCTTTTTTGGACGGTTCTAAGCTTCTTTGGGTCAGTGCCTTTTTTCTTAGCAGATACGCCTGATCTTTCCTTTACGGATGCATTATTTGAATCGATCTCAGGCCTAACTACAACCGGTGCCACCATATTAACGGGAATAGATGAACTCCCTAAATCTATTCTTTTTTACCGCCAACTACTCACTTGGCTAGGAGGGATGGGGATTATTGTTCTGGCCGTTGCTATTATGCCAATGCTAGGCATTGGTGGTATGCAGCTTTATCGAGCAGAAACACCAGGCCCAATAAAAGATACTAAGCTCACACCAAGAATTGCCGAAACAGCCAAAGCACTATGGTACATCTACGCGACCCTAACTTGCGTTTGTGCTTTGGGATATTGGGCTGCTGGTATGTCTTTTTTTGATGCTATTTGTCATAGCTTTTCAACCGTCGCTATCGGTGGTTTTTCAACCCACGATGACAGCATTGGTTACTTTAATAGTGTCCCTATTGAAATAATTGCCACCTTTTTTATGATCGCTTCTTCATTTAACTTTGCGCTGCATTTTTATGCATGGCGACATAAAAGTGTATGGCACTATTTTCTCGATCCAGAGGCACGTTTTTTTCTTTTTATCATCGCGAGTACAGTCACCTTATCAACGGTAGTACTCGCTATGACCTCAACCTACCACTGGGGAACATCCATACGTTATGCCGTCTTTGAAAGTGTGTCTATTGCCACCACTTCTGGTTTTAGCACTTCAGATTTCTCAGCATGGCCACATTTTTTACCTTTCTTTTTGATCGTCACATCCTTCGCTGGGGGCTGTGCTAGCTCAACAGGTGGAGGAATGAAGGTCATTCGTATTTTATTGATTCTCAAACAGGGAGTACGTGAGATACAACGACTGGTACATCCTAGCGCCGTCATTCCCGTTAAAGTTGGCGGAAAGGCCATTCCTGAACGTGTGGTATCTTCTGTCTGGGGGTTCTTTTCAGCCTACCTATTAGTCTACGTCATCTTAATGATTGGCTTAATGGCAACGGGATTAGATCAAGTCACTGCGTGGTCAGCCGTCGCCGCTACACTCAATAATCTAGGTCCTGGACTGGGCTCTGTTTCAAGTACTTTTGCGGAAGTAAACGATCCAGCTAAATGGATGTTGTGTTTCTCTATGCTGCTTGGTCGCTTAGAAGTATTCACCTTACTGGTATTATTTACCCCCATGTTCTGGCAGAAATAACGAAGAGGGAACTATGACTCCTGCTATCGATTTATTAAAGAAACTAAAAATTGCGGTCTCAATTCATGAATATGAACACGATGCAGATTGTCAGAATTTTGGTACAGAAGCAGCAGATAAACTTAATTTACAGCCTGAATCTGTGTTTAAAACATTACTCGTCAGTGATGATAAACACTTCTTTGTTGCTATCGTTCCCGTCACAGGGACGCTTAATTTAAAACGAGCAGCAACCGCCTTCAACGTTAAAAAGCTGCGTATGGCGGATCCTAAAGAAGCGGAGAGGCTGACAGGCTATTTAGTTGGAGGCATCAGTCCTATTGGACAAAAAAAGCGTCTGATCTCCTGTATAGACAGCAGTGCATTAGCGCTTGATGTTATTTATGTCAGTGGTGGTAAACGAGGCCTAGACATAGGACTCGCACCTGATGATCTAAGTAAAGCCTGTCATCAAGCCAGTTTTGCCAATATTCGGGACGAAAAATAATCCCACATTCACCTAGCCTTATCGAATAGGCTTCTTATGTTTTAAAAAGGTAATTATCCATGACGCACGTAAAACCCATTATTCTGTTAGATCGAGACGGCGTCATAAACCGAGATTCTGATGCTTATGTCAAATCCGTCGACGAATGGATTCCCTTGCCGGGAAGCATTGAATCCATTGCCGCATTATCAAAAGCAGGCTTCCAAGTGTTTGTTATTACCAATCAATCAGGCATCGCGCGAGGGTATTATTCCGAAGCAACACTCAATGCTATGCATGAAAAAATGAAAGCATTAGTAGAAGAGGAAGGTGGGGCAATTGCCGGTATCGAATATTGCCCACACGGACCAGATGATGGTTGTGACTGTCGCAAGCCAAAAACAGGCATGCTCGAAGCCATAGAAACGAAGCTTGGTTTATCCTTCGAAACCACACCGGCTATTATGGTTGGAGACTCGTTAAGAGATCTACAAGCCGGTAAAGCAAGAGGCTGTGCTCCAGTTCTTGTGCTGACAGGTAATGGCCGTGATACTCAATACAAAACTATCGATTTCTACTTTGATGTCTATACAGACTTAGCAGCATTTGCCATAGCGACCTTGCATAAATACCAATAACCAAAGCACTATCCAATAAAGACAATGCAGTTAGCGATTACTCACTAACTGCATTGTCTTTCTATCTCATTTCAATGTTTTTGAGTCTGGTAATAATTCGCTGCTTTCGCTCGATTTCCGCAGCTGTCCATACTGCACCAACGGCGCTTTTTCGAACGTGACGTATCGACAAACATCAGCACACATTTCTCATTAGAACAGCGTTTAATCTGTCGACTATGGTTCGAGGTTAATAAGCTTGCCACTTCATAAGCAATCTTTCCCAGCAGCTGCTCAATCGACAAGGTGGCATGCAAAGGCTGCAATGCAAACTCATGTGCTACGGCCAGTAATTGCTGTTGAAGCGGGGCATTTTTTAGCTGTCGATTTATTACATTCAGCGCCTCTTTAGGAAGCGCCTGCTCCTCTATATAAGCCGCCAATAGTGTTTTCACACTGTGCCTTAATTGCCAAACGTCCTCCATGCTAGTGGTGCCATTATCATCTTCTAATAGCACCCCCATTTCTGTGGCCCATTGATATAACGCATCCAACGATGAGAGCTGATCAACAAGCTCTCCCTGATTTACGTACTGCGTATTTATAAAATCCACTGCGAGATTATTGCCCACATGGATAAAGGTTTTTTTATCATCTGTCATACTAACCATTATAATTTATCTTTACAGGTTATAAAAGAGTGTCTAGCATATAACCATTAAAAACAACTTATAGAGGTTATACCTCATTAAAAAGGAAACATCATGGCACATACTCAAGGCATCCATCATCTTGGTCTTACCATTCCAAACATAAAAGAAGCCAGTTCTTTTTTTATCGACGCTCTTGGTTTTACTCAGGTAGGGGACATTCCTAGTTATCCTGCCATTTTCGTTAGTGATGGCGAAGTAATGCTCACCCTTTGGCAAGCAGAAGAACCTGAGCAAGCCACACCTTTCGACCGTCACAAAAACATTGGTTTGCATCATTTCGCATTACGTCTTGCCGATTCAAGCGCCTTGATCGATCTCTACAAACAATTAGAAACTCGCCCTGATGTCACTATTGAGTTTGCCCCAGAAGCACTCGGCGAAAGTGGAATGCAGCATATGATGTGCCGTATTCCTGGCAATATCCGTCTCGAGTTAATTGCACTTTAAGCGATATATAACGTACTAAAAAAGGCATCGATGGCTTTGAAAATACCCAATGAATTACATTCTGCTTTCCATGCCGGCGAACAAGAAGCACAAGAGCGAGTGGGTGTCCGCTCGACACTGGCTCATTGGGGCGAGAAAGCTATCCGTCCTTTTTTTCCAGAACAGCATCGTGCTTTCTTCAGCCAACTGCCTTTTGTCGTGGCTTCTGCTCGCGATCATCAAGGTTTACCTTGGATGACGCTGTTAACGGACGACTCTGGCTTTATTCACTCTCCAGACAGCACACATCTGCATTTTGCAACCTCACTGATAAAAGGAGACGCCTTGGAAGATGCCTTTGTCGAAGGCGCTGAAATCGGCCTCATTGGTATCGAGCTCGACAGCCGAAGACGTAACAGAGCAAGTGGCACAATAGAAAAGCACAATGACGGCGGCATCACATTCGCTGTGTCTCAGTCTTATGGAAATTGCCCACAATACATCTCAGAGCGAGACTGGCGTTATGTCGGCGTAGACGACAAGCAGACCTTAGTGACACAACATCACTACTTAACACCGGCAATGCAAACATGGATCCGTCGTGCCGATACACTGTTTCTGGCCAGTGGACACCCAAAACAAAATGAACAAGAGAGGGCGTCTTTCGCCTATGGTATGGACGCCTCCCATCGTGGTGGTCCTGTGGGTTTTGTTACCATTTTAAATGACCATCAATTGGTTATACCTGATTATTCTGGAAACAATTTTTTTAATACCCTAGGGAATTTATTGCTTGATCCCTTGATTGGCGTACTGTTCATTGATTTTGAACGTGGCAGTTTGTTGCAACTCAGTGGTCGAGCAAGCATAGATTGGGAATCAGAGAAAATACGTGAACACCAAGGCGCATTGCGCTTACTGACCATTGATATCGATAAAATAGTGCAGTTAGACGGCGTTTTACCATTGCGCTGGCGCTTACCAGAAGGCATCAGAGGCGGACTCACCGTCAGCAAAAAAACCAAAGAAAGTGACGACGTCACCTCCTTCGAATTAACAGCAACCGAAGCAACAGAGTTACCAGCCTTTCGTGCAGGACAGCACTTACCATTACAGTTAGCGCTCAAGAAACAAGCACCATTGTTAGAACGTACTTACTCTTTATCCAATTCACCAAACGATGATCATTATCGAATCAGTGTTAAGCGTGAGAGAAAAGGGCTAGGATCATCGTACTTACACGATACCATCCAGGTTGGCGATGTTATTCAAGCTAACAAGCCAAATGGCGATTTTCTATTGAAATTTCCCACTCGCGCTGTCGTTTTGATCAGTGCCGGCGTTGGTGTCACACCCTTGATCAGTATGTTCCATGCTGCACTTGAGTCTAATATCGCCCCTTCAGTGCATTTTTTATATGGTGCTTCCGATGGGCGCCATGCGCCATTGCTGGCAGAAATTCGTGCTCTTCAAGCACAGCATGACCAAGCTCACCTCAAAGTATTTTTTAGCCGGCCGAACGAACAAGACCGCCTTGACCAAGATTACGATGTAGAAGGGCGCATCACAGGCACCGCGCTGCAACAGCAAATTACGGGGTTAAACGCTGATTTTTACCTATGTGGACCCACACTTTTTCTGACCGATACACTCTCTGAGTTGAATGCTCTCGGAATTAGCAAAGAGCATGTCTATTTCGAGTCTTTTTAGTGCAGCCTGCACTTATCCATCAAGCTCTCACCTTTGCTTTAACCTTATACAAAAGTTGGTATTTAATCCACCATTGAATGATAATGGTTATTATTAATATAAATAATATTTCATTATGGCTCTCCAAAACAGACTGACACGCATTGAAAAGGTTTTAGACTACATCCATGACAATTTGGATGAGCCTATTCATGTCGCGAACCTGGCCGAAAAAAGCTGTTGGTCACGATGGCAATTTCAACGCGTCTTTGGTGAAGCGACAGGTTTGACCGTTGCCCAATACATTAGGGAACTACGTCTTAGTAAAGCTGCTGAACTATTACTATCCAGTACCAGTCGGCAACTGGATATCGCCATGCTGTGCGGCTTTGATTCTGAAATCAGTTTCTCGCGCGCTTTCAAACAAATGTTTCACTGTACCCCTCGGACTTATCGTCAGCAAGGTAAGCGCCACGGATTAAGAACACCTCTGCAGTATCGCTCGGGTCATGAAGTAGCCGACCAGATTAAAACCTTTACTCAAATCCGCATCGAAAACCACGATTCACTTTGCCTTTATGGCACGCACGACTGGATTCGAGGGCCTTTTTCTTCAGCCCCAGACTTTCTTGAACGTGTGCCCAAACTATGGAACAGCGTTGAAAAACAAGCCGCAGCCATCAAAGACAAAAGTCCCATCGGCATAATAAACACACATTATGATGCTCAGCACCCAGAGCAAATGTGTTATTGGGCAGGGTATTTAGGGGAGCGACTAGAAGGCCAAGAGAGCATTGTGGTTCCAGCCCAAGAATATGCAGTTATCCCAGTACACGGTAAAGCCTCTGAAGTCGAAAAAGCAGTAGGCTGGTTTCTGCATTGCTGGCTACCTGAGTCAAATTACTACAGTGTTTCAGGTTATGAATTGGAGAAATATGATGTCAATTATGACCCAAACAGCACTCAGAGTTACATGGAGTACTGGCTGCCGATTCAGCCAAGATAGAGTAAAGAGTTTTGCTTATTTCATTCAAGATGCACCAAATCGTTAAGTTTTGTTTACTCCTGAGAAATACAATGGGATTCATTCTCATTATAAAATAAAATACACTCTCGGAGTCAAAATGAAATCCTCTTTGCCGATTCAACCCACTTTACTTGCACTCGCAATTGCCAGTGCTTCATCACATTCATTTGCGGCTGAGTCCCCAAATACTAATACCTCGGCAGGGAATGCAGTTAATACTGAAGAAGAGGCCACTCTATCAGGCGACCAATTAAGCCCGTTAGTGGTTAAAGGACAAACCTACCGTAATACCGCAACAAAAACCCAACTAGATTCAAAAGAAACACCACAAGGTATCTCTGTTATTGAACAAGGCATACTAAAAGAACGTGGTACAGAATCTGTTGCGGAATCAGTAAGGTATACAGCAGGGGTGAATACTGAGCTTCGTGGCGGAGCAGTTACTCGGCTGGATTTATTTAATATTCGTGGCTTCCAAAACTACCAGAACTACTACGATGGTTTGCAATTACTCTACAACGACTGGAATTTACAGCCGCAAATCGACATGGCTGCGGTTGAACAAGTGGAAGTCTTTAAAGGACCCACCTCGACGCTATATGGCTCCATGCCACCAGGTGGTATGGTAAACATGATCAGTAAATCACCACAAAAAGAAAGTAAAAGCAGCGTTGAAGTTACCCTAGGTAATGACGAAAAACATGAAATACAAATCGATAGTACTGGTCCATTAACCGACAATATTAACTATCGTGTGATTGGTTTATTTCGTGAGAAAGACGGACAAGCGGTCACCACAGAAGAAGAGCGTTACATGATAGCGCCTTCTATTGACTGGAAAATCAGCGATAACACTCTATTAAACATCAATATGTATTACCAAAAAGACCCAAGCATGGGCGCTTATACTTCATTGCCTTCTGAAGGTACGGTATACAGTAACGTCAATGGCTCATTGGATACCGATGCATTTTCTGGTGATGCGAACTGGAACACTTATAGCCGAGAAGAGTTTTTGCTCGGTTATAAAATTGATCATACTATTAATGATACTTGGAGTTTCTTACAAAATGCACGCTTCATGGATGCCACAGCGTATCAAGAAAATACCTATACAACGGGTTTAAGTAATGATGGAACAACAGTTTCTAGACATGCCTATCTAACCGATGAAGAGAGCCAAGGTATCACTATTGATAACCAATTTTCAGGTGTCTTCGACCTAGGAAATACAGAGCATAATTTCTTAGTGGGCATGGACTACTTAAAACTAAAATCTGACATTATTTATGAGGACGCTGTAGCACCAAGTCTTAACTTATATGATCCAGATTACTATCAAATTTCCTACAGTAATCTAGATTTTTCCGCATCTGGTTATAGCAGTGACTTTACAATCGATAAAGAACAAACTGGTTTGTACTTCCAAGATCAGATGCGTATAAACCAATGGGTATTAATCGCCGGTGGTCGCTACGACAAGTACTATTCCACCACAAAAGGAGTGCAGTACAGCTCAGATGTGAATACCAATGTCGATCAGAGTCAATTTTCTGGACGCCTAGGAGTTCTATATGAAATGGAAAATGGCTTTTCTCCTTTTATCAGTTACGCACAAAGTTTTGAACCTGTCTCTGGGGCCGACTCCGATGGTAATGCCTACGACACATCAACCGCGAACCAATGGGAAGCGGGTATTAAATACGATTCTGGCCGTACTAAAGGAAGTTTAACGGCTTACCAAATTCTTAAAGAAAATGTCTTAACTCAAGACCCTGACAGCGACTCAAGCTATAACCAAATTCAAGTTGGTGAAGTTCGCTCTCGTGGTATCGAATTAGAAGTGCAACAACAATTAACAAAATCAATAAACTGGCGTATAGCTTATACATTACAAAACGTTGTGGTTACCGAAGACAACAGTGGTCTAAAAGGTACAACACCTATATGGGTACCTGATCAGCAACTGTCTACTTGGCTCTCTTACGTACCACAAGATGGCAAACTACTCGGCTCAACCTTCGGTGCAGGGGTTCGTTATGTAGGTGAAATGGAACTAAATGCTGAAAATACCGGTACTGTACCTTCCTATAGTCTAGTAGATCTATCTATAGGCTATGACTTGTCTATGTTAGGTGCAAAATGGAATGGGGCGAGCGTTCAATTCTCAATGAGCAATGCGCTGAATAAAACCTACTACAGTTGCTATGACGAAGATAACTGCTGGTATGGTGATTCTCGCTCCTTTGAAGTCACAGGTCGTTATGAGTTTTAAGGCATCCAATACACTTGGCTGTGTAGCCAAAAAAGGAGGGTGGTAACGAATATGAAAAAACCTCTAATCCGGTTATTTAATACAGCAGCGTCTTATATCCCTATTTTAGAGGGACAAGTACCCGCTGAGTTAACGGACAAAACACCCGTTGCTTTGTCTGCTAACAGCCCAGAGCACGCTTTATATAAATTGCATAATGCTCTACAAGAGGCGTACCCGGAAGCGGGTGCGCCTTATTGGCGTGTACGCAGTTGGGGATTAGTCTGTTGGCAGCCGATTTATCTTGCGCTGATCTGCGTCTATCAGCTAAAAAACGTGCCTCTGAATCTGCAGGCATTAACACAAAGTCAGCAAGCGACCATGGTGGCGGGCTATCAGCTACCTGAAGGTCAATGGCAAGAAGGCGACAAAGAGAGTCTAATTGCCGTCATTTGCCAGCAACTTAGTGTATTTTTTACGGAATTCGAAGAAGTACATAGGGATTTATTCGGCGGCAGATCGGTTCTATATCAAACACTATTAGCTGACCAGCTATTGGCATCCTTGATCGTTGCAGGCCAGTTATTTTCTGAATTTAACGCAGCAGAAATAAGCGCTGAATTTCAGCACTGGGCAAAAGCACTTAAGCTTCCCTTAACCCCTCTTAAAGGGTTTCAAAACAACGCACCTGCACAACCTATATTTGTCCGTCAAACCTGCTGTTTGCACTTTCGCCGTAGCGATGGCGAGCTTTGTTCGAATTGCCCAAGGTTGCAGGAAAAACAAGCCAGAGTGTATAAAAAACGCCAATTATCGGCCTAATCTACACTTGAGATGAAGCAATATAATGTAAGTACTTACTATCAGTGTTTTAGTAAAACATCGACACTGATCGGCCGACCAACGACACCAATCGAAGACAGCATCAAAGCCGCACTTTAAAGCAGTGTAGATGGATCATGTAACAACCATGATTCAGACCTATTATTAACGAAAGGCTTATCTAGCTATAAAAAAAGCGGTTAGAGTTTTCACTCTAACCGCTTTTTTGAAGGATATTGGAACGAAGAATCAGATATCCAAGTTCGCTACATTCAAGGCATTTTCTTGAATGAAGTTACGACGTGGTTCCACTTCGTCACCCATTAAGGTTGTGAACATTTGGTCAGCAGCAACAGCGTCGTCGATGGTAACGCGCAACATGCGACGTGCATCTGGGTCCATTGTTGTTTCCCATAACTGGTCAGGGTTCATCTCACCCAGTCCTTTGTAACGCTGTGTCGTTAAGCCACGAGACGCTTCTTTCATCAACCAAGCTTTCATGTCGCTGATGGTTTCTACTGGCTGACGACGTTCGCCACGTTGGATGAAAGATTCTTCACCAAACAATTCAGCGACGGTTTCAGACATAGCCACAATGCGTTTGTATTCAGGAGAGTTGAAGAAAGTCGCTTCAAAACGGTAACGGTTCGACACACCATGAGACATGATGTTGACCACTGGTAAGTACAAATTACGCTCATCGTCTTTCTCTACTGAGAAGTCAAAACGGAAACCGGTACGTGCATCTAGTGGCATATGGTTACGAATCGCTTCCACCCATTCTGTCACGGCGGCTTCGTTCATTAGATCGTCTTGAGTTAACGCTTTGCAGTACAGAAGTTTACCCATTACATCTTTTGGATACACACGAGACAAACGATCAATATCGCCTTCAATACGAATGTAATCACGAACCAATGTCGCTAGGTGTTCACCTTGAATGCCCGGTGCTTCTTCATTAACGTGCATATGTGCGCCATCTAATGCCACTTCGATCAAGTATTGCTGCATCGCGGCTTCATCTTTGATGTATTGCTCTTGCTTACCACGTTTGATTTTAAACAAAGGTGGTTGTGCAATAAAGATGTGCCCACGTTCGATAATTTCAGGCATTTGACGGAAAAAGAAAGTCAAAAGTAACGTACGAATATGCGATCCATCCACATCGGCATCGGTCATGATGACGATACTGTGATAGCGTAATTTGTCTGCGTTAAACTCATCACGACCAATACCACAACCTAAGGCAGTGATCAGAGTGCCAACTTCAACAGACGATAACATCTTGTCAAAACGTGCTTTCTCGACGTTAAGAATTTTACCTTTAAGCGGCAAAATCGCTTGTGTACGACGGTCACGACCTTGTTTTGCAGAACCACCCGCAGAATCACCCTCCACTAGGTAGATTTCGGAAAGTGCTGGGTCTTTCTCCTGACAATCGGCCAATTTACCTGGCAAACCTGCGATGTCTAACGCGCCTTTACGACGAGTCATGTCGCGCGCACGGCGTGCCGCTTCACGCGCACGAGCCGCATCAATCATTTTGTTAACGATGATTTTGGCTTCGTTTGGCTTCTCAAGCAGGTATTCAGAAAAACGTTTACTCATCTCTTGTTCAACGGCAGTTTTCACTTCAGAAGAGACAAGCTTGTCTTTGGTCTGAGAAGAGAATTTTGGATCGGGTACTTTAACAGACACAATCGCGGTCAAACCTTCACGAGAATCATCTCCGGTGGTCGCTACTTTTTGTTTTTTCGCTAGACCTTCTTTCTCAATAAAGGTGTTCAAAGTACGCGTCAACGCGCCACGGAAACCGGCTAAGTGAGCACCACCATCGCGCTGAGGGATGTTATTGGTATAACAGTAGATGTTCTCTTGGAAACCTTCATTCCACTGCAATGCCACTTCAACCGCGATACCGTCTTCCAGGTCATCACGTTGGCAGATGAAGTGGAAAATATCATTGATAGGGGTTTTGTTGGTATTCAAATGCTCAACAAATGAACGTAAACCACCGCTATAGTTAAAGAAATCTTCTTTACCTGTACGCTCATCTTTCAGATGAATCGCAACACCAGAGTTCAAGAAAGATAATTCACGCAGACGTTTTGCTAAAATGTCATACACAAATAAGATATTACTAAAAGTATCAGCAGACGGTTTGAAATGAACCGTTGTACCGGCACCATCGGACTCACCGATAATGGCTAACGGTGCATTAGGTACGCCATGAGTGTAATGCTGCTCATAGACTTTACCTTCTTTACGAATCGTTAAAGTTACCGCTTCAGACAAAGCGTTTACTACCGAGATGCCTACGCCGTGAAGTCCGCCAGAAACCTTATAAGAGTTATCATCAAACTTACCGCCGGCATGTAGAACCGTCATGATAACTTCGGCAGCAGAAACACCTTCTTCCTCATGCATACCGACTGGTATACCACGGCCGTTATCAGAGACAGAAATGGATTCATCAGGATGGATAAGAACAGTGATGGTATCGCAATGGCCAGCTAAGGCTTCATCGATAGAGTTATCTACAACTTCGAACACCATATGGTGCAAGCCAGTTCCATCGTCCGTATCACCGATATACATACCAGGACGTTTACGCACGGCATCTAGCCCTTTGAGCACCTTGATACTGGACGAATCGTAATTATTTTCACTCATTTAACTCTCCTGCGAACCTTTGCTCGATAAGGACAATTCGCCGTTATTCATAGAAAAGTGACGAACGTCTGTGGTGTCGGCCCACGTAAAATCCGTGGTATCTGGTCCAACACTCGTAATAAAAATTTGGCTGTTTAGTGATTCCAATAAACGACACAGTTTTTGCCTATGGTTGGCATCCAACTCTGCTGGTAAATCATCCACTAAAAAGACCAATGGTCGGCCCATGTCGATCAGTAATTGTCCTTGGGCAATTTTTAATGCGGACACCACTAATTTTTGTTGTCCGCGAGACAAGGTATCTAGTGCATCACCTGTCTCCGCCTTCACTCGTAGATCCGCTCGTTGCGGACCTGTGTGCGTGTAACCAAGCTCAATATCACGCTCTCGTCCTGATTCCACAGCCATTTGTAAAGTCTTTTGTGAATCCCAACCTTGAAAAAACTGCAAAGAAACGGTTAAGTCTGCATTAAGCAAAGCTAATACCTTTAAAAAATAAGGTGTTAGACGCTCAACATAGGATTTACGTGATGTATTAACCTGTTCACCAAGGCGGATTAATTCCTGATCGAAAGCCGCCAATAAACTGGGTGATATTTTACCACGTCTGAGCAAGGTATTCCGCTGTTTTAATGCTTTTTGCCAGCCTCGCCAAGTACGGATAAATTCGCCATCGAAATGAAACACTCCCCAGTCAATAAATTGCCGTCTAATACTGGGAGCCCCTTCCAATAACCGGAATGCATCAGGGTTAATCAACTGCACAGGTAAGCGCTCAGCAAGCTCGACCACTGACTGCGCACGCTGACCTTGAATATGAACCTCTATTTTCCCATCTCGATGCCTCTGAAGCCCTACAGGTACAGAATTAGACTGTTCTTGATGTAGTTGAGCAAACACAACGCAGTGTTCATTTTCGTGTTGAATATAGGTTTTGTGTTTATGACTGCGAAAGGATCGACCGAAAGAGAGTAGATGAATGGCTTCGAGAACGGAGGTTTTACCGCTGCCGTTTTCACCAATAATCACATTAACGTGAGGTGAAGGTTCAAAGCGCACACTTGAGAGGTTGCGAACATGAGAGATGTCCAAACGCACCAGTGGCATAAAGTGAAAACCTTAATCAGGGAGTAAAGAGAAAACCGCTCGACTCTTTATATTTTCCAGCCAAGCGGTTAACAAGAGATTATAGGCGCATTGGCATTACAACATATTGTGCTGCATGGCTTTGTGCTTCTTCCACTAACGCACTGCTGTTAGAATCGTTGAGTGATAGACGCACTTCTTGCGTATCTACTACACCCAATACGTCCAACAAGTATCCGACGTTAAAGCCTACTTCCAAGTTATCGCCTTGATATTGAACCAAAACAGACTCTTCCGCTTCTTCTTGCTCTGGGTTATTGGCAAATACTTGCAACATGCCATTAGACAGAATTAAACGTACACCACGGTACTTTTCATTCGACAAAATCGATGCACGTAAAAATACTTGGCGTAGTTCTAAGCGATCAGCGATGATAATTTTCTCGTTATTACGAGGAATAACTCGGTGATAGTCTGGGAACTTGCCGTCAACTAGCTTAGAAGTGAAGACATATTCACCAACTTTGGCACGTATATGGTTTGCGCCAATGGTTAGCTCAACCACTTCTTCAGTGTCGTTTAATAGGCGATTAAGTTCCAAGACGCCTTTACGAGGCACGATTACTTGCGTTAAATCGCCACTCACTTGGGCATCTTCTACGGCGGTAGCTAAACGGTGACCATCTGTTGCAACAACACGCAACTGACCATCAGCCACTTCAAACAACATGCCGTTCAAATAATAACGAACATCTTGGTTAGCCATTGCAAAACCAGTACGGTCGATCAAACGTCGTACACTGACTTGCGGAATAGAAACGGTTAAATCGCCTTGCATGTCTTGGATATTCGGAAATTCATCGGCTGGTAATGTCGACAAACTAAAGCGCGAACGACCAGAACGAATAACTGCTTTTTGATCATCTAGCGTGAACTCGATAACGGCACTGTCTGGCAAACTTTTGCAGATGTCCATTAATTTACGAGCCGGTACAGTAATACGACCTTCTATACACTCATCTAATGGTACATGGCCCACTAATTCCACTTCTAAATCTGACCCAGTTAAGGTTAATGTTTGGTCTTTTACTTCTACCAATACATTGGCCAAGACAGGCATGGTCTGTTTGCGCTCTACAACGCCAGCCACCAATTGAAGTGGCTTAAGAAGTGCCTCGCGGACAACTGAAAATTTCATTATTTTCCCCGTTAACTCAACGTCTTAGACCATCAAGTGGTCAGAATTCGCATCAATTGTTTGTAGTCTTCACGGATATCGGAATCCGTATCCTGTAATTCTTTGATCTTACGAATTGCATGTAAAGCCGTCGTATGATCACGACCACCAAAAGCATCACCAATTTCTGGTAAGCTGTGGTTAGTCAATTCTTTCGCTAAAGACATCGCCACTTGGCGAGGACGAGCAACAGATCGGCTGCGACGCTTAGATAACAAATCGCTGATCTTAATTTTATAATATTCCGCTACGATACGTTGAATATTATCAATGTTCACCAGCTTATCTTGCAAGGCCAAAAGATCTTTTAGTGATTCACGCACAAAATCTGGTGTAATAGCACGGCCAGTAAAATGAGAATTGGCAATCACACGCTTTAACGCGCCTTCTAACTCTCGTACATTAGAACGAATTTTCTGGGCTATAAAGAAAGCCGAATCATAAGAAAGTTTAACACCGCTTTCGTCCGCTTTGCGCATCAAGATAGCAACACGGGTTTCTAGCTCTGGCGGTTCGATAGCAACGGTTAATCCCCAGCCAAAACGAGATTTTAAACGATCTTCTAAGCCATTAATTTCTTTTGGATAACGGTCACAGGTAAGAATCATCTGTTGTCCGCCTTCCAATAAGGCATTAAAGGTATGAAAAAACTCTTCTTGAGTACGATCTTTACCTGCAAAAAACTGAATATCATCAATCAATAATGCATCTACCGAGCGGTAATAGCGTTTAAAATCGTTAATTGCGTTTAATTGCAATGCTTTTACCATGTCTGCTACGAAACGCTCTGAATGCAAGTAAACCACCTTAGCATTCGGATTATGACGCATCATTTCAGTACCAACGGCTTGCATTAAGTGAGTTTTACCTAAGCCAACACCACCATATATAAAGAGTGGGTTGTACGCACCACCGGGGTTTTCTGCGACTTGTAATGCGGCAGCATGAGCAAGTTGATTCGATTTACCCTCGATAAAGTTTTCAAAGGTAAAAGAGTTATTTAGATTAGCACCGTGGTTAATACCACCTTCTACATCAACCTTGCGCTTGGGTGGCGTTAAAGGTAGCTGGCCTTGTTCATAAGGCTCAAGATCATTACCTCGTAACCCAACACCCGATAAGGTTAATGGTGCTTCAAACTCTAAATCCGCATGCTGAGTCCCTTCGCCATCCATTAACCCAAATCCAACACCTGGGCGATAACCTGATTCATTGGCCACGTCATTATTCAGTGGACTAGAAACAGGTTCGACTGGTGGCGCTGGTGGTCGAGGCGCAGATTGGTTCGCTTGCGCGAAATTTTGCTCTTTAACCGCAAAACGTAAAACCAGTGATGGCTCCGTTCCTGCTAATTCAGAAAGCAACTCTTTGATACGCGTTTGATACTTGTTACTCACCCAATCCAACACAAAACGGTTGGGGGCTCGTAGGCACAATTCTCCATTAGGCGTCATTTCAGCCTGTAATGGACGAATCCAAGTGTTGAACTGCAATGTGGAAAACTCGTCCTGTAAACGCCGAAGGCAAAGATTCCAATGCTCCAAAGACACTGTAGGCGTACTCCCTGGTTGAGTGACAGATAAGAGGCGGATTTTACCTCGCGGAATTCTAGTTATCCACACATAAATCGAAAAACTCACTTTTAATGGTATAAAATTATTTATTGTTAATAACAGGCAAGGTTATACACAGCAGTAGATAAAAAATGCTTTTTGTGCATAAACCATATACTTACACACATATTAACAACCCATTACTGAGAATATTATGCACAGGGTTAAAGTAACTTATCGTTTTGATTTTTATACACATATAAATTATAAAAAAACGTATGTGCATAACTTTTTTTAGTATCAGATTTTTTTGTCCACCAAACAGTACAAGTCTGTGAGTAACTATTTAATGAAATGTACGATTATTTTTTTAATAATTAAGCGACTGTAATGATTGAATTTCTTTAGGAAAGGTTTTAAAATCCGCGCCCTGATTTTGAATCAAAATGTAGAGGCTTGGCTAAGGCTAACCCTCAAAACTGAAACACTGCTTCAGTGAGTGAATAAAGATGAAAAGAACTTTCCAACCTAGCGTTCTAAAACGCAAACGTAACCACGGTTTCCGTGCTCGTATGGCTACTAAAAGCGGACGTCAAATCGTCGCTCGTCGTCGTGCTCGCGGTCGTAAGGTATTAAGCGCATAAACACGCTGATGACCGAATATTGTTTTCCTCGGCACGTCAGACTTCTGAATGCCGGGGATTATCAATCCGTATTTAATAACACCACCTCTAAAGTCTTTGCAGGTGAATTCCTTCTATTGGCAATAAAAAGAGATGATGATCAAGCTCGTCTAGGTCTTATCGTTGCTAAGAAAACGGATAAACATGCAGTAGGCCGGAATCGTATCAAACGCTTGGTACGTGATTCATTTCGTCACCACAAAACGACTCTCGCGGGTCTAGATATTGTGTTTCTTGCTCGTCAAGGAATTAAAGATCTAGACAATGCAACCTTGCATCAGCGTTTAGAAAAAGCGTGGCATCAATTGGCGAAAAAGTCACAAAAAACACTTCCGAACCAAAAACACGTCAATTCAAAACAGAAATAAGCTGAAAAAACCAGCAAAGACTGCTTTAATAGCGCGTGATTTTAAATAGGGTTCTGCGAACCCATCTGTCCAACCAAACAAATTAGTTGAATACCATGGATTTCAGACGTTACTTTTTATGGGGTGCGCTTTTTGTCAGTGGCTACCTACTGTTTTTACAGTGGACCCAAGACTATGGTCCTCAGTCCCAGCAAAGCACAGCTCAAACGACCCAAACACAATCTGAGACGAATACATCGTCTGACACAGATTTACCGACTGCCACTCAAAGTAATAGCATCGCCGATGCCACCATTCCTGACCACGTAAAAGCAGTGGCGCCAGGAAAACTTATTGAGGTGACAACCGATACGCTTCGTGTTGCCATTAACCCAGTAGGTGGTGACATAGTGCAAGCAGCACTTTTACAATATACAAAAGAACTAGGGAAACCTGATCCTTTCGTTATTTTGGAAGATGACGCGGCACATACTTATGTAACACAAAGTGGTTTGATTGGACCAGATGGCCCTGATGCGTCACCAAATGGCCGTCCTGTTTATCAATCTGATAAGACGTCTTACAATTTAGTAGAAGGCAAAGATAGCCTAGACGTAAACTTGTATTACACCGATGAAAAAGGGGTGAAATACACTAAAACGTTCCGCTTTACGAAAGGCAATTACCGCATTCGTCAATTGATTACCGTTGATAACACCACTGATCAAACATGGCGTGGTAACTTATTCGGTCAAATCAAACGCGATAACTCTCCTGATCCGAGTAAAGCAACTAGCATGGGCTTACAACCTTACCTAGGTGGCGCTATTTCGAATGAAGAGACTAAATACAGCAAAATTTCTTTCTCTAAAATGAAAGATGAGCCAGTTAAAATCTCTTCAGAAAAAGGTTGGGTAGCCGTACTTCAGCATTATTTCGTTACCGCTTGGGTTCCTGAACAAGGTAAGAAATTTACCTTGCAAGCTCGTACTAATGGTGACTTTAATCTAATTGGGTTTACCGGCTCTGTAGTAGAAGTTGCCGCTGGCCAACAAGGCACCTTAAGCTCGACATTCTTTGTCGGCCCTAAACTCGAAGAACACCTTGAAGCAACGGCTGAAAACCTTGATCTAACCGTCGATTACGGCTGGTTGTGGTGGTTGGCTAAGCCGATCTTCTGGTTATTGACCTTGATTCAATCTGTGGTGATTAACTGGGGTATTTCTATTATCTTGATCGTAGTTTGTGTGAAGGCAATCTTCTTCAAACTGTCTGCGACAAGTTACCGTTCAATGGCGAAAATGCGCAAGTTCGGTCCTGAAATTGCCAAGCTAAAAGAACAACACGGTGGTGATCGTCAGAAAATGTCTGCGGCCATGATGGCCCTTTATAAGAAAGAAAAGATCAATCCACTCGGTGGCTGTTTACCTATTTTGGTACAGATGCCTGTGTTCCTTTCTTTGTACTGGGTATTAATGGAATCAGTGCAATTACGCCATGCGCCATTCATGTTATGGATACATGACATGTCCGTTATGGACCCGTATTTTGTATTGCCTATCTTGATGGGTCTGAGTATGTTCTGTCAGCAAATGCTGAACCCGACACCTCCGGATCCAATGCAAGCACGTTTGATGAAGTTAATGCCTGTTGCCTTTACCTTCTTCTTCTTATGGTTCCCAGCAGGTCTTGTTCTTTACTGGGTAACCAACAACAGCTTGTCTATTATCCAGCAATACGTCATTACCAAGCGTATTGAAAAAGAAAGCTAGTCACGGTTTTTGATTGCTACTTTCTTTAAAAAGGCTTCCTTCGGGAGGCCTTTTTTATGTTTAGATTGCCATGCTCTCCATGCTAACGGACAATGGTCATCTTGCTATTACTTTCACTTTAAAAGCCACAGTACAGAGCGTTATTATGACCGACTTTCAATACGCCATTGACCAAGACACTATCGTAGCTCAAGCGACCGCACCCGGCCGTGGCGGCGTAGGTATTATTCGTTTATCTGGTCCCAAAAGCAGTGCCATTGCCAAAACGATAGTCGGCTTTGAGCCAACACCACGTTATGCCCATTATGTGCCCTTCAACAATGCCAATAATGAGCAACTCGATGAAGGTATCGCACTCTATTTCCCTGGTCCAAACTCCTTTACTGGAGAAGATGTCTTTGAGTTACAAGGACACGGTGGCCCTGTCATTATGGATATGCTGCTCACTCATTGTGTGACATTAGGCGCTCGCTTAGCGCGTCCTGGTGAATTTTCTGAGCGTGCTTTTTTGAATGATAAAATGGACTTAACGCAAGCTGAAGCCATTGCAGATTTAATCGATAGTTCGTCAGAGCAAGCCGCTAAATGTGCTTTACGCTCCTTACAAGGGGCCTTTTCTAAACGCATTAACGAATTGGTTGAAGCTCTCATTCATTTACGTATTTATGTTGAAGCCGCGATCGATTTCCCAGAAGAGGAAATTGATTTTATCGGTGATGGCAAAGTCGCTAATGAACTTGCTGGTATTCACACGAAATTGCATGAGGTATTAAAAGAAGCAAGCCAAGGTGCCTTAATTCGTGAGGGGATGAATGTCGTTATTGCAGGACGACCAAATGCAGGAAAGTCCAGCTTACTCAATGCCTTATCTGGTAAAGAGTCGGCGATTGTGACCAGTATTGAGGGCACAACACGTGATGTGTTACGCGAGCACATTCATATTGACGGCATGCCTCTACATATCATCGATACCGCAGGTTTACGAGAGAGCCCAGATGAAGTAGAACGCATTGGTATTCAACGTGCCTGGGATGAAATTAATAAAGCAGACCGTATTTTAATGATGATCGATAGCCAATCGATAGAAAGTAAAGACCCAAACGAAATCTGGCCCGAATTCATCGAGCAGCTTGGTGACACTAAGCATCTAACACTCGTGCGTAATAAAGTCGATTTAACAAAAGAAGCGACTGGAACAGAAACCATTAATGGCATTCCTGTGATCTCTCTGTCGGCTAAAACCGGAGAGGGCATCACTGACTTAACGGAACACCTAAAAGCCATTATGGGCTTCGACAGCACGACTGAAGGTGGATTTATTGCACGTCGTCGTCACATTGAAGCACTTAATAAAGCAAATCGCTTTTTAATGGCGGGTAACGAGCAACTTCATGGCTATGGTGCTGGCGAATTACTCGCAGAAGATCTTAAAGAAGCCCAGCAAGCGTTGAGTGAAATTACTGGTGAATTTACTAGTGATGACTTACTAGGACGTATTTTCGGCTCATTCTGTATTGGTAAGTAATTAAGCTGGCCAACAGGGCGACGTTCTGTTGGCCAGTGCATCAGTCAAATCACTTATCTAAAAAACGATAGCTTACCCCACACCACTCTTCATACAGAAAGTAGCGTCAATCAACGACCTCACTTCCGTGCTTTATGTAAAAAAGCGTAAAAAGGATTGTTGAGAACAAGATAATTCATAGAATTAGTCAATATTTATATAGAATGATACTTATTTGAAATATAGCAATAATAGAATTTTATTTATCTTGGTTTGATAATCCTACCCTGAAGGCAGAGAAGCACAAATGACAATCCGATCAATACAAAAATCTCGATTTTTTTTAGTCATTCTCGTTATGCTAATAATAGGAGGAAGCTGGTACGGATGGCACTCTTTGTCCTCAGAAAAAAATACCGACATGTCGCAAGATAAACGCCCCGGACCACCTCATAGTGGACATGGAGGTTCTCGAGGAGGCTCTCGAGAAGGCGCAAATAAAAATCAACTAACATCCGTCTATGCTGATACCGCTAATACGGCCAATGTAGCTGTCTATTTAGATGCCTTAGGTACCGTAGAAGCCGACACTTCCGTCACAGTCACCAGTCGAGTGACTGGTGAAATGACCAAAGTATTTTTCATTGAAGGCCAGTACGTAAACGCAGGAGATCAACTCGCGCAAATTGACGACCGTAGTTACCGTGCAACCTTAGCCCAATACCAAGGTGAATTAGCGCAAAATATGGCGTTATTAAAAAGCGCACAAGCAACGTTAAAACGCTATAAGAACCTCGCTAAAGAAAACTCTATTTCTGATCAAAACGTCCAAGAACAAGCCGCTACCGTTGGGCAATATCAAGGTATTGTAGCAACCGATAAAGCCCAAATAGCTTCCGCTCAGCTGAATATTGAGTACGCAAAAATAGAAGCGCCAATCAGTGGTTATACTGGTCTCTTAGATGTCGACCAAGGTAATTTAATTACAGGGGATTCAACCTCAATTGTGACGATTACACAGATTAACCCCATCACAGTGACCTTTAATATTCCTCAAGCGAACCTCCAAGAAGTACTCCAAGGTGTACGCCAGAAAAAAGCGTTTCCTGTCACTCTGTTTAACCAAACAGGGGAAAAAAAATTAGCACAGGGGATGTTAGAAAATATCAGTAATAGCATTGATACCGATACTGGAACCATCACATTACAAGCGGTATTTAACAACGATAACGAAATACTCTATCCCAATCAGTTCGTTAATGTTCGTATGCAAACAAAACAATTACAACAAGCTGTTGTTATCCCTAAAGCCGCAATACAACTCAATGATGCCGGTAATTTTGTGTTCATCATTGACACAGATAATAAGGTCCGCAAACAAACCGTGGATACAGGTCCTGTTTATAACGAAGACCAAGTCGTTGCTCTTTCGGGGGTTAAATCAGGTGAGCAGCTTGTCACCACGGGAGTCGATAACTTAGTTGATGGCAGTAAAGTAAAAATAATGACGCAAGCAAAGGACAATAAATGAACCCCTCTCGGCTCTTTATTGAACGACCAGTAGCAACGTTATTATTAATGTTTTCCATACTTTTGTCTGGGGCTTTGACTTATTCACTATTGCCTGTTTCCGCACTGCCAGAAGTAGATTATCCAACCATACAAATCACCACCTTATACCCAGGGGCCAGCCCTGATGTAATGGCGACCGCTGTCACGGCACCTCTAGAACAAGAGTTAGGGGAAATGTCTGGGCTAAACCAAATGTATTCCACCAGCTCAGGTGGGGCGTCTATCATCACGCTTAAATTTGACCTTTCTCTTGCACTCGATGTAGCTGAGCAAGAAGTGCAAGCCGCGATTAATACCGCCAGTAGCTTTTTACCCTCTGATTTACCCAATTCTCCAAGTTATAAAAAAGTGAACCCTGCCGATGGTGCAGTATTAACCATAGCGGCCAGCTCTGACATTTTACCGCTCACTACCATTCAGGATCTTATTAATTCACGTGTTGCTCTAAAACTTGCACAAATTTCAGGCGTAGGTTTAGTAACACTAGCAGGTGGCCACCAGCCAGCCATCCGTATTAAAGCTAATTCTAGAGCGTTAGCGGCTCATAACTTAACTCTAGAAGACATTTATACGCTGATTAACAACAGCAATGTTAATACCTCTAAAGGGGGATTTGATGGCAAATACCACTCCATTACCATCGATGCAAACGACCAATTAGCAACCGCCGATCAGTATGCTCAGCTCATTTTAAAATACGAGAATAACGCTCCTCTGCGTTTAAAAGACGTGGCAACCGTGGTTTCTGGCAGTGAAAATACGTACTTATCTGCCACTGCCAACGGCAAACCAGCAATTATTATTCAGGTTAAGCGCCAACCTGGTGCTAATGTGATTGATGTTGTTGATAATATTGAAGCTAAATTACCGCAACTACGCACCTTGTTACCAAACAGCATCAAACTCACCGTATTATCAGACCGAACTCAAACAATTCGATCATCTATTAGTGATGTAAAGTTTGAATTAATGCTCTCTATCGCCTTAGTCATCATGGTGACCTTTCTCTTCTTACGTAACCTAGCCGCCACTCTAATTCCTAGTATTGCGGTACCTTTGTCTTTGATCGGCACCTTTGTGGTGATGTATCTGGCTGGGTTTAGTATCAATAACCTGAGCTTAATGGCACTTACTATTGCAACAGGCTTTGTTATTGATGACGCTATTGTTGTTGTCGAAAACATATCGCGCCATATAGAACAGGGGAAATCACCACTTCAAGCGGCTTTAAAAGGCTCAAAGCAAATCGCCTTTACCGTCATATCTCTGACCTTTTCACTCATTGCCGTGTTGATTCCTCTGTTGTTTATGGGGGATGTTGTCGGTCGCTTATTCCGTGAATTTGCTATTACTTTATCGGTGTCTATCTTAGTCTCTATGGTCATATCTCTGACCTTAACGCCAATGCTTTGCGCCTATTTATTACGGTATATTCCAGAGGAAGAGCAAAGCCGATTTTATAAAAAAGGAGGGCAGGTATTCGACCGTATTATTGCGCTCTATGATCGCTCATTAACAAAGGTTCTAAACCATCAAAATATCGCTCTTATCGCCATATTCGGCCTATTATTAGTCACTATAGGCTTATACATAATTGTACCTAAAGGCTTCTTTCCGACACAAGATACAGGAACCATTCGCGGTATTACCGTGGCTTCAGACAACGTTTCTTTTAAAGAAATGACCAAACGCCAGCAAGCCGTAGTAACCCGCTTACTAGAAGATAAAGACATTAATAGCATTACAGCTACGATCGGTGTCGATGGGCAAAACATCAGCTTAAACCGAGGCCGGTTACAGATTAATCTAAAGGACTTTGATGATCGTACTGACCGTGCACCAGCCATCATTAAACGCTTACGAGACCGCGTCGCTGATATCCCTGGGATCCAGCTTTATCTTCAAGCTCAGCAGGACCTCACGGTTGATGATCAAATCACACCGAGCCAATATCAATTTACGTTAGACGATACCAACAGTACTCAGCTAGCAAAATGGACACCGACCTTACTAAAAGCATTACAAAATAAGCCAGAACTTCAACATGTTATCAGTAACTTAGAAGATCAAGGTTTAGTCAGTTATGTCACCATTCACAGAGACATCGCGGCACGCTATGGTATTACAGCAGCAGACATAGATACCGCGCTGTACAATGCCTTTGGTCAGCGTTTGATCTCGACAATATACACACAATCTAATCAGTATCGTGTCGTCTTAGAAGTCCCTCCAAGCACACTGCAAGCCACAGATACATTTGATCAAATTTATCTCTCTGGAACCGCAAGTAGTGATTCTGAAAATCCCCCTATGGTACATCTAACAGAGGTCGCCACAATAACGCAAAAGACGGGTGCATTAATGAAAGCACGTCTAGGACAAATTGCAGCGGTCACTGTCTCATTTGATATTGCAGAAGGGTATTCACTAGAACAAGCACAACAAGTTATTCGTGATACGATGGCAACGCTGAATATCCCTACTAGTCTAACCATGAAATATCAAGGTTCCGCTTCTGCTTTCGAGGACTCGACAGGCAATACCTTATGGCTAATCGTCGCCGCTTTGTTAACCATGTATGTCGTTCTAGGAATTCTATATGAGAGTTTTATTCACCCACTGACCATATTATCAACATTACCCACGGCCGCTATTGGGGCTTTTATCGCTTTGTTATTACGTGATACAGACTTTAATTTAATCGCTCTTATCGGGGTGATATTATTGATTGGTATCGTTAAAAAGAACGCGATTATGATGATAGATTTCGCCTTAGAGGCCGAAAAAGAACAACATTTAGCACCTCGTGAGGCCATTCATCAAGCTTGCTTATTGCGTTTACGTCCTATTCTAATGACGACGATGGCCGCATTATTTGGCGCCTTACCGTTAATGCTCGCACAAGGATCTGGAGCTGAACTCCGTCAACCCATGGGGTTAGTCATTGTTGGTGGCTTAATATTAAGCCAGCTACTGACCTTGTTCTCAACGCCCGTAATTTATCTTTTATTTGATAAGCTAATCTACCACCGTCGACGCCTTAAAAAGCAAAATAAGACAAGGTCTGTGTAATGAACTTGTCACGCATTTTTATTTTTCGTCCAGTAGCTACCTGGTTAATTACCATGGCTATCATGGTGCTAGGTAGCTTAAGCTTCCTAGCGTTACCTGTATCTAGTTTGCCGACATTAACAATACCTGTTATCAGAGTCAGCGCAAGTTTAGCTGGTGCAAGTCCAGAAACGATGGCAGCGACCGTTGCGACCCCACTAGAGCGCACGTTAGGCCAAATTGCTGGGGTTAGCGAAATGACGTCTTCAAGTTCTCAAGGCTCTACCGCTATTGTCTTGGTATTTGATATAGACAAGGACATAAATGGTGCGGCACGAGATGTTCAAGCTGCCATTAATGCAGCTGAAAGCTTATTGCCTAGTGCCATGACGACATCACCGACGTACGACAAAATAAATCCTTCATCAGCGCCTATTTTTGTATTGTCTTTAACTTCTGACTCTTTAGCGCCTAGTGCGCTTTATGATTTTGCATCAACTCAATTAGAACCTCGTCTCGCTCAAACACAAGGGGTTAATGAAGTATCTTTGTTTGGTGGCTCCTTACCTGCAGTTAGAATTGACCTACACCCTCAAGCCTTAACCCATTACGGTATTGCTTTAGATACCGTGCGCGAAGCCATTGTTAATGCTACCAATAATGAGCCAAAAGGCATTATTCAAGGTGAAAAAAACGCTTGGATGGTCAATTCCAACAGCCAGATATTGCATGCTGTCGATTTTAGTAAATTGATCATTACCTATATTGATGGCGCAGCTATCCGCTTATCAGATGTCGCTAACGTCTCAGATGGTGTAGAAAATCGCTTTAACGTAGGCTACTACAATAATTTACCTGCTATTAATATTAGTATAACGCAATCTTCTGATGCCAATATTCTTTCCACGATTGCAGCTGTCAAAGCACAGTTACCCGCGTTTCAAAAAATCCTCCCTGAGGACGCAGAGTTGCATATAATGCTAGACCGTTCACCGACTATCAGTTCGGCCTTACATGAAACAGAACGTACCTTATTAATAGCCATGGCGTTAGTGATCGCTGTGGTGTTTCTATTTTTACGTAATGGTCGTGCCTTACTCATTCCAGCTATGGCATTACCTGTTTCTTTAGTTGGCACTTTTGCTGTCATGTATCTACTTGGTTATAGCTTAGACAATATGTCGTTAATGGCGCTTATCGTTTCTACAGGCTTTGTGGTCGATGATGCTATCGTTGTATTAGAAAATACCTCGCGACATATAGAAGAGGGGTTAGGTCCTGTACGAGCCTCGCTCAGAGGTGCTCAAGAAGTAGGATTTACGGTCTTAGCCATGACGGTGTCTTTGATTGCCGTATTTATTCCTTTGCTCTTTATGGGGAGTGTGATTGGCCAATTATTACGAGAATTTGCCGTCACCTTATCAGTCTCTTTGGTTATCTCTATGTTGGTATCACTGACTCTGACACCGATGCTATGCTCTCGTATGCTACGTCGTAAAACCACAGAAAAAGCACAACCTTGGCTTTATAACCTCATTGAAAAGTTTTTTATCAAGCTACAAAATGGTTACAGAAAAACCCTAGACTCCGTACTAACACACAAACGCTTAACCATCGTCATTTTGTTGGCAACCATCTTCCTCAATGCTTATCTTTACAGCATTATTCAAAAAGGTTTTTTTCCAGATCAAGATACGGGGATTTTATTTGGGATAGTACGTGCTGACCAAGCTACTTCCTTCGCGGCGATGGAGCCTCGTTTGCGAAAATACTCGCAAATGATTCAAGATGATCCTGCAGTCGACAAGGTAATGAGTGCAATCAGTAGTGCTCATCAGGGCTCACGTAATACCGGTCAGTTTTTTGTCCGCTTAAAGCCCATTGATGAACGCAATGACAGTGCAACAGAAGTCGCTAACCGTTTGTATCAAAAATCCCAGCAGCTAGCCGATGGCAGTCTATTTCTTCATGCTGCCAGTGATATTAAGGTTGGAGGACGAAGCGCTAATGCGACCTACCAGCTTAGTTTACAATCAGATAATTTAGATTTGTTACGACTATGGTCGCCTAAAATAAAAACGGCATTAAGCGCATTACCACAACTCAGTGGCGTCGATTCCGATCAGCAAAATGGTGGACAAGAAGTACAGATTGTTATTAACCGAGATGCCGCCGAACGTTTAGGTATCTCAGTAGATGATTTTGATACCTTGCTAAATAATGCATTTAGTCAGCGGCAAATAACGACGCTCTATAAAGAATCAAACCAATATCATGTCATTATGGGATTAACAAGATAATTGGACTCCCTTAATCTAAGTTTTTTGATTAAGATTGATTACTT